>NZ_CP173678.1:290000-938750 GCF_051903925.1 Zavarzinia sp. CC-PAN008
CTCATCGGAACTCACTCATAGCGCACTAAGCTATCAATCAACTCCCAATCAAACTCTAACCGAGCCTTGCGATCCGACCAGAGCCGACCAGAAGCCGACTTCCTGCGTGTGCAGCAGGACCAAACCCGCCGCCCACGCTTCCCTTCCCAAACTTGTCAAAGAGCAGAACCTTTCGGTTCGTTTCGCCCGGTGTGTCCCGGCGAGGTGCGGCTTGTACCCCTGGGGGCCTGGGCGGTCAAGCGCCGTCTTTCACTTTTTTCGCCCCGCCCTGCATTTTTTTGCCGCCGCCCCGCGGAACCCCGCAGAAATCCAGGGGTTCAGGGTAATCCGCCGCACATCAAAAAATCTGCCCGGGCCCCGGCCATGCCGTCGACGGGCGCCAGAAACCCGGAGAATAAATTCAGGCGACCGCCTGGCGCCGCCGGCGCCGCCCCTTCAAGCGGTGGCCCTCAGGCGGTGGCGATGTACTCCTTCAGCTGCTCGGCCTCGGCCTGCGTCTCCTCGATGCGGCGCTTCACGAGGTCGCCGATCGAGACCACGCCGACCAGGCGCTGCCCCTCCAGCACCGGCAGATGCCGGAAGCGCCGGTCGGTCATCAGCGCCATCGCGTCCGCCACGGTGTCGTCCGGGCTGCAATAGACGATGTCCGCCGACATCAGGTCCGCCGCCGGCAGCATCAGCGCCGCCGCGCCATGCAGCGCCACGGCGCGGACCACGTCGCGCTCGCTGAGAATGCCTTGCGGGCGACGATCCTCGTCACAGATGAGCACGGCGCCGATCCGACGCCGGTGCAGCAGGCGGGAGATCTCCTCGATACTGTCGGTGGCGCGCGCGGTGATAATCTCCACGCCCTTGTCCCGCAGGATGCCATCAATGGTCATGGCCGATCCTTCCCTTGGGCGGCGCTTGTTTTGCCGTCCCGTTGTCCGTTTCCGATGCGGCCATGGTGCGCCCGCTTGTCGCAGGATGCAACACGGGCACGCACCGGGCCGCAGCCGGCCGTGTCAACCGACCGGCCGGTTGCTGGCCCGTATGCTGCTGATCGCCGGCCTGCTGATCGCCGGCCTGCTGGTCGCGCCTGGCCCCGCTTTGGCCCAATCCCCCGGGACCGACCGGGGTGCGCTGGCCCCCGAGGCAGCGACTGGCCGGATGGACCGCGGCGCCCGCAGCAGCCCTCCCCCGGCCGAGGGCGGCTACATGGCCGTGACCGCCCACCCCTATGCCAGCAAGGCCGCCGCGATGATGCTGGCCCGGGGCGGCAGCGCCGTCGACGCGGCCATCGCCGCGCTCGCGGTCCTGAACCTGGTGGAGCCGCAATCGGCCGGCATCGGCGGCGGCGGCTTCCTGGTCGTTCACGATCCCGCGACGCTTGCACTCACGACCTTCGACGGGCGCGAGACGGCGCCCGCCGGGGTTGATCCGGACTTCATGCTGAACGCCGACGGCAGCGACCGACCGTTTCTGGACGCCGCCATCGGCGGGCAGTCGGTCGGCGTGCCGGGCCTGGTGCCGATGCTGCACGCGGCGCACCTGCGCCTGGGCCGGCTGCCCTGGGCGAGCCTGTTCCAGCCGGCAATTGACCTCGCCCAGCGCGGCGTGCCGGTCGGTCCGCGCCTGGCGGCCCTGCTGGCGCTGGATCCGCGCCTGACCCAGGACGCGCAGGCACGCCGGTTGTACAGCGACGGTGCGGGCCAGCCGGTGCCGGCCGGCCACCTGCTCGTGAACCGCGCATTGGCCAAGTCGCTGAGCCGGATCGCACGGGACCCGGAGGCGCTGACGCGCGGCCCCCTTGCCGCCCTGGTGGTCAAGGCGACGCGCCAGGCCGGCGGGCATCTCTCCCGTGCCGACCTGGAGGCCTATGCCGCCGTCGAGCGGGAGCCCGCCTGCGCCGCCTTCCGTGACCTGCAGGTGTGCGGCATGGGCCCGCCCAGCAGTGGTGGTGTGGCCGTGGGGCAGATCCTGGCCCTGGGCGCGGAAGGCGTCGACCGCCACCCCGAGGTTGAGCCGGTCGTCGTCCTGCTGGAGGCGATGCGCCTGGCCTATGCCGACCGCGACCATTGGCTTGCCGACAGCGATTTCGTGGATGTGCCGGTCGCGGGCCTGCTGCGGCCCGGCTACCTGGACGGCCGCGCCCGCCAGATGGTGCTGGGCCAGGAGCCGCGGCCCCCCCAGCCGCCCGGCGACCCATCGCGGCAAGGCCGGATCCCCGCGCCCGACCAGGCGGCCGAGCTGCCATCCACCACGCATCTGTCGATCGTCGACGCGCAGGGCGGCGCCGTCGCCCTGACGGCGTCGATCGAGACGGCGTTCGGGGCGCACCGCATGGCCGGCGGATTCCTGCTCAACAACCAGCTGACCGACTTCTCTCCCCGGGCGGAGGTCGATGGCCGCCCCGTGGCGAACGCGATCGCGCCGGGCAAGCGGCCGCGCAGCACCATGGCGCCCACCATCGTCCTGGACAGGGACGGCAGGCCGGTGCTGGTCGCCGGCTCGCCCGGGGGCGCGCGGATTGCGGCCTTTGTTGCGCAGGCGGCGTGGGCGGTGCTGGAACGGGGCCTGTCGCCGGCCGAGGCGGTGGCCGAGGGGCACATCCTGGACCGCAACCGCGGGCCGGAACTGGAGCAGGGCACGTCCGCCGCGGCATTGGCGCCGATGCTGGAGGCGCTGGGCTATGCCCCCACCGTGCGCGAGCTGAACAGCGGCCTGGGCCTGATCCGGATCCGGGCCGACGGACTGGACGGCGCGGCCGATCCGCGGCGCGAAGGCCGCGCGATTGGCGGCCGGGTCGCCGGGCCGTGAGCTTCACCCGCTTTCCCTTGGCCAACCGGGTGGCGGCCGGCGGCTGATTTCGCCACCTTGGGGCCCGTCCGAGTCGGGCCCGAGGATCCCGTGCATGCGCCCAGTCACCCTTCTCCCCTTGCTGCTCTGCAGTGCCGGCCTTGCCGCGCCGGCCCTGGCCGAGGGCGACGCGCAGTGCCTGGAACCGGCGGCGGCGCTGCGTCCCGGGATCGAGGCGCCGTGCTTCAGCTTCGAGCACCAGGGGGTCACCCACACCTATCGCCTGTTCGCCCCTCCGACCGATCCGGCCGACGGCCTGCCCCGGCCCCTGCTGGTCCTGCTGCATGGCGCACTGGACAGCGGCGCGGGGCTTGAGGCGATCACGCGGCACGCCTTCAACCGCCTGGCCGAGCGGGAGGGCGTGATCATCGCCTATCCCGACGGCGTCGACCGGGGCTGGAACGTGGACCTGGTCCCGATCGAACGCGACGACGTGGCCACGCTTGTGGCGCTGATCGACGCCGTCAATGCGCGCGCGCCCGTCGACCGCAGCACGGTGATGGCGGCCGGCTTCTCGAATGGCGGGCTCATGGCGCTGCGCCTGGCGTGCGAGGCTTCGGCCCATTTCACTGCGGTATCGGCCGTGGGTGCCGGATTGCCCCGCGCCCTGGGCGGCACCTGCGCGCCCGAACGGCCGGTCGGGGTCCAGGTCGTGATCGGTGACAGCGATCCCATCGTCCCGGCGGCAGGCGGTGCGATCCGCTTCATGGGCCAGCAGTTCGGCGACCTTCTCCCCGCCGCCGACGGCACAGCGCTGTTCGTGGCCAGGGCAGAGGCGCTGGCCGGATCGCCCTGCGGCACCGCGCAGGAGGAGGTCGTCGACACCAGGCCCGACGATGGCACCAGCCTGCGCATCAGTCGCTGGCCCTGCCCCGGCACGCGCGTCGAACTGGTCGAGGTGGTGGGCGGCGGCCATACCTGGCCGGGCGGCCTTCAGTTCATGGACGCCGGCGTGATCGGCGTCACAAGCCAGGAAGCGGAGCCCGCCACTATCGTGTGGAACTTCCTTGACCGTTTCAGGGTCGAGTAGGCGTTCCTATATAAATGCGGTAACCCGGTGCCCGAGGTCAGTGTCATGGCGTTCAAGTCCTTCCCCGTTGCCGCAGCCGCCGCCCTGGGCCTGTTCCTGGCGGCCTGCGCGCCAACCACAGGCCGGATCGAGGGTGTGGTCCAGGGGCCTGACGGCCTGTCGCAGGGGCCTGTCCAGATGACCTATGTGCAGCTGCCCAGCGGGGGCGAGTCGGAACTGGCGGCCATGCTGCCCGATGGCGAGAAGTTCACGGGCAAGGGCGTGCGCGTCGCCGAGGAATCGCGGGGCTCCAGCGTCAGCTTCGGCTTTGGCGGCGGCTTCGGCTGGGGCGGCGGCTTCGGCTCCAGCGTCATCGCCCCCTATGACCAGACGACCTATACGGGCGAGCTTCAGGCCCAGCTCTTCGGCGACCGCGGCCGCACCATGGCCTGCCGCTTCCAGGCGGCGCGTCCCTCGGCCGGATTCGACGGCGGCGGCATCGGCAATTGCCGCATCTCCGACGGCCGCCAGATCGCCGCGCGGTTCTAGCGCGGCGTGTCAGCCGAAGCGCCGCGCCTTGTCGCTGATGCGTCAGGATGAGGCGCGCCCTCTTCCTCTGCTCACGCAATCGTCGGCGCTCTCCAACTGCGGAGCGGCTGTTCCTGGGTTGGCCAGGGGTCGAGGTCGCGTCCGCGGGACTGGCACCCGATGCCGAAGAGCCCCTGACACCGGATCACCTTGACGGGGTCGGGATCATTTTCGTGATGGAGCGTAAACACCAGGCCAAGCTGAATCGACAGTTTGCGCGGCAGGTCCGCGGTGCACGGATCGTGTGCCTGGACATCCCGGACGTTTATCACTTCATGCAACCTGAACTGGTCGACCTGCTGATGACGCGCGTCACGCCCCACCTGATGCGGGGCAGGCCCTGATGGCGGCATTCACCCCGTTGCGGGCAGGTTGACCTGATCCGTCCTCCTGCCCGGTCGGGCCCTGCTACTCGGCGGCGGCCCGGGCGCTGAGCCGGCCCTCGATCGCGGCCAGGGCGGCGTCGGCCTGGGCGGCATCGGGGCCGCCGGCCTGGGCCATGTCCTTGCGCCCGCCACCGCCCTTGCCGCCCAGGGCCTCGGCCCCCAGGCGCACCAGGTCGACGGCGTCCAGGCTGCCGGTCATGTCGTCGGTGACACCGACCGCAATCGCCGCCTTGCCGTCCTTGACCGCGACCAGCGCCACGACGCCGGAGCCGACCTGCTTCTTGGCCTCGTCCACCAGGCCGCGCAGGTCCCTGGGCTCCACATTGTCCAGCTTGCGCGCGATCAGGCGGACACCGCCCACCTCGCGTACCGCGACCGGTGCCGCCGTGCCGCCGCCAGAGGCCAGCTGGCGGCGCAGCTCGGCCACCTCCCGCTCCAGCTTGCGGCGCTCGTCGACCAGGGCGGCGACGCGATCCGGGACTTCCAGCGGCGTCACCTTCAGGGCGCCGGCCGCCCGCTTCAGCGCTTTTTCCTCGGTCTCGAAATGCTGGCGCGCGGCCTCACCCGTCAGCGCCTCGATCCGGCGCAGGCCGGACCCGACCGCACCCTCGGCCACGATCGCGAACAGGCCGATGTCGCCGGTGCGCCGCACGTGGGTGCCGCCGCACAGCTCGGTCGAGAAGTGCGGCTTGTCCGAGCCGGTGCCCATGGAGACCACGCGCACCTCGTCGCCATACTTTTCGCCGAACAGGGCCAGGGCGCCGGCCTCCACCGCCTCGGCCGGGCTCATCAGGCGGGTGGTGACGTCGTCATTGTGGCGGATCAGGCGGTTGACCTCCGCCTCGACCCGGTCGGTCTCGTCCTCGCTCAGCGCCTTGGGGTGGCTGATGTCGAAGCGCAGCCGCTCCGGCGCGACCAGGGAGCCCTTCTGCGTGACATGCGGACCAAGCACCCGGCGCAACGCCTCGTGCAGCAAGTGCGTCGCCGAATGGTTGGCGCGCAGGCGGTCGCGCCGGTCGGTATCGATCTCCAGGCGGACGGTGTCGCCGACCGCCAGGGCCCCACCCTCCAGCACGCCATGGTGGACGAACAGCGCGCCCAGCTTCCTGGCTGTGTCGTCCACCGTCACGACGGCGCCGTTGCTCGCCAGGATGCGGCCGGTATCGCCCATCTGGCCGCCGGATTCGCCATAGAAGGGCGTCTGGTTGACGATGACGGAGACGCGGGAACCCGGCAGGGCGCTGTCGACGCGATTGCCGTCCACGACCAGCGCCTTGACCACGGCCTCGGCCTTCTCGCCGTCATAGCCCAGGAATTCGGTCGCCCCGACATCCTCGCGGATGGCGAACCACACCGCTTCCGTCGCGGCCTCCCCCGAGCCAGCCCAGGCGGCGCGTGCCTCCGCCTTCTGCCTTGCCATCGCCTCGTCAAAGCCGGCCGTCTCGACCGTGCGCCCCCGGGCGCGCAGCGCATCCTGGGTCAGGTCCAGCGGGAAGCCGAACGTGTCATAGAGCTTGAACGCCACCTCGCCCGGAAGGGCTGCCGCCTCGGGCAGGCGCTCCAGCTCGTCCTCCAGCAGGCGCAGGCCGCGCTCCAGCGTGGTGCGGAAGCGGCTTTCCTCCAGCTTCAGCGTCTCGACGATCAGCGCCTCCGCCCGGACCAGTTCCGGAAAGGCCTGGCCCATCTGGGTGATGAGCGCGGGCACCAGCCGGTACATCAGCGGCTCCTGCGCGCCGACCAGCTGCAGATGGCGCATGGCGCGCCGCATGATCCGGCGCAGGACATAGCCGCGCCCCTCGTTCGACGGCAGGACGCCGTCGGCGATCAGGAAGCTGGTCGCGCGCAGATGGTCCGCGATCACGCGGTGCGAGAAGCGGTGCGGGCCGTCCGGCTCGGTCCTGCTGACTTCGGCCGAGGCGACGACCAGCGCCCGCATCAGGTCGATGTCGTAATTGTCGTGGACGCCCTGAAGCACGGCGGCGATCCGCTCCAGCCCCATGCCGGTGTCGATCGACGGCTTTGGCAGCGCGATCCGGTCGCCGGGCCCGCGCTGCTCGTACTGCATGAAGACCAGGTTCCAGATCTCGATATAGCGGTCGCCATCCGCGTCGGGCGACCCCGGCGGCCCGCCCGCAACACCCGGGCCATGGTCGAAGAAGATCTCGGAACACGGGCCGCACGGCCCGGTATCGCCCATCGCCCAGAAATTGTCGGACGTCGCGATGCGCACGATGCGCTCATCGGGCAGGCCCGCGATCTTCTTCCACAGGCCATGCGCCTCGTCATCGTCGTGATAGACGGTGACCCACAAGCGATCCTTGGGCAGGCCGAACGTGCCGGTGATCAGCGACCAGGCCAGCTCGATCGCGGTGTCCTTGAAATAGTCGCCGAACGAGAAGTTGCCCAGCATCTCGAAGAAGGTGTGGTGCCGGGCGGTATAGCCGACATTGTCCAGGTCGTTGTGCTTGCCCCCGGCGCGCACGCACTTCTGGCTGGTCGCGGCACGCAGATAGTCGCGCGTCTCCGCCCCCGTGAAGACGTCCTTGAACTGGACCATCCCGGCGTTCGTGAACATCAGGGTGGGGTCGTTTGCCGGGACCAGCGGGCTGGACGACACGACCCTGTGGCCGGCTGCCTGGAAGTGGCCCAGGAACGCGGACCGGATCTCGGCCGCCGAACGGCCGCCACGCGAAGGGGATGCGGACATGGTCCTCAAGCTCTGGCAAGTGCCCAGAACATCTAGCGATTGACACCGGCCAAGTCCACAGGCGGGCCGGCTGGCCACCCGAATCGGCGTGCATCGGACGGCGCGCCCGCCCTGACGGACCGCGCGCCCATGAAAAAACCCCGGCGCAAGCAAGGCGCCGGGGCTGGGAAGTTTGCACATGGGGTTTCACGCAAGGAGGCGTGAAAGCCATACGGGGACGATGTCCCCGATCGGTTAACATTCCGTTAACCGATCCAGTTCCAACTGGACGCAAGGTCCAGGTCCCATGGTTAAGCTTGCACTGGTCGGCCTACCGTACTGGGACGCTAGCCTGCCGGATCCACCGTTATGGTTACCGTGTCCTGGTACTTCCCCGCAAGCTGATTGGTGATCCGCCCTATTTTTACTGTGAACGGATAGGACATTCCCGCCGCATTCGTGGGGTTCGTCGCCTGCAGCACCGGCGACGCCGCGGCCCCGGCAAAGGTCACGGACATGCCGCCCAGCGTGGCGGTGTAGGCAACCCGGTCGGGCAGGGCCTTGTTCTCATGCGCCAGGAAGCCGCCGTTTTCCGAGCTGATCGACAGCGAATAGCCCCCGGTGCTGCGCACCTGGACGAAGATGCTGCGCTCCGCGTCCTCGGTCAGTTCGTTGAAATCCATGACATAGCTGCCGACGCCTGCCTCGAACAGGCCGCGCACGCCGGCCAGGTTGACCTCCGCGCGCGAGGGCAGTTCGGCCGACACGGTCAGGACCTCGTCGTCCAGAACCATGGGCGAGCCGGTCTCGGCCGAGACGATGCTGACCAGCAGTTCGCCGGTATGGATGCCCGGGCGCGCGCCTTGTCCTGCGGGAATGCGGACGAAGAAGGGCACGCTGCGTACCTGCTGCGGCCCCAGCATGACCCGCAGGCCGCGCGCGCTGACCCGGTCCGGGCCCGTGGGCAGGTTGTCGGCGCTGCCGGGCGATTCCGTGATCTCGAAGTCCAGGATGCTGGCCGGACCCTTCAACTCGCGCCGCTCGGACTGCGCGCCGACGAAGGTCAGTTCCAGGGCGCACGGGCTGTCGCCGTCATTGCGCAGGTCGACCGACCCTTCCTCGACATAGACGCGGGGATCGAACGGGTCATAGCCCTCGCCCGCGCCGGTGAACACCACGGCCGGGATCCGCGTGATCGACGCGGCGCAGGGGGTGGCGTCCTGGGCCTGGGCCGCCCCACCCAGCAGCAGCAGGGCCAAGGCGGGCCCCTTGAAGGCGGGCCCCTTGACGGACAGCGGCGACAGGATGCGCATGGCGGGCTCCCCTACGGACTGCCGGCGGCGGGTTGGACGGTCACGGTCCCGGCGCGATAGAGGCCGGTTATACCATCGGGTACGTCGACTTCGGTCGTGTAGCTCCGGTCCTCGACCGCGATCGTCAGGCGATAGCGCCCCGGTGCCAGCGGCTGGGCCGAGAAGCGGCCCGAGCGGTTGGTGAAGATGTCGACGGCAATTCCCTCGCCCTCCACCTCCGGCACCATGCGGCCGGCGGCCAGGGCGATCGGCTGGCCCGCCGGGTCCACCAGCGTGCCGAGCGCCGAAATGTTGCGGGCCGAGCCCACGCGGATATCGGTGCCGCTGCGATAGGCCGTCTGCACCAGCGGCCGCTGCGCCGGGCCCAGGTCATAGCCGGGCGGCAGATCCGTCACCTCCATCGGCAACGGTGTCACCACATAGGAGCCCAGGTCCGGAACGATGGCAGGCCCCAGGATGCCGGTGCGGGCGCGCGGGCCATAGATCGAATTGTCGACCAGCACCTGCGAGTCCGGAATGCTCTCATGCGGGCGCACCAGCGCGAACGAATTGCCGATGGGCCGCCCCCAGCCCACCGTCCCGTCGGCAAAAGCCAGGGCGGTGCCGGCGCGAAGACGGGTCACCTCCGACGTCAGGCCATTGAGCGGGCGGTCGAGGACCACGTCATGGTCGAGGCCCACCGTCACGCGGTCACCGGTATAGTCCAGGCTGCCGACGGCGGAATAGTCGTTGGGCGTCCGCTGCACGCCGACAGTGCCGGAAAAGCTGCCGACGCGGTCGGCAGTCGTATAGGTGTAGTCCAGGCGCGAGGTGCGCGAGAGCGTGTCGTGCCGGCCCCGGACCGATTGCCCCGGTGCGTCCAGGCGGACGTTGAATGTCAACAGCGCGCGGGACTCGGCGGGCTCGTCCTGGTTCTCGAACCGCTCCAGCGACAGCGCCACGTTCACCCGGTCGAAGATGCTGCGCGAGACGAAGGCATTGACCGACCAGCGGTCATCCTCGCCCTGCTGGCCCCAGCCATAGCGGCCGCCGATGCTGCCGCGCAGGCCGAACGGCAGGGGCTGGGAATAGCGTGCCGCCGCCTCGTACTGCACGCTGTTGCGGCTACCCTCCGCCGCGGGCGAGCCGAACTCGTAGCCCAGGTAGTTGAAGCTGAGGTCCAGCTGACGGATGTCGGTCGGATCGACGCGAAAGCGCATGCGGTAGTTGGCGGTCAGCGCATAGTCGAGTTCGGAATCGACGGCGTCGCTGGCCGCCGCCTGCAGGTCGATCGTGCCAAAGGGACTGGCCCAGATGACGCTGGCGCCGCCCAGCCAGGCATCCCCGGTTGCCTGGCCATTGGCGCCCAACGTGATCTCGTTCGTCAGGCCATATCGATGGAAGAACGAGCCCACCGCCTCGGGGTCATAGCGGATCTGGCCGCTGCGCACGTCCGACGTGGCGCCGACCGCATAGCTGAACTCGCTCAAGCCCTCGTTCAGCAGCGTGTTATCGAAGAACGCCGAATACTCGATCGTCTGGATCTGGCCCAGGTCATTCTCGATCTGCAGAACGATGTCGTTCAGACCCTCGCCCAGCTGGAAGTCCCGCAGGTCATAGGGCCCCGCGGCCAGCGACAAGGTCTGGTAGATCTGGCCGTTCAGGAACACCGTGACCTGCGATGGCTGATCCAGGACGAACTGGAAGCGGCCGGTCGGCCGAATGTTCGCATAGGGCTGCAGGTCGCCATAGCGCCGCTCGATCGCAATGCCACCCGCCGGCAGGAAGCCCTGGAAGTCGGTCGTCCCGTACATCAGGTCGCCCGCCGAGTAACGGATGACATTCTCGACATCGTCATAGAGCACGCGTGTGCGGCCACGCTCGACGCGGGGGTCCGACTCGTCGTTGAAGCGGCTTTCGTGCTCGATCACCACCTCTCCGATGCGGAAGGCGCCATCGATGCCGACGGTGGTGCGTCCCCGGCCTGGCGGCGTCACCTCCGACTTCTGGGTGAAGGTGGTTGCGGAGCGCAGGTTGATGTACCCGCTATAGGTCGACGGCCCGAACGTCGCCTCGTCCGGACCGACGCGGTTGCGCTGGCCCAGAACCGTTACGGTCCGTTGCGTCGCCTCCAGGGCGATCCGCAACTCGACCAACCCCTGGTCGAATTCGACGGCCAGGCCTGCCGCTCGGAAGGCCTCGATCGGGGCGAACCCGTCGTCGACGGCGATCGCATTCAGACCATCGATCACGCCGGGGATCACGATGGGGGTCAGCAGTTCCACGATCCGGTCGCGCGGCAGCAGGACCTCGTCCCCGCCCTGGATGCGGACCGAGCCATCCCCCAGGTAAAGGCCGCCGATGCGGATCGGCACGGTCAGGGCAAAGGCCCGGCGCTGCGCCAGGGTCTTGGCCGCCAGGTCGCCCGGCACCTCGGCCGCCTTCAGCGGCGCCGGCAGTCGCGGCGGCGGCGGACTGATCGCTGCGGTCACAGGAACCGTTCGCCCCGGGGCGGCATCGCGCGGCGTCAAGTCAAGCACGAAGCGCGAATCGAGCCATACCGCGTTGACCGCAAGGGCCCGGTCCAGATCGAATTCGAACTGTCTGCGGTCGCCGGTGAAGCGGACATTGGAGACGAAGCCCGGCAACCGGCGCACGATCTCCAGCACGTCGCCGTCCATCGCGCGATCGAACGCGACGCGCAGTCGGCCGCCGTCAATATCGGCGGTCGCGCCAACGCCGCGCGGAAACTCGAAGACCATGCGTGCGCGTTCGCCATGGATGGCCGCGCGCGTCCGCACGGCTTCGGCCGCGACGGGCGACGTCGCGACCAGCAGAGCGCAGATTGCCGCCGTCGTCCGGCGGACATGCCGCCTCACCTTGAACACTCCCCCCGCATCGTGGCCGCAGGGACCACAGTTCGCTGCCTTCAGGTCCGCCGCCCCCCTCAGGGGCCTGTCATGGTGGCGCTGACGGTTCCCGTGCCGACGGACTTCGACACCGGTACGACCGCGCGGCGCGTGACACCGGGTGGGATCGCCGTTTCGCCCAGCGCGTCGATCAGGTCGCGCGACGGCACCTCGACCTCGGCTCCGCCGCCGCTGATCCGCATGCTCCGGCTGGTGATCGTGCCGTATCCGTTACCGGAATTCTCGATCACGATCGCAGCGCCCGGGCGGCCATCGGGAAGCGTCGTGCCCGATGCCTCGACGATCCGCAGGTTGGCCGTCGCGTTCTGGGGCGAGACCCAGACCGCGACGTTGAAATTGAACAGGAACTGCACGCCCGTGAACTGGTCCGGGAACTGCACCGGCAGCTGCTGGACGCTCATCGTGAACGGTGTCGACTTGTCGACCCCTTCGCCCACGTACTGGATGCGGAAGACCTGGCTCTTGCCGCCAGGAACGCGGGCCTGAAGCGGAAAGACGATGAACTGGTCGTCCGCCGGGGTCGACGCGACCGTGCCGTCGGGATTCTGTGACCGCTGGGACGCCACGAGTTCGATGGCGATTTCCGCCTCTCCCGTGTTCCGGATCGTGATCTGCGACTGACTGCGTGCGCCGACGGTCTCAAGATCGACCAGGACGGGTGACACCTCGATCGCGTGCGCCGATCGCATGCCGGCGATGCCAACCGCCAACAGCCCAAGGACCATGGCGAACCGGGCCATGCCCCGGACCAGCGTCGAAGCCGATTTCGTCACGTGCGTCCCCCTCAACACAACCGCGAACATGGATATTCCCTCGGCCGCTACATGAACATGGCGGCCGATCCAATTGCAAGCACACATCGATCTGGTTCGCAGTGCCGCCCGGCTGCCGTCGCGGCTCCAGCCATGCGCGTCCCGTTGTCCACGCAAAGCGGGCACTTCAGGGCCCGGCGTCGGGCTCCGAAATCGGCAGCGGGACCACGCTGATCGTGACCTCGTCGCGGTAACTGTCACCCGCATAAAGGTCGCTGCGACCGACCCAGCGGATCAGGAACGTGTATGTCACCTGTCCGAATTGCGGGGTGAAGACTTCGCCGCCGCGCACCGCGATCTCCTGCCCCGCGAGGTCAGGTCCATCGAACGCGACCAGGAACTCGCCACTTGGCACGAGAAGGTTGCGCCAGCCAAACTCATAATCCAGACGCTTGTGGATGTCGGACTCGGTCGGCGAATCGCCGAGCGTCAGTCCGCCATTCTTCGACTTCACATTGACGCGGTAGAGCGAATTGCAAGTGAGCTGAACGGTCGCCTCGCCGTCATACTCGTTGACGCCACCCAGCGTCAGGTCGCCCAGATTGATGACCGAGGGCGCCGCGACGCCGCCGTCGACCTTGAATTCGCACAGGCTTGGCACCTGGCCCAGGATATGGACCTGTGCCTCTCCGACACCCAGCGGACCGACAGACTGCTGCGCCGCGGCCCCTGCGGAGTACAACGCAATCATCGTGGCAATGGCGATGCGCACCATGCTGTCACCTGCCTGTCGCGGTAGAAACGGAACCGGGGGGATCGAAGTCCCCCCGGTCCACCGACCCGATTTCGCCGGGACGATTACGAGCCGAACGGCGCGAAATCGAACGTAACGGTGATCGTGTCTTCGTAGTTGCCGGGCACCTTGTCCGCGATGTCGGCCGGGTTGATCGACACGGCGGCCTTCACGGTGTAGGGCGCGTTGTAGACCGGCGGATAGGTGAACGCCGCGCCGCCCGGAGCGCCATCACCCGCACCCGGATAGTAGGTGTGGCCGACCGGCTGGTCGATCGTCACCAGCGCATGCCCATTCCAGCCGAAGCCGTACGGGATCAGGTTGGCATTGGCCGGGAAGCCCGACGGAACGGTGGCGGTCGTGTACAGGCCGCCGTACTGCGACTTGAACGACTCCTGGTAGGGCGCGTTGCAGGTGATGGTCAGCGGGATCTCCGCATTCTTCGCGGAACCCGTGTTCAGCACGCCCAGGTCGATCACGGCGCCGCCGTTCGGAACATCGAGGACGCACTTCGCCTCGATCTTGCCGATGATCTTCACGTTGGCGGTGTCGTCGGCCAGCGCCGAGCCAGCCGTCAGGGCCAGGGCGGCAACGCCCAGCATAGCAATACGGATCATGTGAACCTCCTTAGGGTTTGAAACTCTCATGTGCAGTACCGCGGATTTTTTTTGAGCGGGCCCTTGAGGACCTCACCCGGTTGGGAGCGGCTTCCCTTCCGATGCACGGCAAGCTAGCGAAACCCTGCGCCGCTTGCAATGACCTTTTAATAGAAATTTAGCAATCGATCTCGCGATGCCGCATGCAGGGATTAAGCATGCATGTTCGATCTGATTGATGCGGAAATCCCAAGGTGCGAGATTTTCCCGAAATTGTGCACCGCACACAAATGATACTCGGGCCACTTTTGGACTGGATGGCCAAATTCCTGGCACGGGTGGGCCACAGGACTGTATCGCAGACAGACAAAGTGTCTGCTTGCGGACAGTCCTGTCGACAATAACTAGATGAAACGAGATTTAGCGCCCGCGCATAAAACCCGCCAGGAACACCCTAAACGGGAAATGCAGCGGAGCGCCGGGAACCGGCACTGCCGCTATGGTTGCGACGGGCGTCTCCGCGGAGCGGGATGCCCAGGCGATCGGGCGCCCGCCGTCAGAGCGGCTCGACGTTGACGCGGATGGTCTGGACAACCTGCGCCAGCTGGCCCGCGCTCAGGCCCTGCGCCTTGACCAGGAGGTCGCTGCGCGCGGCGTTGAACGCCGGGCTCTGACCCAGCATCAGCTGGCCGGTGCGGTCGGCATTGAAGATCTTCCCCCCGAACTGGAATTGCAGGCTCGCTGCATCCGGGAGCGACTGTGCGTCGAAGTTCAGGCGCACGATGTGATCGACGTTACATTCATGGCTGAAGGTTGCAACGCGCACGAAGTCGGCGCCCGCAGCGCCCGACCCCACATTGCTGAGGTCGAGCTCGCAGCGGACGGGAACATAGCCGCTGATCTGCAGGGTCGTGCTGCTGGCCTGCGCCGCCTCGGCCACGCGGGGCGACGGCAGGATGCTGCTGAGCCCGACCATGCAGGCCATCATGATCGCAGAGGCCCGTCCCAGCCATTGGCGGGCGAGCATGGCCTGGAGGTCGAGGCGCGAGATCGCCCCCATGTCGACCAGGATCTCGCCCAGGCGCCCGCCCTCGGTCGCCTGGCGGGCCAGCGCCTCGTCCAGCACGGCGCGACTCACGCGGCCACGCTTGAGGACCATCTGGCCGAGCTTGGACACGCGGCGCCGACGATCCGCCAGCACTGCGCGAAAGCCCGAACGCTCCAGTCCCATTGCCGGAGACGCCATGACACAACCCCCTTTAGAACTTCGGCCCGCGCGCGCCGGACGGTATCGATCCCGCGAGGCAAAGCCTGTATAGCATGCAATCCCCACGACGCGCAGCATTCAACACGATCTTTCGGCGGTGACGGCTTTCCTTGGATCTGCACGCTATCAACCCTGGATCGTTAACGTTAACGTGTCGCGGCGGTACGCTGGTCTCGGCCAGCTCCAATAAAACGGATCAGAGGTTGTCAAATGATGAGCAGCGCGCGTCGACGGACTCTGGCCTGGGTCGCTCTCCTGCTTGGCTCCTCGGCCCTGGGCGCGACCCTGCCCGCGGCGGCAGAGACGCCGGCCGCGGCGTCGCCCGCCGCCGCCAGCCCGGCCCCGGCAGCGGCCGCGGAAGCCGCTGCGCCCACGCCGGCGCCGATCCCCGAGGACGCGGTCCTGGCCGTGGTCGATGGCGTCGAGCTGCGGCGCGCGGACCTGGAACTGGCACGGGAGCAGCTGCAGAGCGTGCTGCGCCAGGCCCCGTTCGAGTCGGTGGCGTGGATGCTGATGGACAAGCTGACCGATACGCTGCTGGCGGCCCGCGCAGCCGAGCAGGCCGGCCTAGACAAGGATCCGGCCACGGCGGCGCGCCTGGCCTACTTCCGGAACCGTGTCCTGGAACAGGCCAGCAAGAACCACGCGGCAGACGCGGCGGAAACGGAAGACGGCCTGCGGGCGGCCTATGACCGCCTGGTCGCGACCTGGCCGGAGCAGCCCCGCCTGGACGCCGACCACATCCTGGTGGCCAGCGAGGAGGAGGCCCGGGCCATCATTGCCGAGCTGGCGGCGGGTGCCGATTTCGCCACCCTGGCCAAGGACAAGTCGATAGACAAGGGCGCCCCCGGCGGCGCCCTGGGCAAGTTCGTGGCAGGACAGATGGTGGAACCGTTCTGGACAGGTGCCCTGGCGATCGCGCCTGGCAGCGTGGGCAAGGACCCGGTCAGGAGTCGCTTCGGCTGGCATGTCATCCGCGTCAACGCGCGCGATGTCCTGCCGCCGCCCAGCTACGAGGAAGCCCTGCCGCAACTGAAGCAGCAGGTCCGCCAGGCGGCCGCGGCGACGTTCGGCGCGGACCTGCGTGCGGCGGCGAAGATCGAGATCCGCAACGACGTGCTGACGCCGCCGCCTGCCGATGCCGTGGCGGGCCAGGCGGCACCGGCCACCCCCGTGCAATAGGCGCGGGGGCCGCCCTTGGGGCCTGCCTCCTGAGGTTTGGCCCTGGGTTCCGGCCCTTGGCCGGTCCCGGGGCCGGCCCTCAGATCGGCATGCGCATGATTTCCTGATAGGCCTGGATGACGCGGTCGCGCACGGCGACGACGGTCTGCAGCGTGGTTTCGGCCTCTGTCACCGCTGTCACCACGTTGACGATGTCGGCGCGGCCGGCGGCCGCCTGCACGCTCTGCTGCTCGGCGCTGCGGCTCGTCGCGATGGCATCCTGGACCTGCGCCTTCAGGAAGCCGGCAAAGCCAGCCTCGCCGGTCTCGCCCTGGGGCCGGGGCGCCTGGGCCGCGGCGTCGGCCGCGCGGGTCAGCGCCTGGGAATAGGCGCCGGCCGCCTGGGAAGCGATCGCGTCGAAGGCCATGGGCTTCGTCCTCAGGTCTTGAGCAGGTCGACGGTGCGGGCCAGCATCTTGCGCGCCGTCTCGATCACCGTGAGGTTCGCTTCATAGGCGCGCTGGGCCTCGCGCATGTCCATCGACTCCACCATCGGCTCGACATTGGGCAGGCGGACATAACCCTGCGCATTGGCGGCCGGATGGCCGGGCTCGTAGCGCAGGCGGAAGTCGCTGGTATCCTCCGCCACTTCCGCCACCTTCACCGTGGCGACGCCGGTCTGGCGATCCAGGGTTTCCTGGAAGCTGATCGTCTTGCGCCGATAGGGATCCTCGTCCGGCGAGACGCCGATCGAATTGGCATTGGCCAGGTTCTCGGCCACGACGCGCATGCGCAGGCTTTGCGCGCGCAGGCCGCTGGCCGAAACCATCATCGAGTCGTAGAGGTCGCTCATCCGGCGTCTCCTTGGCCAGGCGGCCCTAGCGCGTGCCGCCGCCCAGCGCCATGCGGATCATGGCCATGTTCTTGCGATAGAGGCCGCTGACGGTGTCGTGCTCCATCTGCGTCTCGCTCAGCTTCATCATCTCGCTCTCGAGCTGGACACCGGTACCGGTCGGCGTGATCTCGTAGCCCTTTTCCGTGACCTTGCCGTTGGCCGCCCCCGCACTGCCGAGCAGCGCCTTGGCCGGGCCCGCGGCGGTCCCGGCCAGGGGCAGCTTCGAGCCCTGGCCCCGCAGCAATGCGGCAAAGCCCGGCTCCTTCAGATCCTTGGCCAGGTAGCCCGGCGTGTTCACGTTCGCCACGTTCTGGGCGACCACGCGCTGCCGCACGCTCAGCCACTCCATGCGGCGGGCGAGCAGATCCATCAGGGGGACGCTGGGCTGGCTCATGACATGGCAGAGTGCTCCCGCGGCCTTAACAGGTGGTTAAGAACGCGGGAGCGTGCCCACATGCTCAGGCCAGTTCGGGGTTCAGCAGCACCTTGCACTGGTGGGTGCGCTGGCGCAGCGCCTCGAAGGCCGCGGGGAAGGCGCCGAAGCCGACCGTGTCGGTCACCATCGCCTCCGCCGGGATCGATCGGCGGGACAGCAGGTCGACCGAGCTGTGGAAGTCGTCCTGCGCATAGGCCAGGGCGAACTGCAGGCGCAGCTCCTTGTTCACCGCCAGATTGGGCGTGAAGGTGTCCGGCTTCATGCATACCCCAAGGACGACGATCTGGCCCCGCGCCGGCGCCAGCTTGATGCAGGAATCGATCGTGCCGGGCGCGCCCACGCATTCGAAGATCGCATCCGGAGGCCCGCCCGCCGCTGCCTTGAAGGCGCCGCGCACGTCGGCGTCGCCGGCGATGAAGGCCGTCGCCCCCAGCGTCGCGGCCAGCGCCTCGCGCTGGTTGCTGCGCGCCCAGACGACGACATGGCGCGCGCCCAGCGCCCGGGCCCACAGCGCGGTGGCCAGTCCCACCGGCCCCGCCCCCATGACCAGCACGCTGGCGCCTGGCTTCAGCTGCGCCAGGCGCACGCCGTGCAGGCCGACGGCCAGCGGCTCGACCAGGGCGCCTTGCGCATAGTCGACGTTTTCCGGCAGGCGCACGGATTCCTGCGCGCCGACGCGGATGTACTCCGCATAGCCGCCATGGACCTTGCCAAAGCCGTGCCCGGCACCCTTGCGGCACCAGATGCTCTCGCCCCGGGCGCAGAGCTCGCAACTGCCGCAGCCGATGAAGGGGACGGCGGCGACGCGGTCGCCCGTTTTCCAGGTGTCGCGCACGGCGCTGCCGACGGCCACCACCTCGCCCGAGAATTCGTGTCCCATGACGGTGCCGCAGCGGACCAGACCCTGCGAGCCCGGCTCGCTGGCATGCAAATCCGAGCCGCAGATGCCGCAGCGCTTGACCTTGAGCACCAGGTCGGTGGGGCCGGGCGTCGGATCGTCGACCGTCTCGATCGCCAGCGGCTGGCCTGCGGCCTTGAACACGGCGGCCTTCATGCGCGTCTCCCTTGTCTTGCGTTCTTGTGGGTCGGAGGGTTGCGGCACCGCCGCCCCAGGTCAAGCGGGCGCGGGGACGACGCGGCACGGCCTGCGACATTGTTGTTGCGACGCCTTTGCATGAAAGCACTGGCGCGGCGCCCGCGCGGTGCTCTAGGATCGCGAAAGCATCTGCTACTCAGTCGCAACGCATGTACACCTGCATCTGCAATGCACTGCGTGAACGGCAGGTCGAGGCGGCGATCTCATCCGGGGCCCAATCGTCCGGAGAGGTGTTCCGCGCGCTCGACTGCCGGCCACAATGTGGTCGCTGTGTCCCCGAGGTTTGCGCTAAGCTCCGGGCGCGCCGCAATGCGTGCGGCCGTATGCTTGGAGTGGCGGCGGAATGAAGGGCGATCGAACGATCATCCAGCACCTGAACAAGGTGCTGACCAACGAACTGACGGCGATCAACCAGTACTTCCTCCACGCACGGATGTACCAGCACTGGGGCTATGAGCGCCTGGGCCGGAAGGTCTACCAGGAATCGGTCGAGGAGATGCGGCATGCCGACATCCTCATCAAGCGTGTCCTGTTCCTGGACGGCCTGCCCAACCTGCAGGACCTGCACCGCCTGATGGTGGGCGAGAACGTGCCGGAGAGCCTGGGCGCCGACCTGGAGGTCGAGCGCCGCGGCCGGGTCACCCTGGTGGAGGCCATCGCCGCCTGCGAAGCCGCCCAGGACTATGTCAGCCGCGACCTGATCACGCCGATCCTGGTCGACACGGAAGAGCATATCGACTGGCTGGAAACGCAGCTGGGCCTGATCGAGGCGATCGGCCTGCAGAACTACCTTCAGTCCCAGGCCGAGCCGGCCAGCTGAACCGGCGCGCTGCCCGGGGGCCGGTGGGCAGGCCCCCGGTCGCACGCCGTCGCTTGCCGCTCAGCCGCCCTGGAGGGCAAAACGCGGCGGACGCTTCTCGGCGAAGGCGCGCAGCGCCTCGTCAAAGTCGGCGGTCTGGGTGCAGGCCATCTGGGTGTGCTCCTCCAGCGCGATCACCGCTTCCAGGTCCAGCAGCTTCATCGCCGTGTTCAGCGTCTGCTTGGTCTTGCGCAGGCCCATGGGCGTCGTGCGGAGCATGGCCGCGATGAGGTCGCGTGCCGCCTGCTCCAGTCCCTCGTCCGGGACCACGCGGGAGACGAGGCCGACCTGCGCCGCCCGCTCCGCCTCGATGAAATTGCCGGTCATCATCAGTTCGGAGGCGATCGACAGGCCGACCATCCGCGGCAGGAAATAGCTGAGGCCCAGTTCGCACCCCGACATGCCGATGCGGATGAAGGCATCGTTCATCCGCGCGCTGGCGCCCGCGATGCGGATGTCGGAGGCCAGGGCGAAGGCAAAGCCGCCGCCACAGGCAGGCCCATGCACCAGCGCGATGATCGGTTGCGGACAGGCCCGCATCGCATGGATGATGCCGGCCAGGTGTGCCTCTCGCGGGCGGGTCGGCGCCCGGGTGCCGACCGCGTCCTCGCCCTTGTTCTCCTCGATGATGTCGAGGCCGGCGCAGAAGCCGCGACCCGCCCCGCGCAGCACGACCACGCGGGTGTCGTAGTTGTGGCGCAGGCCTTCGAAATAGGCGAACAGCTCCCTGACCATCGTCGCGGTGATGGCGTTCAGCCGATCAGGCCGGTTCAGGGTGACCCAGTCGACCGCCCCCTCCCGCACCACCTGCAGCGTCTCCAGCTGCGCCAGTTCCTGATCCGTCATGGGCGGCCTCCCGGTTCTTGTTGTCGGCGACAGATTAGAAGCCCTTCTGCAATGGGCAAGCGGGCATGCCCATGCGACACAGGGGAGCCATGATCCCGCGCCGCGTCGTCGCCGCCCTCAGCCTGTCGCAGTTCGTGTGCTGGGGCGTCTCCTACTACCTGATCGGGGTCTTCGGGGGGCCCATGGCGGAGGGCCTTGGCCTGACGTCCACGGTCGTCCATGGCGGCTTCACCCTGGCCCTGGTCGCGATGGGTGTCGTCTCGGGCCCGGTCGGGCGGCAGGTTGACCGACTGGGCGGCCGCGTCGTGATGTGCGCCGGCTCGGTCCTCACCGCGCTTGCCCTGGCGGGACTGGCCTTGGCGGACGGGATGGCCGGGCTCTATGCCGCGTGGCTGCTGCTGGGGGTTGCCATGCGGCTGACGCTGTACGATGCGGCCTTTGCCGCGCTGGTGCGGATTGGCGGTGCAGGCGCGCGCCGCGCGATCTCGCAGGTGTCGCTGCTGGGCGGCCTGGCGTCGACCGCGTTCTGGCCGCTGGGCCAGGTCCTGCTGGAGGGGCTGGGCTGGCGCGGGGCGCTGTGGGTCTTTGCCGGCCTGGCCCTGGCCACGTTGCCGCTGCACATGATGATCCCGCGCGTCCCCCCGGCACACCCAAGGCCCCCTGCCCCAGCGCTGGACCCCGCCGGGACG
Source organism: Zavarzinia sp. CC-PAN008 (assembly GCF_051903925.1). Classification (GTDB taxonomy): domain Bacteria; phylum Pseudomonadota; class Alphaproteobacteria; order Zavarziniales; family Zavarziniaceae. The sequence goes on from NZ_CP173678.1 coordinate 311,119, forward strand.
CCCACCGGAGCGCCGGCCCGCGCTGACATGGCGGGGGTCGCCTGGCTTTATGTCGCCGTGACCACGCTCGCGGCGTTCACCAATGCCGGGATCTCGGCCCACACGATCGGCATCCTGGCGGGCCTGGAGATCGGCGTGGGGTCGGCGGTCGGCTATGCGGCGTTGCGTGGCGTGGGCCAGTCCGCCGCCCGGCTGGCCGAGGTCGCGGGCGGCGGCCGGGTCAATCCGCTCAGCCTGGGCGTCCTGGCCATCGGGCTGCAGCCGCTCAGCTTCGCGCTGGGCTTCCTGGTGCTGCTGTGGGGACCGGCGGGGGCGGCATTCTGCCTGGTCTATGGTGCCGGGCACGGCCTGATGACGATCGCGCGGGGAACGATGCCGCTGGTCCTGTTCGATCCCAGCCGCTATGGCGCGCAGGTCGGGCGCCTGCTGGCCCCCAGCTTCTTCGTCCAGGCGATGGGGCCGCTGGCCTATGCCCTGGTGATCGAGGCGGGGGGCGCCGCCGCAGCGCTGGCCCTGTCGTTCGTCCTGGGCCTGCTCGCCCTGGCGGCAGCCCTGGCCCTGCGCCGCCGGGGCCGGCTCAATGCAGGTCGAAGCTGATCGGCACCACCACGTCCAGCTGGCTCTGGTTCAGCTCCGGCGGAATCGCCGGCAGCGGCTCGGCACGCCGGACCAGGGCCACAGCCTCCTCGTCCAGGGACTCGTGGCCGGAGGACTGGACGAGATTGACCGAAACCACGCTGCCGTCGGCGGACATCACGATGCGCACCTGGGGCTTACCCTCCTCCCGCCGACGCTGGGCCTGCCGGGGATAGCGCTGGTGCCGCTTCAGGTGGGCGACCAGCATCCCGGCGAAATTGGGCCTGGCATTCGGCGGCACAGGCGGTGCAGGCGGAGCGGCCGGGGCGGCCGCCTGGACCGGGGCCACGGGACTGGCCGGGGCGGGTGGGGCGGGCGTCGGCGGTGCCGGCGTGACGCTGCGCGTCACGGGCGGCGGCGGCTCCGGCCTGGGCGGGCGCGGCGCTTCCACCACGCGGGGGCGGGGCGGGCGCGGGCGGGCGACGGGCTTGGCCACCGCCACCTCGACCGGCGCCGCCGCCACCACGGGCAGGTCGTCGGGGACCAGGGGCTCGTCCGGCACGACCTCCTGCGCGGCCTCGACCGGATCGGGCTCAACCGGCTGGGGCTCGACCGCATCGGGCATCGGCTCCGGCGGGACTTCCGCGACGGGCTGGACCTCGGGCTCGACCGGCTGGGCCACCGGGGGCGCCATCGCCGCCACGGGCATGGCCGCGGGCATCAGGTCCAGTTCGATCGCCGGGGGCGCGACCGGCGGGACGGGTGGGGCCGCGCGCCCGACCAGAAGGGGCCCGACGATCACCGCATGCAGCAGGACGGCGGCCGTCCCCGCCATCAGCCAGCCGCGCAGGCCGACCCCGCCGTCGAATCCCCGGAGGTCGGCATCCGAAGCCTGGCCGGCCCCGCCCATCACCCCGACGTCGAGCAGCGCGTCGGCCGTGGTCATGGCGCGGCGTTGCCCCCGGCCGCGGCGGGGGTGGCGTCACCCGCGGCGCTGGCGGCGGCCGGCGCCGGCGGCGCGGCGGCGGCATTCTCCAGCCCGACCAGCGCGATCTTCAGATAGCCTGCGTCACGCACCGCGTTCATCACGTTCATCAAGTCGCCATAGTCGACCGTCTTGTCCGCGCGCAGGAAGATCCGCTTCTGCGCATCGTTCTCGCTGGCGGCATCCAGCGCCGCCTTGAGATTTGCGAGGTCGACCGGACTTTCGCCCACCGACACGCCCAGATCGGCCTGGACGGACAGGAAGATCGGCTTGTCCGGCCGCGGCTGGGGCTTGGCGCTGGCGGTCGGCAGGTCGACGGCCACATCCACCGTCGCCAAGGGTGCCGCCACCATGAAAATGATGAGCAGGACCAGGATGACGTCGATGAAGGGCGTCACGTTGATGTCGTGCGTGACGTCGAGGTCGTCATCCTCGGAGGCGAGCTTGGCCGCCATCGGCTATTCCGCCGCCTTCAGCTGTGGGCTGGCCGCGGCACGGTCCAGGTCGCGCCCCACCATGCGCAGCACCTCGTGCGCGGCATCGGCGACCAGCGCGCGATAGTTGGCGATGGTCCGGGCAAAGACATTGTAGCAGATCACCGCCGGGATCGCCGCGACCAGGCCCAGGGCGGTCGCCAGCAGTGCCTCCGCGATGCCGGGCGCCACCACGGCCAGGTTGGTCGTGTTCGCCTCGGCGATGCCGATGAAGCTGTTCATGATGCCCCACACGGTACCAAACAGGCCGACAAAGGGGCCGATCGCGCCGATCGTTGCCAGCATCCCCATGCCGCCGCGCACATGGCGCGACGCCTCGTGCTCCACCCGGTCCAGGCGCGAGGCGACGCGCTCCTTGATCCCTTCGGGCCAGACCGCGTCCGCCGACAGGTCGAGTTCCGCCTTGGCTTCGCGCACCAGACGGGCGACCGGACCCGGCACGTCCTCGATGCGGCCGGCGGCATCCTTCAATGTGCGTGCGCTGGCCAGCAGCTTGCGGCCCTCCCGCACGCGGGCCCGGGCGCGGGACATCTCGACGCCCTTGGCGATCCAGACCGTCCAGGTGGCGATCGACGCCAGCGCCAGCATCACCATCACCGTCTTCACGATGATGTCGGCGCCCATGAACATGCCCCAGGCCGACAGGTCGTGCGGCTTTGGCCTGTCGTCCAGGCTGGTCACGGTCGGGCTGGCGGCGCCCACGGGCGCCCCGGTCGCCGGGTCCAGCGCGACCACGCCCCCGTCGCCCGGCGCGACCGCCGTCGGCACCATCGTCTCGCCCGTCGGCGCGGCACCCTGCTGTGCTGCATCCGGGGGCGCGGCAACCGCCGGGGGCGCGGGCGCCGCCGGTGCGGTCTGCGCCACGGCAGCGAACGGTGCGCCCAGAACGGCGCACAGGACCAGGGATGCCAAAGCCTTTCGCACGCGCCCAACCTTCCTGTTGCAGGGCACGCGACCATGCCCGCCAGGGTGCTCTACCCCATTTGCAACTCAGTCGCAACAGCCGCTTGGTCGCACGGTCCGCTGCCGACCTGGTCCCCTTGTGCCGGCCCGCGGCACGACCGCGGCGTCAGCTCCCGAAACTGCGCACCAGGCTGCCCGCCACCAGTCCCCAGCCATCGACCAGCACGAAGAAGATCAGCTTGAACGGCAGCGAGATCGAGATGGGCGGCAGCATCATCATGCCCATGCCCATCAGGATCGACGCCACCACCAGGTCGATCACCAGGAACGGCACGAACAGCAGGAACCCGATTTCGAAGGCGCGGCGCAGTTCGCTGATCATGAAGGCAGGGACCAGGACCTGGTACGGCGTCGCCTGGGGCTGTTCCGGCACCGGAGTCTGGGACAGGTTTAAGAACAGGGCCAGGTCCTCCTCCCGCACCTGCCGCAGCATGAAGTCGCGGAAGGGCTGCGCCGCGCGGGCGATCGCCTCCGTCTCCTCCAGTTCCCCCGCCATCAGCGGGGCCACGCCCTCGTCATAGGCACGCTGGAAGGTGGGCGTCATGATGAACGCGGTCAGGAACAGGGCCAGCCCGATCAGGATGGTGTTGGGCGGCGTCTGGGCTGCGCCGATTGCAGTGCGCAGCAGCGAGAGCACGACGATGATGCGCGTGAACGAGGTGACGACGACCAGAAGCGACGGCGCCAGGCTCAGCACCGTGATCAGCAGCACAAGCTGGACGACGCGCCCCGTCAGCGTGCCGCCGTCCTCCCCCGCCCCCAGGTCCAGGTTGAGCTGTTGCGCCGCCGCCGGCCAGGCGAGCAGCACCCCCGTGCCGACCAGGGCCAGGGCCAGCATTAAGGCCCAAGGCGCCGCGCGATGGCGCCGCAGCGCGAACACGCTCATCCCGGATCAGCCCTCGCTTCTGTCCGGTCGGTCCAGGCGCGGCTCCAGCCGCGCCTCGGCCCGGGGTTCGACGCGTGGCTCCACCCGGGGCTCCGCGCGCGGCACCGGCCGAACCTCGCGCCGCGCCACCGGGACATCGCGCTCCAGCGGCGCGGCCTGTGGGGTGGCGACGGCGATGCCGGCTTCCACCACCACGTCGCCCTGCGGGCCGGTCAGGACCAGGTGTTCGGCATTGTCACGGCGGAGCAGGACCAGGCGCCGCTGCGGGTCCAGGGCCAGCACCTCGACCAGCTGCAGGCGGCGCGACTTGCCGCGGGCGACCATGCCGGGCTGCGTCTTGCGAAAGAGGAAGGACAGCGCAAGCAGGAGCAGCAGGACCGCCGCCAATGCAGCCCCCGCCTGGACGTAGATCTCCCAGTCCATGTGCCCGACACCCCCATCCACGCTTCACGCCCGCGCCGCGGCCAGCCTCGCACGCACACGGCATGGCGCCAAGCGCGGGGGACGTGCCGGCCGTCAGGTCCGGGCCGGCGGGACGAAGGGCGCCTTCAGCCGATCATTGGCCTGATAGACATAGGAGAGGATCTCGGCCACGGCCCAGAACGCCTCCAGCGGAATGGGGCAATCGACGTCGAGGGCCCCCAGCATCTCGGCCAGGTCGGCATCCTCGCGCACCTTCACGCCGTTGGCGAAGGCGATGCGCAGGATCTCCTCTGCCGCGGCGCCCCGGCCGACCGCCGTGACGCGTGGCGCCGTGTCGACCGCCGGGTCATAGGTGACGGCGGCCGCCATCGCGCGGCGTGGCGGCACCGGGGGGACTGGCCTGTCGGGATCCTGGTCCATTGCAGCAGGATCGACCCCCATGGTAAACGAGCCGTTACCTAGTTCAACGACTTCACGATGCGCAGCGCCTCGTCGACATGGCCCTGGGACTCCATCATGGCGTTGAAGACGTGCCGGACGGTGCCCTGCTTGTCGATCACATAGGTCACGCGCCCCGGGAACAGCAGCATGGTGTTGGGCACGCCAAAGGCCTTGCGCGCCGCCTTGTCGGTGTCGCTGGCCAACAGGAAGGGCAGGCGGTGCTTGTCGGCGAAGCCGCGGTGCGAGTCCTGGCCATCCGAGCTGATGCCGATCACGGCGGCCCCGGCGGACGAGAAGTCCTCGAACGCATCGCGGAACGCGCACACCTCGGCCGTGCAGACCGAGGTGTTGTCCTTCGGATAGAAGAACAGCACGACCGCCTGCCGCCCCTGGAACGAGGACAGGCGGACGGACGAGCCGTCGTGCAGCTTCAGCGTGATGTCGGGTGCCTTGTCGCCAACGTTCGCCATGGGTGCCTCCCACCGAAATTAAAGTGTGTGCGATTTAATCGCCCAACCCGTCACGCGTCAAGCGGGCTGCGCTAGAGCTCGCCCGTGCGCAGCAGCCGGTCGATGGCCTGGGCGACGCCCGCCTCGCGGTTCGTGCCCGTGACGTGGGTCGCCGCCTGCTTCACCGCGTCCACCGCCTGGCCCATCGCCACCGACCGGCCGGCCACGCGGAACATGGTTACGTCGTTCTCCGCATCGCCAAAGGCAACGCACTGGGCGAGGTCCAGGCCCAGTTCGCCGCAGGCGATGCGCACCGCCTCCCCCTTGTCGGCGCGGGCAGAAGTCATGGTCAGGATGATGCGCCCCGACGGGCCAATCGAGTCGTAGAACTGCACGGCGTGGCCGAAGCGTGGCGCAAGTTCCGTCCGGATGCGGTTGACCGCGTCCGTCCCCTGGACCAGGGCGACGCGGGGCAGGCCGCCGTCGCTGCCGCTGAGGCGCTCGATCTGTGCCACTTCCGGGGAGACGCGCGACCAGTCGATGGGACGGTCCGCCTTGACCCAGACCCGCTCGCTGACCGGCATAGTCGCGACGCAGCGCTCCGCATCGCACAGCGCATAGAGCTCGGCCACGAAGTCGGCGGGCAGGCGCTCGTCCAGGATGTCGCCCTTGCGCGGATCCCAAACCTGGGCGCCGGAGCAGGCGATGGCCAGGCCCTCGATCCCGATCGCCTCGGCGACGCGGCTGGCCATCTGGCGCCAGCGCGCGGTCGCGATGATGACGGCCCATCCGGCATCGCGGGCGGCCCGCAACGCGCGCACGTTCTCGGGCGGGATGTCCTCCCCCGCCAGCAAAGTGCCATCCAGATCGATCGCCAGGGCCAGCTTCGGCGCTAATGTCATGCCGCACTCCATTGTCCGGGGCGCATTGGTGCCCGCACCGCCCCCGCCTGTCGAGGGGCGCGGCGCCGGCGCCCAGGGTCAATGGCAAGGATGACGGCGGGAGGATGCGGCATGATCGACCTGTACTACTGGCCCACGCCCAACGGCTGGAAGATCTCGATAGCGCTGGAGGAACTGGGCCTGCCCTACCAGGTCAGACTGGTGAACATCGGGCGGGGCGAGCAGTTCGCGCCGGACTTCCTGGCGATCAGCCCCAACAACCGGATACCGGCGCTGGTCGACCACGCTCCGGCCGGCGGCGGCGCGCCCGTCGCGGTGTTCGAGACCGGCGCGATGCTGATCTACTTGGCCGAGAAGACGGGCCGCCTGCTGCCCGCTGACGGCGCCGCGCGCTATGCCGTGCTGCAATGGCTGATGTGGCAGATGGGGGGACTGGGGCCGATGGCGGGCCAGAATGGCCACTTCCTGCTCTATGCCGCCGAGAAGATCCCGTATGCGATCGAGCGCTATGGCCAGGAAGTGCGGCGCCTGTACGGCGTGCTGGACGCGCAGCTGGCGCGCACGGGCGCCTGCGTGGCGGGGGAATACTCGATCGCCGACATCGCCATCTTTCCCTGGATCATGACGCACAAGGCACAGGGCCTGAGCCTGGACGACTATCCGGCGATCCGCCGCTGGTATGCGGAGCTTCGGGCCCGCGATGCCCTGCAGCGGGGCCTGGCGGTCGGGCGCGACATGCGGCCCAAAGGGGCCCAGATGGACGAGGAGGCCCGCCGCAACCTGTTCCAGGGCAAGGCGCCGGCCTGAACCCGCCCAACCATGCTTTGAGAACTCCGCATTGCAAGCCTTGGCGGCGGGGCACAGACAGGACGTCCGGTGTCCCGCTCCGCCGCGGAGGGTGCTGACCATGAGCCGCGATTTCACCACAGTCCCCGTCGTCGACGTCGGCGGCCTTGCCTCCCCTGACCTGGCGCAGCGGAAGGTCGCCGCCGCGGGGCTGGTCAAGGCCGCGACCGATGTCGGCTTCCTCTACGTCACGGGGCACGGCATCCCCCAGCCGGCTATGGACGGCCTGCTGGCCTGCGCCAAGGCCCTGTTCGCGCTGCCGCGCGAGCAGAAGATGGCGCTCTATATCGGCAATTCGACCAACCATCGCGGCTATGTGCCCGAGGGGGAGGAAGGCTTCTACGGCGGCACCCAGGACGCGAAGGAGGCCTTCGACACCTCGCGCGAGCTGCCGGCGGACGATCCCGACTATGTCGCCGGCAATCCCTTCCTGGGGCCGAACCAGTGGCCGCCCCTGCCCGGCTTCGGGGACACGGTCAGCACCTATTACGAGGCGGCGATGGCGCTGGGCATGCGCATCCTGCGCGGTTTCGCGCTGGGCCTGGGCATGCACGAGCACGCCTTCGACCATCTGGTGACCAAGCCGACCAGCCAGTTGCGCCTGATCCATTATCCGCCCCAGCCGGAAGCGGTCGACCGGCCCGGCATCGGTGCCCATACCGACTACGAGATGTTCACCCTGCTGTTCGCGACGACGCCGGGGCTGGAGGTGCTGAACGATGCCGGCACCTGGATCGACGCGCCCCCCATTCCGGGCGCCATCGTCCTCAATATCGGCGACATGCTGGAGGCACTGACGAACGGCGCCATGGTCGCCACCTCCCACCGCGTGCGCAAGGTGCGGGAGGAACGCTATTCCTTCCCCCTGTTCTTTGCCTGCGACTACGAGGCGAAGGTCGAACCCCTGCCCCAGTTCACGGCCGACACGCCGCCACGCTACCCGACCATCGTCGCCGGGCACCACCTGTTGGCCCAGACGGCGCAGACCTTCACCTACCTGCGCCAGCGCGTGGCGGAAGGCCGGCTGGCCATGCCGGACGGGGCGCTGGGCCTGTCCTCCTTCGGGCAGGAGGCGAAGCAGGGCCTGACCGGCGACAAGCCGGTGACGGTATGAGCGACACCCCCGCCTTTGATGTGCGCGGCCTGTGGCGCCGGGCCTCGATCGCGTTTCCGGACGGCAGCGGCGACACCACCACGCTGGTGTACTGGCTGCAGGGCGTGGCGCTCTTTGCCGACATCCGCGTGCCCCCCGAAAGCCCGGCCCTCGGCGGTGGCGGCCTGGCCAGCCTGGACCGCGCCGATCTGGCGGTGCTGGCCGGCTTTCGCGGCTTTGCCGGCCGCAGCGGGGTGGAGGGTGACATCTGCACCTGGCACCGGCCGATCGACTGGCAGCCGGACAACGGTACGCCCGACATTGGTCGCCTGTCCTGGCAGGGTGCCGACCTGATCGAGGACGGAACCCTGCGCGACTATCGCGAGGTTTGGGTGCGCGAGACGGCCCCCGGCGACGGCCTGCTGTCGCTGGACCTGGTCGATCCCGTGGACGGCCGGCGCGGCGTGCTGGTGCGCGCGGCGGACCACTTCATCTATGCGCGCGGGCGACGGGCGGCACTGCCGCCGGCGGAGGATCTGGCCGCCCTGCTGGCGGCAACCGCGGACCTGGAGGCGGCGCGCTCCCTGTTCGACGCGGAGATCGCCTGGGGCCGCATCGCCGACGGCTGGCGGATCCTGCGCTCAACGCACCCTTGGCGCGAGGGCGCGCTGCTGGCCGCCAACGTCGGGAGTGGCGATACCTGGCAGGCCAGCGAGAGCGCGCCGGACGGCACCGCATTGACGCGCGCCTGGAACATCGTCGACCGGGAATAGGCCCTAGTCGCCCAGCGGCGCCAGGAAGGTGAAGCGCAAGGCGGACGGCGTACCGGGCAGCACGGCGCGGCGGCCGTTCATCTGGGCCAGCAGGTCGCGCGTCACGGCCCGCCGCAGCGGGGAGAGGCCGCTCTCGGGCCCCTCCAGCCCTGGCGTCAGGAAGCCGACGCCGGCGCCCGAGAAGGTCACTTCGAGTTCGCCCACATGGCCGCGGACATGCACGGCGAAGGCCATCTGGATTTCTCCTTCCGCCGCTGCCGCCGCCTCCTCCCCCAGGCCGACCAGGACGCGCAGCAGCAGGCGGCGGTCAGCCACGAGCTGGGCGGGCAGCCGGCCCTGCACATCGACCAGGACGGGATGACCGCGCGCCGCGCCGATCGCCCGCACCGCCTGCGCCACCTCCCGCAACAGGGGGTCAAGGGCAAAGGGCTGCGGATCCGGCCGGATGGTGCCTGAACGCAGTGCCAGGGCGTCGTCCACGTCGGCCAGGGCGGCACGGATGCGGGCCGCATTGGCGGGGTCCGACACCAGCCCGAAGAAGGCGGGTGCGCTGTCGGCGATCAGGGCACGCACATCGCGGATCGTCGTCATCGCGCGCAGCGTCCCGGCCCTTTCCGCATCGGCGCGCGCCTCGTCCGCCAACTGGCGCGCGGCCAGGGCGCCCGCCCTGGCCCGGGCCATCTGGTCGGCCAGGGCACGGTTCTCGACCTCCAGCCGCAATTGCGCCACCAGGTGGCGGCGATTGCCCTCGGCGAAGAAGGGCAGCGCCAGGCCATAGAGCAGCCCGCCCGCCGCCACCGCCTGGTTGAGGCCGCTGCCAGTCTGGGCCAGTGCCACGAGGTAGGGCACGATCGTGGCAGCCAGGAACAAAGCAAGCGTCGGCCGATGCGCGCAGCGGACGAAGATGGCAAGGCCGCTGACCCCGGTCAGCAGCACGGCGAAGACCAGCTGTTCCGGGGCCGAGACCAGCGGGATCCACAGGGCGCCCGTCAGTCCCCAGGACAGGCCCGTGACGATCGACAGCGCGGCATAGCGCCAGGCCCAGGCCCGCGCCCGGGCATCGCGCCAGGGATCACTGCGCCAGGCATAGTGGTTCCAGTCCATCAGCAGCGTGCCGACGACCTGAAGACCCAGGACCAGGGTCGGGACGTACCACGGGGTGCGCGACCACAACGCCACCCAGATCAGGCCGAAGATGATCGTGGGGTACCAACGGCCGGGCCGGCTCATGCGGTAGAGTTCGGCCGTCAGGCCGGCATCGACCGCCTGGCGGATCTCAGCCTCGCTCAACCGGCTCCCCCCCTGCCTGCATCCTGGGCCTGCCCCCTGGCAGGCGTGGGCCGGCACCCCCGGATGCCGGCCCGCGACGCAGTCTAGCCGCGTCAGTCCATCAGTTCGATCAGCTTGCTCAGGTCGACGCCATTGGCCTTGACCAGGCCGGCCTCGTCCACCGTGAAGTTGATCACCTGGCTCTTGCCGTCGCTGCCCGCCGGATCGCCAAAGCCGCGGATCAGCGCCAGCGCCAGCAGGCCCTTGGCGTCGTCCTCGTTCTCGATCATGGCGCTCAGACGGCTCATCAGGCCGCCCATGTCGTCCATGCGCAGGCTGAACTGGCCGGGACCTGCCTTTTCCGTCTGCGGGTTCAGGGTGATCTCGCCCGTGCCCGACAGGGCGGCACCGGCCGCCGCGATCTCGAAGGCGTCGACCTTCACGCGGGGCCGCGCCTGGCGCACCAGGTCGGCGATCGGCTGGGGCAGTTCATCGAGCGCCGCCGCAACCTCGGACTGGGTCAGCGCGCCGTCGGCCTCCTTCGGGTTGCCGCTGTCGATGTCGTCGCTGGGCTTCTCGACCACCTCGCCTTCCGGCATCTCGCCGCGCGGCACGGGGGCCGGTTCGGGCACCGCGACGGGCACCTCGGGCGCCGGCACGGCATCGGGCAGCGGCACGGCGGTGCCCGGCACCACAGCCTGGCCCGGGATCAGGCCCTGGGCCATGTCCATGGCGGCGGTCCACAGGGCGGCGGCCGGCACGCGGTCGAGCGTCACCGTCGCCTTGAAGCGGTCGGGGATCAGTTCCGGCGGGAATTCATCTCCCGTCTCGCGCAGGGCCAGGCCATCGAAGGCGACGCTGGTCGTCATCTCGGTCTGGTTCTCGCCGCCCGCGATGCGGATGAGGGCGCTGCCCGACTTCACCTCGAACACCGGCGGGCCGACCGGGGCCAGGCTGACCTTCACGTCCTCCACCCCGAACTTGTACGACATGCCGCCCAGCAGGTCGGGCAGGGCCCGCGCCATGGGCAGCATCTTTGCCGGGTCGGGCTCGATCTCTCCCGTCAGGCTCTTCAGGTAGTCGGGATGGGTGACCGTCATCCCGGCGGCGGCGGCCAGTTCATAGAACTTGCGCAGGCGATAGTGCTCGATCGCCAGGTCCCAATAAAGGTTGCCGATCGCGACCGACATGCCGCTTTCGGGTTCCTTGAAGTCCAGGCCGCGGATCCCGGCATCGCAATTGCCGCCCCAGTCGTCGGTCGGCACTTCCTTGATGTCGCAGCGGGTGAACGCCTCGCGGATCTTGACCGGGGTCGGCATCATCGGGCTGCTGATGACGATGTCGGACATCAGCATGTCCAGCTTCGGCCAGGTCTCGACCGCGGGATTCCAGATCCCGGAAAAGGACTGCTTGCCGACCGCGATGCTCAGCATGGGCGCATCCTTGGTCCCCACCGTGATCGGATTGGGCAGGTCTACGTTGAAGTCGACCTGCTCCGGACCGATGCGGCGGAAGGTGATCGTCGCCGGCGGGAAAGTCGTGGGCATGCCACTGGTGGTCACCACGATCTCGGGCAGGCGGACCTTGAAGGTGCTGTCTTCCTGGGTGACTTCCAGCTTGCCGACCAGGTCGACCTTGTCGCTGCCCATGTCGGCGGCGTCCAGCACGTCCAGGTACTTCTGCACCTCGGTCCTGATCGTCTCGGTCGTCAGCGCCGGGGCCGGCGCCTGGGCCAGTACCGGCGATGCCGCCAGGACGGTCAGCACGGGCGCCGCGTGGAGCCAAGAACGGGTACGGCCAGGCATCGTCTACTCCCTCTGGGACGGTCTTGGGCGCGGCCCGTTGCGCCGGGCCGGCGTTGGCACCCAATCACGGATTGGCGGGGCAGCCTAGCATGTCGGTCACACTTTCGGCCCTGCCGTATCGCGGCGGGCCATCCGCCCAACCTCCCCGGTTGCGCCACGGGGCCAGCGCCTTAAGCTCTTGGCCTGATGATCGGGGCAGACGCCTGGGGGAGTGCGGAATGACGGTGACGGCACGGCGATCCTGGATGAAGGGGGCGCTCGCGGCCCTGGCATTGCTGGGCCTGGGCCATGCGCCTGCGCACGCCCTGGACGAAGTGACGTTCGGCACGAACTGGAAGGCCCAGGCCGAGCATGGCGGCTTCTACCAGGCCGTTGCGACCGGTCTGTACGAGAAATACGGGCTGAAGGTGACGATCCGCCAGGGCGGGCCACAGGTGAACCATCCGCAGCTGATCGCCGCCGGCCGCATCGACTTCAACATGGGCGGCAACGGCTATGATGCGCTGAACTATGCGTCGAACGGCGTGCCGGTCGTCGCGGTCGCCGCGATCTTCCAGAAGGACCCGCAGGTCCTGATCGCCCATCCGGGGCAGGGCATCAATACCCTGGCCGACCTGAAGGGCCGGCCGATCTTCGTCGGCAGCGCCGGCCAGCTGAGCTATTGGCAATGGCTTAAGGTCCGCTACGGGTTCACCGACGCCCAGGTGAAGCCCTATACCTACAATCCGGCCCCCTTCCTGGCCGACATCACCTCCGCCATGCAGGGCTATGTCACCAGCGAGCCCTTCGTCATCCGCCAGGCGGGCGTGGAGCCCGTCGTCTTCCTGCTCGCCGACAATGGCTTCGACACCTACTCGACCACGATCGAGGTGCGGCGCGACTACATGGAGGCCAATCGCGACCTGGTGCAGCGCTTCGTCGATGCCTCGGCCCTGGGCTGGAAAAGCTACCTGCATGACGATCCGGCCGCCGCCAATGCCCTGATCAAGGCCGAGAACCCCGATATGACCGACGAACTGCTGGCCCTGTCGCGCCAGGCGATGATCGACAACGGCATCGTCGAATCGGGCGACGCATTGACCCAGGGGATCGGCGCCATGAGCGATGCGCGCTGGGCATCGTTCGTGGAGGCGGCCCTGAAGTCCGGCATCTATCCGGCCGACCTGGACTGGAAGCCGTATTACACGACCGAGTTCGTCAACAAGGGCGTGGGGGTGAAGTAGCCCCCTTGGCCAATCCGCTCGTCACGCTGACCGGCCTTGGCCGGCGCTATGACCAGGGCACGCTGGCGCTCGACGGCCTGGACCTCACCATCGGCGAGGGCGAGTTCCTGAGCCTGCTGGGCCCATCGGGCTGCGGCAAGTCGACCGTGCTGCGCCTGATCGCCGGACTGGACCGGCCCACGGCGGGCCGCATCGCCTGGCACCCGGCGCCCCGGCCCCTGGGCTTCGTCTTCCAGGAGGCGACGCTGATGCCCTGGGCGAACGTCGTCGCCAATGTCGCGCTGCCGCTTCGCCTGCAGGGCGTGCCGCGGGCCGAGCGCACCCGCCGCGCTGAAGAGGCCATCGCCCAGGTCGGCCTTGCGGGCTTCGAGACGGCGGTTCCGCGCGAGCTGTCGGGCGGCATGCGGATGCGCGTCTCCCTGGCCCGTGCCCTGGTGACCGATGCGCGCGTCCTTCTGCTGGACGAGCCCTTTGCCGCGCTGGACGAGATCACGCGCTTCCGCCTCAACGACGACCTGCGGCGCCTGTGGCAGGCGCGGGGCCTGACCGTGCTCTTCGTCACCCACAGCGTCTTCGAGTCGGTCTACCTGTCGACGCGCATCGTCACCTTCACCAGCCGGCCGGGCCGCGTCGCCGCCGTTCTGGACCTGCCGGGCGGGACGCGGGACGAGGCGTTCCGCACCTCCGCCGACTATGCCGCGCTGTGCCGCACCGCCTCTGCGCAACTGGCCGCGGCGATGGCGGCATGAGCGGCCAGCGGTTCCTGGCGATCGCCGCGCCCGTCCTGATCGGCCTGATCACGCTGGGCCTGTGGGAGGGCTATGTCCGGCTCAATGCCGTGCCGGCCTATGTCCTGCCCGCACCGTCGGCCATCGCGCAAGCGCTGATCAAGGACTGGGGCCTGCTCTGGCCCTCGCTCCTCGTCACCTTGCGGGTGACGCTGATGGCGCTGGCCCTGGCCACGGTGGGGGGGCTTGTGCTGGCCCTGCTGTTCGCCAGCGCGCGCTGGATCGAGCTCAGCCTGTACCCTTACGCGATCGTGCTGCAGGTCACGCCCATCGTCGCGATCGCGCCCCTGATCCTGATCTATGTGCCCGACCCCCTGGCCGCCCTGCTGCTGTGCGCCTGGATCGTCGCGTTCTTCCCCGTCCTGTCCAACACGGCGTTCGGCCTGTCGGCCACGGACCGGGGTCTGCTGGACCTGTTCCGCCTGTACAAGGCCCGCCGGTGGCAGACGCTGTTCCTGCTGCGCCTGCCGTCCGCCCTGCCCTATTTCCTCAGCGGGGTGCGCATCGCCGGCGGCCTTGCCCTGATCGGCGCGGTGGTCGCGGAATTCGCGGCGGGCACCGTTGGCACGTCGTCCGGCCTTGCCTATCGCATCCTTGAGGCGGGCTACCGCCTGAACATTCCGCGCATGTTCGCGGCCCTGTTCCTGATCGCCGCACTGGGCATCGTGATCTTCGCCGCGACCGCACTTCTCAGCCGCCTTGCACTCCGGCGCTGGCATGACAGCCAGCAGGGCCGCTAAAAGGGTGCGCGGATGGAAGGAGACACCCATGGCTGATGCCGTTCTGGTCGAGATTGCGGGGCCGGTCGCCCTGGTGACGATGAACCGGCCCGAGGCGCGCAATGCGCTGGGCGAGCTGGCCGACATCGACCTGTTCGTCGAGCGCCTGACGCAAGTCAGCCTGAACCGCGACGTGCGCGTGATGATCCTGACCGGTGCGGGCAAGGCCTTTGCCGCCGGTGGCAACGTCAAGGACATGCGCGACAAGGTCGGCATGTTCGGCGGCGGCGTGGGCCAGATCCGCGAGAACTACAAGCGGACGGTCCAGCGCCTGGCCCGCACACTCTACGACGTGACGGTGCCGACGATTGCCGCCGTCAACGGCCCGGCGGTCGGACAGGGCTGCGACCTGGCCTGCCTGTGCGACATCCGCATCGCCGGCGAATCGGCCAAGTTCTCGGTCCCCTTCCTGAAGCTGGGCCTGGTGCCGGGCGATGGCGGCTCGTGGCTGCTGCCCCGCGTCGTCGGCCGCAGCCGCGCGGCGGAGCTGTTCTTCACCGGCGACATGCTGGACGCGAAGACGGCGGTCGAATGGGGCCTTGCCTCCCGCGTTGTCGCCGACGACCAGTTGATGGCCGAGGCGCGCAAGCTGGCGGAGAAGATCGCGACCATGCCGCCCGACGTGCTGCGCATGACCAAGCGCCTTTTGCGCCAGGCGGACGAGGCGACGTTCGACCAGGTGCAGGATGCCTCGGCCGCGATGCAGGCGATCGCCCACACCACGGAAGATCACCGCGAGGCGATCGACGCCTTCTTCGAGAAGCGCGACGGCCGCTACGTCGGCCGCTGAGTGCCGCGGTCGGCAGGCTGAGCCAGAACAGAGAACCGGACTGCGGAACCGGCAGGGGTTGAGGAAGGATGACGTCCATGCGGATGCGGAACGCGGCCCTGCTGCTGGCATTGGCCCTGACCTATGGAACGGCCCCGGCCGCCGCCCAGGCGACGGAGGCCGCACCCACGCCACAGGACGGTGCCGCGGCGCCTGAGGCAGCGGGCCCTGAGGCAGCAGGCCCTGAGGCTGCAGTTCCCGACGCCGCGGCCCCGGACGCAGGCGCGAGTGAGGCGGCGCCAGCCGCAGAGCCGCCCGCGGCCCCCGGCGACACCACCGCAGCGCCGCCGGCATCGGCGGACGCGGCCCCGCCGGCGGTCGCTGCGGCGCCGCCGCCCGTCATGGAGCCCGAGCACGGCAAGCCGGCGACGGCGGCCACCAGCACCGCCAACGCTGCCGGCCTGGAGGGCCTGGACCCTGCCGACGCACGCGACTTCGCCGACGCGCGCCGCGGCTTCATCGCGACCCTGCCGGAGCCGGTCATCAAGGCGGAGGACGGGCGCGTCGTCTGGGACATGCGCCCCCATGCCGCCCAGGCGGAGGGGGTGCCCGCACCCGCCTCGGTCAATCCCAGCCTGTGGCGCCAGGCCCAGCTCAACGCCATCCATGGCCTGTTCGAGGTGGCACCGCGCATCTACCAGGTGCGCGGCTTCGACATTTCCAACATCACCTTCATCGAGGGTGATACCGGCTATGTGGTGATCGACCCGCTGCTGTCAGCCGAGACGGCGCGCGCGGCGCGCGACCTGCTGTTCGAGAAGCGGGGGGCCAAGCCGATCACGGCCGTGATCTTCACGCACAGCCATGCCGACCATTATGGCGGCATCTGGGGCGTCATCACGCGCGAGGAGGCGGCCGGCGGCATCCCCGTCGTGGCGCCGGAAGGTTTCCTGGAACACGCGGTCAGCGAGAACGTGCTGGCCGGCAACGCCATGGGTCGCAGGGCCGCCTACATGTACGGCGCGCTGCTGCCGCCCGACATTCGCGGCCATGTCGATACCGGCCTGGGCAAGGGCGTCTCCACGGGGCGCGTGGGCCTGGCCGTGCCGACGCGGCTGATCAGCCAGACGGGCGAGTCGGTCACCCTGGACGGGATCGAGTTCCAGTTCCAGATGGCCCAGAACACCGAGGCGCCGTCCGAATTCAACATCTACCTGCCCGGCAGCCGGGCGCTGCTGATGGCAGAGACGACGACCGCCACGCTGCACAATCTCTATACCCTGCGCGGTGCCCTGGTGCGCGACGCCCTGGCCTGGAGCGACTCGGTTGACGAGGCAATCATGCTCTATGGCGACAAGTCGGACGTGATGCTGCGCAGCCATCACTGGCCGGTCTGGGGCAAGGACGCCCTGGTCGGCCTGATGGCGAAGCAGCGCGACGCCTATCGCTATATCCACGACCAGACGCTGCGCCTGGCCAACCAGGGCCTGGGGCCGGACGAGATCGCCGAACAGGTCCGCCTGCCCGATGCCCTTGCCCGTGAATGGTACAATCGCGGCTATTACGGCACCGTCAGCCACAATGTGAAGGCGGTGTTCCAGCGCTATCTGGGCTGGTTCGACGGCAATCCCGCCAACCTGAACCCCCTGCCGCGCAGCGAGACGGCCAAGCGCTATGTCGCCCTGATGGGCGGCGCTGACGCCGTCCTGGCCAAGGCGCGCGAAGCCTATGACGCCGGCGACTATCGCTGGGTGGCGGAGCTTGTGAACAAGGTCGTCTTTGCCGAGCCCGACAACAAGGCGGCGCGCGACCTTCAGGCGGATGCTTTGGAGCAGCTGGGCTACCAGGCGGAATCCGGTCCCTGGCGCGACTTCTACCTGACCGGCGCCATGGAGCTGCGTGATGGCATTCCCGAGCGCGTCGGGGCCAATTCCGGCTCGGCCGACGTGCTCCAGGCCATGCCCGTCGACATGGTCTTCGACCTGATGGCGGTGCGCCTGAACGGGCCCAAGGCCGCGGACACGCGGCTCATGCTGAACTGGGAATTCCGCGATCCCGCCAAGACCTATCTCATGGTGCTGGAGAACGGCGTCCTGCACCATTGGCCCGAGCGCCAGCAGGACGGCGCGGATGCCACCATCCGCCTGTCCCGCGCCACGTTCGACAAGGTCCTGACCGGGCAGGCGAAGATGCCCGAACTGCTGGCCAATGGCGACGTCGCGATCGACGGCGACCCGGCCAAGGTCGCGGCCCTGTTCGGACTGCTCGACACGTTCGACCGCCGCTTCCCCATCGTGACGCCCTGAGGCGCGGGACCGACCGCGCCATGCGGCCCGACGACGAGGACGAAGCGGGCGCCGACCTGGGCCGGCGGGCGCAGAGCATGGCGCTGCGGCGGCGCCAGATCGTGGATGCCGCGCGCGCCCTGGTGCACGAGACGGGCGACACCGGGTTCACCATGCGCACCCTGGCGGCCAAGGCTGGGGTCAGCTTGGCCACCCCCTACAACCTGTTCGGATCCAAGCACGCGGTGATGATGGCGCTGGGCGAGGCGGACCTGAACCGCTTCCGCGCACTTGTCCAGGGCCGGCCTGCCGGCGACGCGCTGGACCGCCTGTTCGACGTCATCATCCTGACCCGCGCCATCTTCTATTCCGAGCCCAGCTTCTATCGCGCGCTGTACAAGGCGGTATTCGATCCGCATGCGCCCGAACTGCGCCTGGGCTATGTCTCGCCGCGGCAGAACTTCTGGCTGGAACTGGTGCGCGACGCCCAGCGCGCCGGCCTGATCCGCGCCGAGGTCGAGCCAAAGCCCCTGTCGCGCCTGCTGGCCCTGATCTTTGGCGGGGTCGTCCAGAACTGGATCCTGGCCGATTTCAGTGCGGAGCGCTTCGAGTCCGAGATCGGCTATGGTTTTGCGCTGACCCTGGGCGCCGCCGCGTCGCCCCTGGCCGAGGCCCGGCTGCGCCAGCTGCTGCGCGACTTCCAGGCGCGCCTGTGCCGGGCCTATCCCCGGCACGGCGACCCGGACGCGCCGGGCCCGCGCGAAAATTCTGATTCCGATTCGACAGAGAGTGTTGACCCATCCTCCGCAAACTGCCTATAACACGTTATAAAAATAACAACGGCCAATGAAGCCGAACGGTTGCCCTCGACGGCAGCCGATAAGGAGGAGACGTCACTTGAGCCTTGCGGAGTCCGTGCCGCGCGCCGTGTCGGTTGAGCAGGCCAAAGGCCAGCTTTCCCGGCACGGCATCAGTATCCTGGAGAACGTCCTGGATGCCGCCGCCATCGCCCGCGTAAAGGACGCGCTGGCCCGCGGCATCGACCGCGACCGACAGGTGGGCACGCCGCTCAACGGTTTCGTCTTCGATCCCGATACGCGCAATACCCGGGTCTTCGACCTGGTGGGCAAGGATCGCGTCTTTCGCGACCTGGTGGAACATCCCGCCGCCCTTGAGTTGACCCACCATCTGCTGGGCGAGGATGTTCTCCTCTCCAATTTCTCGGCCAATGTCACGGCGCCGGGTTCGGGCGCCATGGGCATGCACGCGGACCAGGGCTACATCCCCGCCCCCTGGCCGCCTTATGCCTTTGCCATCAACATCGCCTGGGCGATCGACGATTTCACGGTCGAGAACGGCGCCACGCGCTTCGTTCCCGACTCCGTCCACAAGGACCACGGCCCCGATTTCGAGTCGACGTACGAGACGGTGCCGCTGACCTGCAAGGCGGGCTCGATCTTCGCGATGGACGGGCGCGTGTGGCACCAGACCGGGCCCAACACCAGCGCCGACCAGACCCGCATCGGCCTGTTCGCCTATTACGTCCGGCCGTTCATCCGGCCGCAATGGAACTGGCAACAGACGGCGACGCGCGCCCTGCTGGCCGATTGCAGCCCCAGGCTCCGCGCCATGCTGGGCTTTGGCGCCAATGTGACCAGCGGCCTGGACCATCTCTACCAACGCGACGACGAGCGACTGGAGACCGCGCATGCCTGACGACCTGGGCGCCCAAGGCAGCCTGGCCCTGCCCCGGCCGACGCGCGACCTGGACCAGGCCCTGCGCGACATCGCCGAGTTCGGCGTCTGCATGGTCGCGGATGCCCTGGACCCCGAGATGCTGGCCCGCGCCCGCGTCGCCATCTACCGCGCAGCCGCCGACGACCGCCGCCGCAAGTCGGAGGAGAAGTTCCCGGACGAGGTCGAGGACGGCATCAACCAGCGCGTCTGGAACCTGCCCAGCCGCGATCCCGTCTTCGTCGAGATGGCGGAGCACCCCATCGCCCTGCACTTCGTGAAGGCGCTGCTCGGCTGGCCCGCCCTGCTCTCCAACATCTCGGGCAACATCACCAATCCCGGCGGCGGCACGATGGTGATGCATGCCGACCAGGGCTACATGCCGGAGCCCTGGGGCCGCATCCAGGGCATCAACTGCGCCTGGTGCCTGGACGACTTCACGGCCGAGAACGGGGCCACCTCCATCGTGCCCGGCAGCCACCGCCTGAACCGCGCGCCGCTGGAGAGCGAGGGCCGCACGCCCGTCATCCCGATGGAGGCCCCGGCGGGTACCCTGATCGTGATGGAGGGCCGCGTCTGGCACCAGACCGGCATCAACACCAGCACGAACACCAGCCGGGCCGGCGCCTTTGCCTGGTACACCCTGCCGATCTACCTGCCGCAGGAGAACTGGTACCTGTCGCTGAACCCGTCCGTCCGGCAATATGCCAGCGAGACGATGCTGGAGCTCATGGGCTTCAAGGCGGGCGGCTTCGGCCGCGTCAACGGCGCCTCGCCCTACTGATCCGCACGTCTCGACCCAGAACAGAAGCGCCCGGTATGGCCCGGGTGCCGCGCACCATCCAGGAAGGTTGACCCATGGCCGGGACCAAGCTGCGCTTCGGCGCGTTCATCGCACCGTTCCATCCGATCGACGAGAACCCCACCCTGGCGATCGAGCGGGACCTGGAACTGGTCCAGTGGATGGACAAGCTGGGCTATGACGAGGCGTGGATCGGCGAGCACCATTCCGCCGGCTACGAGATCATCGCCAGCCCCGAACTGTTCATCGCGACCGCGGCCGAGCGGACGAAGCACATCCGCCTGGGCACCGGCGTGTCGTCCCTGCCCTATCACCACCCGCTTATGCTGGCCGACCGCATCAACCAGCTGGACCACATCACGCGCGGCCGCGTCATGTTCGGCGTCGGCCCCGGCGCGCTGCCCTCCGACGCCCACATGATGGGCATCACGGTGACCAAGCAGCGCGACATGATGGACGAGGCGCTGGACGTCCTGGTGCCCCTGCTGCGCGGCGAGAAGGTCACGAAGAAGACCGACTGGTTCACCCTGAACGAAGCCCAGTTGCAGATGACGCCCTTTACCCGTCCGGGCGTCGAGATCGCGGTGGCCAGCCAGGTGTCGCCCACCGGCGCACGCGCCGCGGGGCGTCATGGCGCCGGCCTGTTGTCGATCGGGGCGACCTCGACCGGCGGCTTCAACGCGCTCGCGTCCAACTGGGCGATCTGCGAGGAGATGGCAAGGGCCAGTGGCCAGACGGTCGACCGCGGCGGCTGGCGCCTGGTCGGCCCCGTCCACATCGCCGAGACCCGCGAGAAGGCCCGCGAGAACGTGCGCTTCGGGCTTGAGAAGTGGATCTACTACTTCGCCGAGGTGGCGGCCCTGCCGCTGGCCCCGATGGAGGGCGATGCGGTCGATGCGCTGGTCGATAGCGGCCTGGCCGTGGTCGGCACGCCGGACGATGCCATCGCCCAGATCGAGCGCCTGCAGGAACAGTCCGGTGGGTTCGGCGCGTTCCTGCAGCTGGGCCACAACTGGGCCGACTTCGACAACACGAAGAAGTCCTATGAGCTGATGGCGCGCTATGTCTTCCCGCGCTTCCAGGAGCTGAACGTCAATCGCAAGGCGTCGCTCGAATGGTCGCGCGACAACCGCACCGCCTTCGTCGCCGAGACGGTGCAGGCGGTCGGCAGCCGCATCGCCCAGCACGCCCAGGAAAAGGGCACAGAGAACATCGCGCCCGAAGTGCTCGCCCTGATCGGCGATGCCGGCGCTGCGTCAAAGGCCGCACAATAGGCCTGGACGACTCGCCCGGCTTGTTCCGGGCGGGTGCGTCGCGTAGAAGTCATAATGGCTTCTAATCTGGCCCGCACGGCTCCCCCGTGCGGGCCCCTTTCTTTTCCGAGAGTGCAGCCCCCGTGACCAACCAGACCGCCGCCCCGGCGTCCGAGGCCGACCGCGCCGGCAATGTGCGTGACGCCCACCGCTTCGATCCCGCCCCGCTTGAGGCCTATCTGCGCGCCCATGTCGACGGCTTTGCCGGCGAGCTTGAGGTGCGGCAGTTCCAGGGCGGTGCCTCCAACCCCACGTTCCTGCTGACCACGCATGGCGCAGGCCAGGGCCGGCGCTATGTCCTGCGCAAGAAGCCGCCCGGCAAGCTGCTGGCATCCGCCCACGCGGTGGACCGCGAATACCGCATCATGAAGGCGCTGGGCAGCACCGATGTGCCCGTGCCGCGCATGCGGGTCCTGTGCGAGGACGACGGCGTGATCGGTACGCCGTTCTATGTCATGGACTTCCAGGAAGGGCGGATCTTCCGCTCGGCCAAGCTGCCGGGGCTGGAGCCGGCCGAGCGCAGTGCGATCTATGACGAGCTGAACCGCGTCATGACCCGCCTCCACGCCGTCGACTACCAGGCGGTTGGCCTGGGCGACTATGGCAAGCCCGGCAATTATTTCGAGCGGCAGATCGGGCGCTGGATCAAGCAGTATCGCGGGGCCCAGACCGACCAGCTGCCCACGATGGAAAAGCTGATCGACTACCTGCCGCAGCACATCCCGGCCGACGATACGACGTGCATCTCCCACGGCGACTACCGCCTGGAGAATGTGATGTTTCACAGCACCGAGCCGCGGATCGTCGCGGTACTCGACTGGGAATTGTCCACGCTGGGCCATCCGCTGGCCGACCTTGCCTATAACTGCATCCTCTACCATTCGGAATCCGAAGGCTTTGGCAGTCTGAAGGGCGTCGACTTCGCCGCGACCGGCATTCCCAGCGAGTCCGAGTACGTTGCCGCCTATTGCCGCCGGACCGGCCGCGACAGGATCGAGGATTTCGGCTTCTATCTGGGCTTCTCGATGTTCCGTTTGGCGTCGATCAGCCAGGGCGTCTACAAGCGCATCCTGGATGGCAATGCCAGTTCGGAGGCCGAGGCGATCAACGGCGCCGAACGCCTGGCCGAACTGGCCTGGGAAGCCATCGAACGCGGCTGACCTGTCTCCCCACTCATCCCCGCGAAGGCGGGAATGGGCGGGGAGAGGCAGGTGCCGGCGCCTGAGAACAAGCTAGGATGGCAGGGTGATGAAGCCGACACTCAGCCTGCGCATCGACCTGGATCCTGATGGCCGCATCGGGCCGGGCAAGATCGACCTGCTGGAGAAGATCGCAGCCTTTGGCTCGATCTCTGCCGCCGGGCGGCAGATGGGCATGTCCTATCGGCGGGCCTGGGAACTGGTCGAAGAGTTGAACACCATCTTTGGCAAGCCCGTGGTCGAGCGGCAGGTCGGCGGGCGCCAGGGCGGGGGCGCCCGGCTGACGGCGCTTGGCCTGGCCCTGGTCACCCGCTATCGCGCGATCGAGCAGGCCGCCGCCGCCGCCGCGACGCCCCACCTGGCTGCCATCCAGCGGGAAGTTGAACGGGCACCCGACCCACCGGCCGCGGAGCCACCACCATCCGCGTGATCCGCGCAAAAAAAGGGCGGCCATGACATGCACGGCCGCCCACGAAAGTCACGCGGCCCATGCCGCGAAGGGAGGAGACGCAACACAGGAGCGTCGAAGCGCGAACCCCTCGGCCCCTGACAATCCACTTTCGTGCATTGCTAGCGACTCTGATATCACATCATCTGAACACTGTGAAGCAAGGCGGCCAAAAGTTCCCCATCCTGCGCGCGTGAAAACGCGGTTCGAATTGGACTTTGACTTCACCGACCGGCGCGGCCCACCAGCCGTGCCGCACGGGTGAGACCGGCAAAAATCGTGGATCCCGGCCCGGCGCGCCCTGGCCTAGACTGTCGCGATGAGCCTCAATCCCTTCCACATCGCCTTCCCCGTCCACGACATCGCGGCGGCACGCGCCTTCTATGGCGACCTGCTGGGCTGCCCGGAAGGGCGCAGCGCTGCGTCCTGGGTGGACTTCGATCTCTATGGCCACCAGATCGTGGCGCACCTGAAGCCGAGCATGGCCCCGGTGGACGCGGCGCACCGCAATCCGGTCGACGGGCACGACGTGCCGGTGCCGCATTTCGGCGTGGTGCTGGACTGGGACGACTTCCACGCCCTGGCCGACCGGCTCAAGGCAGGCCACATGCCCTTCGTCATCGAACCCTATGTCCGCTTCAAGGGCGAGGTGGGGGAGCAGGCGACGATGTTCTTCCTGGACCCGTCCGGCAACGCGCTCGAGTTCAAGGCCTTCAAGGACCGCAGCCAGTTGTTCGCGAAGTATTCGCAGTGCAGCCCTCAGTACTGAATAAATATCGATAACTCGCACGCAATCGGAACAGCCATGGAATTAAACACACAGGCTAAGAGTTCGATAATTAGTAAACTTTCTGCAACACTACCGCTTCTGCCCATAGCATGCGGATTTTTTGTTTATAATTATTCCGAACTAGGAAAAGTTGCATTGTCCTTCCCAAGATACCGCAAGAAAATAAATGGCTTTCAAGCGGATCACACTAACACTTTTCCAGTGTTTGCTTCAGAATTTATTGCGGAACTCTTAATAAAGAAAAACGGTTTAACTATGCCATCTGGTCGAAATATAATTAACCCGTCCGATATAGTGCCCCTAGCGGATTTAATCGATCACTTAGATCCAACAGCTCTCTCACAGGATTTAATAAACGCTTACGCCTCTCTACCTTGGAAATACAAAATCCTTATCCCTGTTAACAGTGTCTTTGAGCAAGCCATTCCACCCGAACAAAACTCCACAACCATCACATCGAACATTCAGATCATCCGAACAGAACACGTGGCGGAAGTTTTTCCAACAGAGCCGACAGATCCAAATCTGCGACAGTTAATGAGGCCACGCGAAGAATTTCGCGAGAACAAATTTTTACAAGATCTATTTTCAAGCATCAACAGCTGGAAGGGTACAAAAGTCGTTCTTGCAATTGAAAAGCAAGGATTTATTGGAATTACAAGGCAGTCAGCGGCACTAGAAGAAGCACTCGGAGACACTAGGGCGATATTAGGGGCCGCTCACGCACTTGGACTAGTTCACATAGTTAGCAGGTATAGCGGCCTACCCGCAATTAGTGGATCCGCTCGTATCTATCTGTCTCAATCTGGCACCAATGAAATCTTAAAACAAACTAGTGTGCCCATTAGCGCTTACATCACAGAACCGTTCGAACAAAATAACAAGAGGGAAAGCCACAGTGATTGGCCTACAGACCTGAAAAGGTTGATATCGCTATTCCAGGATAATGAGTACTCCAGACGGATACGACTGGCTTGCCTATGGCTCTACGAAGGGCTGGCGAACACATCGCCGGTCATGGGATTTCTACAGAAAGTCATGTCCCTTGAGATACTATATGGCGTAACAGCTGACACTCAAGAATTGGCAATCGGGCCAACTATACGACAGAAAATGTCACACGCTGTAGCGACGCACCCGGTGGAACGAGACTACATCGAAGAAAATCTCAAAAAGATATATCGGATCCGATCGAAAATTGTTCACAACGGCCAAGATACCCTCTCTAACTCCGATGAATCCAGTCACCTCATTTTGGGTATACTGTGCAACTCCGCCATAATCACTGAAATCGATCTGTTACAAAGAGTAAGAGAAAGAAGGGGGTTGCTGTTTCACTAGCGTGCAGGAGGCTATGTTGGAACCAAGCCTCAAGCTGCGATGACGCGGTCCTCGGGTGGGATCAGGTTGAGCAACTCCTGCCCCTGCGCGAACCGGACCAGGTTCTCGTGGAAGAGGGCGACCACGCGATTGATCACGCCCGGGGCGCTGTAGGAAATGTGGGGCGAAATCCGCACCCGGGGGTGCGCGTAGAGCGGATCGCCCGTGGGCAGTGGCTCCGGCTCCGTCACGTCCAGGGTTGCAGCCCCCAGATGGCCGGACTCGAGCGCCGCGAGCAGCGCCGCCTGGTCCACCATGCCACCGCGGGAGACGTTGACCAAGTGGCAGCCCGGCTTCAGCTGGGCCAGGAACCGGGCATCGACCATGCCCTTGGTCTCTTCGCTGAAGGGGGCGGCGATCACGAGGTGGTCGGCCGCGGCGAGCACCTCGCCCAGGGGGCGGATCTCGACTCCGTCGGGCCCGGGCGCATTGCTGCGGCGCGCGGCCAGCACCCGCATGCCGAAGGCACGGCCCAAGTCGGCGACACGCGCCCCGATGGCGCCCAGCCCGATCAGGCCCAGCGTCGCCCCGGACAGCGTGCCCAGCGTCAGCGCGCCGCGCGTCTCGGGAGTGGGCCACGCGTCTGCCCGGTCCACGAAGATGCCCGGGATCTGCTTCACGTTGGCCAGCATCACGGCCAGGACATATTCGGCAATGGCATGCGCCGTCGTGCCCCGCGCATTGGTCAGCTGGGGCACATCGAACAGCCAGCGCGGATAGTCGTCGAGCCCGGCCGAGGCGAGCTGCACCCAGCGGGTGGCCCCGGGCCACCCCGCGGGCAGCGGCGCCTCGCCGTCCTTCAGGCTGGCATCGCGCCAGCCATGGACGACAAAGGCGCAGTCCGCGCGCGCCGGGATCTGCCAGCGCGACTCGAAGGGCAGGTCAATCACCTCCGGCTCCAGCGGATGGGCGCGCAGCAACGCACCCATCTGGCCACCGAACTGGTTCGCGACGACGATCCTTGCCACCGGTCCCGTCCGCCTCAGTTCCGGAAGCTGGGGTCCTTGCTGTCCAGCAGGCGGAACAGCGCCGGCCAGACGAGCGCGCGGCCCATCTTGTAGAAGGCGTCCTTGCCCTGCTTCTCGGTGACGCCCTGGACCGCGTCAGCCGGCCAGTGCAGCGCAGCACCGCCGGCCTGGGCCGCCACCTGCATCGCGCAGGCGCGCTCCAGGTAGTACATCCGGGTGAACGCCTCCGGCACGTCGCGGCCAACAGTCAGGGTGCCGTGGTTGCGCAGGATCATGCAGCCCTTGTCGCCCAGGTCGGCGACCAGGCGCGGCCGTTCGTCATGGTTGAGGGCGACGCCCTCGAACTCGTGATAGGCGACCTGCCCGTTCAGCAGCATGGCCGTCTGGTGGAGCGGGAGCAGGCCCTTCTCCTGGCACGAGACACCGGTCCCGGCGACGGTGTGGCAGTGCAGCACGCACTGCGCATCCTCGCGCGCGGCGTGGACCGCGGAATGGATGGTGAAGCCGGCCGGGTTCACCAGGTACTCGCTGGGCTCCACAATCTCGCCGTCCAGGTCGATCTTGACCAGGCTGGAGGCGGTGATTTCGTGGAACATCATGCCATAGGGATTGATCAGGAAATGATGCTCCGGCCCCGGCACGCGGACAGAGATGTGGGTGAAGATCAGATCGTCCCAGCCATAATGCGCCACCAGGCGATAGGCGGCGGCCAGGTCGACACGCAGGGCCCATTCCTCGGGCGAGCAGCGGTCCTTGACAGAGGGCAGGCTGCGCAGGGCGGTGGCGCTCATGAGCGATCCTCCAGATCCGGTTGAAGTGGCAGGGCAATGGGCCTGGCGCCAGTCTCGCCGACAGCCGGGCCCAGCCCAAGTGTTTTCCAGTCCGGCCGAAGGAAAGCGCAACCAGCGCGCCCGGTCAATACCGGCGGTATTGCCTCAGGCCGTCTTTGGCGGCGCACAATCGCAGGCGCAGCGCAGCACATGCTGCTAAGGTGGCGCGATGACCGTGCCGCCCGCCGCCCAGCGCCTGCCGAGCCCTGCCGACAACCTGGAAACCCGTGAGGCCATCCTTGAGGCAGCCGCGCGCGTCTTCCTGGAAAAGGGGTTCCAGGCCGCCAGCCTGAACGAGATTGCGGAGGCCGCCGGCTTCACCAAGGGGGCGGTCTATTCGAACTTCAGCGGCAAGGACGACCTGTTCCTGGAAGTCTGGCACAGCCGCATCCTGACCAGGCTGGCCAGCGCCGCCGCCGTCGGGGGGCAGATCCAGGACCCGCGCGGCCGGCTGCAGGCCCTGGCCGACGGGATCCAGCGCGACGTGACACGCGACAATTCCTGGACGCTCCTCATCATCGAGTTCCTGATCCACGCCGCCCGGCGCCCCGCGCTTCAGCGTCGCGTGGCCGAGGTGCGGGCCGAACAGCGGCGCCAGTTGGCGGCCCTGCTGGACGGCATCCTGCCCGCCGATGCCAGTGCTGAGGAACGCCGGCAAAGCGCCAGCGTGCTGGCCGCCCTCAGCAACGGCATGGCGCTGGAGCGCCTGACCGAGGACGAGATCCTGACCGTGCCGCTGCTGCGCCGCTCGCTGGACCGCCTGTTCCCCCCTGCGCAAGGGTAGCAGCACCTCAATCCCCGGGCGCCGGCCGCGTCCGCCCGCGATCGACCCCGCCCATGGACTTCATCTGGATCCCGATCACGCTGGGTGCCGCGGCATGCCAGGCGGTGCGCACGGCGCTGCAGCGCCAGATCGCGGGCGACCTCGGCCCCTGGCCCGCGACCTTCGTGCGGTGCGCCTATGGCGCGCCGCTGGCCGGGCTGTACCTGCTTGTCCTGTCCTGGTGCGGCCTGCCGGCCCCGCTGCCGACCTGGGCGGGCCTTGGCTGGGCGGCCCTGGGCGGCCTGGCGCAGATCCTGGCGACAGCCGCCCTTCTGGCGGTCATGACGCGGCGGAACCTGCCCGTGGGGACGGCCCTGTCCAAGACCGAGGTGCTGCAGGCTGGCCTGTTCGGCCTGGTGGTGCTGGGGGATCCCATCACGCCCACGGGCCTTGCCTCGATCAGCATCGCGACCATGGGCGTGATCCTGCTGTCGCTGCCCGACCGGCGCATGCCGGGCCAGGGCTTCGACCCCGGGGCCGCAGCCCTTGGCCTTGCCTCCGGCGGCCTGTTCGCCGTCTCTGGCGTGTGCTTTCGCGCCGCGTCGCTGGCGATTTCGCCCGACCAGCCGTTCACCGCCGCCGCCATGGCCCTGGTCCTGTCCACCTGTACGCAGGCGCTGATGCTGGGGCCACCCCTGGTCCATGCGGCCCCCGGGCAGATCCTGGCCCTGGCGCGCGACTGGCGGCGCTCGTTCCCGGTCGGCCTGGCCAGCATGGTCGGCTCGGCCGGATGGTTCACCGCGATGAGCCTGCGGCCGGTCGCCGATGTCCGCACGCTGGGCCTGTTCGACCTGGTCGTCACCTTCGCCCTGTCACACTTCTGGCTTAAGGAAGCAATCCGCCTGCGCGAGGTGGCCGGCGTGCTGCTGGTCGCGGGCGCCATTGTCCTGCTGCTGCAGGGCCTGTGATGCCGACCGACGCCGCCCCAGCCCCCACGCCCCCCGCCACGTCCCCCGCCACGCCCCTGGGCAGCGTGGGCGAAGTGTTCCTGGCCTTCCTCCGCCTGGGCCTGACCTCGTTCGGCGGGCCGATCGCGCATCTTGGCTATTTCCGGGAGGACCTGGTGGTCCGGCGCCGCTGGCTGGACGAGGCGCACTATGCCGACATGGTGGCGCTGTGCCAGTTCCTGCCCGGTCCCGCGTCCAGCCAGGTCGGCTTCGCCCTGGGGGTGCTGCGTGGCGGCGGCCTGGCCGGCGGCATCGCCGCCTGGATCGCCTTCAGCCTGCCCTCCGCCCTGGTCCTGGGCCTGGCCGCCCTGTTCGCCGGCCAGTGGACCGAAGGACCGGCGGCGGGCCTGATCCATGGACTGAAGCTGGTCGCCGTGGCAGTCGTCGCGCAGGCCGTGTGGGGCATGGCGCGCAGCCTGGCCGCCGATCGGCCGCGGGCCGGGATCGCCCTGGCCGCCGTGCTTCTTGTGACCTTTGTCGGGGGCGCCCTAGGCCAGCTGGCGGCCATCGTGATGGGTGCGCTGGCCGGCCGTCTGCTCTGCCCCGGCGCAAGCCCCATTGTTGTGGGTCCGTCGGCGCCACTGGTGCCCCGCACCGCGGCGCTGCTGGCCCTCGGCCTGTTCGTGCTCCTTCTGATGCTGCCGCTGGCGCTGCCAAGCCCGGCGGCGGCGCTGTTCGGGTCCTTCTATCGCTCGGGTGCGTTCGTCTTCGGCGGGGGCCATGTCGTCCTGCCCCTGCTGCAGGAGGCGGTCGTCGCCCCCGGCTGGGTCAGTCGCGAGTCCTTCCTGGCGGGCTATGGCCTGGCCCAGGCAGTGCCGGGCCCGCTGTTCACCTTCGCGGCCTGGCTGGGCATGGAGGCGATGGGGCCCGGGGGCGCCCTTCTGGGCCTGGTCGCGCTGTCCCTGCCGGGTCTGCTGCTGGTCTATGGCACGCTGCCGTTCTGGGATTGGCTGCGCTGCGCGGGGGGAGCCCAGGCGGCCATGCGCGGGGCCAACGCCGCCGTGGTGGGCGTGCTGGGGGCCGCACTCCATGACCCGGTCTGGACCAGTGCGGTCCTGACGCCCGGCGACTTCGCGGTGGCGCTTGCCGGCTTCCTGGCCCTGGTCGTGTGGCAGGCGCCACCCATCCTGGTCGTGCTGGTCCTCGGCGGGTTCGGCGTCGCCCTGGCCTAAGCTTTTGCCAGG
This sequence comes from Zavarzinia sp. CC-PAN008, assembly GCF_051903925.1. GTDB lineage: Bacteria > Pseudomonadota > Alphaproteobacteria > Zavarziniales > Zavarziniaceae. The sequence goes on from NZ_CP173678.1 coordinate 341,286, forward strand.
CTGGCCAGGGAGGAAGCGCTGCTGTCAGAATGGTGCGGTGCAGTTCAACCTCTCCCGGGCCCTGCGGCCAGCCCTGAACCTTGCAGCGCTCAGCCTGGGCGGGCTGCTGGCGGCCTGCGGCGGTGTGGTCTACCTGTCGCCCCCGGGGCCGGAGCCCGAAGCGGTCACAACGACCAGTGCCGCCATGCCGGCAGCACCCCTTCCCACGGCGAGCGCAGGGCCCAGCGAGCCGCCGCCCATTCCGGTGATGCAGGTGCCGGGCGCGCAGGCCGACCTGATGGCCGACACGATCGCCCGCATTGCCCGGGGCATGCCCGGCCGACCGGAAGTCTTCTTCGTCGGACTGGGCGGCGATGCGCGGCAGGATGTCTTCCTGACCGAGTCCACCCTGGCCCACGACCTGCTGACCCAGCGCTTCGCGGCCCAGGACCGGGCGGCGCTGCTGGTCAACAACCCGGCCACGACCGCACGCCTGCCCATTGCCGACCTGGTCAACCTGCGCGACGTCGTGGTGGCGATGGGCGCGCGGATGAACCGCGAGGAGGACGTGCTGGTCCTGTTCATGACCTCTCACGGGGATCCGCGGCACAACCTGGCCCTGGACTTCCCGCCGCTGAAGATCGAGGACCTGAACCCCGCGGCGCTGAAGGCTATCCTGGACGAGGCCGGCATCCAGTGGCGGGTCATCATCGTCTCCGCCTGCTATTCGGGTGGTTATGTCCCGGTCCTGGCCGACGAGCGCACCCTGATCGTGACCGCCGCCGCCCGCGACCGCACATCGTTCGGATGCAGCGACGATGCCGTGCTGACCTTCTTTGGCCGGGCCTATCTGGACCACGCGATGCGCGCGGGCCACGGCTTTGTCTCTGCCCACGAGGCAGCCCAGATGGAGATCCGCAACTGGGAGAATGCCGAGGGCTACATCCCCTCGAACCCGCAGATCTCGGTTGGCCGCCTGATGCCGGAAAAGCTCAAGGCGATCGAGGCTGCGGCCCGGAGCGCCAGGCCCGCCGGCCCGACGCAATAGCGACGTTCAAAGCGCGGCCTGAAGGGCGGGTGCGGCCTCGGCCGGGGCTGTCCCCTTCCGCGCCGCGGCCTGCGCCGCCAGCCAGCACGGGTCCCAGGTCGGTTCGGGCCCCATGCGTTCCGCCAGGAAATCGACCAGGGCCCGCACCCGCGCCGTCAGGGCCCGGCCCGGCGGCATCACGGCGAAGATCGTCCCGTCCTCCAGGCTGAACTCGTCCAGGATCACCTTCAGCTCGCCCGACTGCAGGCCGGGGCTGGCGATGAAGGTGGGAAAGATGCCGATGCCAAGGCCGGCGACCGCGGCGCTGCACAGCACTTCCCCATTGTCGGCGCGCAGGCGGCCGCGCACGCGGATGACTTCCGGCCGGCCGTTGACCAGGAAGCGCCACTGGTCCGATCCGACATTGGCATAGTGCAGGACGGAATGGTCGGCCAGGTCCCGCGGGTGGCGCGGCGTGCCGTGGCGCTCCAGGTAGGCGGGACTGGCGACCACGACATGGCGCGCCCGGGTCAGCCGCCGGGCCATCAGGCTGGAATCGGGAAGGGCGGCAGAGGCGACCCGCACCGCCAGGTCGAAGCCGCCACCGACCAGGTCGACGCGCCGGTCGTCCAGCGAGAGGTCCACCGCCACGCGGGGATGGGCCAGCATGAACTCCGCCAGCAGAGGCCCCAGATAGCGCACGCCGAACGTGTGCGGCGCGGTGATGCGGATCGAGCCCGCGATCTCGGACACCGCCTCGGCCACTTCCTCGTGCGCCGCTTCCAGCGAGGCAAGGACGTTCGACAGCCGGCCGTAATAGGCCTGGCCCACGGCCGTTGCCTGGGCGCCACGCGCGGTGCGGGTGAGGAGGCGGGCGCCCAGTCCCTCTTCAAGCCGGGCAACGCGGCGGCTGAGCAGCGACTTCGAGAGGCCCAGGCGTTCGGCCGCACGGCCGAACGAGCCCGTCTCCACCACCCGCACAAAAGCCAGGACATCCGAGAGATCGACTGGAGCCTGTTTCATGATCTGCAACGTCTCCTTGTCGATTGTCACTCTACTGTCAACGCCCGGCGGGATCCACATTCACGGTCATCAGGGACGACCGGCGTGCCACGGGGCACGGTCAACAGGAGGTATACGATGACCAAGGTGCTTTTGATCCGCAGCAGCCTGGCCGGCGCGGCATCCGTGTCCAACGCCCTGCTCGACCAGTTGGTCGACCATTGGCGGGTAGGCGCTGACGACCTGATCGTGCGCGACCTGGCCGGCGAGCCGGTCCCGCACCTGGTGCACGAGACGGTCGGCGCCATCCGTGGCGGTGCCGCGACCGACCAGGAGCGTGCGACGCTGGCCCTGTCGGATCGCCTGATCGCCGAGGTCCAGGCGGCGGACGTGCTGGTGATCGGCGTGCCGATGTACAATTTCGGCATTCCGTCGACGCTGAAGACGTGGTTCGACCATGTCCTGCGCGCCGGGGTCACCTTCCGCTATGGCGCGGCAGGGCCGGAAGGACTGGTCACCAACAAGCGTGCGGTGGTCGTGGAGACGCGGGGCGGGATCTACGCGCAGGGCCCGAATGCGGCGGCGGACGCGCAGGAGCCGCATCTGCGCACGCTGCTGGGCTTCATCGGGATCACCGACGTAACCTTCGTCCGGGCCGAGGGCCTTGCCATGGGCAGCGAGTATGCCGAACGCGCCGTGGCCCAGGCTCGGACGGCGCTGGCCAGCCTGAGCCCCGCGGCGTTGGCGGCCTGACCGGCTTCACCCGCCGGCCCTGGCATCCGATCAGCCGAGCAGAAGCCAGGTCGCCAGGACCAGGGCCGTCGCGGCCAGGCCCAGGCCGATCGCCGCCCGGCGAACCTTGAGGCGCAAGGGGGCGGGATTGTCATTGGCGGCAGGTCCAAGGCGGACACGCGCCGCCGTGACATGACGCAGGGATCGCGCGCCAAGGGGGGCAGGCGGCGCCGGCGGGCGGCGCGCCTTGAACGGAGGGCCGGGAGCGCGTTCCTCCATCGCCCTCCCCCCGTCAGAGGCCCGGCTTCGGGCCGCTTGGCGCGCGCCGGTCCATGGCTACCGCTGGTCCACGGGAACGAACTTGCGATAGGGCTGGCCCGTGTAGAGCTGACGCGGCCGGCCGATCTTCTGGCTGGGATCGGCGATCATCTCGTTCCACTGCGCGACCCAGCCGACCGTGCGCGCCAGCGCGAACAGGGCGGTGAACATGGTCGTGGGGAAACCGATCGCCTGCAGGATGATGCCCGAGTAGAAGTCCACGTTGGGGTAGAGCTTCTTCTCGATGAAATAGCTGTCGTTGAGCGCGATGTGCTCAAGCTCCATGGCGACCTGGAGCAGCGGCTCGTCCCGCTTGTTCAGCTTGTCCAGCACCTCGTGGCAGGTCTGCTGCATGACCTTGGCGCGCGGGTCGTAGTTCTTGTAGACGCGGTGGCCAAAGCCCATCAGGCGGAACGGGTCGTCCTTGTCCTTGGCGCGGCGGACATACTCGGGGATGCGATCGGGGGTGCCGATCTCCTTCAGCATGTTCAGCGCGGCCTCGTTCGCACCGCCATGCGCCGGGCCCCACAGGCAGGCAATGCCGGCGGCGATGCAGGCGAACGGGTTGGCGCCCGACGAGCCGGCCAGGCGCACGGTCGAAGTCGAGGCGTTCTGCTCATGGTCGGCATGCAGGATGAAGATGCGGTCCATGGCGCGCACGATCACCGGATCGGCCTTGTACGGCTCGCACGGCACGCCGAACGTCATCTGCAGGAAATTCTCGGCATAGCTAAGATTGTTCTGCGGATACTGGAAGGGCTGGCCGACCGAATACTTGTACGCCATGGCGGCGATCGTCGGCATCTTCGCGATCAGGCGGAAGCTGGCGATCATCCGCTGCCGCTCGTCATTGATGTCGATCGAGTCGTGATAGAACGCGGACAGCGCGCCGACCACGCCGCACATGATCGCCATCGGGTGGGCGTCGCGCCGGAAGCCGCGGTAGAAGGTGGCGATCTGCTCGTGCAGCATCGTGTGATAGGTCACGCTGCGCTCGAATTCGACCTTCTGCTTGGCGTTCGGCAGCTCTCCGTACAGGAGGAGGTAGCACACCTCCATGAAGTCGCTCTCGACCGCCAGCTCGTCGATCGAATAGCCGCGATGCAGCAGCACGCCCTCGTCGCCGTCGATATAGGTAATGGCGCTGTCGCAGCTGGCCGTGGACGTGAAGCCCGGGTCATAGGTGAAGTGTCCGGTCTTGGCATAGAGCTGGCGGACGTCGATCACCTTCGGCCCGACCGTGCCCGACAGGACGGGGAAGGTCGATTCCTTGCCGCTTTCGACCAGCTTCACCTGTTCCGTCATCCTGTCCCCGCGTTGTTCGATTATGCTCCATGAGGGCGTTGCCGGCCCCGCACCGACCACTATAGCCCCCTGCGTCGCGGGCGGGTAGGGGCCGCGTCGACGGCCCCGCCAAATGGTCAGTGACACTGACCTGAATGGTGCCGCCTCAGCGCCCCGCCAGCGCGTCGGCGATGCGCCCAAGCGCCTGGTCCCGGCCCAGGTTTTCCGCCACTTCAAACACCGGGGGAGAGGTCAGGCGCCCGGCCAGAGCGGCGCGCAGGGGCTGCGCCACCGCCCCCAGCTTCAGGCCTGCTTCCTCCGCATGGGCGCGCGCGGCAGCTTCCAGGCCGGCCGCGGTCCAGTCGGGAAGATCCGCGATCCGCTCGGCCATGGCGCGCAGCACGGCAGCCCCCCCGTCGGCCAGCAGGGCCGCCGCCTTGGCATCCAATGCCAGCGGTCGCGCCTGGACATAGAACGACGCCGCATCGGCCAGGTCGACCAGCGTCCGGCTGCGCTCCTTGAGCCCCGGCATGGCCCGTGTGAGCAGGGCAAGCCCCGCCGCATCCGGCCTGGGCGTCAGGCGTTCCGCCACCAGCGCGGCGAGGCGGGCATCGTCCGCCGCCTTCATGTAGTGCGCGTTGAGATGGGTGAGCTTAGCCATGTCGAAGCGCGAGGGAGAGCGGCCGACGGCGTCCATGTCGAACCAGGCGATCGCTTGCTCGGTCGAGATGATCTCTTCGTCGCCATGCGACCAGCCCAGGCGCAGCAGATAGTTGCGCACGGCCTCCGGCAGGAAGCCCAGGTCGTCGCGATAGGCCTCGACCCCCAGGGCACCATGGCGCTTGGACAGCTTGGCCCCGTCCGGCCCATGGATCAGCGGGATGTGCCCAAAGCGCGGCACGTCCCAGTCCATCGCGCGATAGATCTGCACCTGGCGGAACGTGTTGGTCAGGTGGTCGTCGCCGCGAATGACGTGGGTGATGCCCATGTCATGGTCATCGACCACGACCGACAGCATGTAGGTGGGCGTCCCGTCAGAGCGGAGCAGGACCATGTCGTCCAGTTCCTGGTTGCCGACGCGCACCACGCCCTGCACCAGGTCGTCGACGACCGTCTCGCCCGTCTGCGGCGCCTTCAGCCGCACGACGGGTTTCACGCCGGCGGGCGCCGTCGCCGGGTCGCGGTCGCGCCAGCGGCCGTCATAGCGGGGCGGGCGACCTTCCTTCTTGGCCGTCTCCCGCATCTCCGCCAGTTCCTCAGGCGTCGCATAGCAGTGATAGGCCAGCCCCTTGGCCATCATCTGATGCGCCACCTCCGCATGGCGGGCGGCGCGCGCGAACTGGAAGACCGGCTCCTCGGGGCTGTCGATGCCAAGCCAGGCCAGACCGTCGAAGATCTTGGCGATCGCATCCTCGGTCGAGCGGGCGCGGTCGGTATCCTCGATGCGCAGCAGGAACGTGCCCCCGTGATGGCGGGCATAGAGCCAGTTGAACAGCGCGGTGCGGGCACCGCCAATGTGGAGATAGCCGGTCGGCGAGGGCGCGAAGCGGACGATGGGGGCGGGCCTGGACATGGCGCTGGCGCTAGCACATCGCGCGCGAAATCGCGAGGGGGCCGCGCTAGGCTGACGGCGTGGAGGGGATTGTCCGCTGGCTGCGGGCCCTGAGGGGCCAGGCGCGCACCGACCTGGCCCTGTGGGTGCCGGTCGCCATGGGCGTGGGCATCGGCCTCTATTTCGCGCAAGGCACGGAGCCGCACCGTCTGGTGGGCGCGGCCCTGCTGGCCGCCGCCCTGGCGGCGACTGCCCTGCGCCGGCGCTGGCCCTGGCTGCAGCGCCCAATGGTCCTGGTCGTGGCGCTGGCGCTGGGGTTCGCGGCGATCCAGGTCCGCGCGGGCCTGGTGGGCGGCCCGGTCATCGCCCAGCGCCTGGGCGCGGTCGAGGTCACGGGCCTGGTGCGCGAAGCGGAACGCACCGGCCCGTCCAGCTTGCGCGCGGTGCTGGCGGACCTGCACATCGCCGGCCTGGCGCCGGAAGCGACGCCACGACGCCTGCGCCTGACACTGCGGACGCCGGGCCTGGCGGTACCGCTGCCCGGTACGCGCATCCGGGTGCGCGCGCTGGTCCAGCCGGTGCCGGGGCCGGTGGCACCGGGGGCCTATGACTTCGGGCGCAGCCTGTGGTTCGCGGGGATCGGCGGCCTGGGCATCGCGCTGGGGCCGCCAGACGTCCTGGGCGCGGAGGGCGGCCTTCAGGCGACGCTGGCGGCGCTGCGGGTCGCGTCGGCCGAGCGGATCGTGGCGGCACTTCCCGGCAATGCCGGAACCATCGCCGCCGCCCTGATCGTCGGCGAACGCGGCGCCATGTCGGACGAGGCGGAACAGGCCTGGCGCGATTCCGGCCTGACCCACATCCTGTCGATCTCGGGCCTGCACATGACCATCGTGGGCGGGCTGGTCTTCGTCGGCCTGCGCCGCCTGCTGGTCCTGGTGCCGGCCTTGGCGCTGCGCTTTCCCGTCAAGAAGTGGGCCGCCGCCGGGGCGCTGCTGACGACCGCCGGCTATGTCGTGTTCAGCGGCGGCGGCCCCCCGGCCGAGCGGTCGTTCGTGATGATGGCGGTGATGCTGCTGGCGGTGCTGTTCGACCGCACGGCCGTCACGCTGCGCGCGGTGGCCCTGGCGGCGCTGATCCTGCTGCTTCTGCGCCCTGAAAGCCTGCTGGACATCGGCTTCCAGATGTCGTTCGCGGCGGTGACGGCCCTGATCGCCGCCTATGAGGCGCTGCGCGACCGTGGGCCCCGGCGGGCGGAACTCGGCCTGGCCGGGCGCATCGGCCTGGGCCTGGGCGGCATCGCCTTCAGCGGCCTGATCGCGGGCGTGGCGACGGCCCCGTTCGGCGTGTTTCATTTCAACCAGACGGCAGTCTATGGCATGGCGGCCAACCTGGTCGCGGTACCGCTGACCAGCCTGTGGATCATGCCCTGGGGCGTGGTCGCGGCCCTCACCTTGCCCGTGGGGCTGGAGGCGACGCCGCTCGCCCTGATGGGCGCCGGGATCGACCTGGCCGATGCGGTCGCCAACACCGTCGCGCGCTGGCCGGGCGCCGTCCTGCCGGTGCCGTCCTTCGGCCTGGGCGCCCTGCTGGTCCTGGTGGCGGCGGGCCTGTGGCTGTGCCTGTGGCGGGGCCCCGTCCGACTTCTGGCGCTGACGGGCCTGGCGCTGGGCCTGATCCTGGCTGCGTCGGACACGCCGCCCGACGCGCTGATCGGTGACGAGGGGCGCAGCCTGGCGCTGGTGCAGGGCGAACAGCTGGGGGTGCTGGGGAGCACCCGCGGCTTCGCCGTGCGGGCCTGGGCCCGGCGCGCGGGGGCGACACCCGTCGCCATGGCGACACTCGCGCCGTGTGATTCCCTGGGTTGCGTGGTTCAGGTCCAGGGCCAGCGCCTGGCCCTGATCACGCGGGCCGAGGCGGGCGAGGAGGACTGCTCGCCCGATGCGATCGTGCTGAGCCTGGCGCGGCTTGGCCGCTCCTGTCCCGCCCGGCTGGTGATCGACGCCACAGACGTGCGCCGCGCCGGCACGCACGCTGTGACCCTGGGGCCGGCAGGTCCGGTGGTCGAGACTGTCGCCGCCTGGCGCGGCGTACGGCCCTGGGTCGGCCGGCGCAGTGCGCCGCCTGTGCGGGAGCGCCGCGAAATGCCCGCGACTTCCCCACAATCGAGTCGCAATGCCGCCCCCGGCTCGCCACAATCACAAGGCGAGATCGAAGACATCGATACCAGCGTCGAACCGACGTCTGACTGAGGGGATGACCAGGAATGAACCCGTTCCGCCAGTTCCGCCCGCGCCGCCTGGCCAGTGCCGGACGCGCGATGCTTGTCTCTGCCCTTGCCCTCCTGGCGGCGGAGCCGGCCTTCGCCTTCGCGATCAACGTCGAGGAAAACGGCCAGGCTGAACTCGTCCCGCTCTACAGCCGGACGGACGGGCTGGTGATCGGCACCGCGCAGACGCTGGCGACGCTGCAGGGCGGACAGTTGCAAATGCAGTCCGCGCCGGCCGCCGACGCCGCGGCCGCGCTGGCGGCGATCACCCATTTCGTCGCGCGTAGCGGGGCCGATCCCGACGCCCGTCTGCTGGTCTGGATCGACGGCGTGCCCGACCTGACGGCCGAGGCCCTGCGCGAAGCACTGCGCGTCGCCTCGGCCCGGCACATCCTGGTGGTGCATAATGGCTGCGGCACGCCCCCCGCAGCCGACGGCACGCAGCCCGCCGGCACCCTGACGCGGGAGGCGCTGCTGCCGGGCCGGCAGTTGCTGGCCCATTGCGGCCAGCCCGACCCCGACTTGGCCCAGGCCTTCATCACCGGGGTGCGGCAGGGCACCTCGGCCGACGACAATGGCGACGGCTTCGTCACGGCCCGCGAACTGGCGGCCGAACTGGATGATGTCGTCCTGGCGACGCTTGAACCCGCCCTGCCGGGTGACACCGTCTTCAACGCCGGCGGCTTCAACCCAGCCAACGCGGCGACCAACGATGCCTTCACTGCGTTGATGCCCTCTACGGTGGCGCCACCTCCGCCTCCTCCTCCTCCGCCGCCGCCTCCCCCGCCGCCACCTGCCATGGAGCCACCGCCGCCGGTCGGGGCGCTGATGGAGAGCCTGCCTGAACGGAGCGCGCAGGCCGCGGCACCGCCCAGCACCGGAGCGCTTTATCGCGCACAGCGGCCGGCGGCGAGCATCGTGGCGCCCAGCCCGATGCCCTACCCTGCACCCGCCGACACCGAACGCTACCCCGACGCCAAGGCGAACCCGGTCAAGATCACGCGGGAGGAGCCCGTCTCCACCTTCTCGATCGACGTCGACACGGCCTCGTATGCCAATGTCCGGCGCTTCCTGCGCAATGGCCAGATGCCACCGGCCGATGCGGTGCGGGTCGAGGAACTGGTCAACTATTTCGACTACGCCTATCCGGTGCCGGAGGATCGCACCCGGCCGTTCAGCGTGACGACCGGCGTTGCCGTCACCCCCTGGAACGCCCATACGCGCCTGCTGCAGATCGGCATCCAGGGCCACGACATCGTCCAGTCTGAGCGGCCGGCCGCCAACCTGACCTTCCTGCTCGACGTCTCAGGCTCGATGGGCGCACCCGACAAGCTGCCGCTGCTGCAGCAGGCGCTGCGCATGCTGGTGGGCGAGTTGCGGCCGCAGGACCATGTCGCGATCGTGGTCTATGCCGGCAGTGCCGGCACCGTGCTGGAGCCCACGTCCGGCAAGGACAAGGGCCGGATCCTGCGGGCCATCGACAACCTCTCGGCCGGCGGCTCGACCGCTGGCGCGCAGGGGATCGAGCGGGCCTACGAGCTGGCGCGGCAGACCTTCGACGAGAAGGCGGTCAACCGCGTGATCCTGGGCACCGATGGCGACTTCAACGTCGGCATCACGGATCCCAAGCGCCTGGAGGATTTCGTCGCCACCCAGCGCAAAACCGGCATCTACCTGACCATCATGGGCTTTGGCCAGGGCAACCTGAACGACGCCCTGGTGCAGACCCTGAGCCAGGCCGGCAACGGCAACGCCGCCTATATCGACGGCCTGTCGGAGGCACGCAAGGTGCTGGTGGAGGACATGGCCTCGACCGTCTTCCCCATCGCCGACGACGTGAAGATCCAGGTCGAGTTCAATCCGGCGACCGTCGCCGAATACCGGCTGATCGGCTATGAGACGCGCCTGCTGAACCGCGAGGACTTCAACAACGACGCGGTCGACGCGGGCGAGGTCGGCGCCAATGCGTCCGTCACCGCGCTCTACGAGGTGACGCCGGTGGGCTCGGCCGCGGTGCTGGTCGATCCGCTGCGCTATGGCGGGGACGCGGCGCCGGAGGGCAGTCCGTCGGGCGAACTGGCGTTCGTGAAGATCCGCTACAAGCTGCCCGGCGAGGGGACGAGCACGCTGATCGAGCAGCCGGTCATGCCGCAGGCGACGCCGGAGCCGTCGGCAGATTTCCGCTTCGCGACGGCGGTCGCCGGCTTTGGCCAGCTCCTGCGCCAGGATGCCTACCTGAAGGCATTCACCTATGACGACGTGGTGCGCCTGGCGCAGGGGTCGCGCGGCTCCGACCCCGAGGGCTGGCGCGGCGAGTTCATCCAGCTTGTCCGGCTGGCGCAGACCCTGAGCCCGACGCGCTGATCGCGTTGCGCCGACCCGCCCCCTCTCCCGCCGAAGGTGGGAGAGGGTTGAGGTGAGGGCGGGGGGCAGCAGCTTCCGCCCGCGAGCGGGTCGTCGGTCCGGGACACCGCCCCCACCCCGCCCTCCTCCATCGCTTCGCGACCGGGGAGGGTTCTTGGGACGACGGTCGCGGCGGATGGTCGCGGAGGCGGCTCAGGCGCCGGCTTCGCCAGGGGCCGCGGCCTCGATCGCCAGGGCATGCAGGCCGGCCTCAAGCTCTGCTGCCAGCGCCTGGTTCACCTGGCGATGGCGGGCGACACGGGACAGGCCGGCAAAGGCGGGGGCGACGATGCGCACCCGGAAATGCGTCTCTCCCCCTGGCCGGGCCCCGGCATGGCCGGCGTGCTGGTGCGACTCGTCGACGACGTCGAGCAGTGTGGGGGAGAAGCGTTGCGCCAGGGCGGCGCGGATGCGTTCCGATCGGGACATTCTACGTTCCTTTGCGCGTTTGCACAGCCCATGGCCGTGCCGCCCGGCCATGTGTTCAGCGCACGCGGGCCGCCTTGTCCAGAGGGAGCGCACCTCCCATACTCCGCGCCGTGAGGAGACGACGTTCAGCCTTTGCCGGCGAGGTCGAGGACGAGGTCGCGGGCGAACGGGCCTGCGACGCGGACGGCTGCGCCAATCCCGGACGCTTCCGGGCGCCCCGGCGCCGTGCCAGCACGGAGCCGCTGCGCTGGCTATGCCTGGACCACATCCGCGAAGCCAATGCCAGCTGGAACTACTTCGAAGGCATGGGCCAGGACGACCTGGTCGCCTACCAGCGCAACGATCCGACCTGGCACCGCCCGACCTGGAAGATGGGACAGGAGCGCCGGCTGGCCTTCGACCCCGGCATGGACGATCCCCTGGGGATCCTGACGGGGGTGTTCGGCCTGGGTCCCGCGGGCGCGGGGCCGCAGCCGGAACCCAGCCGCGAACGCCGCCTGCCGGACCTTGTCCGCCGCGCCTTCGAGGCCCTGGACATGAGCCCTTCGGCCAGTTTTCAGGATATCAAAACGCGCTATAAAGAGTTGGTGAAGCGCTATCATCCGGATCTCAATGGCGGCGACCGTTCAAGCGAAGAGCGGCTGAAGCAGGTGATCCAGGCCTATAATCACCTGCGTGCCAGCGGCTATTGCTGAGCCCATGAAGAAGCCAAGGTTCGATACATGACCGCATCGTCCGAGTTTCCTGCCAATGGTCTTCCCGACACCAAGCTGTCGGTCCGGGAGGTCTTTGGCATCGATTCCGATCTTCAGGTGCCTGCGTTCTCGGTGCCCAACGAATACGTTCCCGACGTCGACTCCGCCTATCGCTTCGACAGGGACACGACGCTCGCGATCCTGGCGGGCTTTGCCTATAACCGCCGTGTGATGGTCCAGGGCTATCACGGCACCGGCAAGTCGACCCATATCGAGCAGGTCGCCGCCCGTCTGAACTGGCCCTGCATCCGCGTCAACCTGGACAGCCACATCAGCCGCATCGACCTGGTGGGCAAGGACGCGATCGTCATCAAGGACGGCAAGCAGGTTACCGAGTTCCGCGAGGGCATCCTGCCCTGGGCGCTGCAGCACCCCACCGCCATCGTCTTCGACGAGTACGACGCCGGCCGGCCGGACGTGATGTTCGTGATCCAGCGCGTGCTCGAGATCGAGGGCAAGCTGACGCTGCTGGACCAGAACCGCGTGATCCGGCCGCATCCGTCGTTCCGCCTGTTCTCGACCACCAACACGATCGGCCTGGGCGACACGACGGGCCTCTATCACGGCACGCAGCAGATCAACCAGGGCCAGATGGACCGCTGGTCGATCGTCACCACGCTCAATTACCTCCCCCATGACGAGGAGGCGAAGATCGTGCTGGCCAAGTCGCCGACCTATGACACGCCGGAGGGGCGCAAGAGCATCGCCGCGATGGTGTCGGTCGCCGACCTGACGCGCGCCGGCTTCATCGCAGGCGACATCTCGACCGTGATGAGCCCCCGCACGGTCATCACATGGGCCGAGAATGCGCGCCTGTTCAACGACATCGGCTTCGCCTTCCGGGTGACCTTCCTGAACAAGTGCGATGAGGTCGAGCGGTCGAGCGTGGCCGAGTACTATCAGCGCTGCTTCGGCAAGGAACTGCCGGAATCGGCGGCCGCCCTGCGGCTGATGTAGTCGGGACGGGCGGCGCGGGATGAGCAAGGAAAGTCCGGTCGAGCCGTTCAAGCGCGCGGTCGCCGCGTGCATGCGCGCACTGGCCGAGAACAACGACCTGACTGTCGCCTTTGGCGCGGAAGGGGCCAATGCCAAGGGCAGCCGGATCCGCCTGCCCTTGCCCTCCCGCGACCTTCCGGCGGCCGAGGTCGCCCAGGTGCGCGGCCAGGCCGACGGCATCGCCCTGCGCATGAGGTATCACGACGAGAAGAGCCACGCCGCGCTTCTGCCCGTCGGCAGCAATGCCCGCGCCGTGTTCGAGGCAAGCGAGCAGGCCCGCGTCGACGCCATCGGCTCCAACATGTTCGAGGGCGTCAAGCAGAACCTGACCGCGGTCCTGGAGGAACGCTGCCGGGTGCGGGGCTATGCCCGCGTGCGCGACAAGACCGAGGCCCCCCTGGCCGAGGTCGTGGGCCTGATGGTGCGCGAGCGCCTGACCGGCCAGGTGCCCCCGGAGTCGGCGCGCCAGATGGTCGAGTACTGGCGCCCCTGGATCGAGGAACGCGCCGGCGAAGACCTCAGCCGCCTGACCGACTTGGTCGGGGACCAGAACGCCTTTGCCAAGATGGCGCGCAAGGTCATTGCCGACCTCGACCTGGGCGACGAGCTGGGTGCTGATCCGGAGGACGCCGAGGGCGAGGACGAGCAGGAGGATCAGGGCCAGGGCGAAGGCGAGTCGCAGGCCAATCCGTCCGAAGGCTCCGACCCCGACGGGAGCGCCGCGGAGGAGGCCGAAAGCGCCGAGGGCGGCAGCGAGGACGGCACCGAGACGACGGTCCAGATCGAGTCCGACCGCCCCATGCCCGGCTCCGACGGCGAGGATGCGGGCGAGGGCCACCGCCCCTGGCGCCCCGACACGGGCGCGGCACCCCAGCGGGGCGAACCGCCCTACCGCGCCTACACGACCGAGTTCGACGAGCAGATCCTGGCCGAGGACCTGTGCGACGCCGACGAACTGACGCGCCTGCGCTCCTATCTCGACCAGCAGCTCCAGGCGCTGCAGGGCGTGGTGTCAAAGCTGGCCAACCGGCTCCAGCGCCGCCTGATGGCCAAGCAGAACCGCTCGTGGGAATTCGACCTGGAGGAGGGGATGCTGGATGCCGCGCGCCTGTCGCGCATCATCATCGATCCCATGCATCCGCTCTCGTTCAAGCGGGAGCTGGACACCAAGTTCCGCGATACCGTCGTCACCCTGCTGATCGACAATTCGGGCTCGATGCGCGGCCGGCCGATCACGGTGGCCGCCACCTGCGCCGACATCCTGGCGCGGACGCTGGAGCGCTGTTCGGTCAAGGTCGAGATCCTGGGCTTCACGACCCGCGCCTGGAAGGGCGGGCAGAGCCGCGAGCGCTGGCTGAAGGAGGGCAAGCCCACCAATCCGGGCCGCCTCAACGACCTGCGCCACATCGTCTACAAGCAGGCAGATGCGCCCTGGCGCCGCGCCCGGCGCAATCTGGGTCTGATGATGCGCGAAGGCCTGCTGAAGGAGAACATCGACGGCGAGGCCCTGCTCTGGGCCTATAACCGCCTGCTGGCGCGGCCGGAGCAGCGGCGCATCCTGATGGTCATCTCTGACGGCGCACCGGTCGACGATTCCACCCTGTCGGTCAATCATGGCAGCTACCTGGAGCGGCATCTGCGCCAGGCGATCGAGATGATCGAGAATCGCTCGCCGGTCGAACTGATCGCCATCGGCATCGGCCATGACGTGACGCGCTACTACCAGCGCGCGGTCACGATCGTGGAGGCCGAGCAGCTGGGCGGCGCCATGATGGAAAAGCTGGCCGAGCTGTTCGACGAGCAGGACGGCGGCCAGGCTCAGGGCCAGGGACGCCGGCGCCGCCGGGCGGCCTGATGCGCCGACGAAAGGCGCGGGCCGGCCGCCGTGCCGTCCTTGCCCTTGCGTCGGTCCTGCTGGGCTCCGCCTCCTGGGCGGCGGCGCCGGCTGGCGATCCGCCGGTGGCGATCGCCGTGCGCGCCCAGGCCATTCCCCTCGACCCCTCGGACCCGCAGCTTGACCGCATCGGGCGCCTGGCGTGGCGCGGCGGTGTGGCGCTGTCCTCACCCGAAGGACAGTTCGGCGGCCTGTCGGGCCTGGTGGTGTTCGACGCCGGCCGGCGCTTCGCCGCGGTCAGCGACGAGGGCCGCTATGTCGTGGGCAGCCTGGTGCACGAGGGCGGCCGCCTGTCCGGCATCGCCGACATCCGGCTGGGCCACCTTGTCGGCCTGGATGGCCGACCCGTCGCGGGCAAGTCCCTGGCCGATGCCGAGTCGCTGCGACTGGACGCGGACGGGCACCTGCTGGTGGGGTTCGAGCGCGACCACCGGATCTGGCGCTATGGCCCCCTGCCCGACGGCCTGGCTGCCGTGCCCAGCCTGGTCGCAACGCCCCCGGCGCTGCAGGCGGCCCCCGGCAATAGCGGGCTGGAAGCGCTGGCCGCCTTTCCCGACGGGCGCCTGCTGGCCCTGACGGAAGGCCTGCGCGACGCCCGCGGCGACTATGCGGGCTGGGTGCGCGACCCGGCCGGCGCCTGGGGCGCCCTGGGCCTGGTGCGGACGGGACTGTTCCAGGCGACGGACGCGACCGTGCTGCCCGACGGTGCCCTGGTCATCCTGGAGCGCAGCTACACGATGGCGGACGGACCGGCGGCGCGCCTGCGCCTGCTCCAGGGACCGGACATCGCACCGGGCGCCCGCCTGCGCGGTGAGGAACTGGCGGCGCTGTCCGTGCGCCAGAACATCGACAACATGGAGGGGATCGACACCTGGACCACGCCCGAGGGCGAGGTTCGCCTGGTCCTGATCTCGGACGACAATTTCAGTCCGCTGCAGCGGACCCTGGTCCTGGAATTCGCGCTGGAGCCGCCCGCGAACTGACGCGCAGGCCGCCTCAGGCGGGCACGGGGGCCAGGCGGGCGGACAGAGCCCGGAACGGGGCCAGGAGAAGCACGGCAAAGGCCAGCTTCACCGCCAGGTCACCCAGCGCCAGCGTCACCCACGGCACCTCGGTCCCGGCAAAGGCAAGGGAGAAGAACAGCGCGGTGTCGGCGATCGAGCCCAGCGATGACGAGACCAGCGGCGCCCGCCACCAGGATTGCCGGCGCAACCGGTTGAACACGCTGATGTCGAGCAGCTGGCCCAGCAGGAAGGCCGTGCCGGAGGCGAGCGCGATGCGCGGATCGGCCAGCCATATCGACAGCACGACCGCTACGGCGAAGCCGGCATAGACGGCGCGCCTGGCAGCCTGCGGCCCCAGCGCCCGATTGGTCACGTCGGTGACCAGGAATGCCAGGGGATAGGTGAAGGCGCCCCAGGTCAGCACCTCGGCCAGGCCCAGGGCCTGAACGGGATACTGCACCAGGATGTTGGACGCGACGACGACGGCAACCATTGCGGCCACCGCCTTCAGCACGGCCAGGTGCCGCGCGGTCATCGCCATGCGTCCGGCCGGACGTCCGGGATCAGGCCGCCTGGGCCTGAACCTCGGTCCGCTTCTCGACCAGCTTCTTCAGGCGGCGCAGGCGCAGCGACAGGGCTTCGCCCGTCGACTTGCGCAGGAACGCATCCAGGCCGCCCACATGCTCCACGGAGCGGAGCGCATGGGTCGAGATCCGCACGTGGACGGTCTGCCCCAGCGAGTCGGAGATCAGCGACACATTCACCAGATTAGGCAGGAAGCGCCGCCGGGTCTTGTTGTTGGCGTGGCTGACATAGTTGCCAGTGAGTACGCCCTTGCCAGTCAATTCACAACGTCGCGCCATGTCGTCACCTTCAGGCGGAATGCTTCGCACTCGGGTTTTAGCGAAGGGCGCTAGATAGAGGGTGAGGCCGGCAGGGTCAAGGGAATTCAAGGCTTTTTCTTGCGGCCGTGCCTGCCTGTGGCGTATGGGTGCACCCCGCGCCTGGGGCCGGCGATGGAACGCGCCGCGCGCCCCACCCGGCCGGGGTCCACTTTGCCGCAGCGCATGATTGTTCGGGCCCGATCCCTCGTGCAATCTGGTGTGGGGGGCGCCGGGGCAGCGCATGCCGCTCTTGAGCCACCTGAGGAGTACCGTGCCGGGACGCAGTCCGCGATGGCAACAGCACTGTCACATCGCGGTGCTAGACCCCGTCGGTCCGTCCTGAAATGCGGTCGAACGAGGGGATTCACCTGTGAAGCGCGATGACCAGAAAGCGTCCAGCCTGCTGACCCAGGCCGCCGCACGCCAATTCACCCGCCGCACCCTGCTGGGCAGCGCCGCCGCCGGCGTCGCCCTGGCCGCGGCCGGCCCGTACTTCATCCGCAACGCCCGCGCCAGCTCGGGCGAGGTGCGGATCATGACCTGGTCCGGCTACGACTTCTCCAAGTCGGTCGAGACCTTCCAGAACGCCACCGGGATCAAGGTGACCATCACCGACTTCCCCGACCAGGACAAGATGGTCGCCCAGTTCAAGGCGACCAACGGTGAAGGCTTCGACCTGGCCGAGCCGACGTCCGACCGCGTGCCCAACTGGGTGGAGCAGGGCCTGATCCAGCCGCTGGACGAAACCAAGGCGAACCTGGCGGGCGTCAAGGATGCCTTCCTGGCGGGCGCCGCGGCCAAGGACGCGGTGGTGGACGGCAAGCGTTACGCGACCCCCACCGTCTGGGGCACCGAGGCGCTGGCCTTTGACAAGGCCGCCGCCCCGCTGGAATACGGCACCGCCAGCTATGCCGACCTGTGGAAGCCCGAATACGCGGGCAAGGTCACGCTGCGCGCCCATTCGGGCCTGGTCGGCATCGGCCTGATGCTGGAGGCCCAGGGCAAGCTGCCCGCGCCAATGCGCGAGAGCTTCACCAGCGAAGAGACGATGGTGAAGAACTACGACGTCATCATCGCGACCGCGATCGCCGCGCGGAAGTCGGTGGCGCAGTTCTGGACCGACGAGAACTCGGCGCAGGGCGCATTCCGCGCGAACGGCTGCGTCATCGGCCAGAACTGGGACACCTCGGCCGGTGCCATGCAGAAGGAAGGCCTGAACATCGGCTATGTCGCGCCCAAGGAAGGCGCGCTGGCCTGGCTGCAGAACTGGGTCGTGCCGGCCAAGGCCGCCAACCTGGACCAGGCCTATGCCTGGCTGTCCTGGTTCAACTCGGCACAGGGCTCGGCCTACTGGGCGCAGTCGTTCAGCGCCAATCCGGTGGCCAAGGGCTCCGACGACGAGATGCCGGCCGAGAGCAAGGCGTTCCTGGCCGCGTCCTATCCGGGCGACGCGCTGGAGAAGCTGTGGTGGTGGCCGGCCCAGCCGACCTGGTTCGTGACCAAGCGCAACGAGTACGCCGACCGCTTCATGTCGGCCTGAGTGCGCCCACCTGACTGACTGACCGGCGCGCCCGACGGACCCGGGCGCGCCGGCACCTTTGTGATCGAGTGACGGGACACGCGCATGGCGTTGAAGGGCGAAAGCGTCGAGATCGATTCCGTCACCATGCGCTTCGGCACATTCAATGCCGTCAGCAACGTCTCACTCACCATCGAGCCGGGCGAGTTCTTCAGCTTCCTGGGGCCGTCCGGCTGCGGCAAGACCACCCTGCTGCGCCTGATCTCGGGCTTTGTCGAGCCGACGGAGGGGGCGGTGCGCATCGGCGGCCGGGACATGCGCGGCATCGGCCCCAATGCCCGGCCGACCGCCCTGATCTTCCAGAACCTGGCCCTGTTCCCGCTGATGTCGGTGGCAGAGAACATCGCCTTCGGCCTTGAGGTGCGCGGCGTGGGCAAGGCCCAGCGCCGGGCCAAGGCGGAGGAGCTGCTGGAGCTGATCGCCCTGCCCGGTGCCGCCGACAAGAAGCCGGCCGAGCTGTCGGGCGGCCAGCGCCAGCGCGTGGCGATCGCCCGGGCCCTGGCGGTCGAACCCAAGGTCATGCTGCTGGACGAGCCGCTGTCGGCCCTCGACCTGAAGCTGCGCCAGCACATGCGGGCCGAGTTGCGGGCGATCCAGAAACAGACGGGCGTCACCTTCATCTACATCACCCACGACCAGGGCGAGGCCCTGACCATGTCCGACCGGGTGGCGGTGATGAGCCAGGGCCGCATCCAGCAGGTCGACCGCTCCGCCATCATCTATGACCAGCCCGCAACGCCCTTCGTTGCCTCGTTCGTGGGCGAGAACAACGCCTTTGCCGGGCGCGTGGCCGGCCTGGACGGGGGCGTGGCCACGATCGACGGCCCGGCCGGCCCCTTGCGCGGGCGCGCCGGCCCGGGCCTGGCGGCGGGGGCCGACGCCATCCTGTTCGTCCGGCCCGAACGGCTGGCCCTGCTGGCGCCGCACCAGGCGGCCGACAATCTGCTGGACCTCCGAGTCCAGGACGTCGCGTTCGAGGGCAGCTTCGTCATCTACCACCTCGATGGCGGCGGCCGCCCCGTCCAGCTCAGCACCGTCAATGACGGCGCCAGCCACCTGCTCAGCCCCGGCACCCGCGTGCGCGCCGGTTTCGCCATCGCCGACGCCATCGTCCTCCCCCACGGAGCGCTGGCCCGTGACTAGGGCATCGCCCGCCACTCCCTCCCCTGTCGCGAAGCGATGGGGGAGGGCCGGGGTGGGGGCGGGACGCACCATTTCGGCCCGTGTGCCCCCTCATATCGTGGGATATCGCCCCCACCCTGCCCTCGCCCATCGCTTCGCGACGGGGGAGGGTTCCATGGCGCTGCCGTCATGACCGGCCTGTTCCGGCGCTATGGGACGGTGCTGGCGCTGACGATGCTGGCAACGAGCCTGATCTGGATGGTGGCGCTGATCGTGCTGCCCAACCTGATGATGGTCGACCTGTCCTTCCGCCCCAACCTGCTGCCGGCAGAGATCGGCGGGCCCAAGGACGTCCACACGCTCGCCAATTACGAGACGCTGTGGCGCAATTCGATCCATTTCGGGATCTTCCTCAAGACGATCTGGGGCAGCACACTGGTGACGGCCCTGTCGCTGGCCGTCTGCTATCCCATCGCCTACTACCTGGCGCAGGAGGCTGGGCCGAACCGGGCGCCGCTGTTCATGATGATGCTGCTCATCCCCTATTGGGTAAACGAGCTGCTGCGCACCTTCGCCTGGTACATCATCCTGGGCTACACGGGTCCGCTGAACGCCGTGCTCCAGGCCCTTGGCATCACGAGCGAGCCGATCCGCTTCATCTCGGGCGATACCGGCGTGATGATCGGCCTGGTCTATGCCTACATCCTGTTCATGGTCCTGCCGCTCTACAGCGCGATCGAGTCGCTGGATCGCAACCAGATCGAGGCGGCGCGCGACCTGGGCGCCTCCACCTGGCGCATCCACTGGCGGATCGTGGTGCCGCACGCGAAGCCGGGCATCGTCGTCGGCTGCATCATGACCTTCATGCTGGCGGCCTCGTCCTATGCCGTGCCCTCGATCCTGTCGGGCGGCAGCCGCTGGTTCACCGAGATCATCTATGGCTGGTTCTTCGACGGCCAGAACTGGAATCAGGGGGCGGCCTATGCCTTCATCCTGCTGATCCTGTGCATCGGCTTCATCCTGGGCATGATGGCGCTGTTCCGCGTCCGCCTGGGCGATATCGCCAAATAGGGGGGCGGCGATGCGCGGTTCCAGCCTGGTGATGCGGATCTACCTGATCCTGTTCTTCATCTACCTGTTCCTGCCGCTCGGCATCATGAGTGCGGCGACCTTCAACGACAGTCGCTTTCCGACCGTGATGCCGTGGCTGGGTACCACCACGAAGTGGTTCCAGACGCTGTGGAACGACAACGCCATGTGGACGGCCCTGGGCAACAGCCTGATCGTGGCGGCCGGCGTCATCGTCATCTCGGTCCCCGTGGGGATCATGGCGGCGCTGGTCCTGGGCGGCCTCAACCGCACGGCACGGTCGATCACCTATGCCGTGATGGTCTCACCCCTGCTCACCCCGGGCGTCATCATCGGCATCTCCACCCTGATCTTCTGGAACCGGCTGGGCGTGTCGGGCGGGTTGCACCTGGCCGTGATCGGCCAGTCCAGCTTCATCATCGCCTATGTGATGCTTCTGGTTGCAGCGCGGATGGAGCGCTTCGACCGCACGCAGGAGGAGGCGGCCCTGGACCTGGGCGCCAGCCATATCCAGACCTTTCGCCGGATCATCCTGCCGCACCTCAGGCCCGCCATCCTGGCCTCGTGCGTGCTGGCCTTCCTGCAATCGTTCGAGAACTACAACACGACGCTCTTCATCCGCGGCAACGAGAACACGCTGACGACCTACATCGCGAACAAGGTGCGGTCGGGCGTGAACCCGTCCCTCAACGCGCTGGGCCTCGTCCTGATCGTGCTGACCGTGCTGGGCGCCATTGCGTACGAAGTCCTGCGCCGGCGCGAGGCGGCCCGATCCGCCGCGGCCAAGGCGGCGGAACTGGCCGCGGAGCGGGCCGAGGACGCCGCCATGCCTGAGCGGCCCCTGGCCCCCATGGCGGCGCCGGCCTGACGCGGCGCGACCGCGTGCCCCTTGTCGAGGGATGCCTGACCCGCTTCGATGGGGCCAGGGTTGGGGACCGGCTGGAGCGGTGATGGGCAAGGGCATGACGACACGCGCCGGGGCGACGGCACTGGCGGCCCGGGCCCTGAGCCGCCGCACACTGCTGGCGGCGGGACTGGCCTCTGCCGCCCTTGCCGGGGCCCCGCGGCCGCTGCGGGCGGCGAACCCGGCGCCGGCCACATCCTCGGGCGACCTGCACTGGCTGACGTGGGAGGATTTCGCCCCCGCCGACCTGGTGGAACGGTTCACGGACGAGACGGGGATCAGGCTCAAGGTTACGACCTATGCCTCGAACGAGGAGGCGCTGAGCCGGTTGCGGGCGGCAGCGCCGGGGTTCGACCTGGTCAACCCCACCGTGACCTGGGTCGGCCGGCACCTGGACGGCCACACCCTCCAGCCCCTGGACCTGGCGCGCCTGAAGAACGCAGGCAACATGCTGCCGGCCTTTGCCGACCGGGTGGATGCGATGGGCTGCACGCGCGACGGCAAGCTCTTCGCCCTGCCCTGGGACTGGGTGTCGGAGGCCCTGGCCTTCAACCCCGCGGCCGTTCCGCTGACCTATGGCGCGGCGTCCTATGGCGACCTGTGGAATCCGCGCTATGCCGGCCGGGTCACGATCCGCCCCCGCTCAGCATTGCTGGGCCTGGGCCTGTGGCTGGAAGCCCGGGGCGACATCCCGACCGGGACCATGCGGCAGGCCTATGTCGAGCAGGAGGCCTTCACCCTCGGCTATGGCAAGGCAGCGGACTACATGATCGCGCACAAGACCCAGATCAGGCAGTTCTGGACCGGCACCGCCGACCACCAGGCGGCCTTCCTGCAGAACGGGGTGGTCCTGGGCCAGACTTGGGACAGCCCGATCTTTGGCATGCAGAAGGAGGGCAACAGCGTCGCCCTGCTGGCCCCGACCGAGGGGGCCCTGGCCTGGGTCGACGCGGTCGCGATTCCGAAGGGGGCGCGTAACCTGGACCAGGCCTATGCCCTGATCGACTGGATGCTGAAGCCTGAGAATGCGGGGTTGATGGTCGACCTGACCGGCTACAACAGCGTCGTGGCGGGTGCCGCGGCCCATGCCTCGCCCGCCTATGCCGCGTTCCACGCCGCGGCCTTCCCCGCCGACGCAACGGCCCGCCTGTGGATCCAGGGCGAGGAAAAGCCCTGGTTCGTCACCGCCCGCCAGGAGATGGCGGACAAGGTCCAGGCGGCGTAGGGGCGGGACGTCTTTCTCCAAACCGGCCTCATCCTGAGGTGCGAAGACCTTCGAGACGCCGCCTGCGGCGGCTCCTCAGGATGAACGACACGTAGCCTCGAAGGATGGGCGGCCACCGCGCGGGTGGCCCATCCTTCGAGACGCGCCTTCGGCGCTGCTCAGGATGAGGTTGGCCTGATTGGGTGTCTCAGAAGGCCAGGAGGTTGTCGCGCAGCGTGCCGTCCACGTACTTCGTGCGGGTGAGGCCGCGGCGCTGGAGTGCGGGGACCAGGCCGTCGCACACTTCCGCGATCAGGCGGCGGTTGACCGAGTTGGTGTGCGTCGTGATCAGGAAGCCGTCGCCGCCGACCTCCTCCATCGTCTCGCCCATCTTGTCGGCGACCTGATCCGGCGTGCCGATCAGTTCGACCGAGGCGACCAGGCCGCCCGACGCCTCCACCACCAGTTCGCGCAGGGTCTTGCCCGAGCCCCACTTCTGGAACATGTCGAGCGAGGTCTGCTCGCCATTCGTCACAAGACGCTCCTTCAGCGGCTCGTCCAGCGGGAACTTCTTGAAATCGATGTCGGTGATCGCCGCGATCAGCGCCAGGCACTGTTCCAGGAACAGGGGATCGGCAATCTGGCGCGCCTGCTTGGCCTGGGCCTCCGCCTCGGTCTCGCCCAGCACGGGGGCGACCAGGTACAGGATCTTGACGCTGTCGGGATCGCGGCCGTGGGCCTCGGCCCTGGCCCGGATGTCATCCCGGAAGGCCTTCATGGCGGCGGGACCGGCGGCCACCGCGATCACGCAGTCGGCATATTTGGACGCGAAGTCACGTCCTGCGGGCGAGCCGCCGGCCTGGAGCATGGTTGGCCGCCCCTGAGGCGAGCGCACCGTGTTGAGCGGCCCCCGGCACTTGAAGTACTTGCCCTTGAAGTCGATGGTGCGGACCTTGGTGTAGTCGGCATAGATCCCGCGTTCCCGGTCGCGGACGATGGCATTCTCGTCCCAGCTCTCGAACAGCTGGTTCACCAGGTCCAGGTATTCGTGCGCCATCTCATAGCGCAGGGCCTTGGGCGGCAGCTGGTCCATGCCGAAGTTCTGGGCGGCGGCATTTTCCGCGCTGGTGACGATGTTCCAGCCGAAGCGGCCACCCGCGATGCTGTCGACGGTCGAGCACAGGCGCGCCAGCATGAACGGCGGGTAGGCCAGGGTCGACATGGTCGCGACCACGCCCAGCTTCGAGGTCGCCCCCGCGATCAGGGTCGCAAGCGGCACGGGATCGTGCTTGGGCGAGAAGCCAGTGCCGTGCTTCAGCGAGATCTCCATGCTGCCGCCATAGGCCTCGGGGATCGCCAGCTTGTCCTCCAGCATGATCAGGTCGAAGCAGGCGCGCTCCAGGGCCTGGGCCATCTCCACGTAGAACTTGCCGTCCCACGGCAAGCCGCCATTGGCGAACACGCCGTTCCATTCGTCGGTCGTGAAGTTGGTGAACCAGCCAAGGTGGAAGGGTTTCGCCGACATGCCGGGGTGCGTCCTCAGTCGCTGTGGTTGGGGGAATCGGGGTCGTCGCGGAGCAGCAGGCTCCACAGGACTTCGCGGAAGTTCTCGATGCCGCTGTCGATCGTCGGCGCATCCTCGGTGAACGAGTGGGCGACGATCCCGTCGAGCTGGAGCGAGCAGAAGCGCGCCATCTGGCGCGGGTCGAGCGGGCGCAGCAGGCCCTGCTCGACGCCTGCCTTCAGGGCTTCCGCGATCAGCGTGCGCTCGAACCGGTAGAAGCGCTGCACCTCGGCCCGGGCCGGGGCCAGGGCTTCAGTCGTACCGCTGTCGTCCATCATCATGCGGATCAGGGCGCGCATTGCCTGCGGCTTCTGCCGGTGCACGTCCAGCCAGGCGTCGATCAGGCGCAAGGGCTCGGCGGCGCGTGCCTTCAGCGCCTCGTAGGTCGCGATGAGCTCGGCCGTCAGGTGACCCATCGCCTTGGCGAACAGGTCCTCCTTGCTCGCGAAATAATAGTAGATCAGGGCCGGGTTGATGCCGCATGCGGCACCGATGTCCTTGATCGTGACCGTCGCCAGGCTGCGCCGGGCGAACAGGTCCAGGGCGGCTGCCAGGATCTGTTGCTGGCGGTCGCCATCGGCCGGCACAGCGGCGGGGCTGCGCGCGCGCACCGCCCTAGGGCTTCCCATGGGTGTCCTCCGGGACAGGATTTCTTGTTCTTGATCGGGCAATTGAATCGCGCAATCCGACGCCACTCAGCCTGATATCTGGCGGAGTGCTGCGGCTTTCCTGAATCCGGCGCGTGCCCATACTTCAGCTATGGCATGCGCCTTTGGCGCCGCCAAGGGGTGCCAGCCAAATTTTTGATTGACCAATTAATTGATGCCACCCGACACTAGTCCGGTCACGGACGGAGGGAGCATGGGGGCGGATCTGGACGCGAAGGCGTTGAAGGCACGGCTGGCGGAGCAGGGGGTAAAGTTCGCGGTGCCGTCCTATGTGGACATGCACGGCGTGCCAAAGGGCAAGATCGTGCCCATCAGCCATTTCGAGAAGATGGCCAAGGGCTCGGAGCTCTATACCGGTGCCGCCCTTGACGGTGTGCCCCAGGACATCTCGGATGACGAGGTTGGCTCCGTCCCCGACCTGGCGTCTGGCTTCGTCCTGCCCTGGGACCCGAGCATTGCGTGGTTCGCCAGCGACCTGGCGATCCAGGGCACGCCGTTCGAGGCGTGCAGCCGCAACATCCTGAACCGGGTCATGGCATCATACGCCGAGCTCGGCTACCAGCCGCAGCTGGGGATCGAGGCCGAGTTCTATGTGCTGAAGGATGCGCCCGGCGGCGGCTATGCGCCGGTTTCGGACCGCCCGCACCTGGACAAGGCGGCCTATGACGCGGTGCGCCTGCTCGACAACATGGGGTGGATGGGCGAACTGGTCGACGCGATGAACGCGCTTGGCTGGGGGGTCTATTCCTTCGACCACGAGGACGGCATCGGCCAGTTCGAGGTCGACTTCAACTATTTCGACGCCCGCACCATGGCCGACCGCTATGTCTTCCTGCGGATGATGGTGCACGAGATCGCGCGCCGGCACGGGCATTTCAGCTCGTTCATGCCCAAGCCCTTCCAGGACCGTGCGGGCAGCGGTGCGCACTACAACATGTCGCTGAAATCGCTGGAGACGGGCGCCAACCTGTTCCAGGCGGGTGACGAGGATCCCCGGAAGCTGAAGCTGGGCACGCTCGGCTATCACTTCATCGCCGGCGTCCTGCGTCACCTGCCGGCGATCTGCGCCGTGATCGCGCCCACCGTGAACAGCTACAAGCGCCTGACGCTGGAGGGCAGCGCCTCGGGCACGACCTGGGCGCCGGTCTTCGTCTGTTATGGCGACAACAACCGCACCAACTCGCTGCGGGTGCCCGACGGCGGCGGCCGGGTGGAGCTGCGCGTGCCCGATTCCGCCTGCAACCCCTATCTGGGGGCGGCCATGGTCTTTGCCGCAGGGCTGGAGGGCATCCGCGAGAAGGCCGATCCGGGAGAGCCGCATCACGAGAACATGTACTTCAAGACGCCGGCCCAGTTGGCGGCCCTCAACGTGCGCAAGCTGCCCTCAAGCCTGGGCTCGGCGCTCGACGCGTTCGAGGCGGATCCGCTGTCGCGCGCCGTCTTCGGTGACGCGATGTTCGACTCATGGCTCAGCTACAAGCTGGCCGAGTGGTCCGCCTTCTCGTCCCACGTCACCGACTGGGAAAAGGGCCGCTACCTGAAGATGTTCTGACGTTGCAGTAGATGCTGCGAGACGGGCCCCTTCGGATCCTTCCTCAGCATGACGCCGTTGGTATTGGTCAATGATTCAACAACGACCGTCATCCTGAGGAGCCGCCCTTCGAGACGCCGCCTGCGGCGGCTCCTCAGGGCAAGCTGGGCGTCTCGAAGGATGCGTGCCCAACGGCAACGCCTGCTCAAACCACAGTCCGAAACTCCGTGAACCGCCTTCTGCAACCCGCGTGTCACGATCGGGGCAACACGGAGCCCGCGGCAAAGGAGTGAACGTCATGGCGGCGACATCCGACCTGTTCGATCCCGAGCATTACAGCGCCGTGCGCAAGCCGCTGAAGGAGGCCTGCGCCTTGCCGCGGGAGGCCTATACCGAGCCTGCCTTCTACGCCCGCGAACTGGAGCGGGTATTCCGGCCGTCCTGGAACTTCGTGGCCCGCCTGGACGAGTTGCCCAATCCCGGCGACTACCTGGTCTTTGACCTGGCGGGCGAGTCCGTGATCGTGGTCCATGGCAGCGATGGCGCACCCCGCGCCTTCGTCAATTCCTGCCGCCACAGGGGCACGCGCCTGCTGGAGGGGGCGGGGCGCTGCGGCAAGCTGATCTCCTGCCCCTATCACGCCTGGGCGTTCGATACGGAAGGCCACCTGATCGCGACGCCGGGGATGGAGGATGTCGCCTGCTTCGACAAGGCGGAGTGGGGGTTGGTGCCTGTGCGGCTGGAGACCTGGGCCGGCTTCATCTTCATCACGCTGAGCGCGGCGACGCCGCCGCTGGCGGAATTCCTGGGCAATGCGCCAGAGGTCTTCGCCCCCTACAACTTCGGCGACATGGTCTGCGTCCGGCGCAAGGACTATGTCCTCGACTGCAACTGGAAGATCTATATCGAGAACGCGATGGAGGACTACCACACGCCGACCGTCCATCGGAAGTCGATCGGCCTGCAGGAGACCCTTCTGGAACAATCCAGCGAGAACTGGGACGCGATCTACATGGAGTCGGATCGGACCATCGCGATCCTGGCAGAGGATACGACACCGTTCCCGTCGATCCCGACACTGGATGCGCGCACCGCGAAGCGGTCCTACTTCGCGACGATCTATCCCGGCATGTTCTTCGTCGCGACGCAGGACTGCATGTGGTGGCTGCAGGTGATCCCGCTGGCGCATGACCGGATGAAGGTCAGCCATGGCGCCTGCTTCCCCCGCGGCATCACCGAGCGGCCCGACTTCGCGCACGCGGTCGCGCCCTATTATCGCCGCTGGGACAAGTCGATTCCGGAGGACAACGACATCTCCCTGGCCCAGCAACTGGGCCTGAACTCCCGCCTGGCGCGGCCGGGGCGCCTGTCATTGCACGAACCGGTCGTCCACATCATGGCCAACTGGATCCTGGACCGCGTGCTCGACCAAAGCCCTGGCGTCTCGGCCGCCGCCTGAAGGACCCCTTGATGAACAGCACTCCATCGCCCGTCCGCCGGACCCGCGGCGTGGGCCGCCGCGTCGGCACCGGCCGGGTCCGCGTCCACTTCGAGAACAATGCCGACTTAGGGCCGGTGTTCGAGGTGACGGAGGCCCGCGTGGCCGAGGCGATCGCCCGCAACCCGCTCCTGGCCGACCTCGTCGACGTGACGCTGGGCCAGGACGGCGCCACCTGGGCCCGCGACATGGCGGATGCGGAGGCGCTGTTCGGCTGGCGCTTCTCCAAGGACAACATGGCCACGGTTGCACCGGCCTTGCGCTGGGTCCACGCCCATGGTGCGGGCGTTGAGCACCTGCGCCCGTTCGACTGGCTGCCGCCGCAGGCCGCCCTGACCAACAGCCGTGGCGTGCACGGCGACCGCGCCAACGAATACATGCTGATGGCGCTGCTGATGTTGAACAACCGGGTGCCGACCATGGTCGGCAACTTTGCCAGGAGGCGCTGGGTCCAGGCGTTCAATACCGAGATCGCGGGCAAGACGCTGCTGATCCTGGGCGTCGGTCACCTGGGCGGCGGGGCCGCGCGGTTCGCGAAGAAGGTGGGGCTGAAGGTGATCGGCATCCGCCGCACCGGAAAGCCGGCCCCGCATGTGGACGAGATGCACACGCCGGATGCCCTGCACGCGCTGCTGCCGCGCGCCGACTTCCTGCTGTGCTCGGCGCCGCTGACCACGACGACGACGCACCTGATCGGGCGGGCGGAACTGGACCTGTTGAAGCCCACGGCCGGGATCGTCAACGTGGGCCGGGCCGACGTGATCGACTACGCCGCCCTGGCCGACAAGCTGCGCCGGGACGAACTGTCTGGCGCCATCCTGGACGTCACGTCGCCCGAGCCGCTGCCGTCCGATTCGGAGCTGTGGCAGGTGCCGAACCTGCTCATCACGCCGCATTCATCCTCGGACGATGCGGAATGGTACTGCGCCCGCTCCCTCGACCTGTTCTTTGCCAACCTGGTCCGCTTCGCTGCGGGCAAGCCGCTGCGCAACACCGTCGACCGCGCACTGGAATATTGAGCGGAACCGCTGCCCTGTGATGCTTCGAGACGGGCCTGCGGCCATCCTCAGCATGACGCCGTTGGTTTTCCTGGAGAATTCCGAACTGTCGTCATCCTGAGGAGCCGGCCACCAGGCCGGCGTCTCGAAGGATGCAGGTGCCAACGGCTCTCACGGTGCTCACGCGTGAAGGCGGACGGGAAGGCTGGTGAAGCCGCGCACGAAGTTGGAGCGCAGGCGGACGGGCTCGCCCATCACCTCGATCCAGGAGAAGCGGGCCAGCAATTCCTCCCACAGGATGCGCAGCTGCATTTCGGCCAGGCGATTGCCCAGGCAGCGATGTACGCCAAAGCCGAAGGACAGGTGCTGGCGCACCCGCGGCCGGTCGATGACGAGGTCGTGCGGCCGCTCGATCACCCTCTCGTCCCGGTTGCCGGACAGGTACCACATGACCACGCGGTCGCCCTTGCGGATCGTCTGGCCGGCCAGCTCGACATCGGCGATGGCCGTACGCCGCATATGCGCCAGCGGCGTCTGCCAGCGGATGATCTCCGACACCAGCCCGTCCACCAGGGCGGGATTGGCCTTCAGCTTCTCGAACTCGGCCGGGAACTGGTTGAGCGCCAGCACCCCGCCGGTCATCGAATTGCGCGTCGTGTCGTTGCCGCCAACGATCAGCAGCAGCAGGTTGCCCAGGTATTCCTCTGCCGTCATGTGCCGCGTGGCGGGGGAATGGATCATCATCGAGATCAGGTCCATGCCCGGCGCGGCATTGACCCGCTCGTGCCACAGGTCCTGGAAGCGGGCCGCGCAGTCCATCAGCTCGGCCGTGCGCTGGTCCCAGCTGTCGATGATGCCGCCGCCGGGCTCGGCCGTCGTCACGTCCGACCAGCGCGTCAGCTTGGCCCGCTCCTCCAGCGGAAAGTCGAGCAGGGTCGCCAGCATCAGCGTCGTCAGCTCGATCGACACGGTCGGCACCCAGTCGAAGACGGGCCCGACGGGCAGGCGGTCCAGCACGTGGCAGACCCGTTCGCGGATCAGGCCAGACAACCGCGCCAGGTTGGGCGGCGCCACGACAGGCGCCACGGCCTTGCGCTGTTCGTCATGGCGCGGCGGGTCCATGGCGATGAAATTGGGCAGGTTCACCTGCCCCTCCCCGCCCTTCTGGATGCGGTCGTCGAGCACGATCCCGCCATGCGCCTGCTCGGACGAGAAGACCTGGTGGTTCGTGTCCACCTGCATGATGTCGTGGTAGCGCGTCACCGACCAGTAGGGGCCATAGGCGCTGTCGGCGCAGTAATGGACCGGTGCTTCCCGCCGCAGTCGGGCAAAGACCGCGTGGACCGAATCGTCCTCGAACAGTTCGGGTCGGCTGACGTCGATCTGGCTCACCGGAATCGCATCCAGCGATGACAGCACGCCCTGCGTGCGCTCTAGCGTGTCCAGCATCGTCGCTCTCCCGGCTCCTGACGCGGATCCGCGCCCTATTGAGTATATATTCAATAGAGGACTGAACGCTGTCAACCGCCACTGTCACCCAGCGATTGCGGCATAATCCGCGCCGATCCGCAGCAGCCCCTCCGTACCCATGCCGTCATTGCCTGCACGCACCCGCCTGGCCCCCGATGCGCGCCGGGCCCAATTGCTCGATTGCGCGATGGCGGCCTTTGCTGAACATGGGGTTGCCCGGGCCACCCACTCCCACGTCGCCCGCCTGGCGGGTGTGTCGGTCCCCACCGTGCATGCCTATTTCCGGACTCGGGAGGATCTGGTCGCGGCCGTGCTGGACGCCACCGGCGCCTGGCTTGTCGCCCTGTGCGAGGACTCGCTGGCCGACCTTCCCGCGCGGCAGGCGCTGTGGCGGCTGGGCAGCCGCTTCGTGGCCGCGGCCCCGCACCATGCCGACCTGATCCGCGTCTGGCTGGACTGGAGCACCGGCGTGCGCGCAGACGTGTGGCCCCGCTATCTGGTGGTGCTTGAGCGCATGCACGCCGCCGTCCGCGCCGCCCTGCAGCGGGGCAAGGACGCGGGCGACCTGGCATCCAGCCTGGACGAGGCGACCGCCGCCCGGCTGTTCATCGGCGGCGGGCACACCTCCGCGCTGATGCTGTTCTCTGGCGCCAGCGCGGCCGAGCTGGCCCGCTTCGTCGACGACCTGGTCGCCAGCATCATGGCCCTGGGGCGCGTCGACGCGGGCTGAGGGCCCATGCCCCCGCAGGCTGCCCATCGCGCGGGACAAATCGGCCACACCCGCACGGCATTTGTGACACCCCCGCGACAAGGGTCCGCCGCCCGCGTTCGCACTTGCTAGACCAGATCCAGAAAGCAGGCTTGGCGTGTTGCCGGCCAGACAGAAGGGCCAAGCCCCATGCCGGACGCGTCCGCCCAAGACACCCCGATCACGACGCCGGAACAGCGCCGCCGGGCTTTCCGCCTGCTGTTCGTGTGCCTGGTCTGCGTCGGCATGGGGCACACGATCATGTTCTCCCTTCTGCCGCCCCTGGCGCGTGAACTGGGCATGACAGAGACGCAGACGGGCTACATTCACATGTCTGCCGCCATTGTCTGGGTCCTGCTCAGCCCCTGGTGGGGCCGGCGCAGCGACCTGTGGGGGCGGCGTCCGGTCATCCTGATCGGCCTGCTGGGCTTTTCGCTCTCGTCGGTGATGTTCGCCTTCGCCGTCGACTGGGCCATGGCCGGCTGGGTCAGCGTTCCGGCGGCCCTGGGCCTGATGATCTTCAGCCGGCTGGTCTATGGCATCCTGGGTTGCGGAGTCATGCCGGCAGCCCAGGCCTATGTCGCCGACCGCACGACGCCCGAGGAGCGCACCGCGGGCCTGGCCGGCCTGGGCGCCGCGTTCGGCCTGGGCTCCACCCTGGGGCCGGCGGTTGGCGGCGCCCTTGTGGTGCTCAGCCTGGTCGCCCCGTTCCACGGCCTGGCGCTGCTGTCGCTGGCGAGTGCACTGGCCATCTGGTTCCTGCTGCCCGAGCGCACGCTGCCACGGCAGCAGCAGTCGGGCGGCAAGCTTCACCCCTGGGACGGCCGCGTGGTCTGGCACCTGGCGGTGGGCCTGCTGATGGGCACGGTCCAGTCGATCATCTTCCTGACCGTCGCCTTCCTGTTCATGGACGTTCTGGTCCTGAACGCGCGCGACGCCGCCCAGATGGTAGGCGTCGGCATGATGGCATCGTCCATGGCCGCCCTCTTCGCGCAGATCGTGATCGCCCAGAAGCTGAGCCTGCCGCCCTCCACGCTGTTGTGGCTGGGGGCGGTCATCAATGCGGCGTCGTTCGGCCTGTTCCTGGTGGCGGAGTCCTATGGGCCGCTGGTCTTTGCCCTGGTCCTGTCGGGCCTGGGCATTGGCATCGCGCGGCCTGGCAACATCGCCGCGGCGTCGCTGTCGGTGGGCCCCGCGGAGCAGGGGCGCGTCGCCGGCCTGATGAATGCGACGATCGCCGCGGGCTGGATCATCACGCCCGTCGTCGCCCTGCCGCTCTATCGCCAGGGCGCCCACATCCCCTATGCGCTGGGGCTGGGCCTGTCGCTGGTTCTGATCGCCATCGTGGTCCTGCATCCGGCCATGCGGCGGGCGGGCCCCGGGACAAGCCCGGCACCCCTGCCCGAGACGACCGACCCGTCCTTCCCCGGGACCTGAACGCGACGCCTGGCGTCTATTGCGCGGGCGGGGTCGCCGTGCCGCTGGCGGGCGGGATCGGCTGGACCAGGTCGTCCACGGTGTTGCGCATCACGGTCAGCTTGTAGCCCGGCAGTTCGAAGGCCCAGCCCGTGACCGCGGCATTCCACGCATCGACCTGTGCCTTGACCTTGTCGGCCGGCAGGATCAGGGAGGTGCCATCCGGCGCGGGGACGCTGGGCAGCCCCTTGGCCGTGTCGGACTGCGCCTGGTCGAAGGTGACGTCGAACCTGGTCCACGACCGGCCGTCCACCTCGACCGTCGTCGCCGTAACCACCGCGCCGTCAAAGGTCAGGAAGGTGTTCACCAGCGGGTCCTTGGCGAAGTCGATGCCCTCGGCCTTGCGCACATCCTCGAAGTTGAGCAGCTGGATCAGGGTGCCCAGGCCGTTGGCCGCGCCAGGATCCTTCAGCTCCTTGCCCGCCGGCAGGCCTTCCAGCTGGAACATGTCGTCCTTGGGGCCCAGGCGGAAGACGCGGACCGCCTTGCCATCCGGGCGCCGCGTCGTCGCCGCCATCAGGCGCTCGCGCACGACCACGAACAGCTCGGTGTTCATCCAGCGCGCCGGGGACAGTTCCGGCTCCGCCAGCCCCCGGGCGAGCCAGGTCTGGTCGTCGCCCGGCTTGCGGACATAGATCGTGTTGGTCAGGGCGCCCGCCGTCGTCGTCGGCTCCTTGCCCACGACCAGGCTGGCGATGGGCTCGCCCGCCCCGTCCTGCAGGGCGATCAGGCTGCCGGTGGCACCGTCCTGTCCCGGCTCGACCAGTCCCAGCGCGGCGAAGTTCTCGGGCTTGCGGGTTCGCGGCTCGATCAGTTTGGCATCGGCCAGGCCGACCAGGAACGGCTTGATCCGCTCGAAGCGGGCGGCATAGCCGCCGCGCTCGGCAATGGTCCAGGTCTCGCCCTGGCCCCGGCTGAGGGTCAGGCCGGTCCCGTCCTTTCCGGTCAAGCGGATCGTCGCCACGTCGTTCAGGCGGGCCGACAGGTCCGGGAAGACCGGGCTGCCGGACAGGTCGCTGACCATGTCCTGGCGCGAGCGGATCGCGAAGATGATCGCCAGCACCAGGACCAGGGCCGTGATGCCGCCCAGGATGGCGAGAGTGCGTCCACGCATGAGCTGATTCCCGATCCTCTGCTTGCCGTCCGCCTCAGGCCCCGGCCGCGCGCCGGCGTCGCGTGGCGGCGACGCCCAGCGCCAGCAGGGCCACCAGGACCGGCATGGCCCCGATGTTCACGACCTTCACGATCCGCTCCAGACTGTCGATGTCCTTCTGCAGGTTGTGCTGGACGTCGCGCAGTTCCTTGCGCGTGGCCAGGACCGCCTCGGATGCCTCGCGGATCTTCTGCTCCTGCTCCGGGCTGACGATCGAGCCACCGCCCGGATTCTCGCGGCGCAGCGCCTGGATCTCGGTCTGCTTCTCCTCCAGCGTCCGCTGCAGCACCTGCTGGCGGGCCAGGAACTGCTGCTCCGCCCCGCGGCGCAGGTCGGCGACGCGCTCGAACGGACGTTCCGTCCGGCCGCGGCTGCGCAGCGTGATGAGCTCGGACGAGCCCAGCAGGTTGTCGACGGCATTGACGATGAAGGCGCCGTTGTCCGCCACCGGGATCGCCATGCGCTGGCCGCCATCGCCTGCGATCTGGACCCAGAAACGGTCCTGCAGCATGTCGCTGTCGGCAACCACGATGACGTTGATCGGACCCGCCGATTCCTTCAGCTGCGGCCGCTCGGGCGAGCCTGCGCCGGGCGGCGCCAGTTCCGGCTCCGGTTCCGGCCCGCCCGGGATCGTGGCGGGCGCAGGCGCCTGGTTCGGCTCCTTGGGCCCCTCGGGCTTGTCCTCCGCCGCGGCCGGTGCGCCGTCGGGTGCTGCAGCGGCCGGGGGTGCCGACGTGGCGGGCGGCGGCGCCGCGGCAGGGGGAGCCGACGCGGCAGGGGCCTCCGCCGGCGTCGTCGGGCGTGGTGCCACGGGCTGGCTGGCGCCGGTCACCGGCGGCGTCGGCAGGGCCGGCGGTCCGTCGGGGAACGCCGTGCGCGCCGGGCCGGTGATGCGCGCGGCCACCGTGTAGCGCTCGCCCGTGGGCAGGAAATTGCGCAGCAGGGTATCGGGATCGGTACGGCGCTGGGCCTCCGCCGTCTCGATCGCCATCGCGTCGTCGCTGGACTGGATCAGCGGGGTGAAGGTGGTGGTCGCCCCTTCCGCCGGCGTGAAGAAGCCGCCGGAGCCGATGGTCACCTGGTGCAGGTCGGCGGTGGTCACGTCGGTGCGGTCCATGCCCTGCTCGCCCAGGCCCGCCCACAGGACATAAGGCACCGCCTGGCGGCGACCGCTGCCCGGCATGTTGACGTTCAGCGCCTGCTTGCGGTCGCCCAGGATCTTGGTCACGTCGTAGTTGACGCCCCAGGCCTTGAAAAGCTTTGGCAGGTTCGAGGAATTGGGGATCTGGCCGCCCATGGGCGATCCCGTCGATGCCTCGGAATAGGGATCGACCAGGACCAGCACCCGGCCACCGGCCAGGACATACTGGTCGATGGCATAGATCGCCTGGTCGGCCAGGTCGCCCGGATGGGCGATGATCAGCAGGTTGATGTGATCGCCGATCTGGACCATGTCGGACGCGAACATCCGCACTTCATAGACCTGGGCCAGCTGCTCGTAGATCGCGTAGGGCTGCGACTGCCCGCGCATCGCGGCCATGGCGCCGCCTGGCCCCGTTTCCATCGGCAGGCTGGTCAGCAGGCCCACGATCTTGCGCGCCGGGCCGGACAGGTTCTGGATCACCCGGGTCAGGTCGTATTCGAGGAACGCCTCGCGGTCGGGGGCAAAGATCGGAATGACCTCGTGCCGGTCGGTGGCGCCAGCGGCGACCAGCCCGAAATAGAACGGGTCGCCATTGGGCGTCTGGGTCGCCTGGATACCGGCGGCGACGGCATCGTCCTCGGTCTCGCTGAACGGATCGGGGTCGATCACCTCCAGCCGGATCATCCCGTTGCTGGCGGCCACATATTCGCGCAGCAGGTCGCGCACGCGGGTCGCGAACACCTTCACCTGGGGAAAATCGTTGCCCAGACGCTCGGAATAGAACAGGCGCAGGGACACCGGCTCGTCCAGCTTGGACAGCACCTGGTGCGTGCCGTCGCTGAGCGTGAACATCTGGTCCTGCGTCAGGTCGGCGCGCGCGCCCGTCAGGGTCACGTTGGCCAGAAGGTTCAGGGCGACGAACAGCACCGCCGCAAGGGCGATGACGATGATCCCGGTGCTGGAACGACGGCTCAGCATCTCAGGTCCCCTTCACGAACTCGATCACGACCGCGTTCACGACCAGCCAGAAGGCGATCAGCGTGACCGTGAAGACGATGTCGCGGGCGTCGATCACGCCCTGCACCACAGAATTGAAGTGGGTCAGGAAGCTGAACGACGCGATGGTGTCGATCAGCGCCTGGGGCGCCCAGCCGGTGAACAGGTCCAGGACCAGCGGCAGGCCGCTGACCGTGAACAGGAAGCAGACGACGACGCTGACCACGAAGGCGATGACCTGGCTGCGCGTCATGGCCGAGATGCACGAGCCGATCGCCAGGTAGCCGCCCGCCATCAGCAGGCTGCCGATGTAGCTGGCCAGGATCACGCCATTGTCCGGGCTGCCCAGGTAGTTGACCGTCAGCCACAAGGGGAAGGTCAGGGCCAGGGCGATCGCGGTGAAGGCCCAGGCGGCCAGGAACTTGCCCAGCACGGCCGAGAACAGGGTGACGGGCAGCGTCATCAGCAACTCGATCGTGCCGGCCTTGCGCTCCTCCGCCCACAGCCGCATCGAGATCGCGGGGATGAAGAACAGGTAGAGCCACGGATGGAACGAGAAGAAGGACTGCAGGTCCGCCTGGCCGCGCTCGAAGAACGAGCCGACATAGAAGGTGAACACCCCCTGCACGAACAGGAAGATGATGATGAAGACGAACGCCAGAGGTGTCGCGAAATAGGCCGACAGCTCGCGCCGGAAAACCGTCCAGGTCATGGAATAAGCCTCAGGCTGCGTCTGCGGGCGCGGCAAGGTCCTGGTCGCCGGTGGTGAGGCGACGGAACACCTCGTCCAGGCGCCCCGGCTCGACATAGATGCGGTCGATGGGCCAGCCATTGAGGCGGGCCAGTTCGCCGACTTCGGCCACGATGGGGCTGCCGTCACGCGGGGAGACGAGGAACGACAGATTGGGCAGCCGTTCCTCCACCCCCGCCACATGGGCCAGGCGGCGCAGCGCGTCGGCCGCCCCGGGCACTGGGGTTGCCAGCTGCAGCACCACCGCGTTGTGGATGGTCGACATCGCTTCCAGCGAGGCGGGCGTCCCATCGGCCACGACGCGCCCCCGGTCGATGATGATCGCGCGGCTGCAGAGCGCGTCCACCTCCTCCAGGATGTGGGTGGAGATGACGATGGTCCGCTCAGCCGACAGGCTGCGGATCAGGCGCCGCACCTCGTGCTTCTGGTTCGGGTCCAGGCCGTCGGTCGGTTCGTCCAGGATCATCACCTGAGGCTCGTGCAGGATCGCCTGGGCCAGGCCCACGCGCCGCTTGAAGCCCTTGGACAGCGTGTCGATCTGCTGGTCCATCACCCGGTTGATGGCCACGCGCTCGACCGCCTGGTCGATCATCTCGCGCCGGCGCGGCCCCGTCAGGCCACGTACGTCGGCGATGAAGGACAGGAACGCGCGCGGCGTCATGTCGGGATAGGCCGGTGCCCCTTCGGGCAGGTAGCCAATGCGGCGCTTGGCCTCAAGCGGCCGGTCCGCGACATCGAAGCCGCAGACCCGAACCACGCCCTCGGTCGGGGCCAGGAAGCCGGTGATCACCTTCATGGTGGTCGACTTGCCGGCGCCATTGGGCCCCAGGAAGCCCAGGACCTCGCCCGGCTTGACCACGAAGCTGACGCCGTCAACGGCCGTCAACGCGCCGTAACGCTTAACCAGATTCTCGATTTCGATCATTCGGATACGCCCGTGCGTCGCCTTGAGCTTGCGCTGCGCACCCCCCGAACGGATTGGTAGCGCAAGCCCGGCATGGGATCAACAGGGTGGCTGGGAAGGAGACCATCCCTCTCACCGCTCATCCCCGCGAAGGCGGGGATCCAGAGTCACGCAAGGCAGCGCTGGCGGCCCTGGATCCCCGCTTTCGCGGGGATGAGCGGAGGAAAGAGGACCTAGCCGGTGATGACCTTGTCGCGGGTGCGCTTGACCTGGATCGTGCCGTCCTTGGTCGGGATGTAGCGGGTCTGGCCCGGCGACATGCCGTTCAGGATCTCCTTGATCTGGCCGCCCACGCCTTCGGATGGACCCTCACCGCCCGAGGCCTGCTCGATCAGCGCCAGCACGTCCTGTCGCTTCAGGCCGGCGGTCGCGATCTGTGGCTTGGCCGGGGCGGCGGGCCTGCCGCCCTTGCCCTTGGCGCCGAACCCCTTGCCCCCCGGCTTGCCGCCCCAGGGGCGGTCACCCTGGGGCCGATCCCCATGGGGGCGATCCCCATGGGGCCGATCCCCATGGGGGCGGTCGCCATAGGGGCGATCGCCCTGGGGCCGCGCGCCGTGGGGGCGATCGCCTTGGGGCCGGTCACCCTGCTGGCGCTCGCCCTGAGGCCTGGCGCCGCGGTCACCCTGGGGGGCGCCCGGGCCACCACCGGCCTGCGGCCGGTTGCCGTCGCGACGGCGTGGCCCCCGGCCGCCGGGACGCTCGCCCGGCCCCTGCTGGCCCTCCGCCTGGCCCTGGCGCGGGCCTGCATGCTGTCCCTCCGGCCGGCGCTGGCGCGGCGGCCGCGGGCCGCGCGGCTGCTGGCTGCGCTCCTGGCCGTCGCCGCCGGCAGGGCCGCCCGGCGCCTGCGGGGCCTCCTCCGCACGCACCTTGCGGCGCCGCATCTGGGCCGGCTGGCCGGCGGGCCCGGGACGCACGAACAGCACTTCCCGCCTTCCGCTGCGCGTGGCGGCCGGGGCCTTGGGCGCGTCGGCGGACGCGGACTCCCCGGCGGCATCGGCGCCGCCTTCGCCCTCGTGACCGTCGGCCGGAGCCCGGTCGCCCAGCGCGGCAGCCGGCTTGCGGCGACGGCGGCGGCGGCGCTTGGTGGGCGCGGCGCCATCGGCGGCCGTGGCCGCTGCGTCGCGCTGTCCTTCACCCCCGGATCCGCCCCCGGCCGCGTCGCCCTCGAGCGCATCGCCCTCGTTCGCGCCGCCGTGGGCCTCGTGCCCCTCGGCCGACGCGGCGTCCAGCGCGGTCCCTTCCGTCTGCGC
This sequence comes from Zavarzinia sp. CC-PAN008, assembly GCF_051903925.1. GTDB lineage: Bacteria > Pseudomonadota > Alphaproteobacteria > Zavarziniales > Zavarziniaceae. Next base: position 379,920 of record NZ_CP173678.1, read on the forward strand.
CCCCTCCGCGGCTGCGGGAGACGGCTTGCGCCGGCGCCGGCGACGACGCTTGCGCGGCGCCCCCGTCTCGCCCTCGGCCGCGGCGACGGCATCGCCTTCGTCCCCGGCATCGTCAGCGCTCTCGCCATGATCCTGGGCGTCGGCGTGATCGCGCGCCTCTGACGTGTCCTGGGCCTCGCCCCCGGCCGGCGCCTCGGCGCCCGTGTCCACCGCCTCGGCGCGCACGGATGGCTCCGGCATCGGCGGTGGCAGGTCGGGCACGGCCGAATGAAGCAGCGTATCGTCCGCCGCTGGCATCTCGCTCACGCTCTGCGGCTCGGCACCCTCAAGCGGGGTGCCATCGGAATTGGCATCGATCACAAGCGCCTTCTCTCCGTCCCATCCGTCCAGCACCAGGCGCGGGTGGGCGGCGCCTGCGGTCTGGATCAGATTGCCACGGTGAAACCAGAGATCGAGCGCGTAGGTCACGCCCGTGCCTGGAAGCCGGTACAAACGCTCCATTTCCTGGACCTCCACCCGGCATTGTTCCCACCGGGCCCGATTAGATAGCGCGGCGCCGGCCCCAGGTCCAAGGCTTCGACGCGGTGGGCGATCGAAAGCGTCGCGCGTCGCCGTGCATCACAGCGCCAGACAAGAAGGGGGCGACCGCAAGGCCGCGGCCGCCCCCTGTGCCCTGTCCCCCCGGCCGATGCAGCGAGGCATCAGGCCGCAAGGTGGATCACCCCGCGATGTACTGGGCGCCGTTGGCCGTCAGCGTCGTGCCGGTGATGAAGCCGGCATCGTCGCTGGCCAGGAACACGACGGCGCGCGCGATCTCCTCGGCCTCGCCCAGGCGGCCCACGGGGATGGTCGCCACGACCTTGGCCAGCGCCTCGGGCTTCATCGCGGCGACCATCTCGGTCTTGATGTAGCCGGGTGCGATCACGTTCACCGTGATGCCCTTGTTGGCGCCTTCCTGGGCGAGCGCCTTGGTGAAGCCGATCATCCCGGCCTTGGCCGCCGAGTAGTTGGTCTGGCCGATCTGGCCCTTCTGGCCGTTGATCGAGCTGATGTTCACGATGCGGCCGAAACCGCGCTCGCGCATGCCCTCGATCACGGCGCGGGAGGTGTTGAAGACCGAGCCCAGGTCGACTTCGATCACTTCCTTCCACTGGGCGGCCGTCATCTTGTGCAGGAAGCCGTCGCGCGTGATGCCGGCATTGTTGACCAGCACCTCGACCGGGCCCAGGTCGGCCTCGATCTGCTTGATGCCGGCGGCGGTCGCGTCGAAATCGGCGACGTCCCACTTGTAGACGGGGATGCCGGTTTCGGCCTTGAAGGCCGCTGCCGCCTCGTCATTGCCGCCATAGTTCGCGGCCACGGTATAGCCCGCTGCCTTCAGGCCCAGCGAAATGGCATGGCCGATGCCACGCGTGCCACCGGTGACCAGTGCTACCCGACCCATAATACTCCCCTTCCATGGCTAGTGCGGCGCCCGGGTTGGTTCCCAGGCGCCGAGACGTCGTCGCTGCCCCCAGCGACCCGGCACCGACAAGGGGCCGGGACAGACAGCCGCTAGTCGCGGGCCAGGCACATGGCGATGCCCATGCCGCCGCCGATGCACAGGGTGGCCAGGCCCTTCTTGGCGTCGCGCTTCTGCATCTCGTGCAGCAGGGTCACCAGGACGCGAGCGCCCGACGCCCCGATCGGATGGCCGATGGCGATCGCGCCGCCATTGACGTTGACCTTGCTGGTGTCCCAGCCCAGGTCCTTGTTCACTGCCAGCGCCTGCGCGGCAAAGGCCTCGTTCGCCTCGATCAGGTCCAGGTCGTCGACCGACCAGCCGGCCTTCTTCAGCGCCGCGCGGCTGGCCGGGATCGGGCCCGTGCCCATGATCTTGGGGTCCACGCCGGCCTGGGCCCAGGACACGATCCTGGCCAGCGGCGTCAGCCCCCGGCGCTTCGCCTCCTCCGCCGACATCAGCAGCACGGCGGCGGCGCCGTCATTGATGCCGCTGGCATTGGCGGCGGTCACCGAGCCCTCCTTGTCGAAGGCGGGCTTCAGCCCCTTGATCGTGTCGATGGTGACGCCGTCGCGGATGTATTCGTCCTTGTCCACCGTCACCTCGCCCTTGCGGGTCTTGATGGTGACGGGGACGATCTCGTCCTTGAAGCGGCCTTCGGCGCGGGCCTTCTCCGCCTTGTTCTGCGAGGCGACGGCGAACTTGTCCTGCTCCTCGCGCGTGATCTGCCACTGGCGCGCCACGTTCTCGGCCGTGTTGCCCATGTGATAGCCGTTGAAGGCGTCCCACAGGCCGTCCTTGATCATCGTGTCGACAAGCTTGAGCTCGCCCATCTTGGTGCCGGCGCGCAGGTACTGGGCATGCGCGGCCTGGCTCATGCTTTCCTGGCCGCCGGCGATCACGATCTCGCTGTCGCCGTTCAGGATCGCCTGAAAGCCCAGTGCCACCGAGCGCAGGCCCGAGCCGCAGAGCTGGTTGACGCCCCAGGCCGGCACTTCCACCGGCACGCCGGCGCCGATCGAAGCCTGGCGCGCGGGGTTCTGCCCCTGCGCCGCGGTCAGGATCTGACCCATGATCACTTCGCCGACGTCCGCTGCCTCGACCTGGCCGCGCTTCAGCACCTCGCTGATCACGGTCTGGCCCAGCGTGTGGGCGGGCAGGTCACCAAAAGCCCCGTTGAACGAGCCGACCGGCGTGCGGGCGGCGCTGACGATGACGACCTCGGTCATGAAGCTTCCTCCTTGCGCATGCTCCCTGGAGTCCGGTTGGGGCATGCAACGATCCCTTGGTACGGACCTTGCCCAATGCCGGTTGAACGCGCAATGGGTGCTGCGCTGCCGAACTCCCGCTCCATGGGACTCTTGCGCAGCGCACACCTAAGACGCCACTATCGGCGCCATGGTCCAGCGAGGCGAGAACGTGGTCGACAAGGCAGGCGCGGGGGAAGCCCCCGTCACGATCAAGAAATATGCCAACCGCCGTCTCTACAACACGGCCACCAGCAGTTATGTCACCCTGGACAACCTTGCCCAGATGCTGAAGCAGGGGTCCGACTTTGTGGTGTTCGATGCCAAGACGGGCGAGGACATCACCCGCTCGGTGCTGACGCAGATCATCTTCGAGGAAGAGGGCAAGGGGCAGAACATGCTGCCCATCCGCTTCCTGCGACAGCTGATCCGCTTCTATGGCGACAACCTCCAGTCGGTGGTGCCCAACTACCTCGACATGAGCATGGAGGCATTTGCCCGAAACCAGGAGCAGATGCGCAGCTACATCACCGAGGCATTCGGCAAGACCCACCCGTTCCGCCAGTTCGAGGAACTGGCCCGGCAGAACATGGGCATGTTCGAGCGCACGGTGCGCATGTTCTCGCCCTTTGGCGCGGGCGGCGCCCTCAACACCCTGCCGCCTGCGGCGGAGGCCAAGCCCGCGGCTGCGGCCCCAGAGGACGAGATGGCGGAACTGCGGCGGCAATTGGCCGGCATGCAGAAGCAGCTGGACGAGCTCGCCTCCAAGAAATAGGCGGCGCAGTCGGGCCCGGCCGCGGGACAGGTGGCCGACCCTAGCCGGGCGCGCGCTTCGCGAGGCTCCGCAGCGCGGGGCCCGTGATCTGCCAGAGCTGCTCGCTTGCGATCTGCTCGCCCCCCAGCCGTCCATAGACGGCAAGCGCCAGGGCGTTCCGCTCCCACACCGTCCACTTGAGGCCATCCAGGCCTCGCGCCAGGACCAGGGCAGCCAGCGCGGCCATCAGCGCAACGCCGGCGCCGCGCCCCCTCGCCGCCTCGGCCACCGCCAGGTCGGAGAGGTAGAGGAAGCGGCGACCGGTGTGCCCCTCGATCATCGGCGCGTGCAGGGCGACGCCCACCACCTGCCCGCCATCGACTGCCACCAGGCCCTGCGCCAGCCGCGTGGGTCCCAGGAGCCAGGCGCAGAGCACGGACGGGTCCAGGTCCGGGTCGGGATCCTCCACATGCCGCGCCAGGCCCGCCAACAGGGCCCAGACAGCGGCCGCGTCGCTGCGGCGGAACGTCCTGACCCGCGGCGCCGGCGCCCGCTCTGCCGCATTGACCATGGAATGCCTGTGTTTCTGAGGGTTGTTTCGTGGCGTCGCAGCATGTTAGTGGAGCCGATGCTGGATCGGGTATTGGCAATGCTGACGGGGCAGGCCCCGCGTGCCGCGCCCGGGCGACAGGGCGGGCTGAAGCTGGCGGTTGCAGCCCTCCTGGTCGAGGCAGCGACGATCGACAACGGCTTCGACGCGGTCGAGCGGCAGACCATCCTGGATCTGCTGCGACGCCGGTTCGACCTGGACGGCGCGGAGGCCGAGGGGTTGCTGCAGCAGGCCTGGACGCTGCAGCAGGGGTCGACCCAGGTCCTGCGCTTCACCCAGGCGATCAAGGACGCCCTGGACGAGCAGGAACGCATCGGCGTCCTGGAACAGGTGTGGGAGGTGATCCTGGCCGATGGCCGGGTCGACGACCTGGAGGCGAACCTGATGCGGCGGCTGGCCGGCCTGGTCTATGTCACGGACCGGGACAGCGGGGACGCACGAAAGCGGGCGGAAGCCCGGATGGCAGCGGCAAGCCGGCAATAGCACGCCGGCGCCGGAGCGAGTTTCTGGTGAAGTGGGTGGCGGTCGGGCACAGGTGCCCGGGCCGGCCCAGCGGACAAGACGCCCAAAGGAGCGCGACCGAAGATGACGTATGTGGTCGGCGAAGGCTGCATCAAGTGCAAGTACATGGACTGCGTCGAAGTCTGCCCCGTGGACTGCTTCTACGAGGGCGAGAACATGCTCGTCATCCATCCTGACGAGTGCATCGACTGCGGCGTGTGCGAACCCGAATGCCCGGCCGAGGCGATCTTCCCCGATACCGAAAGCGCCATCGAGAAGTTCGCGGAGCTGAACCGGACCTATGCCCTGTCCTGGCCCAACATCACCCGCAAGGGCAAGGCGCCGGACGATGCCGATTCGTGGAAGGGCGTGCCCGACAAGTTCGAGAAGTACTTCGATCCGAACCCGCCCAAGCGGTGAGTCCGGCGGCGCGCCGCGCGACGTCCCGGCCGCTGCCCTGCCTGGCCGTGAACCGCCTCGCGCGGCACGGCAACGCAGGGCAGGCATACGTCAATTTCCTTCGATTTCCTGTCTTGGTGTGGTAATAATGAAGCCGGTTGAGATACCCGCTTCAGGATGAGGTTTCGCGCCGGTGTTGCGTCTCTTAAGACGTTGGGCCGCGGGCCTCGAATCAAACGAGACCGGGACTGTCGAAGTCTGAACCGATTTTTCGGTTCGGGGTCCCGACTGCGTTTGCCTTGGCATGCAAGGACGACAAGATGGCAGTGGCGAAGAAGAAGGCCCTAAGCTCCGAATTCGCGGCGGGTGACTATATCGTCTACCCGGCTCACGGCGTAGGCCGGATCCTGGCGGCGGAGCAGCAGGTCATTTCGGGCATCACGCTCGATCTCTTCGTCATCCATTTCGAGAAGGATCGCATGACCCTGCGCGTGCCCGTGGCCAAGGCGGCCTCGGTCGGCATGCGCAAGCTGTCCAGCCCGCAGAAGCTGCAGAGCGCGCTGGCGACGCTCAAGGGCCGCGCCCGCATCAAGCGCACGATGTGGAGCCGGCGCGCCCAGGAGTACGAGGCCAAGATCAATTCCGGCGATCCCGTCTCCATCGCCGAGGTGGTGCGCGACCTGCACCGCAATGCCGGCCAGCCGGAACAGTCCTATAGCGAGCGGCAGATCTATGAGGCCGCCCTGGACCGCCTGGCCCGCGAAGTGGCCGCGATCGAGGAGATCGACGAGACGGCAGCCGTGCAGCGGCTTGAGGCGCTGCTGAAGGCCGACTGACGTCCCATCCTGCGTCGACAAGGGCCGCCGCGCGATTCCAGCGCGGCGGCCCTTGTCGTTTCGGGGCTGGTGTCGTTTCGGGGCGGGCGATCGCCAGGTCGCAACCGGGCGACGCTTTTGTCACCACGGCATCCGCGCCATGATCGGTTCATGAGGTGCCCCAGGTCATGACGCCGCCGCAGCCGCCGGACCCGGCCGCAGCCGGTCCCGATGCACCCAGGCGCCAGACGCCCGAGCCGTCCCCATCGTCCAGCGAGGTCTTCGCCATCCTGGAGCGGCCCCGCCGCATCTGGGCCATTGCCGCGATCCATGGCGAGCTGGATCGGCTGGTCCGCCTGCACGACGCGGTGGCCGAGCGGATCCGCATGGGCGACCGGCTGGTCTACCTGGGCAACATGCTGGGCCACGGACCCGATGTGGTGGGCACGGTCGACGAACTGCTGGACTTCCGCTGCCGCGTCCTGGCCGAGCCTGGAATGATGCCGCAGGACATCGTCTACCTGCGCGGCGCGCAGGAGGAGATGTGGGCCAAGCTGCGCCACCTGCATTTCGCGCAAGGCCCGGCCGAGGTGCTGGACTGGATGCTGCGCCAGGGTCTGGCCCAGACGCTGGCAAGCTATGGCCTGGACGCGCAGGAAGGCATGGCCCGCTGCCGCGACGGGGCACCGTCGATCGCGCGCTGGCTCGCACGCGTGCGCCAGGTGCAGGCCGGGCATCCCGGCCATGAGGAGTTGATGGCCCACCTGCGCCGCTATGCCCGCTGCGACCAGGAACGGCTGCTGTTCGTCAATGCCGGGGTCGACCCGCACCGGCCGCTGAGCCAGCAGGCCGACACCTTCTGGTGGGGGACGGCCGACTTCGACACGATTGCCCGACCCTATGCGGGATACCGCCTGGTCGTGCGGGGCTTCGATCGGCTGCGGCGCGGCCTGGACCAGGCCGCGCACCGGCTGTCCCTGGACGCCGGCTGCGGCTTTGGCGGCCCGCTTCTTGGGGTCGCCCTGTCGCCCGAGGGCGACGTGCTTGAAGTCCTGAACGGCTGACGGCGCCGGGCTATCCGGCGCGAACGACGCGCACCCGCTGACCGGGGCGCAGTGTGTCGCGCGGGCCCAGGCCGTTCATCAAACGAAAGCGCGCCTGCGGCTGCACCACGGGCATGCCGGCGGCCAGGCTGGCAACGTCCTGACCCGGCCTAACGGTCACGATGGCCAGGACGCGGCGCCGCTGGCGCGCGCGCTCCTGCACCGACAGGGGTCGAAGGCTGAAGACGGTGTCGTTGAACGCGGGCTCGAAGCTGTCCAGGCGACCGGGGGGCGCCGCCAGCAGCAGGCGCAGGATGCGGGCCGGCGCCGGCCGCATTCCTGGCGGCTGGGGCAGGCGGATGGCGACCAGGCGCGTCTCGACGGGCCCGTCCAGGCGCATCGCCTCGGAGCGCGCGGTGGCGGCATCCTGCGGCCCGACGCGAAAGGACTGCAGCGCCTGCAGCGCCAGGTCCACCCCCCAGTTGCCGGCGAGCCACGCGGCCAGCCGACCCTGCGCTGGCCCTGGAACGACGTCCAGCTCGACCGTTGCCCCCTCCGGCCCCAGGGCGCTCACCACGCCAGGACCCAGGCGAATCTCGAAGCCCTGCGGCAGGTCGATGGCGAAGCCCTGGACCGGGTCCAGCAGGGTATTGCCCATGACGACGCCCAAGGCAGGGTCCGCCCCGAACAGCATGCCGTCGGTCGCCCGCAGCAACGCCTCGCGGCGGCGCTGGCCGGCACCCTGCGGCCGCACCTGCGCCGACAGGGCGCGCACCCGGGCAATGCGCTGCGCCAGCGCCGGGTGCGAGCGGGCAACGCTGTCCGGCACCGCGCCGTCGCTGCCTTCCAACAGGGACAGCTGCCGGCTGAAGTCCAGGAAGTCGGCCAGGGCGGCAGGGTCATAGCCCAGGTGCGCCAGGGCCCGGACGGACATCGCATCGGCCTGGAACTCCTGGTCGGGGCTGAAGCCCCCCTCGCCCGCGTGCTCCGCCGAGACATAGGCGTGGCCGGCCGCGACATGCGCCAGTTCATGGCCGATCACGCCGGCAAGTTCCGCCTCGTCGCGGACATTGGCCAGCAGGCCCCGGGTGACATACAGCCGCGCGCCCGAAGCGGCGAAGGCATTGATCTCGGGGGTGTTCAGGACCTGGACGCGCCACGCGCCTTCGGGCAGGCCCAGCGCCGGGGCCAAGGCCTGGGCCAGGCCATCGACGTAGAACTGCAGGCGGTCGTCGCGATAGGCTCCGCCATAGGCCTGCAGCACGACATCCGTCGCGCGAGCCGGCACGCCTGCGACGACCGCGAGCAGGAGAGCGAGCACGAAGGGCCGGAGCAGATGTCGACCCAGCCTTGAAACGCAACCGAACAGGATGGCCGTCAGCCCTTGCGCACCATGACGGGACGGGAGTCTACACGCAGCGGCGCGGATTGCGCAGGCCTCTTGCACCGATCGGCCGCGCTGGCGTTGGCGATCGGCCTGGTCCTGGCGCTGACGGCGATGGACCTGCCCGACCTGCCGCCCGCCTCAGGACGCGAGGGCCGCGTCGCCGCCGTGGTCGACGGCGCCACGCTGGCGCTGGCGGAGGGGCCCGTGCTGGTGCTGGCGGGAATCCAGGCACCACTCCTGCCGGAGGGGCGAACGCCCTGGCCCCATGCCCAGCGTGCGCGCGATGCCCTGGCCGCGCTGGTCCTGGGGCGCGTGGTGCGCTGGCAGGACGCGCAGGCCCCGGACCGCCATGGCCGTGTCGCGGCACAGGTCAGGCTGGATGATGGCCGCTGGCTGCAGGCCGTGCTGGTGGCAGAGGGGCAGGCCCGGGTGCGCTGTCGCGGGCGCACCGATGCGGCCGCAGCCCAGCTGCTGCCGCTGGAAGCCACGGCACGCGCGGCCCGGCGCGGCTTGTGGGCGCTGGACGCTTATGACGTGCAGCAGGCCCACGCCACGGGCTGGCCGCTGGACCGGTTCCAGATCGTGGAGGGCACCGTCGCGCGGGCCAGCCGCAGTGGCGCCCGGCTATTCCTGGATTTCGGCCCGGACTGGCGTCAGGACTTTTCGGTCGTCGTGAGTGCGGACGTGCGCCGCGACCTGGAGCGTAGTGGCATCGACCCGGCTGCCCTGACCGGGCGAACGCTACGCGTCCGGGGCTGGGCAGCCTGGTGGTTCGGACCGCAGGTGGCGCTGACCTGTGCCGCCCACCTGGAGGTCCTGGCCGGGCCTACTTCTCCTCAACCGTGATGCCGCCGGAGCCGACATTGATCTCCAGCCCGTCGGGCTGCTTGCGATCCTCATAGACCATGTAGCCAAGGACCGCCGCGACCACGACGAGCGCGCCGACAAGGAAGAAGAGACCGTTCCGGCTCATGCCGTTACCCCCAGGAAATTGCGTCGCGCGGGGAACTGTTTTGCCCCCGCGTGACACGAAATCCGGAACGGCCCGGCCGGTTCCCACCTCAGCCGGCGTGGGCCCGGTCCAGGGCGGCCAGATCAATCTTGGTCATCGCCAACATGGCCCGCATCGCACGCGCCGCGCGCGCCGGGTCGGGGTCGGCGATCAGGCCCGGCAGGCGGGATGAACTGACCTGCCAGGACAGGCCGAAGCGGTCCTTCAGCCAGCCGCACTGGCTGTGGCTGCCGCCACCCTGAACAAGGACATCCCACAGGCGGTCAATCTCCTCCTGCGTCTCGCAGTCGATGAGCAGCGAGGCGGCCTCGCTCAGCTTGAAATGCGGGCCTCCGTTGATCGCCAGCAGCTCCACGCCCATCAGCTCGAAGCGGACGGCCAGGACGCTGCCCACCGGTCCGGGTCCCGCCTCGCCGCTGCGCGCGATCACGACGATGCGCGAATCCGGGAAGACCGAGACGTAGAAGTTGGCCGCCTCCTCTGCGGTGTTGTCGAACCACAGGCTGGTCGTGATCTTGTGCTTCATGCGCATGGCGGCACCCCCGGCTACAGACACTGCCTAGGACGCGCCACGGCCCCCCGACCCGACATCAGGCGGCGCATGCCGCCTCGGTGACGGGGTCGCCCGCGATCCGGCTGTGCCACATCACGCGCGCCTGGCCCATGTCCCAGGGCGTGGCGCGATGCAGCAGGCAGCGATTGTCCCAGATCACCGTGTCGCCCACGCGCCAGTCATGGTGGTAGATGCGCGGGCTCTGGCAGGCGAAATCCACAAGCTCGTCCAGGAAGCGCTCGGATTCAGCCGGCTCCATCCCCGGGATGGCGTGCGCGTGCCGGCCGATCAGAAGGGCCTTTCGTCCCGTCTCGGGGTGAACCTTGACCAGCGGGCGCAGCGGCACCGGCCCATCGTGGAAGCCATAGCCGCTGTATTCGCTGCCCTTGTCCTTCGGATTGAAACCCAGCCGGCCCTGGCTGTAGTGCAGCGAGTGATAGGCCGACAGGCCATCGACGCGGGCGCGGGTCGCCGCGTCCAGCGCATCATAGGCCGCGCGCATGTCGGCCCAGCCGGTATGGCCACCGACCGTTGGCACGACCTCCGCGCTGAACACGGCCCCCTTGGCCTGGAGCGGCATGTAGGTGCTGTCGGCGTGCCAGCCCATGTTGCCCTTCAGGATCTTCACGACATCGTCGCTGTTGTCCTCGACACGCAGGGTGCCATCGGGCTTCACGTTGCTGATCGGGGCGATGTCGAATTCAAGCGCGCCGAAGCGCCGGGCAAAGGCGATTTGCTCCTCCCGCGCGAGATGCTGCCCGGGGAAGATCAGCAGCGCATGGGTCAGCCAGGCGGCATGGACCTGTTCCCATTCGCCCGCGCGCAGGTCGGCCAGGCGCAGGCCCGTGACCACCGCGCCAAAGGTCGCGTCCAGCGGCTCGACCCGGATTGTCGAGGTTTCACCCGGCATCGCATCCTCCCGTTCCTCTTTTCAGGCAGGGTAGGACGCGTTCTCCTGCAAGTCGAGGCTGCTGCAAGTCGAGGCTGCAGGCCGGCCCGGCTGGGCGGGGACGGCCCCGCCTCCCGCTCAGGGCAGCGGGCTCAAGGTCCGGCGGCGCTGGTCCAGGACACAGATGACAAAGCCGGGAATCTGGACGATCTGCTTGTCGAAATTGCAGATCGTGCTGATCGTCAGGCCCAGATACTTGTCGTCGGACAGCATGATCGTGTCGCCGACGCCGCACTTGGCGTAGACGCGATCGAGCGAGTCGGACGTGATCTCGGCGCCATAGGCCATGCAGGCCTTGGGCAGGGGCACCGCTTCGGCCCGCCCCGGGGCGGGCATCAGTGCCAGCAGCCCCAGCAGCGCGGCAGCGGGGAGCGCACGGGTCATGGTCAGCATGCTCAACGAACCTTCCGTCACTGTGCCCGCGGGACTTGTCGCCCGACCCTAAAGTGGCATCACAGGGTCGGCCGGGAAAGGCCCCAGCATGCCCGAATGACGGGCGGATACAGTGACCGCGGTCAACCGTTGTGCCGACGCAACGTCAGCCCTGGCGTGCGGCGAACAGGACGTTCTGCTTGATCGCGGCGGCCCCCGCCGCGTTCACGTCGCGCCGCGTGCGGCTCAGTGCCCGGGCCCCCGACAGGGTCGCGTTGATGCGGTCGATGGCGACGCTGCCCGGTGCTGCGCCGGGATCGCGCGCGATCAGGAAGCGCAGCGAGATCCGCTCCCGGTCCGCGGTGTCGGGCATCGTTCCGTGCAGCGTGCAGGCATGCCACAAGGCGACATGGCCGGCGGAACCGGTCAGGACATGCTGTCGGCAGGCAAGGGCGCCCCCCGCGCCGTCGCCATAGGTCCACATGGCCGGGTCCGCCGGGTCCCGCGCCAGCTGGTGCGGAAAGACAGTGGCGCCCAGGGCATGGCTGCCGGGCAGGACGTGCAGCGGCGCGTCCTCCGCACCGACATCGTGCAGATAGGCATAGACCGTCAGGAAGTCGGGCTCGCGGTCCTTCCAGTCGATCAGGTCCTGGTGGAAGTCGATGCCATAGAAATAGGTGACGTCGCGCACCTCGGGCCGCATGAAGCAGCCCAGGTTGTTGACCGGATTGCCCCGGATCCGCGCCAGAACCCAGTCGGGGATCCAGGATTCGGGCACGCCGCACACGAACTTCGCGTTCAGGACGGTCCAGCCCGACCCCAGCAGGGCGCCCAGCGTGGCACCCAGGACCGCGTTGCCCTCGACCAGGGCGTGGTGAGCCGACACCTGCTCGTACAGGTTCCGGCCGGGGCGTGGATTGACGCCGGTATACTGGGGATCGGCCAGGAAGCCTGCCTCGTCCAGGAACAGGGCCGGGCCGAAGTCGCGGATGGCGCGCGCCTGCCCCAGCATCGCCGCACAGGCGCCAGGATCCAGGATGTCGCCCAGGATCACCATGCCGTCGCGCTCCAGCGCAGCCACCGCAGGGTATTCATCCGCGGCGGGCGGCGGTTTCAGGCGTGCGACACTCGGCATGTCAGGCTCCAGGCGGGACCGGGCTCCATGCCAGCCTCCGCCATCAGGGTTAAGGATGCCTGAAAGGAGTCGGGAGCGCCCCGTCGCACCCCCACGCAACCCGACCCGCGCATGGTGATTGCTGCATGTGCGAAATCGGTCGATACTCGTGGCTGGGGCGTGCAACCGACGGTCCTTGCCGTCATTAGGGAGAGCAGCACAGTCCCCCGACGATGGAGGCTCAACGATGGCCGCCGACCCGAATGTGATCGCCCTGGTCCCGCGCGACGGACGCTGGCGCCTGGTGACGCGCAGCGCCGAGATCGACCCCACCCGCATCGGCACCATGACCAAGGAAGCGGCCGAAAGCGCCGGCCTGCTGTGGTTCGAGCGGCCCCACCGTCCACGCCGCACCCTGAACTGAGCGCCTACCAGCAGATCCCCTGGTAGTTGCCCCCGGACCGCCGCGCCGGGTCGTGGCGGACCAGGTCGACCACCGTCTGGTCCGGACGCAGACCGTCGATCGCCGGCGCGAAGCGCGGGTCCCGATTGCCGATCACCACCGTCTCGGCATGGCTCAGGATGTCCTCTGCCCGGTCGACCATCAACGCCGACAGGTGCGGCAGATGGGACCGGACGTATTGCAGGTTGGCACCCTGAAGGAAGGCATAGCGCACATTCGGGTCGAAGATCCGCAGGTCATAACCCTTGCCATGCAGGCGCTCAGCCAGTTCCAGCAACGGGCTCTCGCGCAGGTCGTCGGTGCCCGCCTTGAAGCTGAGGCCCAGCATGCCGACCCGGCGCCGGCCCTGGCTGGTGATCATCCGCATCGCCCGGTCGATCTGCAGGTCGTTGGACGCCGCCGCCGCCTCCAGCAGAGGCACGGCCAGGTCCAGGGCCTTGGCCTTGTAGCGCAGCGCGCGCAGGTCCTTGGGCAGGCAGGAGCCGCCATAGGCAAAGCCCGGGCGCAGATAGACCGGCGACAGGTTCAGCTTCGTATCCATGCACAGGGCGGTCATCACGGCATGGCCGTCGATTCCCAGTTCGCCTGAAATGTTGCCGATCTCGTTGGCGAAGCTGACCTTGACCGCGTGCCAGGCGTTGTTGGCGTACTTGATCGCCTCAGCCGTGGCGTAGTCGGTCACGTATTCGGGCGCCGCCAGGCGGCTGTTCAGCGCCCGCACCCGCTCCAGGGTCTGCGCGTCCAGGCGGCCGATCACGATGACTGACGGCGCGTCATAGTCGGCAATGGCCGAGCCTTCGCGCAGGAATTCGGGATAGATCGCGATGCCGAAGCCCTCGCCCGCCTTGCGGCCGCTGAAACGCTCCAGCAGGGCGATCACGGTCTGGTCCATCGATCCCGGCAGCATGGTGCTGCGCACGACGATGGAGTGGAAGTCCTCCTTTTTCGCGATCTCGGCGCCGATCTGCTCGCACACCCGCGCGACGAAGCCCAGGTCCAGGTTGCCGCTGTGCAGGCTGGGCGTGCCGACGCAGATGAACGACAACTCGGTCTCGGCGATCGCCTCCGCCGCGGAACTCGTCGCCCGGAGCAGGCCGGAGGTGACCCCGTCCGCGATCAGGCGCTCAAGGCCAGGCTCCACGATGGGGGCGCGCCCCTCGCGGATCGTGCGGACCTTGTCCTCGTTCGGGTCGACCGCGATCACGGCATGACCGTCGCGCACCAGGCAGGCGGCCGTGACGGCGCCCACATAGCCGATCCCGAAAACGCTGACCTTCATGCGCTGGCGATCCTTCCTGCTGGCGACGCACCATCGCCGGAAGGGACACGGCCCGCGACGAACCCGACGGCAAAAGCGGGCGGAGGATTTTATCCCCCACCCGCCTTGTCAAGGCGTAAACAGCCGCCCCGCTGGCCGCTCCCCGGGCGGGGAGTCCGGCGGAGGCGGGGCGGACCGGGCGGATGCCGTCGCTCAGCCGGCACTCACCGGCTGCTGGCGCGTCTTCCACAGCGACCATGCGATCCCGCTGCCGATCAGGGCGATCGTGATGCCCAGCGACAGGGCGGGGTCCGGCTTTCCATAGAAGTGCCCCCAGAAGATCTTGGCGCCGATGAACACCAGGACCGCCGCCAGGGCATACTTCAGGTACTCGAAGCGGTGCACCATCGCCGCCAGGGCAAAGTAGAGCGCCCGCAGGCCCAGGATCGCCATGATGTTGGCGGTGAAGACGATGTACGTGTTCGTCGTGATGGCAAAGATCGCCGGCACCGAGTCGACCGCAAAGACGAGGTCCGCCAGGTTGATCACGACCAGCGCCAGGAATAGCGGCGTCGCCCACAGGACCATGCGGCCCGTGACGGGGTGCGGCCGGCGCACGAAGAAGCGCTGGCCATGGAGATCCGGCGTCACCCGCATCCAGCGCGACATCGCCCGCAGCAGCGGATTGCGCGACACGTCCGACGGGCCTTCCTTGGCGAACAGCATCTTCACGCCGGTCGCCACCAGGAACGCACCGAACAGCAGCAGGATCCAGTCATACTGCTCGACCAGGGCGGCGCCGACCGCGATCATGATGCCGCGCAGCACCAGAACCGCGATGATGCCCCAGACCAGGGCCCGGTACTGATAGGCCCGGGGAATCGCGAAATAGCCGAAGATCAGTGAAATGACGAAGACGTTGTCGATCGACAGCGCCTTCTCGATCGCATAGCCGGTGAAGTATTGCAGGCTGGCATCGGCCCCCATCGACGCCCAGATCCAGCCGCCGAAGGCGACGGCGATCGCAATGTAGAAAGCCGACAGGCGGAAGCTCTCGGCAATGCCGATCTCCCGGTCCTCCTTGTGCAGCACGCCCAGGTCGAAGGCCAGCAATGCCAGCACGATGCCGAGGAAGACAAGCCAGGCCCAGGCAGGTTGCCCCGCCAGATCCGTCATCAGCAGGGAAGCCAGTGCATCCAAGGGTCGCTCCTGTGGCTGGAAATGCGCCGCGCGCACGCACGGCATCGGCCCCACAGGTGGGGCGGCACGCTTGATAGCTCCAATTGATTGTCTAAATTCCAGTCATAGTCTGGAGCTATCGAATGGCATACAGGCCCACGCACCGCCAGCTGGAATACGCAGTCGCCCTGGCCGAGACGGGGCATTTCGGGGCGGCCGCACGGCGCTGCCACGTCTCCCAGCCGACGCTGTCGGTGCAGATCGCCCTGTTGGAGAGCCAGCTGGGCAGCGCCCTTTTCGACCGGACGCCGGGTCGCGTGGTGCCGACCGATGTCGGCCTCCAGGTGGTGGAGGCGGCGCGCCACGTGCTGCTGACGCTGGACGACATCGTGACGCTCGCGGCGCAGGGGGCACGCAACCTGGGCGGCCTGATCCGGCTGGGCGTGGCGCCGACGTTCGGCCCGTACTTCCTGCCCAGCCTGCTGCCCAGCCTGCACGCCCGTTATCCGGCGCTGCAGCTCTACATCCGCGAGGAGCGCCCGGCGACGATCGAACGGGACGTGGCCGCCGGCACGCTGGACTGCGGCCTTGGGCCGGCACCGAACTCGGGCCACGCCTTGGCCTTCCGCCTCCTGTGCCGGGAGGCAATCCACCTGGGCGTGCCGCGGGACCACCGCCTGGCGGGCCTGCGGCAGGTCATGCCAGAGGCCCTGCGCGGCGAGCGCCTGCTGACGCTGGGCCGCGGCCATCATCTGTTCGAGCGCGTGCGCGAACTGGCCACCGCCTGTGGCGCCGACATCCGCGAGGACTATGAGGGGACCAGCCTGGACACGCTGCGCCAGATGCTGGTGATGGGCATGGGCCTGTCGCTGTTCCCCGGCCTCTATGCCCAGACCGACCTGCGGATGGACCAGGACGTGGTCCTGCTGCGCCTGGATGGGTGGCCGGCCAGTCGCGACATCGGCTTCTTCTGGCGCGCAGGCAATGGCCGCGCCGCGCAGTTCGAGCAACTCGCCCGGGAAAGCGACGTCACGTGCGCGGCGCTGGGCCTGACACCCTGAGCGCCGTGGGCGGTTCGCCCGCGTGCCGCGGCCGTGCTACCGTATGGTGCGCAAACGATCGAGTGAATCGATACGTCCATGTACCGTGATCGAGCCATCGGGCCCGACGTCCTGCTGGAGATCATCCGGATCCAGACCGAAATCGCGCGCCTGGGGGTCGACCTGGGCTCGGTGATGGGGACCGCCACGGTGCATGCCGCCGCCCTGACCGAAGCCGATGGGGCGGCCGTCGAACTGCGCGAGGGCGAGACGATGGTCTATCGCGCGGCCTGCGGCCTGGCCCAACCCCAGCTGGGCCTGCGCCTGCCCATTGGCGGCAGCCTGTCCGGCCTGTGCGTGGCGACGCGCAGCATCCAGATCTGCCGCGATTCCGAGGTCGACCCGCGCGTCGACCGCGCCGCCTGTCGCAGCGTGGGCCTACGCTCGATGCTGGTGGCCCCGTTGAACCATGGCGAGGCCTGCGTCGGCGTGCTCAAGATCATGTCGCGCGCCTGCAACGCCTTCAGCGCGCGCGAGGCCGAGATCGTGCGCCTGTTCTCAAGCCTGGTCGGCTCGGCCATGTTCCATGCGGCGGCGATCGACTCGCACGCACTCGACTACCGCTCGACCCATGACCCCCTCACGGGCCTCGCCAATCGCGCCCTGTTCTTCGATCGCCTGCATCACGCGCTTGGCCAGGCCCAGCGCGCCGCCCGCAGCGTGGGTGTCCTGTGCGTGGACATGGACACGCTGAAGGCGCTGAACACCAGCCACGGCTACCGCGCCGGCGACGCCGTCCTGGTGGAGGTCGCGGCCCGCCTGCGCCGCTGCGCCACCACCACGGACACGGTGGCACGCCTGGGCGGGGACGAGTTCGCGCTGCTGCGCCCCGACCTGGACGTGGGCGACGACCTCTCCCCCCTGACCCGGCGGATCCTGGAGGAACTGGCCCCGCCCTTTGCCTGGACCGGCACGTCCCTGACCCTCAGCGCCAGCATCGGGACAGCCTGTTTCCCCGCGGACGCCGTCGACGCCATGGGCCTGCTCGACGCCGCCGACGCGAACCTGTCCCAGCGCCGCCGCCAACGCGACGGCACCGCCGACCGCCACGCCACCCATCACTGACCGCAGCGCAGCCCAGCCGGCGCCCCCCCATCGCGACGAGGCGGGAACATCCAGGCCGGAACACCGCATGTAACCGCCGGCCCCCAAGCCAGGGCCGGCACCACACGCATGAAGTCAAGAAGGGGGAAAGTGGTGCCCGGGGCCGGAATCGAACCAGCGACACGCGGATTTTCAATCCGCTGCTCTACCAACTGAGCTACCCGGGCATCGGGCGGAGGTCCGCGGGAGCGGGCCGTCAGCGGCAGGGCGCCGTTCTAGACCAGCGCGGCCGGCCTGTCCAGCGCGGGCTGTCGGCAAATGATGCGGCCGGCCCTAATTGTCGCGACGGGGCCCGCTGAGAGGGGGCCCTGGTTCGTCCTCAAGCTCAGGATCGGCCGCCGGGATGCCATAGCCGCCGCCGAGCCAGCGATGCAGGTCGACATCGGCGCAGCGTGCCGAACAGAAGGGGCGATAGCGGGCCACCTGCGGCTTGCCGCAGATGGCGCAGGTGGCAGTCGGGGACTTGGCCATCAGGGATCCTCTTCATGGGAGGGTACGGCCGGAGCTGCCTCCTGCGCGAGGGCGGCCAGCCGCTCGCGCAGGGAGGGGCCGGTGCGGACGCAGGACAGTTCGAACAGGCCGCCCCGGGTGAAGCCATGGGCCTGCACGTCGAGTTCCCAGGCCGCGCAGGCCGCGGCGAGGTCCGCGGCGATGGCCTTGCGCTCGGCGGCGTCACCCGTCCTGAGGAAGTCGATCACGACAAGGCCGCCCAGGCCGCGCAGCGCGATCTGGCGCGCGATTTCGGCCGCGGCGTCGACATTGACCGTGCGCGCGCCCTTGCGCGGGCCCGCATTGACGTCGACCGCCACCAGGGCGTGGGTTTCCTCCACCGCGAGCCAAGCGCCCCCGGGCAGGTCGATGCGCGTGCCGACCAGCGCGTCGAGCTCGTCGCCGACGCCGGCCGCGTCGAACAGGGCGGTGCCGCCATGGCGCTCCAGCCGGCCGAGCAGGTCCGGCGCCTCGGCCTGGGCGTAGCGGCGGGCCGCGGCGAACAGGGCGGCACCTTCGACCGCGACACGGCCGCGTGGCGGTGCCAGGTCGCGCAGGGCGGACGCCACGGGCGCCGGCGCGCGCCAGAGCTGGGCGGGCGCCCGCGCGGCCGCGCGGGCGCCCGCCACCTGCGCCCACAGGCGGTCCAGGCGCGCCGCCTCCTCCGCCAGGTCGGGTGCGGTCAGGCCAAGGGCCGCGCTGCGACGGGTGAATGCCCCATGGGCGCTGGCTGGCAGGTCGTCCCCCAATGGAGGGCGGCCCGGGTGCAGGACGAGCAGCCGCCCCGGCAGCGCCAGGTCGGCGGCAAGGCGCGGGCCCTTTGCCGCGATACCGATCGCCGCCACGCGTACCGCCACGGCATCCCCCTCCACCAGGCGCTGGCGCCCGGTGCGCAGCAGGCCCCAGGGGCCCTGCCCCAGGTCAACGAAGAGGCCCTGCGGCCCCGCCGGCTGCCGCACGCGGCCCAGCCACAGGCTGCCGACCTGAACCGCGGGAGGCGGATCGGGATCAAGGCGCAGGGCGACCAGCCGGCCCCCGCGGCGCAGGGCCGCGCGGACCAGGCCGCGTCCGCCGGGCGCGCCGGTCCGGTCGATCAGCAGCTCGTCGCCAGTGACCATCGCTCGATCCTCCGCGTCCCGCCGTGCCGGGACAAGGCCCGATCAGGGCAGCAGGCGTGCTGCCCGCAAAAGCTGCGCCGTCTCGAACAGGGGCAGGCCAACGACCCCGGAATAGGAGCCCTGGAGAAAGCGGATGAAGCCCGCGGCCCGGCCCTGGATCGCATAGCCGCCGGCCTTGCCCTGCCATTCCCCCGAGTCGAGGTAGGTCTCGATCTCCGCCGCGTCCAGGCGCTTGAAGGCGACGGTGCTGGTCACGCTGCGGGCGCGCCGGCTGTCACCGCCCGCTTCCGCCAGGACAAGGGCGGTGACGACGCGGTGCCGTCGGCCGGACAGCTGGCGCAGGCAGGCGGCCGCCGTCGCCCGGTCCTCCGCCTTGGGCAGGATGCGCGCGCCGAGCGCGACCACGGTATCGGCGGCCAGGACCAGGGCACTGGGGTGCAGCGCTGAGGCGGCCGCCGCCTTGCCGTGGGCGAGGCGCAGCGCGTGGGCGGCGGGCTGTTCCCGCGGCTGCGGTGTCTCGTCAATGTCGGTGGCAAGGACCAGCGCCGGAACGACGCCAAGCTGCGCGAGGAGGTCGAGGCGCCGCGGGCTGGCCGAAGCCAGGATCAGGCGCGGCAGCGGGTTCGGCCCATCGCCGGGGGCGACAGGCAGATCGGGGGATTGGGCCATGGCTCGACGTCACAGGCTGATGGTCATGGGCACATGCGCTTCCGGCGGCCCCGCACGGGGTGGCTGTCCGCCGCCTGCCCCGGGGCAGACCCTTTCCCCGGTTGCGTGGAGCGGCCGGCGGCCTACTTGAAGCGGAACGTGATCCGGCCCTTGGTCAGGTCATAGGGCGTCATCTCGACCAGGACCTTGTCCCCGGCCAGGACGCGGATGCGATGCTTGCGCATCTTGCCGGCGGTGTGGGCCAGCACCTCGTGATCATTATCGAGCTTCACGCGAAACATCGCATTGGGCAGCAGTTCCTCGACCGTACCCGGGAACTCCAGCAGTTCTTCCTTCGCCATGCACTCTCCAAGCTGATCGGCAAAATTTCGCGACAAGATGGGAATCTCTGCCTGCGAAAGCAAGCATGTCATGGCCGTCCTGCACGAATCGGCGGCCTGGACGCCGTCAGACGCTGGGCGCGGGTCCCTGACCGAAGCGCTGCTTGATGCGTCGCATCAGCGCGTCGCGTACGTCGCGATAGGCATCAAGGCGGGTGTCCCGGCTGCCCTCGACCACCGAGGGATCGAGGGTCGGCCAGTACTCGACGTCGCAGGCCATGGTCCGCGTCAGTTCCAGCGCCTTGTGGTGCGCCTCCGGCGACAGGCTGATGATGAGGTCGTAGGAGGTGTCCTCCAACTCGTCAAAGCTCTTAGGCTTGTGCTTGTGCAGGTCGATGCCGAGTTCGTCCATTGCGCCGATGGCAAAGCCGTCGACTTCGCCCGCGCGCACGCCGACCGAGTCGACCCAGATCCGGTGGCCATAGAAATGCTTGAGCAGCCCGCACGCCATGGGCGAGCGGATGGTGTTGTTCGTGCAGCAGAACAGCACCGCACCCGGCATGGCCAGGGACGGTCCCGCCTGGTGGGGGTCCGCCATGCTGCCCGTCGCCCTCAGTCGCGGGTGAGAAGGACGCAGATCAGCGTGAACAGGCGCCGCGCGGTATCGCGATCGATATCGATCTTGCCCTTCAGCCGCTCGACCAGCAGTTCCGATCCCTGGTTGTGAAGGCCGCGCCGACCCATGTCGATCGACTCGATCCGGGCGGGGGAGGCGTTCTTGATCGCCTCGTAATAGACGCTGCACACCGCCATGTAGTCCTTGATCACCGCGCGCAGCGGCGACAGGGCCAGGATCACCTTACCCAGCGGGGTATCGTCCTGGTCGCGGATGTCGAACACCAGGCGTCCCTCGGTGATCGCCAGATGCAGGTGATAGGGCCCGCCATGGTCGCCCCGCGGGCTGAACTCGTTCTGCTCGATCAGGTCATAGATCGCGACCCGGCGCTCGTGCTCCAGGTCGGCACTGCGCCGGGGGACCGAGCCTTCGTCCAGCGTCACCGCGATCAGCCTGCGCTCAGCCATCCGCACGGGTCCCGCCGGAGGGGCGCCTGCCCGCTGAATCTTCGTCGTCCACGCTGGCGTTCCCCAAAAGGAAGTGCAGCCGCACTCTTTACCCTGGCAGTCCCATGACCATCAACATCGAGCGGCGCCCGGTGAAGGCGACGGCCCGGCTTCAGCCCAAACGGATGCTGACCGAGCGGGCGTGGGCGTCCAGCCCTTCGGCCTCTGCCAGGGCCACGGCGGCGGGGCCGATGGCGGCGAGGGAGGCGGGGTCGCAGGCGACCGTCGTCGTGCGCTTCAGGAAGTCGTAGACCGAGAGGCCGGAGGAGAAGCGCGCCGTGCGGGCAGTGGGCAGGACGTGGTTGGGCCCGGCCACATAGTCGCCGATCGCTTCCGGCGTGTGGCGCCCCAGGAAGATGGCCCCGGCATGGCGGATCTTCGCGGCCAATCCTTGCGGGTCCGCCACCGCCAGTTCCAGGTGTTCCGGGGCCAGGCGGTCGACCAGGGCGGGCGTTGCATCCAGGTGGTCCACCGTGATGATGGCGCCGAAGGCGTCCCAGCTCGCCCGCGCGATGCCGTCGCGCGGCAGGTCGGCCAGCTGCGCCTCTACGGCCTGCGCCACGCGGTCGGCAAAGGTGCGGTCGTCGGTGATGAGGATCGACTGGGCCGAGGTGTCGTGCTCTGCCTGGCTGAGCAGGTCGACCGCGATCCAGGCGGGATCGTTGGCGCCGTCGGCCACGACCAGGATCTCGGACGGGCCGGCGATCGAGTCGATGCCGACCAGGCCATAGACCTGCTTCTTGGCGCTGGCGACATAGGCATTGCCGGGGCCGACAATCTTGTCGACGGCACGGATCGTCGCCGTGCCATGGGCCAGGGCCGCGACCGCCTGGGCGCCACCCACGCGATAGACTTCGGTCACGCCGGCAAGCCTGGCCGCTGCCAGGACCAGGGGGTTGATGGCGCCGTCCGGTGTCGGCACGACCATGGCGATGCGGGCCACGCCCGCCACCTTGGCCGGCATCGCGTTCATCAGGACGGACGACGGGTAGGAGGCGGTGCCGCCGGGGACATAGAGGCCCACGGAGTCGAGCGCCGTCCAGCGCAGGCCCAGGGCCACGCCCTGCTCGTCTACATAGGCGTCGTCGCGCGGCAATTGGCGGGCATGAAAAGCGCTGATGCGCGCCGCCGCCACTTCCAGCGCATCGCGCGCCGGGCCGGCGCTGCGCGCCCAGGCGTCATCCAGCTCGGCCTGGGTGATGGCAAGGCCCGCGGCGTCCAGGCTGAGGCGGTCGAAGCGGGCCGTGTACTCCAGGACCGCCGCGTCGCCGCGCGCCTTCACGTCCGCCAGGATGGCGCGCACCACGCTGTCGACATCGTGCTCCGGCTCGCGGACCTCTGCCACCAGGGCGTCGAAATCGGCGGCGAAGCCCGGGGCGCTCGCGTCAAGCCGCCTTGGCATCGACCACCTCCCGGAAGCGGTTGAGGATATCGCCCACTTCGTCCGAGCGGGTCTTGAACGCCGGACGGTTGACGATGAGGCGCGAGGAGATCTCGGCGATGGTGTCCACCTCCACCAGGCCGTTGGCTTTCAGCGTCACGCCGGTCGACACCAGGTCGACGATGACCTGGGCCAGGCCCAATTGCGGTGCCAGTTCCATGGCCCCATTGAGCTTGATGCACTCCGCCTGCACCCCATGCTCCGCGAAATGGCGCCGGGTCAGGTGCGGATACTTGGTCGCGACGCGGACATGGCTCCACTTCTTGGGGTCGTCCTTGCCCGCCAGCTCGGCCGGCTCCGCCACTGCCAGGCGGCAATGGCCGATCTTGAGGTCGAGCGGGGAGTAGAGCTCGGAATAGTCGAACTCCATCAGGACGTCGTTGCCCGCGACGCCGATATGGGCGGCGCCAAAGGCCACGAAGGTCGCGACGTCGAAGCTGCGCACACGAATGATCTCGACGCGCGGGTCCTCGGTCGCGAAGCGCAGCGCGCGCGACTTGGGATCGTCGAACGCCGCCTCCGGCTTCAGCCCGACACGGTCGAGATAGGGCCGCAGCTCGTCCAGGATGCGCCCCTTGGGCAGGGCAAGGACAAGGCGGTCATTGGGCAACGGCGTCACGGCGCATCGTCCTTCTGCGGGGACGCCAGGCGCTGGGCTCCCTCATGGTTCGGGCGCGACCGGGCCGGCCACGGGTCCGACAGGTCGCGAAGTTCGACGGCGATCGCCTCGGCCTGCAGCCGGATCGCGGCCCCGCCGGCAAAGACCAGGGTGAGCGTTCCGCCTGCATCGTCGGGCTGCCAGTTCAGGGTCAGCAGCGCCAGGATCTGGTCCGCCGCGCGCAGCGTGAAGCCCTGATAGGCGACGGCCCGCACGCCATCGACCTGAAGGCCACAGCGCACGCGCTCGCCCGTGCGGCGCCGGCTGTCGGCTGCCCCCTCCCAGCGGAAGCGGTTGGCGACCAGGGCGAAACGCCGGGCCCGCGCGGACCAGGTCATGTCGCCCACGCGAACGACGGCGTCCTGCAGCATGGCGCCCAGAACGTCCAGGTCCTCCCGGTCCTCGGCGGCCAGGTAGATGCGGCGCGGCGTGCTCATCGCGGGGCCATCATCCAGAGACGCGCTCGATCCGCGCGCCACAGGCCGCCAGCTTCTCCTCCAGCCGCTCATAGCCACGGTCCAGGTGATAGACGCGGTTCACCGTCGTCTCCCCCTCGGCCGCCAGGCCCGCCAGGACCAGGCTGACCGAGGCGCGCAGGTCGGTCGCCATGACCGGCGCACCCGACAGGCGCTTCACCCCGCGGACCAGCGCGGAGGCACCATGCACCGTGATGTCGGCCCCCATGCGGGCCAGTTCGGGCACGTGCATGAAACGGTTCTCGAAGATCGTCTCGGTGATCATCGCGGCCCCCTCGGCGGTCGCCATCAGCACCATCATCTGGGCCTGCATGTCGGTCGGGAAACCCGGGAAGGGCTGCGTCATGACGTCGACCCCGGTCAGCCGCTGCGGACCGCGCGTCACCATCATGCCCTCGGCCGTCGGCTCGATCTCGACCCCGGCGCGGGCCAGGGTGTCGATCACGACGCCCAGCAGGTCCGTCTTGGCACCGACCAGTTCGACACGGCCGCCCGTCGCCGCCACGGCCATGGCATAGGTCCCGGCTTCGATCCGGTCGGCCACGACCTTGTGCGTGGCGCCGTGCAGCAGCGTCCTGCCACGCACCACCAGGCGCTCGGTGCCGACACCCTCGATCTCGGCTCCCATGGCGATCAGGCAATGGGCCAGGTCGGTGATCTCGGGCTCGCGCGCGGCGTTCTCCAGGATCGTCTCGCCCCGCGCCAGGCAGGCCGCCATCAGGATGTTCTCGGTCGCCCCCACCGAGACGAAGGGGAACCGGACCAGGCCGCCCTTCAACCCCTTGGGCGCGCTGGCGACGACATAGCCGTCCTCCAGGTGGATCTCGGCCCCCATCGCCTCCAGCCCCTTCAGATGCAGGTCGATCGGCCGCGTGCCGATGGCACAGCCGCCCGGCATGGAGACGCGCGCCGTGCCGCACCGCGCGACGAGCGGACCCAGCACCAGGACGGAGGCGCGCATCTTGCGCACCAGGTCATAGGGGGCGGTGGTCGAGGCGATTTCGGGCGTCGAGAGGTGCAGCGTCTTGCCGCCGTCGCCGTTCTGCGCGACCTGGACGCCGTGCTGTTCCAGCAGGGCGGTCATCGAGGCGATGTCGGCCAAGCGCGGCAATCCGGTCAGGACCAGCGTCTGGTCCGTGAGCAGGGCGGCGGCCAGCAGCGGCAGCGCCGCGTTCTTGGCCCCCTCGATGGGGATGCGCCCGCTGAGCGGCCGGCCGCCGCGGATCACGATCTTCTGAAGCGCCATGGATACTCCCGCCCCGGACCGGTCCGCTCGCAAGGCAAGCGCGGCCGTCGGCTTGGCCGTTTTCTAAGCGTTCCGGGCTATCCGATCAAGAATTGGCCGGCTTCACGGCCCCGCCGGACCGGGCGTGGCAGATGCGCGCGCCGCGCGGATCCGCTGCAGGCGGATGCCGGTGATCGTCATGATGATCGGGGTGGCGATGGCCGCCCCGACCAGGATCGGGCTCAGCCAATGCAGCCAGGCCAGCGGCCCCATGAGGTAGAGCGCATCGTCGGGATCGAAGCCCCACTTGCCCGAATAGGCGCGGACGTTGGGCCCACTGGCCCGCTCCAGCAGCTCCGACCACCAGTTGCAGACCAGCAGTGAGATGCCGGCAACAAAACCCAGGGGCACCGACCACGCGCCGAGCCACGACTCCTGAAGGCCGAAGCCGATCGCGATGAAGAACAGGACGTTCACCGCCTGGTCGACGTAGTAGTCGTAGAGGTGGCCCCCGGGGCTCATCATGTTGCCGATGCGGGCCAGTTCGCCGTCGGCCCGATCCAGGAAGGCACTGGCCAGCCAAAGCCCACCGCCCCACCAGGCGCCCGTGTCGGTGCCCAGCGCCAGGAAGCCGCACGCGGCGAGCCCGCTGGCCAGGCGCAAGGTGGTCAAATGGTTGGGCGTCACCCCGGTACCGACCAGGGGTCGCACCATCGCCCGCGCCAAGAGGTGGGTCCAGGATCCGCCAAGCACGCGCCGACACCTCAAGCTTGACCGGCCAGGACGGGCCGGCGGGGTTGGATAGCGAAGCGCGCGCCGCCCGCACAGGGCGATTGCCACAGGGCTGCCCTGCGCAGGACCAGCTGCGCCACCGGGCACGATTGACCGGGCGCATGCAAACCGTCAAACCTTTGCAACACCTTTGCCGTTTCGTTGCACCGACATGACCGTATCCCCCTCGCGGGCGCCCCGCGCCATCATCCTTGCCGCCGGCGTCGGTCGCCGGCTGGGCGACGATGATGCAGGCCCCCGGCCCAAGGCGCTGCTGGACTTTGGCGGGCGCAGCCTGCTGGCGCGGCACCTGGACATGCTGCATGCCGCCGGTGTCGAGGACGTGCACGTCGTCGTCGGGTTCGAGGCGGAGCAGATCCATGCGGCGCTGGCGGCGGCGCAGGGCCCCCGCACCGGCACCCGCCTGAACCCGCACTTTCGCGAAGGCAGCGTGGTCTCGCTGTCGGCGGCGCACGACATCATGACGTCGGGCGCCCCGATCATCCTGATGGATGCCGACGTGCTCTATGACGCGCGCCTGCTGGGCCGCCTGTTCAACAGCGGCAATCCCAACTCGCTGCTGCTGGACCGCGACATCGAGCCGGGGGAGGAGCCGGTGAAGCTGTGCATCGAGGGGGCGGACCGGATCGTCGACTTCCGCAAGAAGCCGGACTTCCCCGGCGACTGGCATGGCGAGTCGGTGGGGTTCTTCCGCTTCACGGCAGATGTGGCGGCCGACCTGGCCGAGCGGGTCGCCGACTATGTCGCCAATGGCCGCCGCCACATGGAGTACGAGGAGCCGATCCGCGACCTGCTGCTGGCCAGCGCGCCGGGCCGCATCGGCTTCGAGGACATAACCGGCCTGCCCTGGGTCGAAATCGACTTCCCCGAGGACGTGGCCAAGGCACACGCCCTGCTGCCGCGACTGGTCGCCTGATGCCCGACGATTTCGCCGCGCCCGCGCCAAGCGGCCTGCCCGTTGGCGCCGACCGCATCGCCGCCGGCCCCACGGCCGAAGACATCGCGGCATGGGAGCGCGACGGCTTCCTGGTCGTGCGCGGCTTCTTCGATGCCACCGGCAGTGCCGAGATCGAGCGCTGGACCGACGCGCTGTTCGCAGCGCCCGAAGTACCCGGCCGTCACATGGTCTACTACGAGGACGACCGCAGCCGCCCGGGGCACCGCATCGTCCAGCGGATCGAGAATTTCTGCCCTTTCCATCCGGGCTTCGACCACCTGGTCCGGCATGCGGCGCTCACCCGCTGGATCAGCGCGCTGATGGGCGGGCCGGCCGTGCTGTTCAAGGACAAGATCAACTTCAAGCTGCCGGGCAGCGACGGGTTCAAGGCCCATCAGGACCAGCAGGCCGGCTGGTCGACCTATGCCCCGCTGTTCGTCACCGCGATGGTGACGATCGACCCGTCGACGCTCGCCAATGGCTGCCTGGAACTGATTGCCGGCCAGCACCGCAACGGCATGGTGGGCGAGGAGTGGAAGCCCATCGACGACGATGCGTTCCCCCTCCAGCCGGTGGAGACGCAGGCCGGCGACGTCATCTTCTTCGATTCCTACGTGCCGCATGCGTCCAAGGCGAACCAGACCGACAAGCCCCGGCGCATCCTGTACCTGACCTATAACCGCGCGTCCGACGGCGACCATCGGGCGCAGTATTTCGCCGACAAGCGCGCCGCCTTCCCGCCCGACATCGAGCGCGACGGCAGCAAGTCCTACGTCTTCCGGGTCTGATCATCGATGGATAGCGCGCTGGCAGACGATTGCGCCGCAACGACACGTCTCTCGTCGTTGCGGCGGTCCGAACCTCACTAGCCGGAGCGGACCGACCGGTCCCATCCGAAGCGGGCTTTGGCCGCCGCTGGATCATGCCTTTCCAGCGGAACCCTTATCCCATGCTCGATCCCTTGCGCCCACGTCCCGCCGGGACGTGGTCCCTCGGCCTGGTGCCGGCCCTTTTCCTGATGGCCCCGTTCGACGTCCTTGCCTCGCTGGGCATGGACATCTATCTGCCCGTCGTGCCGGAGATGCCGGCCATCCTGGGCACGACACCCGGCGTCGTGCAGTTCACGCTGACGCTCTACATCCTGATGCTGGGCGTGGGGCAGGTGGTCTTCGGGCCGCTGTCCGACCGCATCGGGCGGCGGCCCGTGCTGCTGGGCGGGGCTTCCCTGTTCGCCGTGGCGTCCTTTGCCCTGGCCATGACGGGGGAGGCGGGACCGTTCCTGGTCCTCCGCACGCTCCAGGCGGTGGGGGCGGCGGCCATGCTGGTCGCCGTATTCGCGACGGTGCGCGATGCCTATGCCGGACGTGCCGAAAGTGCCGCGATCTATGGCCTGCTCAACGGCGTCCTGGCCTTCGTCCCCGCCCTGGGGCCCGTGGCGGGAGCGGCCATTGCCGATGCGGCCGGGTGGCGGACGATCTTCGTCCTGCTCGGGGTCCTGGCCCTGGTCCAGGGGCTGATCGCCCTGGCGGCGTGGCCGGAAACCCGTGCCGGCGGCCCGCCTCCCCGCACCGGCTTTGCCGCCATCCTGCGCAGCGGCGCGTTCTGGGCCTATACCCTGGCCTTCGGCACGGCCATGGGCACGTTCTTCGTCTTCCTGTCGAGCGCCCCGCGCGTCCTGATGGACAAGGCCGGCCTGGAGCGGATGACGTTCAGTCTGGCGTTCGCCAGCGTGGCCGTGGTGATGATCGTCGTCGCACGGCTGGCGCGGACGCGGATCGCCGCCTGGGGTACCGCAGGCAGCGTGCGGCGCGGCATGGGCCTGCTCGTGCTGGGCTCCGCCCTGCTCGCCGGCCTGCACGCCTGGGCGCCGGGAAGCGCCGCCGCCTTCGTCCTGCCGATGTGGGTGATGGCCGTGGGCATCGTCCTGGCAACGTCGGTCACGGCGAACGGTGCGCTGCAGGCGTTCGGCCATGTGGCCGGGGCGGCGGTCGCCCTGCACTTCTGCGCGCAGAGCGTGATCGTGGGCATCGCCGGCAGCGGGGCCGTGCTGCTGCTGGATGGGGGCACGGCATGGCCGCTGGCCGGGTTCGCATCCGTCATGCCGGTGCTGACGCTGCTGGCCCTGTCACGCCTGGACGGGTCGCGGGATTAGGGTGGGGCGGCCAGGCCGGGCCGTGCTACAGGGCGTCGCAGTCGTATCCCGGACCGCCCGTGCCATGGCCCTGATTCCCATAACGCCGCACCTGGCGATCGACGAGGCGGAGCTGGAGGAGAGCTTCATCCAGGCCTCCGGCCCCGGCGGGCAGAATGTCAACAAGCTGGCGACGGCGGTGCAGTTGCGCTTCGACGTGGCGCGCTCCCCATCGCTGCCCGATCCGGTGCGGCTGCGCCTGATCGACCTGGCCGGGCGCCGCCTGACCCAGGACGGCGTGATGGTCATCACCGCGCGCGAGCACCGCACCCAGGAACGCAACCGCCAGGCCGCGCGGGAGCGCCTGCTGGCGTTGATCCGCCAGGCCGTGCCCCCGCCGGTGCCGCGGCGCAAGACGCGCCCCACCCTGGCCAGCAAGGTCCGCCGGCTGGAGGCCAAGGGCGCCCGGTCCGCGGTCAAGAAGGCGCGCGGCCGCCCGCGCGAGGACTGACGGGCTCAGCCCCGGATGCCAAGCTCCGTCAGGTGCCGGCGGCACGTGGCGATGCGCCCGTCCAGGCGGGCAAGGTCGGCCCGGGCCTGGAGCAGGCGCTGCTCCAGGGCCTGATCGTCCAGCGGGCCGTTGCGCCACAGACGGACCTGCTTCAGCGCCAGGAACAGGACAAGGGGCAGCAGCCCCAGCATGGTCAGCGCCACACCCATGCCCAATGGCTCGGTACCGCCCGGCTCGGTCACGGTATTGATCGCGATGATGAAGGCGAGCACGACGGACGCGGCCGCCGTCTGGACCAGGACGATCAGCGTGCCGCGCAGGCCGATGCGGCGCGACTGACGGCGCAGGGCAATCCCGGCCCGGCGCAGTGCTGCCTCAAGGGCGGGCCGCTCGAGCTCGGCCTCGGCCAGGTCCTGCCGCAGCGCCTGCGGATCGGCGCCGCCGATGACGCCGAAACGACAGCCGCAATAGTCGCACAGCCAGTGTGCGCCCTCGACCCGGAACCCGGTCGCGGCGCAGCGGGGACAGGACAGGTCCGTCAGGGCCGGAGGCGGTTGCCCGATCGTCGTCGTCATTCCGCAACCTTTGCCCGTCCTGTGTGCCCCATGGTTCAGCGTCCCTGCCGGGCAGCGGGAATGTTGGTGGGCATCGCCGGCTCGGGCGGCGCGAGCAAGCCGGGGACGGACCCCGGTGATCCTGCCGGCCGGGCCGCAGGCTGGGCGGCGGGGACCGGCGCCGGGGGTGCCGGCGCCGCGGGCAGCGGTTCCACCGGATCGGCGGCCGTCGCCTCCACCATGAAGCTGCGCCAGATCCGCGCCGGCAGGGTGCCGCCCGTCACGCGGTTCATGGGCGTGTTGTCGTCATTGCCCAGCCAGACGGCGGTCACCAGGCGACTGGTATAGCCGACGAACCAGGCATCGCGGAAACCCTGGCTGGTCCCGGTCTTGCCGGCCGCGGGGCGGTCCAGGCGGGCCGCGCGGCCGGTGCCGTCGCGCACGACGCCGGCCAGCATCTGGTTGAGCTGCCCCGCCACCTGGAGCGACAAGACCCGCCCAGGGCCCCCGCCCTCCCGCCGGTAGAGGGTGGTGCCGGCCACGTTGCGGATCTCCACGATCGCATAGGGCCAAATGCCGGTGCCGCCATTGGCCGGCACGGCATAGGCGGCTGCCATCTCCAGCACGGTCGCCTCCGCGGTACCGAGCGCAATCGAGGCGTTCTCGGGAATGTCGGTGGTGATGCCCAGACGGCGCGCCATCGCGACAACGTTGGCGATGCCGATGTCCAGCGCGACCCGCACCGCGACGCGGTTGACGCTCCGCGCCACGGCCTGGGCCAGGGTCATCCGGCGGTCGGGACCGGGCTCGAAGTTCTCCGGGCTCCAGTCGCCGATCTTCAGCGCCTCGTCCCGCACGCTGGTCGACGGGGTGTAGCCTGCTTCAAGCGCCGCGGCGTAGACCATCAGCTTGAAGGTAGAGCCCGGCTGCCGCCGCGCATTGGTCGCGCGGTTGAAGGGGCTGTCGGCATAGGAGCGCCCGCCCACCAGCGCGCGCACGGCGCCATCGGTCGCCATGGCGACGACGGCGCCCTGCGTTGCCCCGGCCTCCTGCCCCTGCTGGTCAAGGCCGGCGCGCAGCGCGGTCTCCGCCTCGCGCTGAAGGCGGGGGTCCAGGGTGGTCAGCACGACCAAGTCCCCGGCATCGGCGCCGACATGCTCGGGCACCTGATCCAGGACATAGTCGGCGAAGTAGCGCGCCTCCTGGCTGGTCGGCCGGCGCGCCAGGGTGGCCGGATTGCGCTTGGCCGAGTCGGCGTCGGCGACGGTGATGAAGCCGGCATCGACCATGCCGTCCAGGACGACGGCAGCGCGCGCCCGCGCCGCGTCCAGGTCGTTGGTCGGCGCCAGCCGGCTGGGAGCCTTCAACAGGCCGGCCAGCATCGCCGCCTCCGGCAATGTCACCTGGCGGGCGGAGTGGCCAAAATAGCGCCAGGACGCGGCGTCGACGCCGTAGGCCCCGGCGCCCAGATAGACGCGGTTCAGGTACAGTTCAAGGATCTGCTCCTTGCTGAACTTGCGTTCCAGCCAGATCGCCAGGATCGCCTCCTGGATCTTGCGCGAGAGCGAGCGCTCCGGCGTCAGGAAGACGTTCTTGGCCAGCTGCTGCGTGATCGTGCTGCCGCCCTGGACCAGGGCGCCCCGGCTGACATTGGTGACGATCGCCCGGGCCAGGCCCAGCACGTCGAAGCCGAAATGATTGAAGAAGCGCCGGTCCTCGGTCGCCAGCACGGCCTGGGCCATGACCGGCGGCAGGTCGCGCAGGCCCAGCGCCTCGCCATAGAGGTCGCCGACGGTCGCGAAGGTGGAACCGTCGGCCGCGACCAGCTTCACCGTCGGGTTGCGCTGGATGGCGCCCAGGCGAGAGATTCCCGGCAGGTCCCAGGCGTAGTAGGTGACGACCCCGCCGACCAGGATCACGCACCAGACAAAGCCGACCGCCAGCCAGTAGAGGATGCCGCGCCCCTTCCGCTTCGGCGCTCCGGATGGCGGCTTGCGCCCACCCTTGGGCGGCAGCGGCCGAGGGCGCGCGGGTCGCCCGCTCGGCGTGACCCGCTCTCCCGCGATCAGTGGCCGCGCCGGGCGACTGCCCTTGCCTGAACTGCCTACCGGGCGGGCCACACCGAGCCTCGAAGATCACACCCCCTCCCCCCGCGAGGGGAGAAGGTGCTGCCGGAGGACAAGGCCCGGGTCCTACGCATCACGTCCGCCGCGGGGCCACCTGGCCGTCAGACGTCGAGGTTGGCGACGTTGAGGGCGTTGTCCTGGATGAACTCGCGGCGTGGCTCGACGACGTCGCCCATCAGCTTGGAAAACATCTCGTCGGCGGTGTCGGCATGCTCGACCCGGACCTGGAGCAGGGTGCGCGCCGAGGGGTCGAGCGTGGTCTGCCACAACTGCTCGGCATTCATCTCGCCCAGGCCCTTGTAGCGGGTCAGGGTGATGCCCTTGCGTCCCGCCTCCAGCACGGCCTCCAGCAGGGCCTTGGGCGAGGCGATGGCCGTGCGCAGGTCGCGCCGTTCCAGGACCGCCGACTGGTCATAGACGTCGGCCAGTTCCGCCCGCATGTCCATCAGGCGGCGGGCTTCGCCACTGCGCATCAGGGCCGCGTCCAGGGTCAGGCGCTCGGTCACGCCACGCACTTCGCGCATCAGCGCATAGCCATTGCCGGGCCGGGCCTCGCTGCGCCAGCCGCGCTCGCTCTCAGGCGCCTGGGCATTGAAGCGGGTCGCCAGCAATTCGCCCTTCGCCGCCAATGCCTCGACATCGCCCAGCAGCGCGGGATCGAGGGCGCCGATGATCGCCGCCTGCTCGATCAGGGCCTGCGGATAGCGCTTGGACGCATTGGCCAGCAGGTGGTCGATCTGGCGCGCGCGCTCCACGATCTGCCGCAGGTCGGCGCCGGAGCGTTGCGCGCCGTCGCCCAGGACCAGGGTCGCATCATTGACGCCAGATTCGATCAGGTAGTCCTCAAGCGCCCGCTGGTCCTTCAGGTAGAGTTCCTGCTTGCCCCTCGTCAGCTTGAACAGGGGAGCCTGGGCGATATAGATG
Source organism: Zavarzinia sp. CC-PAN008 (assembly GCF_051903925.1). Taxonomy (GTDB): domain Bacteria; phylum Pseudomonadota; class Alphaproteobacteria; order Zavarziniales; family Zavarziniaceae. The sequence goes on from NZ_CP173678.1 coordinate 412,774, forward strand.
TAGCCCGCATCGATCAGCTCGGGCATCTGGCGATAGAAGAACGTCAGAAGCAGCGTGCGGATATGCGCGCCGTCCACGTCGGCATCGGTCATGATGACGATCTTGTGGTACCGCGCCTTGCCGATGTCGAATCCGCCATCGCGGCCGATGCCCGTGCCCAGCGCCGTGATCAGCGTTCCCACCTCGGCATTGGACAGCATCTTGTCCACGCGGGCGCGCTCCACGTTCAGGATCTTGCCCTTGATCGGCAGGACCGCCTGGAACTTGCGGTCGCGGCCGCCCTTGGCGGTGCCGCCGGCGCTGTCGCCCTCGACGATCAGCAACTCGCACAAGGCGGGATCGCGCTCCTGGCAGTCGGCGAGCTTGCCCGGCAGGTTCGAGACGTCGAGCGGACTCTTGCGCCGGGTCATCTCGCGCGCCTTGCGCGCGGCCTCGCGCGCGGCGGCGGCCTCGCACACCTTGCCCACGATGGCCTTGGCCTCGGCCGGGTGTTCCTCGAACCACTGGGCCAGCTTGTCGCCGACCAGCGCCTCGACCACCGGCCGCACCTCGGACGAGACGAGCTTGTCCTTGGTCTGGCTGGAGAAGCTGGGCTGCGGCACCTTCACCGACAGGACGGCAGTCAGGCCTTCGCGCGCATCATCGCCCGCCAGCGTCACCTTCTCGCGCTTGGCGATGCCGCTTTCGTTGGCATAGGCGTTCACGGTCCGGGTCAGGGCCGCGCGAAATCCGGCCAGGTGGGTGCCGCCGTCGCGCTGCGGAATGTTGTTGGTGAAGCAGTAGACCGATTCCGAATAGGCGTCGTTCCACCACAGGGCGCACTGGACTGTGATGTTGTCGCGGCTCGCGTCGATGTAGATCGGCTCCTTGACGAGGGGAGTGCGCGCCTTGTCCAGGTATTGGACGAACGCCTTGACCCCACCCTCATAGAACAGGTCGACCAGGCGCGGCTCGATCCCGCGCTGGTCCTCCAGCACGATGCGGACGCCGGAATTCAGGAAGGCCAGTTCGCGCAGCCGGTGCTCCAGCGTCTCGAACGAGAATTCGGTCTGGCTGAACGTCTGGGCCGAGGGATTGAAGGTGATCTCGGAGCCGGTCTGCGGCCCGGCATTCTCGTTGACGACGGCGAGGGGGGCGACCGCCTCGCCATGGCGGAAGACGACGTGATGCTCGCGCCCACCGCGCCAGATGCGCAATTGCAGCTCCGACGACAGCGCGTTGACCACCGACACGCCGACGCCATGCAGGCCGCCCGACACCTTGTAGGTGTTCTCGTCGAACTTACCGCCGGCGTGGAGCTGGGTCATGATGACCTCGGCCGCGGACGCGCCCTCGCTGGCCATGATGTCGGTCGGGATGCCGCGGCCATTGTCGCGTACGGTGACCGAGCCATCGGCGTTCAGGCGGACCAGGATGCGATCGCAATAGCCGGCCAGCGCCTCGTCGATCGCGTTGTCCACGACCTCGTACACCATGTGGTGCAGGCCGGAGCCGTCATGGACGTCGCCGATGTACATGCCCGGCCGCTTGCGCACCGCGTCCAGGCCCTTGAGCACCTTGATCGCATCGGCGCCATAGGACTCGGCGCCCTCGCCCGCATGGCGCGACTGCTCGGCCTGCCGGGCGCTGGCGCTTTCGGGTGTCTCGGGCGCCTGGGGATCCTCCGGCATCTCGGGCACGTCAGCCATGGGCCGCCTCCACCCGCACAAGGCCGCCCTGGACCTGAAAGTGCTGCGCATCGAGCCCGGCGAACAGGGCCGCATCCGTGCCGGTCAGGAACGCCTGCAGGCCAAGGGCCGTCAGGGCATCGAACAGCGCCGTCCGGCGCAGGGAATCCAGGTGAGCCACAACCTCGTCCAACAACAGGACGGGCGCGGGGCGCCCGCCGTCTCCAGAGTGTCGGCCGGACGCCGCGCGGGCTGCGCGGGCGTCGGCCAGGATGATCGCGATCAGCAGCGCCTTCTGCTCGCCGGTCGAGCATTGCGGGGCCGCGCGCCCGGTGCCGCCATGCACGGCGACCAGGTCACTGCGATGCGGACCGGCGGACGTCGTGCCGCTCTCGCCGTCGCGCACCCGGTTCGCGGCCAGGGCCGCGAGCAGCCGCCGCTCCGCCTCCAGCGCGTCGCCGCCGGCCGCCAGCATGCCCTCAGGCTCGCCCGCAAGGCTCAGGACAGCCTGGGGAAACGGGCCCGTCGCCGCCGCCATCGTGCCGTTCAGCCGGGCAATGCCGGCAACCCGCGCCAGCGCCACGGCGATGCCATGCCCCGCGATCTGCCGCTCGATGGCGTCGAGCCAGGCAGGATCGCGCCGGCCCTCGCGCAGGACGGCCTGGCGCTCGCGCACGGCCTTCTCATAGGCGGAGACGCGCCGGGCATGGGCCGGGTCATGGCCGAACACCAGCCGGTCCAGGAAGCGCCGCCGATCGGAGGCACCGTCCACGAACAGGCGGTCCATCTGCGGTGTCAGCCAGGCAATGCGCAGATGCTCGGCCAGGGCGCGCATCGTGCCGGCCGCCCCATCGATGCGGACCAGGCGCTTGTCGCCCCGTTCGTCCCGTCCGATCCCGGTGCCGACCGCCACCGGCCCCGCTTCCGTGTCGACCGTGGCGGCAACGGCCCAGGGCCCGCCGCCATCGCGCGACGCCTCGCCCGCGCGGATGGCGCGCAGGCCCCGCCCGGGACTGAGCAGGGAAATCGCCTCGAGCACATTGGTCTTGCCGGCGCCATTGGGCCCGGTCAGCACCACAGGACGGCCGTCGAGCTCCAGGTCGGTGCGGGCGTGGTTGCGGAATTCGGTCAGCGTCAGGCGACGCAACCGGCCCGGCGGCGCATCGTCGATCCCCTCGCCCGCCGTCAACCGCTCCAGCACAAGACCCATGATCAGACGCGCATCGGCATCAGAACGTAGAGCGCCGTCTCGTCCTCGGAATCCCGCACCAGGGTGGGAGCGACCGGATCGGCCAGGACAAAGCGCGCCGTCTCGCTGTCGATCTGCGCAGTAATGTCGAGGAGATAGCGCGCGTTGAAGCCGATTTCCAGCGGGTCGGCGCGATAGGTCGCAGCCAGTTCCTCGGAAGCGGAGCCCTGGTCTGGGCTGGTCACGGTCAGCAGCACGCGGTCGGTGTCCAGCGCCAGCTTCACCGCCCGCGTCTTCTCCGACGTGATCGAGGACACGCGGTCGACGGCCTGGGCAAAGGCCTTGGCGTCGACCTCCAGCACCTTGTCGTTGGCGGTGGGGATGACGCGGGAATATTCGGGGAAGGTGCCGTCGATCAGCTTCGAGGTCAGCGTGACGCCATCCAGCGTGAAGCGGATCTTGGTCTCCGACAGGGTCACGACGACGTCGCCCTGGCACTCGTCCAGCAGCTTGCGCACCTCCTGCACCGCCTTGCGCGGCACGATCACGCCCGGAATGCCGGACGCCCCCTCCGGCAGCGGCAGCTGGATGCGGGCCAGGCGATGGCCATCGGTCGCAACCCCGCGCAGCACCTGCATGCCATCGACCTCCATCGCGTGGAGATAGATGCCGTTGAGGTAGTAGCGCGTCTCCTCGGTCGAGATGGCGAAGCGCGTCTTGTCGATCAGGTCGCGCAGGCTGCCTGCGGCAATGGCGAAACGGTGCGGCAGGGCCCCGTCGGTCATTACCGGAAAATCTTCCCGCGGGAGGCAGGTCAGCGCGAAGCGCGAGCGACCGGCGCTCAGCACCAGGCGGCCGCCGCCCTCGTCCGCCTTGTAGGTCAGTTCGACCTCGGCCCCGTCGGGCAGCTTGCGCACGATGTCGAACAGGGTATGGGCGGGGGCCGTGGTGGCGCCCGGCGTGCGCACCTCTGCCCCTACGTCCTCGACGATGGACAGGTCGAGGTCGGTCGCGGTCAGGCTCAGCTTGCCGGCGCTCGCCTCGATCAGGACGTTGGACAGGATGGGGATCGTATTGCGCCGCTCGACCACCGAATGGACATGGCTGAGCGTCCGGAGAAGTGCGCCGCGTTCAATCGTCAGTCTCATGCCTTGCGCTCTTGCCCTCGTCCCGCGCCCTCGCTCCGGGGGCGGAATGCCGGTGCCTGGCATCGGGGCATGCAGGTGCCGCCCGACGCACCGGAGGCGTGGCGTGATTTGTCGTCCCCCGGCCGGATACACTAGCAGAACCGGCCCGCATGCGACAGCAATCGCGCGATGCCAGGGCCAGGCCCCCCTCGCCGTCGCTCAGCTTTCCAGGCTGCGGCGGAGCATCTCGACATCGGCGCCGAAGGCGGTGTCCGTCTCGCTCAGTTCCTGGATGCGGGTGCACGCGTGCATGACCGTCGTATGGTCGCGATTACCGAACTTGCGCCCGATCTCCGGCAGCGACCGGCTGGTCAGCTGCTTGGACAGGTACATGGCGACCTGGCGCGGCCGGGCGACGACCCGGGCCCGGCGGGACGAGGTCATGTCCATCATGCGGATGGAGTAGAACTCCGCCACCCGGCGCTGGATCTCCTCGATCGTCACCTGCTTGGGCGCATTCGCGCGCAACAGGTCGGCCAGCACGTCGCGCACCATGTCCAGCGTGATCTGCCGGCCGACCAGGTCGGCGTGGGCCAGCACGCGGGTCAGCGCTCCCTCCAGGTCGCGGATATTGGAGCTGATCCGCCGGGCCAGGAATTCCGTGATCTCGGGCGCGATCGCGCGGGACTGGGCGGCCAGCTTGGTCTCGAGCACCGCCAGGCGAAGCTCGTAGTCGGTCTGGTGGATGTCGGCGACCAGGCCCCAGCCCAGGCGCGAGCGGATGCGGTCCTCGATCCCCTTGAGATCGGACGGGCTGCGATCGGCCGAGATCACGACCTGCCGCTGGTGGTCGACCAGGGCGTTGAACGTGTGGAAGAACTCTTCCTGGGTCGCGTCCTTGTCGGCCAGGAACTGGACGTCGTCGACCATCAGCACGTCCGTCTCGCGGAACTGCTGCTTGAACGACATGGTGTCCTTGTGCCGCAGGGCGCGGATGAACTGGTACATGAACTTCTCGGCGGTGATGTAGATCACCCGCCGGCTGGGATGGTGCGTCCGGATGTGCCAGGCGATGGCATGCATCAGGTGTGTCTTGCCCAGGCCCACGCCCCCATAGAGGTAGAGCGGGTTGAACTTGACCTCCTGCCCCTCCGCCACGCGACGGGCGGCAGCGAGGGCCAGTTCGTTCGACTTGCCCTGCACGAAATTGTCGAAGGTGAAGCGGTTGTCGAGCGGCGCGTGCAGGTCGCGCTCGGCGCAGGCCCCCTCCTCGCGCGGCTCGGCGGCCGCGTGCAGCAGGTGCGGCTCCGCCTGGTCGTCGATCGCGGGATCCCGGCGGGGCGAGCGCTGCGGCGCCTGCAGCACGGGCGGAACAACCGGCTCCTGCGCGGTGCGCGACGACACCGGCGCCTGGACCGTCACGCCGCCGGGGCTTGCCGGCTGCGGCGGGGGCGGCGTGGCGGGCCCCACTTCCAGTTCCAGGGCGCTGATCGCGCGGCTGGAATGACGCCAATGGGCCAGCAGGCGGTCATGGTAGTGCGAGCTGATATGGTCGCGCATGAAGCGCGAGGGCGCGCGCAGCAGGATGCAGCTGCCCCGCAGGCCGCCCAGGCCAAGCGGGCGGATCCAGGAGTTGAAGACGCTGTCGCCCAGTTCGGTCTTGAGGCGGCCGCGCACCTCGACCCAGAACTGCGCGATGCGCTCCGCGGTATCGGCGTCCACGGCGTCGGACAGGTCGGTCATCTGGCGTTCCAAGGCGCGCTGTCCAGCCATCAAGACTGGATCCAGGGCAGGCCTGCCGCCTTCCACCCGGATACATGGCCACGCTGGCGCGCGCCGTCGAGGTCGCCCTCGAACCCGCCCGCGACATTGTGCGCCCGCGTGAAACCAGCCTGGGTTGCGGCAATCGCCGCCGCGCGGGAGCGCACGCCCGACCGGCACAGGAACAGGATGGGGGCGTCGTGCGGCATGCCCATCTCGTGCAGGCGCTGGGTGAACTGCGGATCGACGGCCATGCTGGGAAAGACCTGCCAGGACAGGCGCACGACCGGCTTGCCCAGGGCGGAGAGGTCCGGCAGGCCCACATAGGCCCATTCGGCATCGGTGCGGACGTCGACCAGGACGGCACGGGAATCGTCGCTCAGCAGGCCCCAGGCATCCTTGACGCTGATATCGCCTGCATACATGCCATCAACCCCCAGGTCCTGCATCCGACCGAGCAAGGCCAGATTTTTAAGCGGTCTTCCAATCAACGGGAAGTCTGAATCTGACTCATCACACCTTGGTTACAGAATTATAAAAGTAATCAAAGCGACATTGGCATTAATACCAATGAAGCAAGGCCGATTTAGACTGTTGATTGATTTGACTTTAGGCGGCAGCGCCACGGGAGCCATGGGCTGCGGCTGGAAGGCAGGATAACAAACCTGTCTCCGCGATCAACCGGTCCGAAGGGGGAACGTCACAACATAGCAACATTCGCAAAGGCCGCGACGCCGCGCGATGCAAAACGGGACCGGCCGGCGCGCCTTGCGGGACGGGTGCCGCATGCGCCCGCCGCAAACGAGAAGGGGCCGCGCAGGCTTCCCCGCGCGGCCCCTTCGACGTGCCGATGCTCAGGCGCTGGGCGGAACCGCCAGGGCCTTCACGCGCTTGGCCAGGCGCGACACCTTGCGCGAAGCCGTGTTCTGATGGAGCACGCCGCGGGTGACGCCGCGCATGATCTCCGGCTCCGCCGCGCGAAGCGCCTCCCGTGCCGCGCCGGCATCGCCGGTGGCGAGCGCCGCCTCAACCTTCTTGATGAAGGTCCGGATACGACTGACGCGTGCACGGTTGACTGCGGTACGCCGTTCGTTGCTGCGGACCCGCTTCTTGGCGGATTCGGTATTGGCCATGACTCGATCGGATCCAGGTCTAGACAGAATTTCGAAGGGCGGTACCTAGCACCGCGTGTGCCGCCGGGTCAAGGAAGGTCGGTGATTCCGGCACGTCTTTGCGACAAGGCTGTCCTGCCCCGGCCGCACCCGCCCATCCTGCCGGGCCTTCTCCCCCTTGTACTGGCGCCCGCCATCTCGAACTCTTTGGTCGAGATTGCGGCATGCCGGGCTGCCACGGGCATCCGGGTGGGCCACCGGCGCCAGGGGAGACTGGACATGGCAGCGGACCGTCAACTGCACCTGGGCGCCTTCATGCGGCCCGCCAGCATCCATACCGGCGCCTGGCGCTATCCCGGCGCCTTCCCGGACGCCAACTTCAACCTGTCCCACATGGTCCGCTTCGCCCAGACACTGGAGCGGGGCTGTTTCGACGCCTTCTTCATGGCCGACCATCTGGCGGTGCTGAACATGCCGGTGGAGGCGCTGAAGCGCAGCCACACGGTCACGTCGTTCGATCCGCTGACCCTGCTGCCAGCGCTTGCCATGGTGACGCGGCATCTGGGCCTGATCGCCACGGCATCGACGACGTTCGAGCCGCCTTACCTGATCGCGCGGCGCTTCGCGTCGCTGGACCATATCAGCGGCGGGCGCGCCGCCTGGAACGTGGTCACCACGTCGAACCCCGATGCCGCGCTGAACTTCGGCATGGACGACCACATGCCCCATGACGAGCGCTATGCCCGCGCGCGCGAGTTCGTGGACGTGGTGACAGGCCTGTGGGACAGCTTCGCCGACGACGCCTTCATCCGCGACGTGGAGAGCGGCATCTTCATGGATCCGGCGAAGATGCACGTCCTTGACCACAAGGGGGCCTACCTCTCGGTCCGGGGTCCGCTCAACATCGCGCGGCCGGTCCAGGGCTGGCCCGTCATCGTCCAGGCCGGCGCGTCGGAGCCCGGGCGGCAGCTGGCGGCCGAGACGGCGGAGATGATCTTCGGCGCCTCCTCGACGCTGGCCGAGGGCAAGAGCTTCTATGCCGACGTGAAGGGGCGGATGCGCCGGCTGGGGCGCAATCCGGATCACCTGAAGATCCTGCCCGCGGCCTTCGTCGTGGTGGGTGACAGCCTGCAGGATGCCAAGGCCAAGCGCGCCCTGGTCGACAGCAAGGTGCACTACGCCAATGCCATCGCCTCGCTGTCGATCATGGTCGGGCACGATGTCAGCGGGGCCGATCCCGACGGGCCGCTGCCGGACCTGCCGCCGACCAACCAGTCGCGCAGCGCCCAGGAACGCGTGGTCGCCCTGGCCCGGCGCGAGGGCCTGACCGTGCGCCAGCTGGCCCAGCGGCTGGGCGGCTATGCGGGCCTGGCCTTCGTGGGCACGGCGCAGAGCATCGCCGACGAGATGCAGCAATGGCTGGAGGAGGAGGGTTCGGACGGGTTCAACATCATGTTCCCCTTCCTGCCGGCGGGCCTTGACGACTTCGTCGACCACGTCGTGCCCGAGCTGCAGCGCCGCGGCATCTTCCGCACGCGCTATCCCGGTCGCACCCTGCGCGACACGCTGGGCCTGCCCCGGCCGGAAAACCGCTTCTTCAAGGCGGCCGCGGCTGCGGCGCAATAGGCACGCCCCCGCGAAAAAATCGGAACCCGGGTCTCATTCAGGACAAGGAGTCACTTGCGTCGCGCCACCTTGCGCCTGCTTATGCGCGCATACGCAAAGGGCAGAGGTGGTTTCGATGACTGAACAGGCAAAGGCCGACCTGGTGATCCGCAACGCGCGCATCGTGGACGGCACGGGCGCGCCCTCCTTCACCGGCGATGTCGCGGTTGCCGGCGACCGCATCGTGGCGGTGGGACATTTCGCGGGCGCGGCCACGCGCGAGATCGATGCCGGCGGCCAGGTCGTGGCGCCCGGCTTCATCGACGTGCACACGCACTATGACCCGCAGATCTGCTGGGACCGCCTGGCGACGCCCAGCCTGGAGCATGGCGTCACGACCGTCGTGATGGGCAACTGCTCCCTGTCGCTGGCCCCCGTGCGTCCGGGCGAGCAGCTGAAGCTGATCAAGATGTTCGAGAAGATCGAGGACATCCGCGAGCCGACCTTCGACGAGGCCGTGCCCTTCAACTGGGAGAGCTTCGGCGACTACCTGGACCACATCCGCCCGGGACTGGGCATCAATATCGGCGCCCTGGTCGGGCATTCGGCCCTGCGCTGGTACGTGATGGGCAAGGACAGCCAGGAGCGGGTCGCGACCGACTCCGAGATCGAGACGATGTGCCGCCTGCTGGAGCAGGCCATGGCCGACGGCGCCATCGGCCTCTCCACGTCCTATGTCGACATCGACGAGGACGGTCGGCCGGTGCCCAGCCGCCTGGCCGACATGCGCGAGAAGGTCGCCCTGTGCAAGGCGATGGCCAAGAGCGGCCGCGGCGTGCTGCAGACCGTCCCCTACTTCATCGACATCGAGAAGCAGCTGGAGAACATCGAGGAACTGGGCGACCTCAGCCTGGCGTCGGGCATCGTCTGCTCGATCGCGCCCATCACCTACAGCCCGGTGGCGCCCGAGAACTGGAAGCGCTCCATCGCCAAGCTGGAGGAGCAGCAGGCCCGCGGCGCGAAGGTGTATGGCCAGTCCATGCCGCGCAGCTTCGACATCAACATCCGCATGTCGGAAACCTCGTTCCTGCTCTATCCGGTGCGGGCGTGGGACCTGCTGATGCAGAAGCCGCTGGCGGAGCGGCTGGCCGGCTTTGCCGATCCGGCCGTGCGGCCGATGCTGGTCGAGAAGGCCGAGAAGCGCATCCTGCCGCTGCTGCGCGCCATGACCGTGGGCGACGTCTACTCGCCCGAGAACGAGAAGTACCGCGGACGCCGCCTGGCCGAGATCGCCAAGGAGGCGGGCAAGTCGCCTGCCGACATGATGCTGGACATCGCCGTGGCCGACGGCCTGCGCACCGAGTTCCAGATCCGCGGCGCCATCCACGCGGATCCAGAGATCGTGGCCCAGATCCTGGACCACCCGCTGGTCCATATCGGCGGCTCTGACGCTGGCGCGCACATCTCGCAGTTCTGCGGAGCGGGCGACACCTGCGACCTGATCGAGCGGTTCGTGCGCGAATACGGGAAGATGAGCCTGGAGCGCGCCGTGCATCGCCTGACGGGCGAGCCCGCCGTCGCCTGGGGCCTGAAGGACCGGGGCACGGTCGCGGTGGGCCAGGCGGCAGACCTGGTCGTGTTCGGCGCCGACACGATCGCGCGCGGCGATGAGGAGTTCGTGACCGACTTCCCCGGCGGGGCCAGCCGCTATGTCCGCCACGCGACGGGCATCGACAAGGTGATCGTCAACGGCGCCGTGGTCGTCGACCAGGGCACCTACACCGACGCCCGTCCCGGCCTGGTGGTCTGATCCGTGTGGCGGAACCGGGCGTCTTGGCCCGGTTCCGCCATGCCCTTGCCCCCGCTGCTGGTCGTCGGGGAGAAAACCAGCCCCCCTGACGCCTCAGCCGCCAAGCGGCAGCCACAGGGCATCCGCCGTGCGGCATGCGGCGCCACGCAACGGCGGGCCGGCGGGCGCCGTCCACTGGCTGACATAGGACCGGCAGAAGGTTCCGCCCTGGGTCTTCCAGGTCCGCACCACCGTGACCTTGCCCGCCGCCCCCGTGGGCGGATCGTGCCATGTCAGCGTCTTGCCGCTGACCAGCCCTTCCAGCGCCCGCTGCACGGCTGCACTGGCGGAGCGCCCGGCGCTCTCCTCCGCCGCCACTGCGACCCCGGCCAGCACCAGCAGCGCGCCCAGCGCGAGGATCCATGCGACAACGGGCCCCGATGGAGCCCGCGCCGTGGCCGTTGGCCGCTTCGTCATTGCCAGCCTTTCGCGATGGCTTCCGCTTCCTGGGCCTGGCTCAGGTCCGGGCCCGCCGGCGTGGCATCGCCCTGGAAGCCTGCCGCGGTGCCACCATGGGTACGACTGCGGCTGCGATGCGGCCGGCCGTCCACATGCTCGGCAGCAACGGGAGAGGCCGCCGCAGCCGGAACATCCCCGGGGCCCTGATCCGGCGTGCCGTCATCGTCGCCCGGGGTCACCGTGCCGACATCGCCCGGCCCCTGGTCGGGCGTGCCGTCGTCGTCCCCGGAATTGATCCCGCCGACATCGCCGCTGCCCTGGTCCGGGGTGCCATCGTCGCCGCCGCCGTCGGTGCCGCTGTCGTCGCTGCCATTGTCATCACCCCGGCCCTGATCGGAGGTGCCATCGTCACCACCCCCGTCATTGCCGCTGTCGGAGCCGTGGTCGTCGCCCCCATCGTCGCCGGAATGACTGCCGGAACCGGAACCCGAGCCAGAACCCGAGCCAGAACCCGAGCCACCATCCGATCCGGAACCCGAACCAGAGCCGCTGCCGGACCCACTCCCGGACCCGCCGGAGCCGGAGCCAGAGCCAGAGCCCCCGCCATCGTCGCCGCCGCCGTCGTCACCCCCGCCGTCATTGCCGCCGCCGCCACCACCACCACCGCCGCCACCACCACCGCCACCGCCGTCCTTGTTGTGGACGACCCAGCCATCGGCGACATAGGAGTGGTCGCCGTCCAGGAGGAGGTTGTAGACCGCCGTCGCGGGATCGGCGGTGACCGCCTCGATCCGCCGGACCACCGCAAGGGACAGGACAAGACCAGGAGCCAGGGCAAGCGCGCCCTGCCGCGCGTCGAGTGCGAGGTCGGCGCGATAGACGAGGTCACCCTGCGCCAGGCGCGTCACCGGCAGGCTGGCCATTTCGCGCGCCGTCGCCGCCGGGTCGATGGACCGCCAGCCGGTCGGCGTCAGGAAGGGGTGTTCCGCCGTCACGAACGGCCGGCCGCCGTTGAAGGCATGCAGGCTGCGTCCATCAAGACGCGTGATCTCCACGCCCACGACGCGGTTGGCCCGGCCGTTGCAGCCCAGAACCTGGTCCCCCACCTTGATCGCCTCGATCGCCACGGCCACGCCGTCGGCGCGCAGGACGCCGGTGCCCGCCACGAAGCAGCACTTGGCAAAGGCGGCAGAGGCATGGATGTGGCCGGAGCCCAGGTCGATGCTGACGGGTGCCGCAACCAGGTTCAGCACCAGCAGGCTGGTCCCCGCCAGCAAGGCAAGCGATGGGCGTCGCGTTCTCATGTCCTGGTCCCCCTTGGATCCATCCGTGGCCGCCGCGCTGTCGCCAGCGGCCTTCTGCATCCACAACGACCGACCCCTTCGATTTCTTCCGGATCGACTCAAACATAAATTTTGTCACCGCCGGTAACAGATCGGGAAGAAGCTCGCGCCATGAGGTGTTGTGCAGGCGGGAACGCAAGGGCGGGGCGCGCGTGGATACTTGGATCGAGCGGGAGATGGTGGCATTCCTGCCGCGCCTGCGTCGCTTCGCACTGGGGCTGACCGGCAGCCGGGCCGCGGCCGAGGACCTGGCGCAGGCAACGTGCGAGCGGGCGATCCGCTACCTGGACCGTTGGGACCGGGGCAGCCGGCTGGACAGCTGGATGTACCGGATCGCCCAGAACCTGCACCGCAACGACCTGCGCGCGGGCAAGGTCCGCGCCACAGGTCAGAAGACACTCGAAACCATCGGGCCGGTCAGCGACGGCCTTGATCCCAGCCAGGCGGCGACACTGGCCCATGTGCGCGCCCTGGTCGACGGCCTGCCCGAGGATCAGCGGACCGTGCTGCTGCTGATCGCGGTCGAGGGCCTGTCCTACAAGGAGGTATCGGAAATGCTGGAGATCCCCATGGGCACCGTCACCAGCCGACTGGCGCGCGCCCGGCTGGCCCTGGCCAACCTGCTGGGCGGCGTCCAGGCCTCGGACGCCCGCCTGCACGGGAGTGCCGCATGACCGCGCCGACCCCCACGCCCCAGGACGAGGGCCGGATCCAGGCGCTGGGCGCGCTGCTGGACGGCGAAGCCGACGCACGCGATGCCCTGCATCTGAGCCAGGCGCTGGAGGCGGACGCAGGCCTGCGTGCGGAGTTCGCAGCGTTGGGTGCCGGCCAGGCCCTGCTGCGGGCAGCCTATGCGCCGTCGAGCGTGGCGCTGCGCGATCCGCTGGCGGGGCATGTCGCGCAGGCCTTTGCCAGCCGCCGCAGCCGCCAGTCCTGGCGCCGGGTGGCTCTGCCAATGGCCGCGGGCCTCCTGGTCGCGGCCCTGGGCCTGGGCGGGGGCTATGTTTCGTCCGGCTGGCGGGTGGACCAGGCCATGGCCCGGCTGGAGGCGGCGCAGGTGCAGCAGGCCGCCGCCCTGACCGCGGCCGTCGGCCGGGCGCTGGAATCCGCGACCAGCGGCGCCCAGGTCAACTGGGTGGATCCCGATACCGGGGTGCAGGCGGAAGTCCGCCCGGTCCGCACATGGCGCAGTGCCTCCGGCCATTGGTGCCGCGCGTTCCAGCAGGAGCTGCGCCTGGGCCCCGCGGCGGAGCGCCAGGACCGCGTCGCCTGCCGCACGGGCAGCGGTACGTGGGAGCCGGTCGCCGGCCTTTGACGTCAGGCGCTGCGCGGCACCGCCTGGACCTGAAGGCTGGCGGCAAGGCCCAGCAGAGCACGGATCAGGGGCGCCTGCGGCTCCCGATCGGCGACGACAAGGCCCACGGTCTTGCTCACCTCCGGCTCGACCAGGGCCAGGGCGCGCGTTCCCGGCGGCGTGCCGAACGTATCCAGCAGGGCGCGCGGCACGACGCTGGACCAGGGGCCAGCCTGGACATGCGCGCACAGGGCGACGATGGAATTGGTCTGCACGGCCGGCTCCGGCGCGCAGCCGATGCTGCGGAAGATCCCATCGACGATGCGCCGGTTCTGCATCTCCTCCACCAGAAGGCACAGGGGCAGGCTCGCCGCCTCGCGCCAGGACAGGGTCTGGCGATGCGCCAGGGCACCGTCCGCCTGGGTCAGCAGGACGTAGTCCTCGTGGTAGAGCGGCACGCTGCGCACCGGACCCACGGGCTCGTTCTCCAGATAGGTGATGCCGGCGTCCAGTTCGAAATGCGCCAGCTTGCGCGCAAGCTCCGTCGACGACACCGACAGGACCGAGACGCGCAGGCGCGGATGGCGCGCCAGCAATGGCGCCGTCACCTGGGCGGCGGCGGCCAGGGCCGACGGAATGACGCCCAGGCGCAAGTGGCCGGCCAGATCGCGCCCCTGGGCCGACAGGTCCTGCCGCAGGGCCTCGCTCTCGGCCAGGATGCGCTCGGCCCAGGCCAGCACGCGGTGGCCCTCCGCGGTCAGTCCCTCGAACCGGCGGCCGCGCTTGACCAGGGTGACGCCCAGCTCCTCCTCCAGCGTGCGCAGGCCGGCCGACAGGGTGGGCTGCGTCACGTTGCAGGCAGCGGCGGCGCGGGCGAAATGCTGCTCCCGCGCCAGCGCCGTGAGGTAGGTCAGCGTGCGGATGTGCACGGCGGCAGGCGGGCGGGCCGGGCCGGCGTCTGCCTGTCGCCTGTCAGCGGATGCGCGGGCCGCCCGTCGCCCGCGCCCGGATCAGGGCGCTGCGCAGGTGTTCCGCGGTATAGGGCTTCTTGAGGATCGTCACGCCCTCGAACTCCGGCGGCAGGGACAGCGCCTCACCATAGCCGGTTGCGAAGACGAGCGGGATTCCCAAGGTGCGGAGCTTCTCCGCGACCTCGAAGCTGGTCTCCCGACCCAGGTTGACGTCCAGCACGGCAATGTCGGGCGGTTGGCGCGCGATCACGGCCAGCGCGTCGCCGACCGATGCTGCCGTCTCCACCCTTGCGGCACCCAGGCCCAGCAGCATGTCCTCCCCATCCAGGGCGATGATCAAGTTGTCCTCGACCAGCAGCACGCTGCCATCCAGCCCCTCCCCCTCCAGCAGTTCCGGCTGGACGGAGGCCGGGCGGGCCACCCCCTGCGGGGCGACGCGGACATAGACGGCGGGAATGACGAAGCGGGCCTTCACGCCATCCATCTCGAAGCGGATCGCGCTTTCGCCGCCGAGGTCGTGCGGGATCGAATGCTCGATGATGGTCGAGCCGAAGCCACGGCGGGTGGGCGCCTGGACCGCGGGCCCGCCGCTTTCGCGCCAGTGGACCTCAAGCTGATTGCGGCCGTCGATGGCGACCCGGATGGCGACGCGCCCCCGGCTGTCGGACAGGGCGCCGTACTTGGCCGAGTTGGTGATCAGCTCGTGCATCACCAGGGCCAGGATCGAAAGCGCCTGCGGCTCCAGCAGGATGTCCGGCCCCTCGATCGAGACCCGGCCCGCCTTGTCCCCCAGATAGGCGCCGGCCTCGGCCAGGACCAGCTCGCGCAGCGGCGCGGGCGCCCAGTTGTCGGCGGTGATCTGGTCGTGGGCCAGGGCCAGGGCCTGAATGCGGCCACCCAGGACGCTGGCGAATTCCTCCGTCGTGCGGACGCCGGAGCGGCTCTGCGCGATCAGGCCGCGGATCAGGGCCAGAATATTGCGCACCCGGTGGTTCAGCTCGGCGATCAGCAGTTCCTGCCGTTCCTCGGCGGCGCGGCGCTGGCGGTCCGCCGCGTCGGTCAGGCGCAGGATCACCTCGAGGAGTGAGATGCGCAGCGATTCCGCGATGCGGAGGTCGCCCGCCGACCACGGCGTCGCCTGGCCGCGCACCTGCTCCTGCCACAGGGCAAAGCTGCTGCGTGGATTGAGGCGGGCCCCCATCGGCCCCACGCCCATCGGCTTGGTCGGGTCGCCGGCCCAGCTGACGGTGCGCGCGATTTCGCGTCGGAACACGACCAGGAAGTTGCCAGGCGCGTGCGACAGGGGGATCGACAGCAGACCGGCGGCGCGCTCCGCGTAGTGCCTTGCAGGGGCGTGGACCTGGCCCAGTTCCGACACCGCGTGGACCTGGTCGTCGTCGCGGCGGCGCAGGTAGCGGATCAGGCCGCCGAACTCCTCCTGCGTCGGCGTGACACCCCGCAGCGTGTTGCGGCCGTCGATCGTGACGCCGATGCCGTCCGCGCCCAGCAGTTCGGCGATCTCGTCCAGGAAGCCCACGATGTTCTCGAACGGGCTGCGGTCGGTCGCCATGCCGGCCAGCAGGCGATTGTGGAAATGGCGCGAGCGGACCTCGGTCGCGATCTCCGCCTCGCGCTCGCGGCTTTCCAGGATCAGCGAGAACATCTGGCCGAACAGCTCGGCCGCCGTCCGCCGCTCGAACGAGATGCGGCGCGGGCCGTAATGATGGCAGGCAAACAGCCCCCACAGCCGGCCCTGGCGCAGGATCGAGACCGAGAGCGAGGCCCCGACACCCATGTTGGTCAAGTACTCGATATGGATCGGCGAGACACTGCGCAGCACGCTCATCGACAGGTCGACGGGCACCTGCTCGGTCGTCAGCCACGGCGTGATGGGCGAGGGGGTCGCCGAAATGTCGGGAATGATGCGCAGCCAGTTCCGCTCGTACAGGATGCGTGCCTGGCGTGGTATGTCGGACGCCGGGTAGTGCAGGCCCAGGAAGGATTCCAGGCCCGGGCGCACCACTTCGGACACGACCTCGCCCGACCCGTCATGATCGAAGCGATAGATCATGACGCGGTCGAACTCGGTCAGCGCCCGCATCTGGCGCGTCGCCTCGTGGAACAGGCTCTGCTGCGTGGTCAGGCGCTGCAACCGCCCGACCATCGTCCGCACCAGCGACGCCGCGTCCAGGTCGCCCTGGCGCTCGTTCGGCTCGAACTCGATGATGATGAAGCCACGGCCCAGGTGGACCGCGACGTCGAACAGGCGGCCATCCCCGACCAGGTCCAGGCCGAACACCCGCTCCACCGAATCGGAGGATGCCGCCGCCTGGAAGCGCGAGCGCAGCACATGCTCGGCCGCGCGATCGACAATGGCCCCCAGGCCGTGGCCGATCACCGCTTCCGGGGGACGATCCAGGAATGTGCCGACATTCTGCGAGCAGTGGCGCACGATCCAGTCGGGCGAAAGCGCCAGAAGGCAGCCAAAGGGCTGGACCGCGCCCAGGAGGTGGATCGGCTCGCGGTCGCAGGAGGTCAGGTCGATCGCGACCCCGACCAGGGAAGGGTCCGCCGGTGCGCCGGGCTGGCTGCTCATCGGGCTGCCCGCCCCGCGGCCAGCGCATCCAGGAAGCCGACAAAGGCCCGGTCGGCCGCGGCCAGGGTCCGGTGCGGGTTTGTGGCGACGTCCTCGTCCGCCTCAAGCCGGGCGACGAACCCGGGCCACAGCCCCTGCCCCCGGCCATGGGCCAGGTAGCGCACCGCGCCCTGCACTTTGGGGTCACGACCCTGGGCCACTGCCTTGAGCAGATAGGCCGCCCCCCTGCGCGAGCCTTCGAGCACATAGAGCGTGCCCAGCAGCGCCGCAGCGTCCGCGTCCAGCGCGATCGTGACTGACGGCCCGGGATCGACACCCAGGTCGGCCAGATCCTGCAGCAGCGCCGCACTGCGCCGGCGTTGTGGCCAGTCTGGCAGCAGATCCGCTACACCCGCCTGCTCCAGCGCCGCTTCCAGCGGCAGGAGCGCCGCCGCGTGCGTTGCCAGGAACGCGCCGTAGCCGGCGGGTGTCGCCAAGTCGTATGCGGCGAAGCCCTCGTCCACCTGGGCATGACGGGCGGCTGTTGCCGCGCGCAACCGCGCGCGGATGGACGGAGCGGCCGCGTCGGGCGGCCGCTCCTCGTTCACCAAGTTCAAGCAGAGAGTTCCGAACGGTTGGGGCCCAGCCGGGGCTCGATCACCCCTTCCTCGGCCGAGGGGGTGCCATTGAAGCCCTCGCCGCTCAACGCGGGGTCGAACTCCGTCTCGTCGCAGGTCGTCAGGTCGGGCTCGGACCACGGACTCGAGCCGCCGCGCGCCTTGACACCCGGGCATAGGGCATCGCTGGCCAGGTCGCGGGCCCGTTCGGCCGTGGCGCAGCGGACCAGCACGTCGGCCTGATGCTGGACACCACCCCAGCGGGGATCGTTGCGCTGGTCGGCGCGCGGCCGCAGCCGCCACAGGGTACCTGCCCCGGCCATGCGACCCTCCTTCCACTGGGTTGCTGTCGTCATGGAAAGAAGGAACACAGGACGCGCCCGAAGGTTGCCTGACCTCTTGCGCCATCGCGACGCGATCGGTTCCGTGCGGCGTACGCATGGCACAGCCCCAGCCTCAGCTACGCATTGCGCAGGATTCGCGGGATCACGCGCGACACGGCGGTCGACGCGATGATCCTGCCCTCGCGGATATAGGCCTCGTTGTTGCGCTCGATCGAGGCGGGGTCATAGACATAGTTGACCATCAGACCCGCCGACTGGCGCAGGCCCTTGGCCGAAGGATCGCCCAGCCAGTCGATGCGCTCCAGTCGCGCGCCATTGCGCAGGTGGAAGCGCGCGACCGGATCCGCCGCGTGCTGCCCGCGCTTGGCCCGCACGAGATACCAGGCGCAGGTCCGGACCAGGCTGGGCCTGGCCTTCTCCAGCAGCTCTGCGTCCGCAGCCTCCGGGTTCTCCAGGATCTCCATCAGGGGGCCGCGTTCGCCGCTTTCCAGCAGGCCGGCAGGCAGGTCGTCGAGGGTCGCGCGCAGCCAGGACAGGAAGCCCGGCACCGGCGACAGGGTGGCGTACTGGTTCAGCTCGAACCCCTCGCGCTTCAGCTCCAGCACCACCTGCTTGATCAGGAAGTCGCCGAACGAGATGCCGCGCAGGCCGTCCTGGCAATTGTTGATCGAGTAGAAGATGGCGCTGTCGGGCTCCTCCGCCAGGATTGCGGCGTCGAGCAGCGGCGCGATCGCATCGGGCAGGCCCTTGACCAGGGCCACTTCCACGAAGATCAGCGGCTCGTCCGGCAGGGCCGGGTGAAAGAAGCCGAAACAGCGCCGGTCGTCCGCCGCCAGGCGCCGCCGCAGGTCGCCCCAGCCATGGATGGCGTGCACCGACTCGTAGCGGATCAGCTTCTCCAGCAGCGCCGCCGGACTGTTCCAGTCCAGCCGCCGCAGTTCCAGGAAGCCCCGGTTGAACCAGGACGCCAGCAGGTGGCGCAGGTCGCTGTCGATTGCCGCCAGGCCCGGGTTGGCGGGCAGGGCCGCCAGCACGGCCTCGCGCATGGCGACGAGCGTTCTGACGCCATCGGGCGCCGTGTTGATGCGGCGGAACAGCTCCTGGCGCGGTGCTTCGACCGCATGGGCCAAGGCCAGTTGGCGCTTCAGGTCAGGCTGAGCGCGATAGGCGTCCGCCGCGGCGACGACGGCATCCGGATCGACGCCGAAATGCTCCACCAGCAGGTGATGGAAGGCGGTGCGCTGCTCCGCGTCGGCCTGGCCATAGGCGCGCACGACCTCGCGCGCGACGGCGACGCCGGCCGCCTCGCCATCCGTCGCCATCAGCTCGCGGCAGCGCTGCAGCAGCGTCTGGGCCGCCGTCTCGCGCGGGCGGCGGGCCAGGCGCGTCAGTTCCAGGCCGGCATCGGCGACCGAGTTCAGGTAGGTATTGATCCGCGTCAGCTGCGGCTCCAACCCGCGCACGACATCCTGCACCACGCGGAAACTGCTGATTGCCATCATCGCTCCTTGGTCCTGACCGGCCTGCGATCCTAGGCCGGAAGGGGACTTTGCGCCCCGCACAAAACGTGTGAGAACGGCACGACCAGGGTCCGCGTGCACTGCATGCCATGGGTCCGAGACGACAAGGCGACAAGCCGCAAGGGAGGAGAAGAGGCAATGGCCAAGGTGCGCACGCCCGTCGAGCTGATCGAGCTCTACTGGAACCGGGTCTGGAACAATCGCGAGGTGGAGCTGATCCGCGAGATCTGCGCCGACCCGATCATCCGGCACGATATCCAGTCGACCGTCGCCCTCAGCCACGAGGAGCAGATCGCCCGGGTGCGCGAATCGGCCACCGCCATGGAGCCCTACTTCACGCACGAGGTCCTGCTGGGCGATGACACGCACGTCTGCTCGGTGTGGAACATGTACACGCGCGCCGGCGGCGAACGCCGCGAGCTGTCGGGAATCGAGGTGTTTCGCGCCGAGAACGGGCGCTTCACCAATTGCTGGAACTCGACCTATACCAAGGGCTTCTGGGGCCGGGTCGGGGATGCGCCGCGCGTCCTGCCGCCGCCGGAACTGCTCTACGACGTCAAGCAGATCTCCTACGAATGGCTGCAGAAGGTCTTTGCCAAGGCGGGCGTGAAGGTCCCGCACATCGCCATGGCGGACGTTGCCCCCATCGGCCACGGCAACGTCTCGACCACGGTGCGGGTGCGGCCCGGCTACAACGCGGCGGCAGGCGATGCGCCGCGCACCGTGATCTGCAAGTTCGACACCAAGGTGCCGGAATGCATCGAGTACGCGGTGCAGGGCCAGTCCTACCGGCGCGAGGTTGAATCCTACCGCCTGCTGGGGACGGAGCCGCCGCTCAACGTGCCGCGCGTCTATCATTCCGAACTGGACGAGGCCGGGCGCACGCTGAACCTGGTCCTGGAGGACGTGCCCGGCGCGGTACCCGGCGACCAGATTGCCGGCTGCAGCATCGACCAGGCCAAGGCCGTGGTGCATGAACTGGCGGGCCTGCATGCCCGCTTCTGGCAGTCTCCTGCCCTGGACGGCCTGTCCTGGCTGATGCGGCGCAAGGACGACCCGGCCCGTTCGGCCAGCATGTTCGCGCAAGGGGCGGCGATCTATCGCGAACGCTTCACCGGGCGGCTGTCGGAACAGGCGTTCAAGGTCATCGAGCAGGTCATCCCCCTGATGGAGGGCTGGGCCGCCACCGAACCCACGGTGCGCACGCTGATCCACGGCGATCCGCGCGTCGACAACGTGCTGTTCGACATGAGCAATCCGGACGCCCCGCGCGCCTACCTGATCGACTGGCAGGTGACGTCGCAGGGCGATCCGCAGCATGACCTGGCCTACTTCCTGACGGGCAGCCTGCTGCCGGAGGAACGCAAGGCGTGTGAGCGGGACCTGATCGCGGCCCATGCCGCGACGATCCGGAAGGTCGATCCCAGCTATACGCTGGAGCGGGCGCTGGAGGCCTATCGCCTCAACATCATTGCCGGGCTGCAGGCAACTGTGGCGGCGGCCCTGCCGATCCCGTCGACCCCCCATACCGACAAGCTGCTGATGACGCTGGCCGAGCGGAACTGCGCTGCGGTGCTGGATTGGGGCGGGGTCGAGGCGATCGCCCGCGCGATCAGCGTCCCGGCCTGAAAGCCTCGCTGAAATGGCCCCCCGCGCGCGCCTCGCGTGCGGGGGGCCAACAGCCCATGCGCCTTCACGGTGTTTACCAGCCCACCGGAACGCCTTATTGTAACGCGTTCTAAAAAGTTGAGGCCGTTCCGGCCTCCAGGCTGGAGTGCGCGATGCCCGACGGCACCGTTCTGGAAATCCCCGAAATGCTGGGCCTGGCCCAGCCGACGAAGCGCACTGCCCAGGGCCAGGTGACGCCCTGGCCGGCAGGCACCCGCATCATTTCTGCCGACAGCCACGTGCTGGAGGCCGACCTGTGGATCGACCGCTTCCCCGAGCACCTGCGTGACCAAGCGCCGCGCATGGAGTTTGCGAAGGGCGGCTGGCGCATGACCTTCGGCGGCAAGCCGATGTTCCGCAGCGTGCTGTCCGCCTCGCTGTGCGAAAGCTTCGAATGCGTGCCCGGCATGATCGACATGGATGCGCGCATGCGCGACCTGGATGCCGAGGGGGTGGAGAAGGAGCTGCTGTTCCCGCAGCGACTGTTCGGCCTCTACATGGCCGGCGACTTCGACCTGCGGGAGCACATCTATGGCTGCTACAACCAGTGGCTGGCCGAGCTGTGCGCCAAGGTGCCGGACCGCCTCTATGGCGTGATGATCCCCAACTACTGGAACCCTGGCGCGGCGGCCGAATCGCTGCAGGAGATCAAGCGCCTGGGCGGCTCGTCCGTGATGGTGCCGATCAATCCGCGCAACGACGTCGATGGCGAGCCGATCGACTATGCCAGCGAGAAGATGGAGCCGTTCTGGGCCGCAGTCGAGGAATCAGGGCTGCCCTGCTGCTTCCACATCGGCGAGAACGTGCCCACCGGCACGCGCGGCGCGACGGGCACGTTCGTGCTGACCCAGATGCAGGGCTTCCGCCCCAGCTGGGGGAAACTCACCTTCGGCGGTGTGTTCGACCGCCATCCGGGCCTGCGCGTCGTGTTCGTGGAGGGCGGGCTGTCCTGGGTCGCCAGTGCGCTGCACGACGCCGACATGATCTATGAATCGTTCCAGGCGACGGTCGAGCCCAAGCTGGCGCATCGCCCCAGCTGGTACTGGCACAACCACTGCTATGCCACGTTCATGACCGATCCAGTGGGGCTGGAGATGCTGCACCGGATCGGCGCCGACCGCGTGATGTGGTCGTCCGACTACCCCCACATCGAAAGCACGTTCGGCTATACGCGCAGCGCCATCCAGGCGGTGTTCGACAAGGTCGACGTGCCGACGGCGCAGAAGATCCTGGGCGGCACCGCGCTCAAGCTCTTCGCTATGGAGTAGGGCGACTCAATCTGGCCCCGCGATCAAGAACAGGGGCCCAGTTTCATCCGCTCATCCCCGCGAAGGCGTGCACACATCTGCTTCGCCGCAGCGTTTGGGAGGCTGGTGAGTACCTTCATCCCCGCGAAAGCGGGGATCCAGGGGTCACAGGGAACTGCGCTTGGGGCTCTGGATCCCCGCGTTCGCGGGGATGAGCGGAACCGAGGAGTGCGGCCCTGCGACTCAACGCTCGGCAAAAGCCTTTTCGACGACGAAGTCGCCGGGCTCGCCCGCATTGCCTTCCTCCATGCCCAGGTCCAGCAGGATCTGCTTGGTGTCCTTCAGCATCTCGGGACTGCCGCAGATCATGGCGCAATCCTCCCCCTTGCGGATGGGGGGCAGGCCGATGTCCTGGTAGAGCTTGCCGGACTGGACCAGGTCGGTCAGGCGGCCCTGGTTGCGGAACGGCTCGCGCGTGATGGTCGGATAGTAGACCAGCTGGTTGCGCACCATTTCGCCCAGGAATTCGTCCTCGCGCAGCTGGGCGATCAGCTGCTCGCCATAGGCCAGTTCCGCAACCTCGCGGCAGCCGTGCAGCAGGACCACCTTGTCGAAGCGGGAATAGGCCTCCGGATCCTTGATCAGGCTGGTGAACGGGGCAACGCCCGTGCCGGTCGAGAAGAAATAGAGATTGCGCCCGTCGACCAGGTTGTCCAGGACCAGGGTACCCGTGGCCTTGCGATTGACCAGGACGCTGTGCCCCACCTCGATATCCTTGAGGCGTGAGGTGAGCGGCCCGTTCTCGACCTTGATCGAATAGAATTCCAGGTACTCGTCATAGTGCGCGCTGGCGATCGAATAGGCGCGCAGCAGCGGCTTGCCGTCGACCTGGATGCCGATCATCGTGAACTGGCCCGAGCGGAAGCGGAACGTCGGATCGCGGGTCGTCGTGAAGCTGAACAGGCGGTCCGTGTAGTGCTTGACGCTGGTCACCGTTTCCGTGATCAGGTTCGACATCCAAATACACCCTTCGAATGTGGATCCCCCGGCGCCTGGTCGAATCGGCGCGCTTTGGCGATCGGGGAGGCGTGCCCGCACTGCGACGGTGCGTTATGTCCCGCCAGCCGCGGCGGGACAAGCGTTTTGGGGGATCAGGCGGCCGCCACGGCCGCGACCCTGCCCCGCGCTGCGGTCAAATGCCCGCGCGGCGCAGGGTCTTGTCCGCTCAGCGCGGAGGCGTGGCGTCCAGCGCGTAGCCGGCGGACCGCACGGTGCGGATCAGGTCGGGGCGTGCCTCGGCCGCGCCGTCCTCGCCGTTCAGGGCCTTGCGCAGGCGGCGGATGTGGACGTCGACCGTGCGCAGTTCGATCTCGATGTCATGGCCCCACACCGCGTCCAGCAGCTGTTCCCGGCTGAATACGCGGCCCGGATGCTCCATGAAATGGCGCAGCAGGCGGAACTCGGTAGGGCCCAGGTGGATCTCCAGCCCGTCGCGCATCACGCGATGCGCCGCCAGATCCATGACCAGCACGCCCACCGCCAGCCGGTCGGTCGACAAAGCCGGCCGGCTGCGCCGCAGGACGGCCCGGATGCGGGCCACCAGTTCCTTGGGCGAGAAGGGCTTGGGCACGTAGTCGTCGGCCCCGGCCTCCAGCCCACGGATGCGGTCGGGCTCCTCGTCCCGCGCGGTCAGCAGGATGATGGGCAGGCCGCGTGTCTCAGGCCGGCGACGCAGGCGGCGGCAGATCTCAAGGCCCGAGAGCGAGGGCAGCATCCAGTCGAGCACGACCAGGTCGGGCACCCGCTCCTCGACCAGCAGCATCGCCTCGGCCCCGTCGGCGGTAGTGCGGACCTCGAACCCCTGCGCCTCCAGATTGTAGCGCAGCAGGTCGAGCAGCGCGCGCTCGTCCTCGACCACCAGGATCGAGGGCCGCAGCGCCCCCTGCCCGGCCGGAACGTCGCTGGCGCCGAAGTCCGCGCGCACCGGCTCAGGCGACGCGATCAACATCGTCCCCGCCGTCAAGGTCTGGCCCGGCAAAGGTCGCCGTGTCGTCACCCTTGGGCCGTTCGGCCGTCAGGCGCGTGCCGGTCACGGTGTAGTGGATGACCTCGGCCATGTTGGTCGCATGGTCGCCGATCCGCTCGATGTTCTTGGCGATGAACAGCAGGTGGGTGCACGGCGTGATGTTGCGCGGATCCTCCATCATGTAGGTCAGGAGCTCGCGGAAGAAGCTGTTGTAGAGCTCGTCCAGCTCGCCATCGCGCATCCAGACGGAGATCGCCTTCTCGACGTCCTGGGTGCCGGCGGCATCCAGCACGTCCTTGATCATGCCCTGCGCCAGGCCGCCCATGCGCGGGACGGCATTGGTGGGCCGCATCGGCGCCGACTGGGCCAGGACCTTGGAGCGCTTGGCGATGTTGCTGGCGTAGTCGGCGATCCGCTCGATGTCGCCAGCCAGGCGCAGCGCCCCGATGACCGCGCGCAGGTCGATGGCCATCGGCTGGCGCAGGGCCAGCAGGCGGGTCACCTGTTCGTCGATCTCCTGCTGGAACGTGTCGACCTGGGCATCGGCCGCGATGGTGCGGTCGGCCAGGGCGACGTCGCGCTTGGCGACCGCCTGGATCGCCGCGGCCAGCTGCGCCTCGGCGACGCCGCCCATGCGCAGCAGGCGGCTGTTGAGCTGCTTGAGCTCCTCGTCAAAGGACTTGACGATGTGGCGCTGAAGTTCGGCCATGTCTGGTGTCCTGTGCCTCAGCCGATCCGGCCGGTGATGTAGTCCTGGGTCCGCTTGTCCACCGGGTTGGTGAAGATGTCGTCGGTGGAGCCGGTCTCGACCAGCTTGCCCAGGTGGAAGAATGCCGTGCGCTGCGACACGCGGGCCGCCTGCTGCATCGAGTGGGTCACGATCACGATCGTGTAGTTCTCGCGCAGCTCGTCGATCAGTTCCTCGACCTTGGCCGTCGCGATCGGGTCAAGGGCCGAGCACGGCTCGTCCATCAGGATGACTTCCGGGCTGACGGCAACCGCACGGGCGATGCACAGGCGCTGCTGCTGGCCACCGGACAGGCCGGTGCCCGGCTGGTGCAGGCGGTCCGAGACCTCCTTCCACAGGCCGGCGCGCTCCAGGCTGGTCTGCACGATCTGGTCCATTTCGGTCTTGGACGACGCCAGGCCGTGGATGCGCGGGCCATAGGCCACGTTCTCGTAGATCGACTTCGGGAACGGATTGGGCCGCTGGAACACCATGCCGACGCGGGCGCGCAGGTGTACCACGTCGATATGGGGGGCATAGACGTCGTCACCGTCCAGCCGGATGTCGCCCTCGACCCGGCAGCCCTGGATCGTATCGTTCATCCGGTTGAGGCAGCGCAGGAACGTGCTCTTGCCACAGCCCGAAGGACCGATCAGGGCCGTCACCTGCTGTGCCGGGATGTCGAGGTCGATGCCGTAGAGCGCCTGCTTCTCGCCATACCACAGGTTGACATTGCGGGCCGTCACCTTGGGCAGGCCGCCTGAGACGGCGCCGGCCTGGGGGCTGAGGGCGGTCTGAACCGATGCCTGCATGGGGACTACCACCTTCTCTCAAGCCGCCGGCGCAGCAGCACGGCCAGCAGGTTCATGACGACCAGGAAGGCCAGCAGGACGATGATCGCGCCGCTGGTCTTCTCGATGAATGCGCGCTCGGGCTTGTCCGCCCACAGGAAGATCTGCACCGGAAGGGCGGTCGCCGCGTCGGTGAAGCCTTCCGGGGCCGCCGTGATGAAGGCCACCATGCCGATCATCAGAAGCGGTGCCGTCTCGCCCAGGGCATGGGCCATGGCCAGGATCGTGCCGGTCAGCATGCCGGGCATCGCCAGCGGCAGGACATGGTGCGTCGCCACCTGGACGGGGGATGCGCCGATGCCCAGCGCCGCCTCCCGGATCGAGGGCGGCACGGCCTTCAGTGCCACGCGGCCCGCCACGATCATCGTTGGCAGGACAAGCAGCGCCATGACGATGCCACCGACAATGGGCGCCCCACGCGGCATGTCGAAGAAGTTCAGGAAGACCGCCGCACCCAGCAGGCCGAACACGATCGACGGCACGGCCGCCAGGTTGTTGATGTTGACCTCGATCAGGTCGGTCCAGCGGTTCTTGGGCGCGAACTCCTCCAGGTAGATCGCGGCCATCACCGCGATCGGGAAGGAGAGGAACAGCGTCACCACCAGCATGAAGAACGAGCCGGACAGCGCGCCCCAGATGCCGGCCAGTTCGGGTTCCACGCTGTCGGCGGAGGTGAAGAAGTCCAGGTTGAAGACGGTCTCGATCCGCCCCTGGGCCTCCAGCTTGTCCATCCAGGCCAGCTCGCGATCCTTGACCGGGCGGTCGCCCTCGGCCGTGGTACGGTCGATCGAACCCTTGCGCACCATGTCGATCATGTCGGAGGCGACAAACCAGACGCGCTGGGTCTGGCCGATCAGGGCCGGGTCGTTGCGCACCATGGCCGCCAGCTCGTAGGGCGCCGCGGCGCTGAGCAGCTGGCCCAGGGCCCGCCGCTCGCGCCGCTCGGTCACCTCTGGAAACTCGGTGTCGAGCGCGGCGCGGATCAGCTTGCCATAGTCGGCCTGGTTCATCTGCACCGGGTCGCGGGCCCCGGTTGGGTCGATGACGTCGGCCGAAAAGGTGATGTCCAGGCCGATGCGCGACTGGAAGAACGCGGGCGTGCCCTTGATCAGGATGCTGCCCAGCAGCGTCACCAGGAACAGGACCGCGACCGAGATCGCGACAAGCCCATAAAGGCGGAAGCGGCGTTCGGCGGCGTAGCGGCGCTTCAGGCTGGCCGCCACCAGGTCGCTTGCGGAGCGCACGGGACGTCCGGCGCTTGTCGAGGAGCCGAGGGCGCTGTCGGTCATTCGTACTGCTCCCGGAACTTGCGCACGATCCGCAGCGCAATGACGTTGAGGCTGAGCGTGATGAGGAACAGGACCAGGCCGAGCGCAAAGGCGCTCAGCGTCTTGGCACTGTCGAACTCCTGGTCGCCGACCAGCAGGGCCTTGATCTGCACCGTCACCGTCGTGACCGCATCCAGCGGGTTGGCGGTCAGATTGGCGCCCATGCCGGCGGCCATGACGACGATCATCGTCTCGCCGATGGCGCGGCTGATCGCCAGGAGGAAGGCGCCGACGATGCCGGGCAGGGCAGCCGGCATGATGACCCGGCGGATCGTCTCGGACCGCGTCGCCCCCATGGCGAGCGAGCCGTCGCGCATGGCCCGCGGCACCGCGGTCATGACGTCGTCGCTGAGCGAGGAGATGAACGGGATGATCATGATGCCCATGACCACGCCGGCCGCCAGCGCCGACTCGCTGGCAACGCTCAGGCCGATCGATTCGCCAAAGCCGCGGATGGCCGGCGCAACCGTCAGGGCCGCGAAGAAGCCGAAAACGACGGTGGGGATGCCGGCCAGGATCTCCAGCACGGGCTTCAGCACCGAGCGGACGCGGCTGTCGGCATATTCGGAGAGGTAGATCGCGGACATCAGGCCGATCGGGCCCGCGACAAGGATCGCGATCACCGTGATCAGCAACGTGCCGGCGAACAGCGGCACCGCGCCGAACGCACCGGACGAGCCGACCTGGTCCGCGCGGAGCGCCGTCTGCGGGCTCCAGTTCAGGCCGAACAGGAACTCGAAGATCGAGACCTTGCCAAAGAAGCGGATGCTCTCGAACAGCAGCGAGAGGACGATCCCCACGGTCGTCAGGATGGCGACGGCCGAGGCGATGATCAGCATCGCCTTGACCAGCCGCTCGACCGACGGACGGGCGCGGAACTCCGGCAGGACGCGGCCGCGCGCCCAGACCAGGCCGATCACCGCGACGGCCAGGACGATAACCGCCATGGCCCAGCTCGCCGTCTGGCGCAACGCGTTCAGGTGCTCGGCCGCGGACACGATGGCGGGGTCGGCCTGCGCGGGCGTCAGGCCGTTGGCCGTGTTGTGCAGGTTGTTGAGGAGCAGCGTGCGCTCGCCGCCTTCCAGCGCCTGGTACTGCGCCGGCATCTCGCCGATGACGCTGCGCTCCAGCAGCGGCCCCTGGGCGATGCCCCACAAGCACAGGACGGCCAGCGCCGGCAGCAGGCACCAGAGGGCGACATAGGCGCCGTAATAGCTTGGCAGGCTGTGCAGGCGGGTGCCGCCTGCGGTCTGACCCACGGCACGCGTCCGGCCCAGCTGGTGTGCAGCAGCGGCGAGGACGAGCAGGGTCACGATGATCACCCAGGTCGGCATGGCGTCACGGGCTCGCTCGGTCGGGAGGTTCGATCAGGACTTGGCCGGCAACCGCCCCGGCCGCGCAGCGGCTGGGGCGATCCGGTACGGGGCGGACGGATACGCGGTCCGCCCCGGTTGGACGCAACTGGGATCAGAGGCCGGCCAGCGGGGTCAGCTTCGCGACCTTGTCCTGCTCGCCCTTCAGCACGTCTTCCGGCAGCGGGATCAGGCCCTTGTCCAGCAGGTAGCCTTCCTCGCCGCCCGCCTTCTCGCTCACGAATTCGGCCAGGTACTCCTGCAGGCCGGGGATCGTGCCGACATGGGCGAGCTTGGCGTAGACGAACATGGAGCGCGAGACGGGGTACTTGCCGTCCGCGATGTTCTCGAAGGTCGGCTGCTCACCAGCGATCGAGGCGCCCTGCAGCTTGTCCATGTTCTGCTCAAGGAAGCTGTAGCCGAAGATGCCGAAGGCCTTCGGGTTGGCTTCCAGCTTCTGGACGATCAGGTTGTCGTTCTCGCCCGCCTCGACGTACTTGCCGTCCTCGCGGATGGCGTGGCAGGTCTTGCCCTCCAGGCCCAGGTCCTTGGCGCCGGCCAGGGTCTTGCAGCCCGACTCCATGACCAGCTCGACAAAGGCGTCGCGCGTGCCGGAGGTCGGCGGCGGGCCCAGCACCTCGATCGGCTCATTGGGCAGGCTGGCGTCGATCTGGTTCCAGCTGGTGTAGGGGTTCGGGACCAGCTTGCCGTCCTGCGGGATCTCTTTGGCCAGGGCCAGGAAGATCTGCTCGGTCGTGAAGTTGGCAGCGGGGCCCGACTTCGCGTTCGACAGCACGATGCCGTCGAAGCCCACCTTCAGCTCCAGGATCTGGGCGACGCCGTTCTTGGCGCAGTCGTCGATCTCTGACTGCTTGATGCGGCGCGATGCATTGGCGATGTCGGGGTGGGCCGTGCCCACGCCGGCGCAGAACAGCTTCAGGCCGCCGCCGGTGCCGGTCGACTCGACGACCGGTGTCTTGAACTGGCCGCCACGGCCCAGGTTCTCGGCAACCGTCGTCGCGAACGGAAAGACAGTGGAAGACCCGACGACGCGGATCTGGTCGCGGGCCTGGGCGGCGCCGGCCTGGGCGGCAAGGGCCACCGCAACGGCGGCAAGGGTCAGTCGAAGCTTCATGGAAATCCTCCGCTCGATACGGCACCCGGTCCCGGGGGACCCGGGGGGCCGTCGATGGCGCGCACCATAGGCAGCCGTCCGGTCGCTTCTATGACGCTTCCATGTCCCTTTTGTTACACCGCCCCGGGTGCCGGCCGCCCCAGGGGCAGGGCCGTGGTGCGTCCCACGCATGGGAGGCGCAACGCCCCGTCGTCATGGGGCTGTCACGCAGTGCGGGGATAGTCGCCACCGTCCTCACCCCTGACCGGAGTGTAACCCGTGCTGTCCCGCGAGCCCGTGCCCCAAGACCTGATCGTCCGCGACGACGATGACATCCCCTCCAACACCAGCACGGCAGCGCCCTTTGCCGCGGTGCTGGAGGCCCGGCTGAACCGGCGCGGCATGCTGGGGGCGCTGGGCTCGACGGCGCTGCTGGGCGTGCTGGGCGGCTTCCTGCCGCGCGGCGCCCAGGCGGCGGAGGACGCGCCCGCGCCGGTCTCGACCCTGACCTTCAAGGACGTGCCGCTGGTCCATGACGCCAGCCATCATGTGGCCGAGGGCTACGACGCCCAGGTCCTGATCCGCTGGGGCGATGCCGTCGCCAAGGATGCGCCCGCCTTCGACCCCGCCGCCCAGACGGCGGCCGCCCAGGCCAAGCAGTTCGGCTACAACAACGACATGATCGCCTTCTTCCCGCTGCCCGTGGGATCGCAGGCGAGCGACCATGGCCTGCTCTGCATCAATCACGAGTACACCAACACGCCGCTGATGTTCCCCGGCATCGCCGACGAGGACTCGGCACCCGGCGCCATCACCGTCGAACAGGCCGGCATCGAGATCGCCGCCCATGGCATCTCGGTGATCGAGGTCAAGCGCACCGACGGCAAGTGGGCGGTCGTGCCCGACAGCACCTATGCCCGCCGCATCAGCCTGGCCGAGACCGAGTTCACGGTGAGCGGCCCGGTCGCGGGCCATGACAAGCTGAAGACCTCCGCCGATCCGACCGGGACACGCGTGATCGGCACGATCAACAACTGCGCCGGCGGCTGGACGCCCTGGGGCACCTATCTCTCGGCGGAAGAGAACTTCCACCAGTATTTTGCCGGCAAGAACGGCGAGCCGATCTACAAGCGCTATGGCGTCTCGGGCAAGCCCGCCTATGGCTGGGGCCGCCACGTCGCGCGCTTCGACATCGAGAAGGAGCCGAACGAGCCCAACCGCTTCGGCTGGGTAGTCGAGGTCGACCCCTATGACCCGGCAGCGAAGCCGATCAAGCGCACTGCGCTCGGCCACTTCAAGCACGAGAACGCGTCGAGCGTCATCTCGGCCGATGGTCGCCTGGTCGTCTACTCGGGCGATGACGAGCGCTTCGAGTATGTCTACCGCTACGTCTCGACGGGCAAGGTGAACCTGGAGGACCGCGCCGCCAATGCCGGCCTGCTGGACGACGGCGTGCTCTCGGTTGCCCGCTTCAACGAGGACGGCACGGTGACCTGGCTGCCCCTGGTCCATGGCCAGGGTCCCCTCACGGCCGAGAACGGCTTCAACTCCCAGGCGGACGTGCTGCTGGAGACGCGCCGCGCCGCCGACCTGCTGAAGCCGACGCCGATGGACCGGCCGGAAGATGTCGAGGCGAATCCGGTTACCGGCCGGGTTTACCTGATGCTGACCAAGAACGACCGCCGCACGCCCGACCAGGTCGACGCCGCCAACCAGCGCTTCAACAATGTCCATGGCCACGTGATCGAGATGATCCCGCCGGGCGAGGCGGGCGCGGTCGACCACACGGCCGAGACCTTTACCTGGGACATCTTCCTGCGCGGCGGCGATCCGGAAAAGCGCGCCCACGGCGCCAAGTTCGGCAAGGGCACGGCCGATACCGGCTGGTTCGCCAATCCCGACAATGTCGCCTTTGACCCCCAGGGCCGGGTCTGGATCGCGACCGACGGCTTTCCAGACTTCGACCGGCCGGATGGCCTGTTCGCGATGGATGCGGAGGGCGAGGCGCGCGGCCTGTCCAAGCGCTTCTTCGCCTGCCCGCAGGGTGCTGAGATGTGCGGCCCCTGCTTCACGCCCGACGGCACGACCCTGTTCCTGGCGATCCAGCATCCGGGCGAGGGCGACGGCTCGACCTTTGACAAGCCGCTCAACCGCTGGCCCGACAATGTGGACGGCATGCCGCCGCGGCCCGCGATCGTCGTCGTGACCCACCGCGAGGGCAAGCCGATCGGCACCTGATACGCGTTGCGGTACCCCCACAACTCCAGGGCGCGCCATCGGTGCGCCCTTCTCTTTTGCCGTCCTGCGCGATAGGAACGCCTTTGGGCGGGAGGATTGCGATGGATGTTTTTGACCGGCTGAAGGCAGAAGCAGCCGACGACTGGCAGAGCTATGTCAGCCACGCCTTTGTCCGTCGGATGGGCGACGGCACGCTGTCGCAAGGTGCCTTCCGCGCCTATCTGGTCCAGGACTATCTGTTCCTGATCCAGTTCGCGCGGGCCTATGCGCTGGCCGCCTACAAGAGCCGGACGGTCGCCGACATTACGGCGGCACAGGCCGGCCTTGCCGCGATCCTGGAGGAGACGGCGCTGCACGTCCGCCTGTGCGGCCGCTGGGGCCTGTCGCCCGCGGACCTGGAGGCGACGGCCGAGCACAGCACCACGGTCGCCTATACGCGCTTCGTGCTGGACTGCGGCGCCGCCGGCGACCTCCTTGACCTGCACGCAGCGCTTGCCCCCTGCGTCATCGGCTATGCCGAAATCGGCCTGGCCCTGGCGCCCGATGGCGTCGCGGCGCTGGCGGACCATCCCTATCGCGACTGGATCGCCGAATATGCGGGCGATACCTATCAGGGCGTCGCCGCCGCCGCGCGGGCGCATCTGGACGACTTGGCCGCGCGCACGATGACGGAGCGTCGCTTTCCCGACCTGGCACGCATCTTCGGCGCCGCAAGCCGGCTGGAGGCCGACTTCTGGCAGATGGGGCTGGACGCCGCCTGAGGTCTACCGCCCCGCCGGGAGGTAGACGGTAAAGACGCTGCCCTTGCCCGACGTGCTCTCGACGCCCAGCACGCCCTGATGGCGGTTCACGATGTGCTTCACGATGGCCAGGCCCAGGCCGGTCGTCCCCAGGGCGCGGGAGCGGGCGGCATCCACCCGGTAGAAGCGCTCCGTCAGGCGGGGCAGGTGTTCGCGCGCGATGCCCGGCCCCTCGTCCCGCACGGCGATGGCAAAGGCGGCGCCGCGGTGCCGCCAGGCCAGGCCAACGGGCGCCTGCTGCAACAGGCTGGCAGAGATCGTCACCGTCTTGCCCGGCCCGCCATGCAGAATCGCATTGTCGATCAGGTTGTGAAACACCTGATCCAGCTCATGCGCATCGCCCACGGCCGGGGGAAGATCGGGGGCCACATCCAGGACGAGCTGGCCCTGGCCCGCCTGGGCGCGCCATTCCAGGCTTTCGACGGCGCGGCGCAGCACCGCCCCCAGGTCCACGAAGCCCTTTGGCGGGGACAGCTCATTGAGCTCGACCCGCGAAAGGGAAAGCAGGTCGCCGACCAGGCGGGTCATGCGATCGACCTGATGCGCCATGCTGGCCAGGAAGCGATCGCGCGCCGCCGGATCGTCACGCGCCGGGCCTTGCAGCGTCTCGATCGTCGCGGCCACGGCGGCCAGGGGGGTGCGGATCTCGTGGCTGGCATTGGCGACGAAGTCGGCCCGCATCTGCTCGATCCGCTTCGGCGCCGACAGGTCCGTGAACAGCAGGATGGCCCGGGCGCCGAGCGGACCCGCGGGCTCCAGGCTGGCGACCCGGCAGGACAGGTCGCGCGGGACCGGCCCCGCCAGGGTCAATTCCACGACCAGGCTTGAGCCACCTTCCAGCACCCGCTCCACCGCCTGGAGCAGTTCGGGCTGGCGCAGCAGGGTCGGCAGTTCGCGCCCCCGCACCTCCACCCCGAAGAGGTCGATGGCGGCCAGGTTCAGGTGCAGCACCGCCATGTCGAGGCCCAGCAGCAGGATCGGCTCCGGCACGCGATCCAGCACGGTCAGGGCCTCCGCCCGTGCTGCGTCCCCCTCGCCCACCGCGGCGGTGCCGTCGTCGGCGGCGGCTTCCGCAGCGGCCCAGCGCACCGCGCGCGGACCGGTCAACAGGGCGGCGCCCGCCGCCAGGACGGCCAGGATCATCGCGGTCCAGGGCGTCACGCCGCCGGCCAGGGCCAGCAGGACCAGGACCAGGATGGCGGGGCCGCCTGCGACGGCCAGGGCGCGCAGCCGGCGGCCGTGCTCCGGCGCCATCTCAGTCGATCAGGCGCGCGGCGGGGAAGCGGCAGCGCACGACCGTCCCCTGGCCCAGGGCGCTTTCCAGTTCCAGGGTGCCGCCATGCAACTCGATCAGGGCGCGGGTCAGCGGCAGGCCCAGGCCGATGCCGCCATGGCGACGGTCGAGCGCGCCATCGATGCGGCCAAACCGTTCCAGCGCCACCGGCAGCTGTTCCGGTGCCATGCCGGCCCCATCGTCCGCGACCGCCAAGATGAGCTGGTCGTCCCGGCGATAGGCTTCGACCCGGATGTGGCCATTGTCGTGCGTGAAGTCGAGCGCGTTCTGGATCAGGTTGCCCATGGCCTGGCGCACGCGCCGCCCATCTACGTCCAGGCGCGGCAGGTTGGGAGGCACCACCACGGTCAGGGCGATCTTGCGCTGCGCCAGCTCCTCCTCGAAATCAGCCAGGGCGGCCTCGATCAGGTTGCCCGCCTCCACCGGCTCGTAGACCAGTTCCAGCATGCCGGCATCGGCCTTGGACAATTCCAGCAGGCGGTTGATCAGGTTCAGCAGCTTGCGCCCGCCCTTCACGATCTCGACGCTGTAGTCGACATAGCGGCGATCGCCGACCGTGCCGAGGGCCTCGTCCCGGATGATCTCGGAAAAGCCGATGATGGCGTTAAGCGGCGTGCGCAGTTCGTGGCTGACCGTCGCCACGAATTCCGACTTGGCTCGGCTGGCGCGCTCCGCCTCGTCCCGGGCTTCGGCCAGGCTGCGGGCCAGTTCCTTCAGATCGTCGCTCTGCTGTTCCAGCCGCGAGCGGATCGACTGCAGTTCGGCCACGCGGTCGGCCAGTTGCTGCTCGTGCCGCTTCAGCTCCGAGACGTCGTGGTAGATGCGTACCCGCCCCCCGGTGCGCGAACGGTATTCGCGTATGTTCATGTGGTCCGACGGCAGGACCGAGTTGGCCAGGGCCGAGGCTTCCCGCGTCATCGCCGTGGCATAAGGGGTGCCGACGATGGTGCTGTGCGCCAGCAGGGGAAAGCGGCCCAGGTACTTGCTGTTGCTGAGGATCAGGCGGTCGGCGTCGTCGAACAGCAGGAAGCCGTCATCCATCGCCTCAATCGCCTCGCGCAGGATCTCGTGCGCGGTGTCCAGTTCGCGCTGGGCATTGGCCGTCGTCGTGATGTCCCGCCCGGTACCGACATAGCCCAGAAATCGGCCATCCTCGCCAAAGCGCGGCGCCCCGCTTTCCACGATCCGGCGGCCGCCCACCACGCTGTGAAAGTCGCGGAACGGCTTGCGCAGGCCCAGGTCGCGCAGATGCGCGGCCCAGGTCTTCGGATCGTCTCGGATGTCGGCCAGCTCGTGGCGGGCATGGCCGCGCAGCTCGGTCGCTGCAACGCCATAGGTCGCGTCGGGCCCGCCGTCGACGCGAGTCAGGCGGAGGTCGGCATCGGTCTGCCACACCCAGTCGGCCCCCAGCAGCAGCAATGTCTGCGGCAGGTCGGCCAGTGCGGTGCCGATGATCCCCTCGTGCAGAGGCCCGTCCTCCTGCCCTTCGTGTCCCGACCGCACCGGGGGCGACGATCCCGCTTGCGCCCGCCTCAGCGCCGGTGGTCGTGCGCGCTCAGCGCCGCCAGATTGACCAGTTCCGACATTGTAGCGCCCAGCGGTGCGATCTGCACCGGGTGGGACAGGCCAATCAGCAAGGGTCCAATCACCGTGCCGCCGCCCAGTTCCTGCAACAGCTTCGAGGCGATGTTGGCGGAGTGCAGGCCGGGCATGATCAGCACGTTGGCGGGGCTGGTCAGGCGGCAGAAGGGGTAGAGGGCCGCTACCTGCGGGTTCAGGGCGACGTCCACCGCCATCTCGCCATCATACTCGAAGTCGAGGTCGCGCTGATCCAGCAGGGCAACCGCCTCGCGCACATGGTCGGCCGTGCCGCGGATCGGGTTGCCGAAGGTCGAATGCGACAGCAGGGCGACGCGCGGCTCATGCCCCAGGCGGCGGGCGACGGCGGCACTCTGCACCGTGATGTCCGCCAGTTCCGCGGCGGTGGGCCGCTCCGTCACCGACGTGTCGGAGACGAAGATGGTGCGACCGCGCGCCACGATGATCGACAGGCCGAACACGCGCCGCCCCGGCTGGGGGTCGATCACGCGCTGGATCTCTTCCAGCGCGGCGGCATAGGACCGCGTGACGCCGGTGATCATCGCGTCCGCGTCGCCCAGCGCCACCATGCAGGCGGCAAAAGTGTTGCGGTCGTTGTTCACCAGGCGCTGGCAGTCGCGCAGCAGGAAGCCGCGGCGCTGCAGTCGTTCGTAGAGGAACTCGGTGAACTGGGCATTGCTGGTCGAGGTCCGGGCATTGTGGATCTCGATCTGCTCGCCGGGGTCGATGCCGATCGCCGCCAGCGTCGCGTGCACGCGCTCCTCGCGCCCGATCAGGATCGGCGTGCCATAGCCCGCGTTGCGGAAGTCGATGGCGGCGCGGATCACCTTCTCTTCCTCGCCCTCGGCGAAGACGACGCGCTTGGGATTGGCCCGCACGTTCTCCAGGATCAGCGACAGGAGCCCCGCCGTGGGATCCAGGCGCGCCTTCAGCTCGGTGCGATAGGCCGCCATGTCGATGATCGGCCGGCGGGCGACGCCGCTGGCCATCGCGGCCTGGGCCACGGCCGGCGGCACATGGCTGATCAGGCGCGGGTCGAACGGCACGGGGATGATGTACTTGGCCCCGTATTGGGGCCGCGCCCCGGAATAGGCGGCCGCCACCTCGTCCGGCACGTCGGCGCGGGCAAGCTCGGCCAGTGCGTTGACGGCCGCGATCTTCATCGGGTCGTTGATCGTGCGCGCCCGCACGTCCAGCGCACCGCGGAAGATGTAGGGGAAACCCAGGACGTTGTTGACCTGGTTGGGATAGTCGGAGCGGCCCGTGGCCACGATCGCGTCGGAGCGCACGGCCTCCACCTCCTCCGGCGTGATCTCCGGATCGGGATTGGCCATGGCGAAGATGATCGGCTTGTCCGCCATGCTGGCGACCATGGCCGGGGTCACGGCGCCCTTGACCGACAGGCCCAGGAAGACGTCGGCGCCGACCATCGCCTCTTCCAGGGTGCGGGCGCCGGTGGTCACGGCGTGGGCCGACTTCCACTGGTTCATGCCCTCGGTCCGGCCGCGATAGATGACACCCTTGGAATCACACAGGATCGCGTTGTCGGGCGGCAGGCCCATCGCCTTGATCAGCTCAATGCAGGCGATCGACGCGGCCCCCGCCCCGTTCACCACCACCTTGGCGTCGCGGATGCTGCGGCCGGTCAGGTGCAGGGCGTTGACCAGGCCCGCGGCACAGATGATCGCGGTGCCGTGCTGGTCGTCGTGAAAGACGGGAATGTCCATCAGTTCGCGCAGGCGCTGCTCGACCATGAAACATTCCGGCGCCTTGATGTCCTCAAGGTTGATGCCGCCGAAGCTGGGCCCCAGGAACCGGATGCAGTTGACCAGTTCGTCGACGTCCGAGGTATCGACCTCCAGGTCGATCGAATCGACGTCGGCAAAGCGCTTGAAGAGGACGGCCTTGCCCTCCATCACCGGCTTGGACGCCAGCGCGCCCAGGTCGCCCAGGCCCAGGATGGCCGTGCCGTTGGAGATCACGGCGACCAGGTTGCCCTTGGCCGTGTAGTCGAACGCGGTATCCGGATCCGCGGCGATCGCCAGGACGGGCACGGCCACGCCCGGCGAATAGGCAAGGCTGAGGTCCCGCTGCGTCGCCATCGGCTTGGTCGGGACGATCTGCAGCTTTCCTGCCCGGCCGCTCGAATGGAACAGAAGCGCTTCCTCGTCGCTGACCGTATTGCGCTTCGTCACACCCAAGATCCTTATCCGCCCGTGTCGCGGGCGACTATGCCGGGCCGCACTTCCCCGTGTCCAGCGCAGCCCCGCGCAAATCTGGTCCGCATTCCAGGCTGTGGCCCCCCTGCGTCGTGCTAGTGTCCGCCGCCATGCCGGCCCGTGCAGCATCCCCCCCCGATTCCGCAAGAACAGATCCGTCGCCGCCTGACCACAAGCTGACGCCGATGATGGCGCAGTACCTGGAGATCAAGGCAGGCCATGCCGACTGCCTGCTGTTCTATCGCATGGGCGACTTCTACGAGCTGTTCTTCGACGATGCGGTCAAGGCCGCCGCGACGCTCGACATCACCCTGACCCGGCGCGGCAAGCACATGGGGGAGGACATCCCCATGTGCGGCGTGCCGATCCATGCCGCGGACGGCTACCTGGCGCGCCTGATCCGCGCGGGCCATCGCGTCGCCGTGTGCGAGCAGCAGGAGGATCCCGCCGCCGCCCGGGCACGGCCGGGCAAGCAGCCAGTGCGGCGCGACGTGGTGCGCATCGTGACGCCGGGCACGCTGACCGAGGATGCCCTGCTGGATGCCCGCAGCCACAACCATCTGGCGGCGCTGGGCCGGGCGGAGGGGGCGCTGGCACTGGCCTTCACGGACGTCTCGACCGGCGACCTGGCCGTGGAGACGGTTCCCGAGGGCGGAATCCAGGCGGCGCTGGCGCGCGTTGCGCCGCGCGAGCTGCTTGTCGCCGACCGCTGGCTGGACGCACCCTTCCTGGACGCCCTGGACCCGGCCGACCGCGACACGATCACGCCCTTGCCGCTGGCCCGCTTCGACAGTGCCGGCGGCGAGCGGCGGCTGAAGGCGGTCCTGGAGGTCGAGGCGCTTGACGGCTTCGGGGCCTTTACCCGGGCGGAGCTGTCCGCTCTCGGCGCCCTGGTCGAGTACGTCTCCCTGACGCAGAAGGGGCGGATGCCGGCGCTGAAGGCGCCACGCCGGGCCCAGGCGGGCGAGGTGATGGCGATCGACCCCGCCACACGCCGCAACCTGGAACTGGCAACGGGCCCAGGGGGCGGGCGCGAGGGCAGCCTGCTGGCCGCGATCGACATGACTGTGACGGGCCCGGGCGCGCGCCTGCTGGCTGCGTGGGCGGCCGCCCCCCTGACCGATCCCGAGCGCATCGCGATCCGCCACGACATGGTCGAGGCGCTGGTTTCCGCGGAATCGGTGCGCGCCGGCCTGCGGGGCCATCTGCGGGCCTGCCCCGACCTGCAACGTGCCGTCCAGCGCCTGGCCCTGGGCCGTGGTGGCCCGCGCGACCTGGCGGCGGTGCGCGACGCATTGGAGCTGGCGCCCGACATCGCCGACCTGGCGGTCCAGGCCGCCGCGGCCGGCGCAGGCGTGGCGCTGCCGCCGGACGGGCTGGCGCGGGCCGCAGCCGTACTGCGCGGACATGGCGCCCTGGCCGATGCCCTGCGCGCGGCCCTGGCGCAGGAGGTGCCGCTGCTGGCGCGCGACGGTGGCTTCATCGTGCCCGGCC
This sequence comes from Zavarzinia sp. CC-PAN008, assembly GCF_051903925.1. Classification (GTDB taxonomy): domain Bacteria; phylum Pseudomonadota; class Alphaproteobacteria; order Zavarziniales; family Zavarziniaceae. The sequence goes on from NZ_CP173678.1 coordinate 452,104, forward strand.
ACGACGCCGAACTGGATGCGCAGCGCACCCTGCGGGACGAGGGGCGGCGCCTGATCGCGGCGCTGGAGGGCCGTCTGAAGGCGGAAACCGGGATTGCCAGCCTGAAGGTCCGGCACAACGCCATCATCGGCTATCATGTCGAGGTGCCGGCCGCCCATGCCGAGAAGCTGAGCCGCGATCCCAACTTCATCCACCGCCAGACCATGGCGGGGGCCATGCGCTTCTCGACCGGGGAGCTGGCCGACCTGGCGCAGGCCCTGGCCCAGGCGGCAGACCGGGCGCTGGCGCGCGAGGTGGCCCTGTTCGACGACCTGGTCGCCGCGGTGCTGCGTACCGTGCAGCCGATCGCGCTGGCGGCTGAGGCCCTGGCCCTGGTCGACGTGGTCGCAGCGCTGGCCGAACTGGCGGTGGTCCGCCGCTGGGTGCGGCCCCGGCTGGACGACAGCCGCAGCTTCGCCGTCGCCGGCGGTCGCCATCCGGTGGTCGAGGCCGCGCTGATCCGCAGCAATGCGCCGGCCTTCGTCGCCAATGACTGCCACTTGTCGGACGAGGCGCGGATCTGGCTGCTGACCGGTCCCAACATGGCCGGCAAGAGCACGTTCCTGCGCCAGAACGCGCTGATCGCGATCCTGGCCCAGATGGGCGCCTTCGTGCCGGCCGCCTCGGCTCATCTGGGGATCGTCGACCGCCTGTTCAGCCGGGTTGGCGCGTCCGACGACCTGGCCCGCGGCCGCTCCACCTTCATGGTCGAGATGGTGGAGGCGGCCGCCATCCTGAACCAGGCGGGATCGCGGGCGCTCGTCATCCTGGACGAACTGGGGCGCGGCACGGCCACGTTCGACGGCCTGTCGCTGGCCTGGGCCTCGGTCGAGCACCTGCACGAGGTCAATCGCTGCCGCGCCCTGTTCGCGACGCACTATCACGAGCTGACGGCGCTTGCGACCAAGCTCAAGGCCGTGCGCCTGCACACGATGAAGGTGAAGGAGTGGCAGGGCACGCTCCGCTTCCTGCACGAGGTGACACCGGGGGCCGCCGACCGTTCCTATGGCATCCAGGTCGCACGGCTGGCCGGTTTGCCGGCCGCCGTGATCCAAAGGGCACAGGCGGTCCTGGAGCAGCTGGAGCGGGGGCGCGAGGGCAGCGCCGTCACCCAGATGATCGACGACCTGCCTCTGTTCGCCGCCGCCAAGGCGCAGCAGACCGCGCCCGCGCCCGCCGCCGCCGGGCCTTCTGCGGTTGAGGAAGCTCTGGCGCAGCTTGACCTTGACGACCTGTCGCCGCGTCAGGCGCTGGCCGAGCTTTACCGCCTGAAGGCGCTGGCACATCGCTAGTGCGAAGTATTCGCAACACTTGGCGTGGATGAGCGGTGTTGGCGGCGTTGCCATGCCGCGCACGCAGGGACCGAAAGATTGACTGCGGGTGGTCGGCCACTAGTATCGGGCGCGACACGCCAATAGCCGCATTGCACACACAAGGACAGTCATGGCCGGGGTCCAACGCCCACGCGCGCCGCATCTCCAGGTCTATCGGCCGCAGATCAGCTCGGTGCTCTCGATCTTCCACCGCATGACGGGCTGCGCCCTCGGCGTCGGTACGCTGCTGCTCGCCTGGTGGCTGCTGGCCGCCGCGACCGGGCCTGAGGCCTTTGCCACGGCGCAAGGCTTCTTCGGCTCGTGGTTTGGCCGCCTTGTCCTGTTCGGCTTCACCTGGGCGCTGTCCTATCATTTCCTGAACGGCATCCGGCACCTGTTCTGGGATGCGGGCCTCGGCTTCGAGTTGTCGACGATGGCGAAGTCGGGCTGGGCCGTGCTGGTCGGCTCGGTCGCCATCACGCTTGCACTCTGGGTCCTTGGCTATGCGATGGCCGCCCCGCAGGGAGTTCCGGCATGAGCCTGCGCACCCCCCTCGCCCGGGCCCGCGGCCTGGGCGCTGCCAAGGACGGCGTCCATCACTGGTGGGTGCAGCGCCTGACCGCGATCGCGCTGATCCCGCTCGTCCTGTGGTTCATCGTCTCGACCGCGTCGCTGACCTGGGTCGACCATGCGGGCTTCGTCGCCTGGCTGTCCCAGCCGCTGGTGGCAGTCCTGATGATCGCGCTGCTGGGCACGCTGTTCTATCACCTGAAACTCGGCGCCCAGGTCGTGATCGAGGACTATGTCCATGGCGAGGCGGTCAAGATCGCCTCCCTCGTCGCGCTGAACTTCGCCTGTTTCATTGTCGGACTTGCGGCGATCTTCGCCGTGCTCAAGGTGGCGCTCTAAGTCATGCCCCAGGCCTATAATGTCATCGAACACGTCTATGACGTGGTTGTGGTCGGCGCCGGTGGCGCTGGCCTGCGTGCGACCTTCGGCATGGCCGAGCGCGGCCTCAAGACCGCCTGCCTGACCAAGGTCTTCCCCACCCGCAGCCATACGGTCGCGGCGCAAGGGGGGATCTCCGCCTCGCTCGGCAACATGGGCGAGGATGACTGGCGCTGGCACATGTACGACACCGTCAAGGGGTCCGACTGGCTGGGCGACCAGGACGCCATCGAGTACATGTGCCGCGAGGCCGTGCCCGCGGTGATCGAGCTTGAGCACTATGGCGTGCCGTTCAGCCGCACGCCCGACGGCAAGATCTATCAGCGCGCCTTTGGCGGCATGACCACGCACTTCGGCCAGGGTCAGGCGCAGCGCACCTGCGCCGCGGCCGACCGCACGGGCCATGCGATTCTGCACACGCTTTACCAGCAGAGCCTGCGCCACCATGCCGAGTTCTTTGTCGAGTACATCGTCCTCGACCTGCTGATGCAGGACGGCGTGTGCCGCGGCGTGCTGGCCTGGTGCCTGGACGACGGCTCGATCCACCGCTTCCAGGCCAATGTCGTGGTCCTGGCGACGGGCGGCTATGGCCGCGCCTATTTCTCCTGCACTTCGGCCCATACCTGCACCGGCGACGGCGGCGGCATGGTGCTGCGCGCCGGCCTGCCGCTGCAGGACATGGAGTTCGTGCAGTTCCACCCGACCGGCATCTACGGCTCGGGCTGCCTGATCACCGAAGGCTCGCGCGGCGAGGGCGGCTACCTTGTCAATTCCGAGGGCGAGCGCTTCATGGAGCGCTATGCCCCGTCGGCCAAGGACCTGGCCAGTCGCGACGTCGTCAGCCGCGCCATGACGATCGAGATCCGGGAAGGTCGCGGCGTCGGTCCGAACAAGGACCACATCTACCTGCACCTGGATCACCTGGATCCCAAGATCCTGCACGAGCGCCTGCCCGGCATTTCGGAATCCGCGCGCATCTTCGCGGGCGTCGACGTGACCAAGCAGCCGATCCCGGTCCTGCCGACCGTGCACTACAACATGGGCGGCATCCCCACGAACTATTTCGGCGAAGTCGTCACGCTTAAGGACGGCGACCCCGACTACATCGTCCCCGGCCTGATGGCGATCGGCGAGGCGGCCTGCGTTTCGGTCCATGGCGCCAACCGCCTGGGCTCGAACTCGCTGATCGACCTGGTCGTGTTCGGCCGGGCCGCGGCGATCCGCGCGGCCGAACTGGTCAAGCCGGGGCAGAAGCAGCCCAGCCTGCCGCGCGACATCGACCATCAGGCGCTGGAGCGTTTTGACCGCCTGCGCAATGCCAAGGGGTCTGAGCCGACCGCGAAGATCCGTGCCGCGATGCAGCGCGTGATGCAGAACAACTGCGCCGTGTTCCGCACCGGCGACGTGCTGCACGAAGGGCGCGAGTTGATCGCCCAGGTCCATGACCAATGGGCCCATGTCGGAATTTCCGACCGGACCCTGGTCTGGAACACCGACCTGCTGGAGACGCTGGAGCTCGACAACCTGCTGGGCCAGGCGATCGTCACGATGGAGGGGGCGGCCAACCGCCAGGAATCGCGCGGCGCCCATGCCCGCGAGGACTTCGCCAACCGCGACGACGAGAACTGGATGAAGCACACCCTGGCCTGGGCCGATGCCCGTGGCCGGGTCACGCTGGACTACCGGCCGGTGCACACCTACACCCTGACGGACGAGATCCAGTACATCCCGCCCAAGGCCCGCGTCTATTGATCGGGCCCAAGGCGGCACAGGCGAAGATCCCCCGGCCCTGCCGGGGGCGAGACACTTCAAGGACAGGCCCGCGTCGGCGGGTGGCAAGGGACAGGGCGCGATGGTTCAGCTGACGCTGCCGAAGAATTCGAAGGTCGGCAAGGGCAAGACGTGGAAGGCGCCAGCCGGCGCCAAGCGCATCAAGCAGTTCGACATCTATCGCTGGAACCAGGACGACGGCAAGAATCCGCAGGTCGATACGTTCGAAGTCGACCTGGATACCTGCGGGCCGATGGTCCTGGACGCGATCATCAAGATCAAGAACGAGATCGACCCGTCGCTGACCTTCCGCCGGTCGTGTCGCGAAGGCGTCTGCGGCTCGTGCGCGATGAACATCGACGGTACCAACACGCTGGCCTGCACCAAGGCGATCGAGGACGTGAAGGGCGCGGTGCGCATTTCGCCCTTGCCGTCGCTGCCGGTCATCAAGGACCTGGTGCCCGACCTCACCAACTTCTTCGCCCAGTACGCCCTGATCGAGCCCTGGATGAAGACCGACTCGGCCCCGCCCGAGCGCGAGCGGGTGCAGAGCCAGGATGACCGGGCCAAGCTGGACGGCCTGTACGAGTGCATCCTGTGCGCCTGCTGCACCACCTCGTGCCCCAGCTACTGGTGGAACGGCGACCGCTTCCTGGGCCCGGCCATCCTGCTCCAGGCCTATCGCTGGCTGGTCGACAGCCGCGACGAGCACACGGGCGAGCGCCTGGACGCGCTGGAGGATCCGTTCCGCCTTTATCGCTGCCACACGATCATGAACTGCGCCAAGACCTGCCCCAAGGGACTGAGCCCGGCCAAGGCGATCGCCGGCATCAAGCAGATGATGGTTGAGCGGCGCGGCTGATCCGCCGCAATCTCCCCTCGATCCGGCCTCCCGCCGCATGCTTGAATGCGGCGGGAGGTCCGCTTGTCCTGACTTCGCGGCAGGAACGTGACGACTGCAGGCGGGACGCGCCGACCGACGGCCGTCGCCCTTTGACCGCCTGACCCCTGCATGCCTGTCGATCGTTGCACGACGCGTGCGGCACGCGCATGGTTGGGGAGCGACCCATAGACTGACTGAACGGTCAGCGATTTTTCGGGTCTGGTTGGAGATCCGGTCGGCCCTCGCAGTGTGCGCCTTCGATAATCCGCAACGGCATGTTTATTGGAACTGGATGGTCCTGACTTGAGACCATCCCCTGCGGATCGCGCACTGCCCCGCCACCTTGAATAGACGCCTGCACCAAGTCAGCGGACCGCCGCACCAAAAACCTTTGAGTACATTTCAGTTTCCTGAAACAGCGTTCGCATGGCCGAACGGCTGGCGCCGGCATTTGGATACCGTCGGCATGACCCTTGCCGATTGTAATTCCACAAACGACCAATAGCTCGAACAGCGTTCACAGAACCGTTGCGGGCGCGCCGATCCGCCGTCATCATCGTGATCCTCGCAGGGTGCGAGCAACAAGGACTTCATGGCGGACGGGCCGCCACTGCCGGTGTCATCGGGACGGGGCCGATGACATCCATGACAAGGCAGGCCAGGCCCGAACCGTTATTGTACGGACAGCAGGATTGGGGGAGACGTGGGCGCACAAAGCTTTATTCGGCCGGGGGTCGAGCCGGGGCCGACCTTTTCATTGCGTGACGCCAAGAAGTTCGCAAAGCAGGTGGCCCTTTACGAAGCAGCCGTCGAACTGTTTTCAGCGCGGGACTATGACAGCGTCAGCGTCGACGAGATCTGCGTGAAGGCGGGCGTCGGCCGGGCGACCTTTTTCCGCCTGTTCGGCAGCAAGGCCGGCCTGGTCGAGGAGTTCAACCGACGGTTGGCCGTAACGATCCAGGACCGCGTCGCCGGCGCCCGGGCCAGCAGCCTGAAGGCCCTGCAGATCATCATCGACGTGATCCGCGAAGCGTGGATGAGCAACACCCCCTTCCTGAAGCGCATGGTCCAGGAATACCTGCGGCAGCTCGAATCGCCCTATGACACCCGCTCCTCCGCCTCGGCCGACGCCAACCAGCAGGGTGGTCGCGCTTTGGTCGAGATCGCGGTGCGCCACATCATGCAGGGCCAGGCCAAGGGCGAGGTGGCACGCGACCTGGACGCCGACTTCCTTGGCCTATGCTTCATGAACCAGCTGGGCGTCGCCATCGCCAGTTGGATCACCGAGGGGGGCGATGATCTCGACCAGTTGCGCGCCAAGATCGACCAGGTGTCGCGCGTCATGCTCAGGGGCATGACCCCCTGACGTCCGCGGGGCGCCGGGTCTGGCGCCCCGATGTCCGCAGGGCGCCACCAGGGCGCCCCGGCGGGTTCCGTGTCCAGGTTTGATCGCAGGCCACTTCCCCAACCCTGCTCGGCCCCGACGAACCGGGGGACGTAGGGGAGCGGGTTGGTCATGCCTCAACCTGAACCCATCCTGCCCTGAGCGCGGCGAGGCGCGCGCCAAGGCGCCTGAGCGCGGCCAGAGCGCGCCCAGGCCCGCTGGCCGGCCGCGCAACGCCGCTGCCGTCCTTGCCACCCCCCTGCCAAACCAGTCGGTGCCCAGCACGACCGACCCGTTTGCCCGACTCTGAATCCGGCCTGCCGCGCGTCGTGCGGCGGGCCGCCCGTGTTCCAATGCCGTCGCCGCCGCCCCGGCGGCGCCCTGGAGCATGCGGAACGGGGTGTTGAAGCGCCACTTGCGGTGATACTGGATCGCGCATACGAGATACGTATATCGCTACTACGTGACACTTTTTATTGCGTAAGTCGCATTTTCATGGTCATCATGCCTCTTGAATGAGAGAACGGGCCGGCGGCGGTGCCGGTCCAACATCAGGGGGGGGCTTGATGCCTGATACGCGTCACGGGGAGGACCGGGCAAACCGGCACCCCAGGAATCGCCGGCTGCGCTGGGGTCTGCTCGGCAGCACGGTCCTGGCCGCCATCGCGGCCACGGGTCCCGCGGGTGCCGGCGAATGGACCTTTGGCGATGTCGTCATTTCGAACCAGAACCAGGTGTCGGTCGGGGCCATCGTCCGCACCTCCACCCGGGACAGCCGCTTCATCTCGACGGCGAACGGTGGCTCGCTGGCGCTGAGTTCGTCGGCCGACAACGGCAACCTGAATTTCGACCAGGGGAGCATCGTCTCCAACCCGATCACGGCGACGTCGGAACTCAGCGTCATCTACAACGCAAGCCCGAGCAGCCGCTTCGGCGTCTATGGCCGCGGGCGCGTGTTCTATGACTGGGTATTCGACGTCAACAACCTCGACTCGAACGGCTTCAATCCGGGCTTCGTCGCCGGCCCTGGAACGCCGCCCGGAACCAACCCCAATTTCGCGCGCGCCCAGCAGTTCAACGGTCGCCTCGACCCCCAGGCGCAGGATCGCGCCCGCTACGGGGCCGAGATGCAGGACTACTACGCGCTGGCCAGCTTCGACGTCGGCTCGATGCCGACCAATGTCAGGGTCGGCAACCAGATCCTCAACTGGGGCGAGGCGCTGTTCACACAGAACGCCATCTCCATCATCAACCCGCTGGACCTGCAGAAGCTGCGGGTCCCCGGATCCGAAGTGCGCGATGCGCTGGTCCCCATCAAGATGTTCTGGGCGGCGATCGAGCCGGTACCCGGCCTGTCGTTCGAAGGCTTCTATGCCTGGGATTTCGAGGGCGCGCGGTTCGAGCCTTCGGGCACGTTCTTCGGCTCGGAGGCCTTCACCCAGGGGATGGAAGGGCTGACCCAGATCGCACTGGCCGGCGACAACAATTGCGGCGTGCCCCTGCCGCGACCGGGCGGCAGCAACCCGCAGGGCGGCGGCCTGATCCCCGACCTGGCGTGCACCGGCGGCCCACGCATCACATACGAACGGCGCGACCAGGACCGCGGCGATTTCGGCTTCGCGATGCGCTACTTCTCCGAGGAACTGAACAACACGGAATTCGGCCTCTACTACGTCAACTATCAGAGCCGCATTCCGTCGATCGCCTATCGGACGCCCGGCGTCCTGGCCACCGGCCCCGATGCAGCGGGCAACAGCGCCTCCAGCATCAACCGCAACAACAGCGAATACTACCTCTACTACCCTGACGACATCCGGATGTATGGCGTCAGCTTCAACACGTCGCTCGACAGCCTGGGCATCGCGGTGAATGGCGAGTTCTCGTACAAGGAGAACCAGTTCGCGGTGGTCGACGACTCGATCGTGACCTTCAGCTACCTGCAGGCGCTGGGCGAGCTGGGCGGCATTTCCGGCCGCTATCCGGGTGCCGTGCCGGATCCGACGTCGCCGGGCAACTATATCGTGCCGTGCCGCATCAATCCGGATGGGCAGACGCTGAACACCGGCTGCGCTGGCGAGGAGATCCTCTATGACGGCGGGCTGCGCTTCGACACGCAGAACATCAACCTGCGCGGCACGAAGCAGTTCGGCCAGTCGGCCTTCGTCCCGTCGCTGCTGGGCGCCGACACCTGGTCGGTCATCGTCGAAGGCGCGGTGATCCACGCCGACGTCGATACCGAGACGTTCAAGTTCAACGTGGCGAACGCCGTCAACAATGGCTTCACCAACGACATCGCCGGCAACCTGCCCACACGCTGGTCGTTCGGATACGTCCTGTCGACCAACGTGACCTATCCGAGCGCCTTCGGCACGCCGATCAACCTGACCCCGGCCATGTCGTTCAGCCATGGCGTCAGCGGCACCACGCCCGTCTTCGGCGGCTTCACCGAGGGGGTGAAGACGGTGAACCTGGCCCTGCGGGCGGACTATCTGGTCAACCTGTCGGCGACCATAAACTTCAACAAGAGCTTTGGCGGCGGCGCCCAGAACAGCAACGCCGACAAGGACTTCCTGGGCCTGACGGTGTCCTATTCGTTCTAGGACAACGGCGCCCTTCACGCACCCGCCGCGCCGTCGTTGACCCGGACCAGCCACCCGGGTCGCGGCACCGCTGCCCACCGGCTCCCGAACGGTTCGGGACCCGGTGGGGCGATGGCAGGCGGTACGGCTGCCCCGCGCTCTCCTGGGCGGGGTTCCGGATCGGCCGGCGGTCACCCGCAAGCCGGTTACTGAGTTCAAACTTGGGCGGCCGGGTCAATCCGGCCGCCCCTTTTTTTGCAGGGCCCGCCCCAGGCCCCGACCACGGTGGTCCAGCGAGACGACCCCATTCTAAAATGGGTTCGGGTGACACCCATTGTGTGTCATTGGCGCACTAGTGGGATACCAAGGTGCCCAATTTTGATATCCGCACTGCAAAATTCCGACGCTCTCCATTGACACCGTTAATACCTGACGGCGGAGTGTGCCCCCAGCGTGGTTGGCTTATCCACGCCCTGGCCGGTGCTGGCTGCATCGGCCCAAGGGGTCGGGAATTTCAGGAGGGGGCTTTATGCCAGTGAAGGGTATTGCGCAGCCTAAGGCGGAACGCGGGCTGCTCGGCGGCATCGTCGCCGCTGCACTCGTGGCCGGTGGCGCCGGTGCGGCACAGGCGGCCGAATGGACGTTCGGCGACGTTGTCATCACCAATCAGAACCAGGTTTCGGTGGGTGCCACCATCCGGACCTCGCCCCGCGACGAGCGGTTCATCGGTACGCCGAACGGCGGTTCGCTTGCCCTCACCCCCGCGGGTGACAACGGCAACCTGAACTTCGACCAGGGCAGCATCACGTCGAACCCGATCACGGCGCAGTCGGAACTGTCGGTGATCTGGTCGCCGGGCAACAACCAGCGCTTCGGCGCCTATGTTCGCGGCCGCGCGTTCTATGACTGGGTGTTCGACGTCAACAACCTGGACTCGAACGGCTTCAACCCGAACCTGGCCGTGCCGCCGGGCGTCAATCCGAACAGCGCCCGCAGCATCTACTTCAACGGCGCCCTGGACCCGCAGGCCCAGGACCGCGCGCGCTATGGCCTGGAGGCGCTGGACTACTACGCGCTGGCCAGCTTCGACATTGCCGGGAACCCGTTCAACATCCGCGTCGGCAACCAGATCCTGAACTGGGGCGAGGCGCTGTTCACGCAGAACGCGATCTCGATCATCAACCCGCTGGACCTGCAGAAATTCCGCGTTCCCGGCTCCGAACTGCGTGACGGCCTGGTGCCGATCAAGATGGTCTGGGCGTCGTACGAACTGATGCCCGGCCTGTCGTTCGAAGGCTTCTATTCCTGGGACTTCGAGGGCCTGGTGTTGGAGCCCGCGGGCACGTTCTTCGGCTCCGAAGGCGCGTCGCAGGGGGCCGAGGGCATCGGCCATATCGGCTTCTCGTGCGATGGCGCGGCGGGCCTGCCCCGTCCGACCAATCCGTTCGGCTCTGGCCAGATCGACGATCCGAGCTGCGGCCTGGGCGTTCCCATCACGTACGAGCGGCGCGACCAGAACCGCGGCGACTTCGGCTTTGCCGCGCGTTACTATTCCGAGGAGCTGAACAACACCGAGTTCGGCCTCTATTACGTCAACTATCAGAGCCGCTTCATCTCGATCGCGTACCGCACGCCGGACACGCTGAGCGCCAACCCGGCCGACACGACCAATCGGGGCGAGTACTACCTGTACCATCCCGATGACCAGAAGATGTACGGCCTGAGCTTCAACACCTCGATCGACAGCCTGGGCTGGGCGCTGAACGGCGAGTTCTCCTACAAGGAGAACGTCCCCGTGATCCTGGACGACTCGATCGTCACCAATGCCTACCTGATCGCATCGGGCGTGCTGCCGGGCATGTATGCCAACTACCCGGGCCTGGTGAACGTGCCCGGCGTCAACGGCCTGCCGACCGGCCTGCAGACCCTGCCCTGCCGCCTCAATGCGAATGGCACGCTGAACTCGGGCTGCGCCGGCCAGGAGATCCGCTATGACACGCGGGTCGACGCGCAGAACTTCAACCTGCGCGGCACCAAGTCCTTCCAGGCGTCGAGCTTCGTTCCGTCGCTGCTGAACGCCGATGCGTGGACGGTGATCGTCGAGGGTGCGGTGATCCACGCCGACTTCGACACCGAGACCTTTGTCGGCAACGCGCCCAACAGCGTGAACGTCAACAACGGTCCGTTCATCACCAACTTCGTCAGCGGCAACACGCCGACGCGCTGGTCGTTCGGCTACACGCTGGTGACCAACGTGACCTATCCGGCGGTGTTCGGCACGGCCGTCAACCTGACCCCGGGCCTGGCCTTCAGCCACGGCGTGTCGGGCACGACGCCGATCTCCGGCGGCTTCACCGAAGGCGTCAAGTCGGTGAACCTGTCGCTGAAGGCGGACTACCTGATCAACCTGTCGGCCGCGATCAACTTCTCCAAGAGCTGGGGCGGTGGCGCTGCGAACACCAATGCCGACAAGGACTTCCTGGGCCTGACCGTCTCCTACTCGTTCTGAGCGAGGAGACCCACGAGACCCGCTCCCCGTCGATGCGCCGGGCTAGCCCCCCGGTGCGCGGCAAAGCTGCCCGCAGGCCGATCCGGCTGTAGCGGGGCGATGGGGAACGGTACGGGCGCGCCTCGCGGATTCCTGGGCGAGGCACCCGGGACCGGCTGGCGGAGCGATCCGCAAGGTTGGTTCACTGAGAGTAATACTTGGGCGGCCGGCATCAGCCTGGCCGCCCTTTTTTTCGTCTCGCATCGGGATGGGCGTGCACCCGCCCTTGAGCCGGCGCCGGCACGGCGCTGGCCCCTTGGCGTCAAACCCTGATTGAACGGTCCTGAAGCCGCGTGCGGGCCACCCAGCACCGCTCGCTCAGGCGGTGCCGCTGCGCGGCTTTGCGACAGGTCTTGGCTTCGGTGGCAACGGCGCTGGCCCATGGACTGGGGGCAGGCGATCCAGGCAGTCTGGGCACAGGCAGGACGCAGGCCCCGCGGGCATGGCGCGGGCGGCCACCTCCATGCACCAGCAGCCCCCCGCCGGGCGGCAGGTCAGCGCCGCGCCGCAGCGGCCGCACGCAACCGTGCGACCCGCCTCAGGATCAGGCATAGGCGTGCCAGGTCAGGCCGATCAGCGCCATGGTGCCGAACACGATGCGATACCAGGCAAAGGGCACGAAGCCGTGCCGCGAGACAAAGCCGACCAGCCAGCGCACGACGATCGCCGCAGTCACGAAGGCGGTGATGAAGCCCACCGCGATCAGGTGCATGTCGCTGAAATCCAGCACCGACCAGTTCTTGTAGAGGTCATAGGTGGTGGCGGCGAACATGGTCGGGATCGCCAGGAAGAAGCTGAACTCCGCCGCGGCCGGACGGTCCACGCGCATCATGAGGGCACCGCAGATGGTGGCGCCTGAGCGCGAGACGCCGGGGATCATCGCCAGGACCTGGCAGAAGCCGATGGCGAAGGCCAGGCGCGGCCGGATCTCGTCCACCGTGCCGATCGCCGGCGCCGGGCGCCGCTGCTCGATGAACAGGATGATGAAGCCGCCCACGACGAGGGATACGGCGACGACCCAGGGCGAAAACAGCACGGTCTTGATGAAGTCATGCGCCAGGGCGCCGATCGCCAGGGCCGGGATGACGCCGACGATCAGGTTGGTCGCGAAGCGCTGGGCCGCCGGCTCGTAATGGACGCGGGTCACGACGCGGAACAGGCGACGCCAGTAGACGAAGCAGACCGCCAGGATGGCGCCCAGCTGGATCACGATCTCGAACACGGCGCCCGGCGGACCCTGGAACCCCAACAGTTCGCCATAGAGGATCAGGTGGCCTGTCGAGGAGACCGGCAGGAATTCGGTCAGGCCCTCGATCAGGCCAAGGATGAAGGCAAGCAGGGTCATGAGGCAGCGGCCGTCCGGCCGGAGGCAATCCGGCAAAGAATAGGGGAAGCGATCACGAAGACGCCCGTCCAGTGCCCACACGCGCGGGCACCCGGACGGGCGTCAGGGAATCGTCAAATCCGGCACGCGGCCAAGTGAATGCGTCCGCACGGTGGCGAAACGCTCCAGGCCGGCGCGCAGGTCAGCCGATGCGGGCGGCGACGGCGCGCGCCCCGCATCGGATCCGGAAATCAGGCCTGAGGCTTGCGATCAGCCTCGACCACGACAGGCGCGGTCGTCGGCTCCTCGTCCCGCATGCCGGCGCGGAACGACTTGATGCCCTGGGCGACGTCGCCCATCAGGCCGGACAGCTTGCCCCGGCCGAAGAGGAGGATGACGAGCACGGCCACGACCAGCCAATGCATCAAGCTCATGCTACCCATGGTGCACTCCTTGAACCTTCAGGCGACCCTAGTCAGCCGGTCCTGGCCTGTAAAGGCGCCGATTGCCTCACGCCCTGGGGTCCCGGCCGCCCGCGGGGCGAGGAGCGATCAGGGACGGCACTGGTAGTAGCGCTGACCGGAATTGGTCCGCTCGCTGTCGCAGCTCATGCCGCCCTGGCGCTCGCTGCAGATATAGTAGCCCGACCCATAGGGTTCTGCCACCCAGCGGCAGCCCGGCGCCACGCCGGTATACTCGACGGGCGGCGGTGCAGCGCCATATCCGCCATAGCCCGGACGCGGCGGACGTCCCCACGGCCGGCCGCCGCCGCCCTGCGGGCAGCGCCAGTAGCGCTGGCCGAAATTGTTGCGCTCGCTGCTGCAATTGTCCGCGACCTTGGTATCGCAGTTGAGGTAGCGCTGGCCGTTGGCATCGACCTCGGGCGAGCAGTTGCCGCCCTGGTACCCACCGCCGCCATAGCCACCCTGGTAGCCACCGCCGCCATAGCCACCCTGATAGCCCCCGCCATATCCCGAGCCCTGGTCGTAATAGCCGTTGCCCGGGCCGTAGTAATTGCCATTGGACGGGCATCCAGCCAGCAGCAGGGACGCCAAGCCGGCGATCAGGGCACCACGCATCGTCGTTCATCCCCCCTTGGTCCGCTCCGGCACTGGGTGGCCGGAGGCGGACATGAATTAACCGGTGTCCATCCTTAACGCATCGTCAACCCCGCAGGACGACCTGCGGACGCTCAGCGCGCCCTGGGCCTAGCACTGGCCGCGGTCGCGGGCGGCGGGACCGCACAGGGTGCGATCGGCCGGCACTGGACGCTCTGGCAACGGCTGGGACACCACGGGCGGCTGCGGCCGCACGACCGGCGGCTGCGGCGGGCGAGGCGGACGGGCTCCGCCGCCACCACCGCCACCACCCCCGCCGCCGATCACCGGGGGCGGACGTCCGCCCCCGCCGCCACCGCCACCGCCAGGCGGCGGACGCGAGGGCCGGTCATCGTCGGGAGGGCGGTTCCAGCCGCCGCCCGGCGGCCGGTTCCAGCCACCCGGGGGCCGGTTCCAGCCGCCGTTCCCGGCATGGGGTGGGCGGCCCGGACGCGGCGGGCGGTTCCAGCCCCCCGGCGGCGGACGATAAGCGGGCGGCGGGTTATAGCCATAGGCCGGAGGCGGGCGGTAATAGCCCCCGCCATAGCCGGGCGACGGGTAGTAGACGCCGCCATCGTAATAGCCGCCGTCATAGCCATCGCCATAATAGCTGTCGTCATAATAGCCGTCGTCGTAATAGCCGCCGGCATAGGGTGCGCAGCCCGCAACCAGGGCCACGAGGGCCGCGGCGAGCGCGATTCTGGACATCTGCCCGATCCTCTCTAGGTGCAGCGACACGCGACGCCGAGCCTGTCGCGGGAACCAGCGTCGCTGCGCGGGTCCCCGACGCGGACGCGGGCCACCATCTGGCAGCCGCCGCATCCGATCCCATCAGCCTAACGCCCCGTGTGCCGCGTTGTTCCGATCATCACGTGATCAGTGCGTGATGGGCGCCCGACACGACTTGCGCGCACACTGGCCGGCAGGCGGCGCGCCGGCAGCGACCGGCGTCACAGCCAGCCCTTCCGCTTGAAATAGAGGTATGGCAGCACGGCCGAGGTGATCATCATCAGGATCACCAGCGGATAGCCGAAGCGCCAGTCCAGCTCCGGCATATGCTGGAAGTTCATGCCATAGATCGAGGCGATCAAAGTCGGCGCCGGGAATACCGTCGACGCGACGGAGAAGATCTTGATGATCTTCGTCTGCTGGATGTTGATCAGGCCAAGAGTGGCGTCGAGAAGGAACTGGCTCTTGTCAGTCAGGCTCTTGGCATGCTCGCCGATCGACTGCGCGTCACGCGTCAGGGTCTTGATCCGGGCGCGGTAGTCCTTCTTGGTTTCGATCACGATCGCCTGACCCATGAAGGTCAGCAGGCGCGACAGCGACGCGATGCTTTCCTGCACCTTGGTCGTGTGGTCGTCGATCTGCCCCAGGCGCAGCAGCACGTCCTCCAGGTCCACGGTCTGGTAGCCCTGGCGCGCTTCCGTCGCCCGCCGGGAGAACACGGCGCGGCTGACGCGGTCGAGGTCGCTGGACTGGATCTCGAGCACGTCGGCCGCGCGATCGACGATCGCCTCCAGCAGGCCGGCCAGCGCCACCTCGGCCGTGGCACAGAGTTCGCGCTGACGCAGGGCCCGGGCCGAAAACAGGGTGAAGGCAGCAGGATCGCTGTAGCGCAGGGTGATCAGGACGCCGGGCACCAGGACGAAGGCGATCACCTCGGACTCGGCCTGGGGCTGGTCGGCCCGACTCATCACGTTGGCGGCCATGTAGCGGATGCGGTCGACCTGGTAGAGCCGGCTCGACATCTCGATTTCCTGCATCTTGGCCCGGGTCGGCAGGTCGACCTGGAAGGCGTGCTCGATCGCCTCTTCCTCGGCCTGGGTCGGCTGCAGCAGGTCGATCCAGACCGCCCCCTCTGGCAGCGGGCGTTCCGCGGCCCAGGACAGGCGTTCCAGCCGATCGGCGCTGCTGGCATAGACGGTCATCATGGGGACCGCTCCTCTTCCGCACGAAGGGCGCCTGCCCCAGGCCTGCCGCGGGAGGCCATTCGTCCCGGACACGTCCTCAAGGCGCGCCGCCTTTTACGCTGCGCCGCACACGCCATGCAAGCCAAGCCCCGCATTTGTGAAATCTAATGTGAAATCGCCCCATCGCCTTGAACGCGCCGGGCCGGCGGTAGTACTAGATCGCGCGCCAAGCCAGGAGGATCGCCGCATGCCCGTCGAACTGAACCATTTCATCGGAGGCCGGCTGGTGCCGGGCACGAGCGGCCGCTTCCAGGACGTCTACGATCCCACTTTGGGCGAGGTTCAGGCAAAGGCACCGCTGGCTACCAAGGCCGAGGTCGAGGCGGCGATCGCCAACGCCCAGGCAGCCTTCCCCGCATGGGCCGCACAGAACCCGCAGAAGCGGGCGCGCGTCATGTTCAAGTTCAAGGAGCTGGTCGAGCGCGACATGGACATGATGGCCGTCATGCTCTCCAAGGAGCACGGCAAGGTCGTCGCCGACGCCAAGGGTGACATCCAGCGCGGGCTTGAGGTGATCGAGTTCGCCTGCGGCATTCCCCACCTCCTGAAGGGCGAGTTCACAGAAGGGGCGGGCCCCGGCATCGACATGTACTCGATGCGCCAGCCGCTGGGCGTGGTGGCCGGCATCACGCCGTTCAACTTCCCCGCGATGATCCCGATGTGGATGTTCGGCGTGGCGATCGCCTGCGGCAACACCTTCATCTGCAAGCCCAGCGAGAAGGATCCGTCGGTCCCGCTGCACCTGGCCAAGCTGATGATGGAGGCGGGCGCGCCCGAGGGCGTGCTGAACGTCGTGATCGGCGACAAGGAGGCGGTCGACACCCTGCTGACCGATCCGCGCATCCAGGCGATCAGCTTCGTCGGCTCGACCAACATCGCGCAGTACGTCTATGCGACGGCCGCGGCGAACGGCAAGCGCGTCCAGGCCATGGGCGGCGCCAAGAACCACATGATCGTGATGCCCGATGCCGACCTGGACCAGGTGGCGGACGCCCTGATCGGTGCCGGCTACGGCTCCGCCGGCGAGCGGTGCATGGCGATCTCGGTTGCGGTGCCGGTCGGCAAGAGCACGGCCGACGCCCTGATCGAGAAGCTGATCCCGCGCGTGGAAAGCCTGAAGGTCGGCCCGTCGACCGACCCCTCGTCCGACTTCGGCCCCATGGTCTCGGCCGAGCACCTGGCCAAGGTGAAGGGCTATGTCGACCTGGGGATCAAGGAAGGCGCGGCACTGAAGGTCGATGGCCGCAACTTCAAGCTCCAGGGGTATGAGAAGGGCTTCTTCATGTCGGGCTGCCTGTTCGACAATGTGACGCCCGACATGAAGATCTACCAGGACGAGATCTTTGGCCCCGTCCTGTCCGTGGTGCGGACCGAAAGCTTCGAGGAGGCGATCCGCCTGCCGACGGAGCACCCCTATGGCAACGGCGTTGCGATCTACACCCGCGACGGCGATGCGGCGCGCGAATTCGCCAGCCGCGTCCAGGTCGGCATGGTCGGCGTCAACGTGCCGATCCCCGTGCCGCTGGCCTACCACACGTTCGGCGGCTGGAAGCGCTCGGCCTTTGGCGGCGTCAACCAGCACGGCCCCGAAGGCGTGCGCTTCTTCACCCAGGTGAAGACGATCACCTCGCGCTGGCCGACCGGCATCCGGTCGGGGGCGGAGTTCTCGATCCCCACCATGCGCTGATGCGGAGGCCGCCCGCCGGTATTATGCTCGTCCCGCAGGCATTGCGGCCTGTCAGGGGGACGTTCATGAAGAAGGTACTGGCGGGCGGCGCCGTGGCGCTGGCCCTGGCATTCGGCGGCATCGGGTCGGCGCAGGCCGCCGATGTCGGCGGCAATTATTTGGTCCAGGGCACCAATTTCGACGGCTCGGTCTATACCGGGACGGCCCGGATCAAGCGCACCAGCGACACCACGTGCGAGATCGTCTGGGATACCGGATCGACCTCGCAGGGGATCTGCATGCGCAACGGGCCGGCCTTTGCCGCCGGCTATTCGATGGGCAGTTCGGTGGGGCTCGTCATCTACCGCATCCTGCCCAATGGCGTGCTGGACGGCGTCTGGACCATTGCCGGGCAGTCCGGTGCGGGGACCGAGGTCCTGACCCCACGCTAGGGCCGACTTGACCAACTTGACCAGCCTTCATGCCGGGGCCATGTTCCCGGCATGGAGCGCCGGTCATGAAGCAGGTCAATCTCTACGAGGCCAAGACCCACCTCTCCCGCCTGGTCGACGAGGCCGCGGGCGGGGCGGAGATTGTGATCGCCAAGGACGGCAAGCCGCTCGCGGCCCTGGTGCCGCTTGCGCGCGTGCAGGCCCCAGCACCACGCCGGTTCGGCCAGCTGGCAGGAAAGTGGTCGGTGCCGGCGGACGACATCGGTCCTGACCCCGACATCGCCAAGCTGTTCGACGGGCATGGCTGAACGATTCCTGGTCGATACGCACGTCTTTGCATGGCTGCTGACGGAGCCCGGCCGCGTGCGTGGTTCGGTTCTGCAGCGGATCTCGAACCCAGCCGCCAGCCTTCTGGTCAGTGCGGCGAGCCTTTGGGAGGCCTCGATCAAGATATCCCTGGGCAAATGGGACCGCTTGCATGAAAGCGTGGACCACGGCCAGACCCTGGCCATGACCGCGCGGGAGGCGGGCATGACCATCCTGCCGATAGACGCGGTGCACGCCGAACAGACACGGACCATTCCCTCTATTCTTCGCGACCCGTTCGACCGGATGCTGGTCGCCCAGGCACAAGTGGAAACCCTGATCCTGGTGACCCGTGACGAAACGCTGGCGAGCTATCCCGGCGTGGCCCTGCTCCTCGCATGAGCGGGCCGATTGCGCGGCGCGCGGCGCTGATTGCTGCGGGCACGCTGAAGGATGATCCGGCACAAGGTCACGCGACACAGCGGCTGCAGGCGCTGCATGACGCGCTGCTCGCGTGGAAAAGGCCCAAGGGCCTGCTGGCCCGGCTGGGACTGGCCAAGGCCGAGCCGCCGCCGGGCGGCCTGTACCTGTGGGGCGGAGTGGGGCGTGGCAAGTCGATGCTGATGGACCTGTTCTATGACGATGCCCCGATCGCGCCGAAGCGGCGGGTGCACTTCCATGCCTTCATGCAGGAGGTGCACGCCGCGATCCATCGCTGGCGCCAGACGCCGCCCGACCAGCGAGATGGGGACGACCCGATCCCGCCCCTGGCCGCCAAGGTGGCGGGCGAGGCACGACTGCTTTGCTTCGACGAGTTCCAGGTGACGGACGTGGCGGATGCCATGATCCTGGGCCGGCTGTTCAGCGCCCTGTTCGCGGCCCATGTCGTGGTGGTGGCGACGTCGAACCGGGCGCCGACCGACCTTTACCAGGGCGGACTGAACCGGCCGCTGTTCCTGCCGTTCATCGACCTGCTGCAGCAGACGCTTGAGGTCGTGCACCTGGAGGGGCCGGTCGACCACCGCCTTGGCCGCCTGAAGGGCCAGGCGGTCTATTTCACGGGCCCGAACGCATCGGCACGGCTGGACGCGCTGGTCGCGACCCTGGTCGACGAGGCCGAGCTGGAGCCCGAGACGATCGAGATCCAGGGACGCAAGCTGGTTGTCGCCGCGGCCAAGGGCGTCGCCCGGGCCAGCTTCGCCGACCTGTGCGAACGCCCGCTGGGACCGGCCGACTATCTGGCGCTGGCCGCCCGCTTCCCCGCCCTGGCGCTGCACGGCGTGCCGCGCCTGGGGCCGGAGAAGCGGAACGAGGCCAAGCGCCTGGTGACCCTGATCGATGCCCTGTACGAGGCGCATACCAGGCTGCTGGTTTCCGCGGACGCCGAGCCCGACGCGCTCTATGCGGACGGCCATGGCGCGTTCGAGTTCCAGCGTACCGCATCCCGCCTGAACGAGATGCAATCGGCCGTCTATCTGGCCGCGGAGCATCGCGGCATGGGTGCGACGCCCGAGGCGCGTGGCGGATCGCTTGAAGCGCTGGGTGAAACGGGGTAGTCCAACGCCACGCAGAAACGAGGGAACGATATGGCGCGGAACAAGATCGGCCTGGTCGGGGCGGGGCAGATCGGTGGCACGCTGGCGCTGCTGGCCGGTCTCAAGGAACTCGGCGACATCGCGGTGTTCGATATCGTGGACGGCGTGCCCCAGGGCAAGGCGCTCGACCTGGCCGAGGCCTCCCCGGTCGAGGGCTTCGACGCCGCCTATTCCGGGGGCAGCGACTATTCCGTGATCGCCGGCTCCGACGTCGTGATCGTCACGGCGGGCGTGCCGCGCAAGCCGGGCATGAGCCGCGACGACCTGCTGAGCATCAATACCAAGGTGATGCGCCAGGTCGGTGCCGGCATTGCCGAGCACGCGCCGGATGCCTTCGTCATCTGCATCACCAACCCGCTCGACGCCATGGTCTGGGCGCTGCGCGAATCCTCCGGCCTGCCGCACAACAAGGTCGTCGGCATGGCCGGCGTCCTGGACAGCGCGCGCTTCCGCTATTTCCTGGCCGAGGAGTTCAAGGTCTCGGTCGAGGATGTGACCGGCTTCGTGCTGGGCGGCCATGGCGACACGATGGTGCCGCTGATCCGCTATTCGACGGTGGCCGGCATCCCCGTGCCCGACCTGATCAAGATGGGCTGGAGCACGCAGGAGAAGATCGACCAGATCGTCCAGCGCACGCGCGACGGCGGCGCCGAGATCGTCAACCTGCTCAAGACGGGTTCCGCCTTCTATGCGCCGGCCAGCTCGGCCATTGCCATGGCGGAAGCGTACCTGAAGGACAAGAAGCGCGTCCTGCCCGTCGCCGCCCATCTGTCGGGCCAGTACGGCGTGAAGGATCTCTATGTCGGCGTCCCCGCCGTGATCGGTGCCGGCGGCGTCGAGAAGATCGTCGAGATCGCGCTGAACGAGACCGAGCAGGCGCAGTTCAAGAAGTCCGCCGATTCCGTGATCGGCCTGATCGAGGCGGTGAAGAAGCTGGAGCCGGCGCTCGCCTGACCGGCGCAGCCCAGGGCCCGGCGGCAACGGCAATGCAATGGGGTTGGGACAAGCTGTTGTCCCGGTCCTATTCGTCGTTGAGCCGGGCCAAGGGCTGAACTAGCTTGGCACCCTCTCCCTTCCGACCGCACCTGGCGTGGCGCGCCCCCCGGGCCGCCGCATTCGATGGAAGCCCATGAACATTCATGAATACCAGGCCAAGTCATTGCTGGCCAAATACGGCGTCGCAGTGCCGAAAGGCGGCGTCGCCTACACCGTGGACGAGGCGGCAAAGGTCGCGACCGAGCTGGGCGGCCCAGTCTGGGTGGTAAAGGCCCAGATCCATGCCGGCGGCCGTGGCAAGGGCGGCGGCGTCAAGGTCGTGAAGTCGATCGACGACGTGAAGACCGAGGCCAAGCGGATGATCGGCATGACGCTGGTCACCCCGCAGACCGGGCCCGAGGGCAAGGAGGTCAAGCGGATCTGGATCGAGGAAGGCTCCGACATCGCGCGCGAGCTGTATTTCTCGGCCCTGGTCGACCGCGCGACCGGCTGGGTCTCGTTCATCGCCTCGACCGAAGGCGGCATGAACATCGAGGAAGTGGCCCACGATACGCCGGAAAAGATCCTGACCGTCGCGATCGATCCCGCGACCGGCTTCCAGCAGTGCCATGGCCGCAAGCTGGCCTATGCGCTGCAGCTGGAAGGCGCGCAGGTCTCCAGCTTCGTGAAGCTGGCCGGCAGCCTGTACAAGGCGTTCCAGGACCTGGACATGAGCCTGGTCGAGATCAACCCGCTGGTCGTCACCAAGCAGGGCAACGTCATCGCCCTGGACGCCAAGGTGAACTTCGACGACAACGCGCTCTTCCGCCACAAGGACGTGGCCGAGCTGCGGGACCCCGACGAGGAGGACCCGATGGAGCGCGAGGCGGCCAAGCACGAGCTCAGCTACATCAAGCTGGACGGCAAGATCGGCTGCATGGTCAACGGCGCTGGTCTCGCCATGGCGACGATGGACATCATCAAGCTCTACGGCTCCGAGCCCGCCAACTTCCTGGACGTCGGTGGCGGCGCCACGCGTGAGCGCGTGACGGAAGCGTTCAAGATCATCCTCTCCGACCCGAATGTCGAAGGCATCCTGGTCAACATCTTTGGCGGCATCATGCGCTGCGACGTGATCGCGGAAGGCGTGGTCGCGGCGGCGCGGGAAGTTTCGCTGAACGTCCCCCTTGTCGTGCGTCTGGCCGGCACCAATGTGGAACTCGGCAAGAAGATCCTCGCCGAATCCGGACTCCCCATTACCTCTGCCGACGACCTGGCCGATGCGGCCGCGAAGGTCGTCGCCGCCGTGAAGGAAGCTGCCTGATGGCGGTCCTGGTCAATAGCGAAACCCGCGTCATCTGCCAGGGCTTCACCGGCGCGCAGGGCACGTTCCACTCCGAGCAGGCCATCGCCTATGGCACCAAGATGGTCGGCGGCGTCACCCCGGGCAAGGGCGGCAGCCAGCACCTGGGCCTGCCGGTGTTCGACACCGTCTCGGACGCGGTCGCCAAGACCGGCGCCAACGCCTCCGTGATCTATGTCCCGCCGCCGTTCGCGGCCGACGCGATCATCGAGGCGATCGACGCCGAGGTCGAACTGATCGTCACCATCACCGAGGGCATCCCCGTCCTGGACATGGTGAAGGTGAAGCGCGCGCTGAAGGGCTCCAAGAGCCGGCTGATCGGCCCCAACTGCCCCGGCGTCATCACGCCCGGCCAGTGCAAGATCGGCATCATGCCCGGCCACATCCACCTGCCCGGCTCGGTCGGCATCGTGTCGCGCTCGGGCACGCTGACCTATGAGGCGGTGGCGCAGACCACGGCCGTGGGCCTGGGCCAGTCGACCTGCGTCGGCATTGGCGGCGATCCCGTCAACGGCACGCAGTTCATCGACGTTCTCGAGATGTTCGTGAAGGACCCCGATACCCACTCGATCATCATGATCGGTGAGATCGGCGGCTCGGCCGAGGAAGAGGGCGCCGCGTTCCTGAAGTCGGTGAAGAACAAGAAGCCCGTCGTTGGCTTCATCGCCGGCCGTACCGCCCCCCCGGGTCGCCGCATGGGCCATGCGGGCGCCATCATCTCGGGTGGCAAGGGCGGTTCGGAAGACAAGATCGAAGCCATGAAGTCTGCCGGCATCGTGGTTTCGGATTCGCCCGCCGCCCTGGGCACCACGCTGGCAAAGGTGCTGAAAGGCTGATTGAGCCTGTCCGATGACCGTCCTCCCCGAAACGTTCCTGTCGGGCGGTAACGCGCCCTTCATCGAAGGGCTCTACGCCCGCTATGCCCAGGACCCCAGCTCGGTCGATCCGGCCTGGCGGGAGTTCTTTGCAGCTTTGGGCGAAGAAGCGCCGACCATCGCTGCGAACCTGAAGCCCGCAAGCTGGAGCCGGTCGGACTGGCCGCCTCCGCCACCGGGCCTCGACGGGGAGGACGTGAAGCAGCCGGCCGCCCAGAAGGCGGCCAATGGCGCGGTGCCGGCCGCGGCATCGGTGCCCCTGCAACAGGGTGTCGATCCGCGGCAGGCCACGCTGGATTCGATCCGTGCGCTGATGATGATCCGCGCCTATCGCATCCGCGGCCACCTGATCGCCGATCTGGACCCGTTGCACCTGGATGCGCGACCGTCGCATCCGGAACTGGACCCCGCGTCCTATGGCTTCACCGAGGCCGATTTCGACCGGCCGATCTTCATCGACAACGTGCTGGGCCTAGAGGTCGCCACGGTTCGCGAAATCCTGGCGATCCTGAAGCGGACCTATTGCTCGACCATCGGCGTCGAGTTCATGCACATCGGCGATCCCGCCGAGAAGGCCTGGATCCAGGAGCGGATCGAGGGCCGCGAGAAGGAAGTCAGCTTCACCAACGAGGGCAAGCGGGCGATCTTCAACAAGCTGGTCGAGGCCGAGACCTTCGAGCGCTTCCTGAACGTCAAGTTCACCGGCACCAAGCGCTTCGGCCTGGACGGGGGCGAGGCGCTGATCCCCGCCATGGAAGCGATCATCAAGGTCGGTGGCCAGCTGGGGGTCAAGGAGATCGTCCTGGGCATGCCGCACCGCGGCCGCCTGAACGTCCTGGCCAGCGTGATGTCCAAGCCCTATGTGGCGATCTTCTCCGAGTTCCAGGGCGGAGCCGCCAACCCGGACGACGTCCAGGGCTCCGGCGACGTCAAGTACCACCTGGGTACGTCCTCCGACCGCGAGTTCGACGGCAACCTGGTCCACCTCAGCCTGGCGGCGAACCCGTCGCATCTTGAGGCGGTCGATCCGGTCGTGATCG
The DNA here is from genome assembly GCF_051903925.1 of Zavarzinia sp. CC-PAN008. Taxonomy (GTDB): domain Bacteria; phylum Pseudomonadota; class Alphaproteobacteria; order Zavarziniales; family Zavarziniaceae. Next base: position 476,234 of record NZ_CP173678.1, read on the forward strand.
GCAAGGTCCGCGCCAAGCAGGCGCAGCGCAACGACACCGAGCGGACAGAGGTCATCTCGGTCCTGCTGCACGGCGATGCCGCCTTTGCCGGCCAGGGGCTGGTGGCGGAATGCTTCGGCCTGTCGGGCCTGCGCGGCTATCGCACCGGCGGCACGATCCACATCATCGTGAACAACCAGATCGGCTTCACGACGGCACCGTCCTATTCGCGCTCGTCGCCCTATCCGTCGGACGTGGCGAAGATGGTGCAGGCGCCGATCTTCCACGTGAACGGCGACGACCCCGAGGCCGTCACCCACGTCGCCAAGGTGGCGACCGAGTTCCGCCAGCGCTTCCGCAAGGACGTCGTGGTGGACATGTTCTGCTATCGCCGCTTCGGCCACAACGAGTCGGACGAGCCTGCGTTCACGCAGCCGCTGATGTACGCCAAGATCGCCAAGCAGCCCTCGACGCGGGAAATCTACGCCCGCCGCCTGATCGAGGAAGGTGTGCTGAGCGCGGACGAGGCGGAAGGCCTGCTCGCGGCCTTCCAGGCCAAGCTCGAGACCGACTTCGAAGGCTCGAAGAGCTTCAAGCCGAACAAGGCCGACTGGCTTGAGGGTCGCTGGAGCGGCATGACCCAGGCCAGCGGCGACGTGCGCCGCGGCGACACGGATGCCGGCCTGCGCGACCTGCGCGAGGTGGGCCGCGCCATCACGACCGTGCCGGAGACCTTCAACCTGCACCGCACGATCCGCCGCCAGCTGGAAGCCAAGCGGAAGATGCTGGAGACGGGCGAAGGCATCGACTGGGCGACGGGCGAGGCTCTGGCCTTCGGCACGCTGCTCCAGGAAGACGTGCCGGTGCGCCTGTCGGGCCAGGATTCGGGCCGGGGGACCTTCTCGCAGCGCCATTCGGTGCTGATCGACCAGCAGACGGAGGAGCGCTACCTGCCGCTCAACGCGCTGGCGACGGAGAAGGCCGCGTTCGAAGTCCACGATTCGATGCTGTCCGAGGCTGCGGTCCTGGGCTTCGAATACGGCTATACCCTTGCCGAGCCCAATGCCCTGGTCCTGTGGGAAGCGCAGTTCGGCGACTTTGCCAACGGCGCCCAGGTCATCATCGACCAGTTCATCGCCCCCGGCGAAAGCAAGTGGCTGCGCATGAGCGGCCTGGTCCTGCTGCTGCCCCATGGCTATGAGGGGCAGGGGCCGGAGCATTCCTCCGCCCGGCTTGAGCGCTACCTGCAGCTGTCGGGCGATGACAACTGGCAGGTCTGCAACCTGACCACGCCCGCCAACTACTTCCATGCGCTGCGCCGGCAGATCCACCGCAAGTTCCGCAAGCCGCTGGTCATCATGACGCCGAAGTCGCTGCTGCGGCACAAGCGGGCGGTATCCCGGCTTGAGGAATTCGGCCCCGGCAGCTCGTTCCACCGCGTGTTGTTCGACGATGCCGACCACGATCACTTTGACGGCCAGCGCCTGGTCGCGGACAGCAAGATCGAGCGCGTCGTGGTGTGCACCGGCAAGGTCTATTACGACCTGCTGGAGGAGCGCGAGAAGCGCGGCATCGACGATGTCTACCTGATGCGCGTGGAGCAGCTCTATCCCTTCCCCGCCAAGTCGGTGCTGAAGGAGATGAAGCGCTTTCCGAAGGCCAAGCTGGTCTGGGCCCAGGAAGAGCCGCGCAACATGGGCGCGTGGACGGCGATCGAGCCGTGGCTTGAGTGGGTCCTGCGCCATGCCAAGGACGAGCCGCAGCGGCCGTTCTATGCCGGACGCCCGGCCGCGGCCTCGCCCGCGACGGGCCTGATGAAGAAGCACCTGGCCGAGCAGGCAGCCTTGCTGGAGGCTGCCCTGGTGGGCCGACTGAACAGACGGGACCTGACCCGGGAGTTGACATGACGGTGGAGATCCGCGTTCCGACCCTGGGCGAGTCGGTAACGGAAGCGACGATCGGCAAGTGGTTCAAGAAGGTGGGCGAGGCCGTCGCCCGCGACGAAGCCCTGGCCGAGCTTGAGACCGACAAGGTGACGGTGGAGGTCAACGCGCCTGCCGCTGGCGTGCTGGTCCGCATCGATGCCGAGGAAGGCACCACGGTCGAGGTTGGCGCCCTGATCGGGGCGATCGACGAGACGGCCAAGGCCACGGCGGCGCCCGCGGCGGCAAAGCCGGCGCCTGCGGTCGCGGCCCCCCCGCCCCCGCCGGCAGCGGCCCCTGCGGTGGCGGCCCCTGCGGCGGCAGCGGCCGATTCCGGTCCGGCCGTGCGCAAGCTGGTCGAGGAGAACAAGCTCGACGCCGGCGCCATTCCGGCGACCGGCAAGGATGGCCGCCTGACCAAGGGCGATGTGCTCCAGGCCCTGGCGACGCCGCAGCAGGCCCCGGCCGCACGGCCGGCGGCCCCGCCCCCGCCTGCCCCGCCGCGTGAACTGGGTCCCCGCGAGGAGCGGGTGAAGATGACCCGGCTGCGCAAGCGCATCGCCGAGCGGCTGAAGGAGGCGCAGAACACCGCCGCCATGCTGACCACCTTCAACGAGGTGGACATGACGGCGCTGATGGAGGCGCGCAAGGTCTACAAGGACCTGTTCGAGAAGAAGCACGGCACGCGGCTTGGCTTCCTGTCGTTCTTCGTGAAGGCCTGCGTCACGGCGCTCAAGGAATTCCCGGCGGTCAATGCCGAGATTTCGGGCGACGACATCATCTACAAGAACCACTACGACATCGGCGTCGCCGTCTCGACCCCGACGGGCCTGGTGGTGCCGGTGGTGCGCGATGCCGACCTGAAGTCCTTTGCCGAGATCGAGAAGGAGATCGCGGCCCTTGGGGTCAAGGCGCGCGACGGCAAGCTGTCGCCGGGCGACCTGCAGGGCGGCACGTTCTCGATCAGCAATGGCGGTGTGTTCGGCTCGCTGATGTCGACGCCGATCCTGAACCCGCCACAGTCGGCGATCCTGGGCATGCACAAGATCCAGGACCGCCCGATGGCCGTGGGCAAGGCGGTCGAGATCCGGCCGATGATGTACCTGGCCGTGTCCTACGACCACCGGATCATCGACGGGCGCGAGGCCGTGTCCTTCCTGGTCCGCATCAAGGACGGCATCGAGGACCCCCAGCGCCTGCTGCTGGACCTTTAGGCGGTAGCGCCGGCGTCGCTGCCGGTGCGGATGCTTCGAGACGCGGGCCTTCGGGCCCGCTCCTCAGCATGACGATGTTGGGTTTGTAACCACTTCCGGCGTCATCCTGAGGAGCGCCGAAGGCGCGTCTCGAAGGATGCCGGCGCGATCCTTTCAGGCGCTCAGGAGGACCGATGAGCGAAGCATTCGACGTCGTGGTGATCGGGGGCGGGCCCGGTGGCTATATCGCGGCGATCCGCGCGGCCCAGCTGGGCCTGAAGACCGCCTGCATCGACAAGCGCGGACGCTTTGGCGGGACCTGCCTCAACATCGGCTGCATCCCGTCCAAGGCACTGCTGCATGCGACCGAGCTATATGACCAGATGGGCCATCTGGCCAGGCTGGGCATCAAGGTCGAGGGCGTGGCCGTCGACCTGCCCGCCATGCTGGCGCACAAGGACAAGACGGTCGACGAGCTGACCCGAGGCATCGGCTTCCTTCTGAAGAAGCACAAGATCGAGGCCATCGTAGGGGCCGCGCGCTTCACCGGTCCCAACGCGATCGAGGTGACGCTGAACGACGGCGGCACGCGCACGCTCACGGCAAAGAACACGATCATCGCGACCGGCTCCGACTCGATCGCCCTGCCCGGCATGACCATCGACGAGAAGCGGGTGGTGACCTCGACCGGCGCGCTGTCGTTCGCCGAGGTACCCAAGCACCTGGTGGTGATCGGCGGCGGCGTGATCGGCCTGGAACTGGGCTCGGTCTGGAGCCGGCTGGGCGCCAAGGTGACGGTGGTTGAGTTCCTGGACCGTATCACGCCGACCATGGATGGCGAGGTCTCCAAGAACTTCCAGCGCATCCTGACCAAGCAGGGCCTGGCCTTCAAGCTGGGCGCCAAGGTCACGAAGGTGGAGGACAAGGGTGCCGACAAGCCCCTGGTCCTGACCCTGGAACCGTCCAAGGGCGGCGAAGCTGAGACGCTGGAGGCGGATGCCGTCCTGGTCGCGGTCGGCCGGCGGCCCTATGTCGACGGACTGAACGTGGAAGCGGCGGGCGTCGCCCTCGACGCGCGCGGGCGGGTCGCCATCGACGGCCATTTCCGGACCAACGTCGCCGGCATCTGGGCCATTGGCGACGTGGTCCAGGGGGCGATGCTGGCGCATAAGGCCGAGCACGAGGGCGTGGCCGTTGCCGAAACGATCGCGGGCCAGGCGGGCCATGTGAACCACGACGCGATCCCCAGCGTGGTCTATACGGCTCCGGAAGTCGCCGCCATCGGCAAGACCGAGGAGGAGCTGAAGGCGGCGGGCATCGCCTACAGGATCGGCAAGTTCCCCTTCACGGCGAATGCGCGGGCCAAGGCGAACCTGGAGACGGACGGCTTCGTCAAGATCCTGGCCGATGCCGCGACCGACCGGGTGCTGGGCGCCCACATCATCGGCGCCCATGCCGGCGACCTGATCGCCGAAGTGGCGCTGGCCATGGAGTTCGGCGCTTCGTCCGAGGACATTGCGCGCACCTCCCACCCGCATCCCTCGATCTCGGAAGCGATCAAGGAAGCGGCCCTTGACGTCGACAAGCGGACCCTGAACCTCTGAGACAGTGCCAGCGGTCACGTCGCGTTTGATGAGGCCGTCGGCCGCCAGTGCGCCCGATTGCTTTCCCCCGCTGCCCGGCTAGCATGGCCGGGCAACAGGGGGAAATGACATGACCAACTTGATCCGGCGGGGGTTCGGGGCCGCCATCCTGGCTGTTGGCGCAGCCATGCCACTGGCCCAGGCACAGGCCAACGTGATCGACATCTCGACCGTGACCTGCAACGACCTCCTGACGGCGGATGAGGCGGATCGCAATGCGATCCTCTTCTACATCTATGGCTTCGATGCCGGCCTGCGGAAGGACGTGAAGCTGAACCTGCAGGAAGTCTCGAACTTCTCCGCGCGCCTGGGTGGCGCGTGCGCCACCGACCGTTCCCAGACCGTGTTCGAGGCGATCGCGAAGATCGCGAACTGAGGAAACGAGCGGTCGACCGGCGGGGCTCGCCAGTCGACCGCTTCAGGTCAGATCGGCGGAAGCGTGATGTTGACGACCCCGTCGTACTTGTTGTCTGACCCGGTCGCGGAATCGATGGCCCAGCCGATGCCGCCACCCAGCACGATATTGCCGAACGTGGCCCCCGCCGCCCCCGAATGGTTCAGGTAGGTGGCCTGCTGGTAGCCCTCCTTGTCGCAGACGACCGTGATGTCGTGCTTTGTCTTCTCGATATAGGCAGAGCCGGGCGTGGGGCTGATCGTGGCGATCGTCTGCCCCTCGCGATCCAGCCGGCACATCGCGCCCGGTGGGTTGGTGTTGACCTGGATCTGCTGCGAGCGCCCCTCGATAATGCTTGAGCAACCACCCAAGGCTGCGATCAGCCCCAGCGCAAGACATCTGTAGATCATGAAATTCCCCCAAGAGCTGCACACTGCAGCCTTCGAGGGTATATACACAACATTAACGGGTAACAAAGAAGCGTACTGACGATCTTGAGCGGTGTCGATTCCCAGTCACTCCACGATGAGAAGCGACAGGTCGCGATCGGGCACGTAGTTGGTCCATGAGCCGGTGAAGGTCGTCGGCCCCGTCTTGACGAGGCCGTCGATGCACAGGCTGAGGATGGCGACGGGGTCGCCCTTGTCCAGGGTGAGGGTGAAGCGGCCGATCGGGCCTGCCCAGTTGTTGGCGGTGACCAGGACGTAGTCGACCTGGTGGGCCATCAGCAGGGCCAGGCCCGGTTCCTGCCCCGTCCGCGCCAGCTTCTGGCGCAGGGCCCGGCGCGTCGGCGGGTCGACGCAGTGCTGCCGGTCAAGGTCGGCCGACAGTTCGGGCTCGTCCAGGTCGTGGGCGGTGAAGAAGCGGTGGCCCACGACGGGGCGATAGCGGTGCCGCACCTCCGTCACGGCGCCCGCCGGAAAGACCTGGCGCCAGAACCAGGTCGTTTGTTCCATCCAGTAGCCGTGCGTGGCGTGCCCCGTCTCGTCCATGTCAACCAGGCGGCGGGCCGCGAGTACCGCGGCATCGGCCGGCGCCATACCGGTCAGGGCTGCCTCGTACCCGGGATCGAAGACCGAGAGCTTCAACCCCTTGGCCAGGAGGAGGGCGGTCACGTCCTGCCCCTCGAAGCTGGCCTTCTGCTCCATCTCCGCCACGACCGGGCGACCGTCGACGGTCGTACGGAACTCCAGGTAGTTGGGATCGCCCCGGACCGGCACGTCGCTGTCGCTCTCTGACAGGGCGGCCACGTCCAGCACCGGCATGGGAAAGGCGACCAGCGTCTCCACATCCCGGTCGCTGGTATTGCGGAAGCGATAGGCGACGCGCACCTCGGCCCGCGACAGGAACAGGTCCTCCTGCTCCAGCACGATTACGTCGTTCTGCGTCAGGACGAGACCGCCCGCCCCGAGCACGGCGCTGGAGTCATTGGCGGCGGCGGGCGCGCCGAACGCCAGAAGACCGGTCAGGAGAATCGCCAAGCGGGTCATGGTCACGTCGCCCCACCCTTGCACAAGCATCCTTCGAGACGGGTCCTGCGGACCCTCCTCAGGATGACGCCTGTTGGGAATATTCCAACAAGAACAACAGCATCATGCTGAGGAGCCGGCTCTCAGGCCGGCGTCTCGAAGCATCAATCCCGACGGTGACGTCCTGCGGACAGGCCGATTGCGGCGCTCAGCGGCCCTTCCAGTTGGGCGCGCGCTTTTCGGCGAATGCCTTGGGGCCTTCGATCAGGTCCTCGCTCTTGAGCAGGGTGCTGACGCTGGCGAAGGGGGCCTTGATCGCGTCGTGAAGGTTGGCGATGTCGAGGCCGCCCATCACCGATTCCTTGGACGCGCGGATCGACAGGGGCGAGCACTTCAGGATCTCGCCCGCCCAGCGCTTGGCGGCGTCCAGCGCCTGGCCCTGCGGCACCACCTCGTTGACGAAGCCCAGTTCCTTGCCTTCCTTGGCCGAGACGCGGCGCCCGGTCAGGATCATGCCCATGGCCTGCTTCAGCGGGATCTGGCGCGGCAGGCGGTGCAGGCCGCCGGCCAGTGCGGCCAAGCCGACCAGCGGTTCGGGCAATGCAAAGACCGCATTCTCGGACGCCACGATGATGTCGGTCGCCAGCGCGATCTCGAACCCGCCGCCCATGGCGACGCCGTTCACGGCCGCAATCACTGGCTTCACCAGGTTGTGGCGCGAGGTCAGGCCGGCGAAGCCCGAGTCCGGCACCGACATCTTGCCGCCGCCGGCCTGGAACTTCAGGTCGTTGCCGGCTGAGAAGGCGCGGTCGCCGGCCCCGGTGATGATCGCCACCCACAGGTCGGGATCGGCCGCGAAGTCGTCGAAGACCTGGGCCAGTTCATGGTTGGCCGGCGGATGGAGCGAGTTCATCACGTCCGGCCGGTTCATGGTGACGATCAGCAGGCGGCCGTCGCGCTCGGCCGTGCAGAATTCGGGCATCTCATCCTCCCCTTCTTGAGGGCCGGAGTGTGCCGGACCCCCTGCCCCCGGCACAAGCTCAGGGAAGCGGGATCCGGCCTTCCAGCGTCTCCACGCAGTGGCCGGTCAGGACCACACGCGCGCCCAGGACCTGGCATGCGAGAACCCCTTCGCGCGGGCCGACCTGGCGTGCGTGGAGGTTGTCGCGGCCCAGGCGGGCAGCCCAATACGGTGCCAGGGTGGCATGGGCAGAGCCGGTCACCGGATCCTCGGGGATCCCCGCGCGTGGCGCGAAATAGCGCGAGACGAAGTCGACCGAACGGCCCGGTGCCGTGATCCCCAGGCCCATGACCGGCAGGGTGGCAAGGGCGGCCAGGTCGGGTGCCGCACCGCGCACGGCAGCCTCGTCGGCCAGGACCGCGAAGCCGTTGTCGCCCCCCTGGACATAGGCCACCGGCTCCTGGCCCAGCATTGCGGCAAGTCCCGGTGGCAGGACGGCCGCGCGTGGCGGCACCAGCGGCAGATCGAGGGCGAATGCCGCGCCGGCCCGGGCAACGACCAGCGTACCGCTTTGCGTCTCGAACGCGACGCGGGCCGCTTGCGGCCGCAGGTGGCGGAGGACGACGCTGCCGGCGGCAAGCGTCGCGTGTCCGCACAGCGGCACCTCCACCGTCGGGGTGAACCAGCGCAGGGCATAGCTGTCGCCCTGCGCCACCAGGAAGGCCGTCTCGGGCAGCGCGTTCTCCGCCGCGATCGCCTGCATCAGGGCGTCCGGCAGAAAAGCGTCGAGCAGGCAGACACCGGCGGGATTGCCGGCGAACGCTGCCTCGGCAAAGGCATCGACCCGCCAGAACGGGATCAGCATGGCACGGACCTCCAAAGCCGCCGGCCCCGGAGGCCGGCCCTCAACCCATGTGGGATCCGACAAAAACCAGGCCGACGATGTAGCCGACCAGGAACAGGGCCAGGATCACCAGGACGAACAGCAGCAACAGGAACGGCAGGCGCCGGTCCGGCGGGACGCGCAGCAGCGTGGGGATGCCGACCCACAGCAGGTAGATGTAGTAGACGACGGCGATCAGCTGCACGACAGCCAGCATCGGTACCAGCAGGACGATGCCGGCCAGCCAGACGGGCGTCTGCGCATAGGCGATCAGCTTCAGCGCCTGGGGGTGATCGTCGACCCCGCCAAAGCTGGGCGCCAGCTTGCCCGCGACCAGACTGATCCCATAAAGCAGGACCAGTCCCAGGACGAACCCCAGCACAGCCTGCATCAGCGCGCTGAACAGGCCGGCGCCGCCGAACACCACGCTGCCGACCAGGCCCGCGATCGTGGGAATGGCCGCCAGGGGAATGATGTATCCGGCATAAAGGCCGGCCATGTCCCGCGGCTCGCCCGCGATGATCGGCCATTCGGCCTTGGGATTGGTGAGGATGTTCCGCACCCGCTCGACCAGTGCCATGTCTGCCCCCGCATTGGCGCGCCCCGAGGCGTTGATGGGGCGCCTGGCCACAGCCTAGCGGCAAAGCGGCAAGCCGCCCATCACCGTTCCCCGCAGGCAGGGCCCGGGCGGACGGCCATGGCGTGGTCAACCTCATGGTCGGTGCCGCCGCCGCGATGGCTGGCTGCCGCGCCCCCGCCGGTGCGGCGGGGGCCGCGGTGTCAGTCCTGCCAGAACGGCTTGCGCGCCTCGGCCCAGGCCGAAGCGTGTGTGAGTCCGATATCCTTGAGCAGGTGGTCGGGCAGGCGGGCAAGCCTGCGCCGCTGGCGGGCGCGCACGGTCCAGGTGGCCACGGTCTCGATCAGCATGCGAACAACGCCAAAGCCGCGCGCGATTGTCCCACTTGTCTCGATCTTTGTGACCATGGCAGTATCCCCCTTGAACCTCCATTGCCGGCCGTCGTGCCGTGGCGCCTGGATACAATGTCGGATTTATCGCTACAATCGAAACATTGCACCGATACAATCTGGGTGCCCGACCTGAGCGACAGGCCGGGGCCGCGCTACCTGGCGATCGCGGATGCCCTCGCCGCCGATCTGCGCAGCGGCCGGGTGCAGGCGGGTGACCGCTTGCCCACCCATCGCGACCTGGCCTGGCGCCTGGGCGTGACGGTCGGCACGATCACGCGCGCCTATGCCGAGGCGGCGCGCCGTGGCCTGACCGACGGGGAGGTCGGGCGCGGCACCTATGCCCGCCTGCCGGGCGGGTCGGCCGGGCACGGCGTCAACCGCAGCGTGATGCCGGCGGCGGAACGCCCCCTGGCCGACCAGCCGGTCTACCTGTCGATGAACCGGCCCGTGCTGGGACCCCAGCTGGAGGCCTTCAGCCGCGCGATGGTCGATCTGGCCGCCTGGCCCGGCCTGCCAGAGCTCATGACGTATCAGTTCCCGGGCGGGGCGATGCAGCACCGCGTGGCCGGGGCACAATGGCTGACCCGGGTCGGCCTGGACCTGCCGCCGCGACAGATCCTGGTCACGTCGGGCTGCCAGCATGCGATGCAGGTGGCCCTGTCGGCCCTGGCGACGCCAGGGGCCGTGCTGATGACCGAGGCCCTGGTCTATCCCGGCCTGTCGACGCTGGCGCGCAGCGTGGGCCTGAAACTGCAGGGCCTGGCGCTGGATCAGGAGGGCATCGTGCCCGCCTCGCTGGAGGCCGCGGCCCGAGCGGGCGCCCGGCTGCTCTACACCACGCCCACGATGCAGAACCCGACGACGGCGATCATGGGGCCGGAACGGCGCGAGCGGATCGCCGCCATCGCCCGAGCCCACGACGTCACCATCATCGAGGATGATGTCCACGGCTTCCTGGTCGACGGGGTACAGGCCATCGCCACCCTGGCGCCGGAGCGCACGGTCTTCATCACCAGCGGATCCAAGTTCCTGCTGCCGTCGCTGCGCGTCGGCTTCATGGCGGCACCCCCGGCCCTGGTCGATGCGATGGTCACGGCGCTGCACGTCTCGACCATGATGGCGCCGGCCCCGATGGCCGAGATCGTCAGCCGCTGGATCCTGGACGGCACGGCCGAACGCCTGCGCCGCTGGCAGGTGGCGGAGGCGGATGCCCGCATGGCGATGGCGCAGCCCCTGGCCCTGCGCACCGGGGCCCGGATCCCGCCGCACGGCTTCAACCTGTGGCTGCCCATGCCGCCGGGTCGCCGCGCGACGGACCTGGTGCGCGAGGCACAGGGCCGCGACGTCATCGTGACGCCGGGTGCTGCCTTCGCCGTCGAGCGCGACCCGCCGGAGGCGATCCGGATCAGCCTGACCGCCGCCACCACGCGCGAGGAACTGGCCCGCGGCCTGGCCGTCCTAGACGACCTGCTGGACGGCCCGCCGGAGGCAGTCCCCCTGGTCTGAGTGCGGCATTCCGGCCCGAAGACCGGCGGTATGACCTGGATCAAACCCCCAATCCTGGTGTGGTCTTAGGGTCCCTGCACGCGGCCGGGGTTGCGCCGCCGAACAGGACCGGAAGCCATGAAAACCAATCGAACGGGGCAGGCCGTGACGACCCTGCGGACACTGCTGGGGCCGGCCATGGTGGGCGCCCTGGCCGTGACGGCACTCGTCACGCCAGCGCTCGTCACGCCGGCCCACGCGGACGTCGCGGGCCAGTTCCAGGTGCGCGGCCGCATGCTGGCCGTGATCCCGGACGAAAGCGCCAGCGTGACCGTCGTCGGTGGCGATGCAGAGATCGACAATTCCTATGTGCCGGAAGTCGACCTGACCTGGTTCCTGACCAACAACCTGGCGCTGGAACTGATCGCGGCGACGACCCCGCACGAGGTCAAGCACGTCCCCACCAACCTCGACATGGGCGAGGTGTGGCTGCTGCCGCCGACACTGACGCTGCAATACCACCTCCAGCCGGAGGACCCGGTGTTCCGCCCCTATGTCGGCGTCGGCGTGAACTACACGTTCTTCTACAACCAGAACGGCGCCCAGCCGGGCATCAAGGTCGACTATGAGGATGGCTGGGGCTGGGCCCTGCAGGCCGGCGCCGACGTACCGATCGGGGACAACTGGTCGCTCAACATCGACGTGAAGAAGATCTTCATCGATACGGAGGTGACCATCCGGCCGCTCAACGTGAATGCCGACGTGGACATCGATCCCTGGGTCGTCGGCATCGGCGTCACCTGGCGCTTCGGCCTGTAGAGCCGTCCCATCGGCGCCGGCATGGCACGCTTTTGCCCTCTCCCATCCTCTGGACGGGAGAGGGTGGTGCGATCGCACCCGGCCTGCGCTTTACGGCCGTGAACGGCGTGGGCTAGGCTTTGCCGCAGACCGGTGCCCATGGGGGGAGCGCCGGCGCAGCGAAGGCGCAACAGAAGCGTGCTGTACTCGTTCGAGTATTTCCTTCAGCAGCTGATCAACGGCGTCTCGCTGGGGGCCATCTACGCGCTGATCGCGATCGGCTACACGATGGTCTATGGCATCATCGGCATGATCAATTTCGCCCATGGCGAAATCTTCATGATCGGGGCCTTCATCGCGCTGATCGGCTTTACCTTGATGGGCCTGATCGGCCTGACCTGGATCCCGGCGGCGCTGCTGCTGGTCCTGATCGGGTCGATGGCGCTGACCGCACTGCACGGTTTCGCGGTCGAGCGGGTCGCCTATCGCCCCTTGCGGGGATCGTTCCGCCTGGCGCCGCTGATCTCGGCCATCGGCATGTCGATCGCACTGCAGAACTATGTCCAGATCGCGCAAGGTGCGCGCGACAAGTCGATCCAGCCGCTGATCGTGGGCAATGTCCAACTGACGCAGGGGACCGGGTTCGACGTGTCGATCAGCTATGTGCAGCTGCTGATCATCGCGGTGACACTGGTCCTGCTGGTCGGGCTGACGCTGCTGATCAACCGCACGTCGCTGGGCCGCGCGCAGCGCGCGTGCGAACAGGACAAGACGATGGCCGCCCTGCTGGGGGTCGACGTCGACCGGACCATCTCCATGACCTTCGTCATCGGCGCCGCCCTGGCGGCCGTTGCGGGCTTCATGTTCACGCTGCGCTATGGCGTCATCAATTTCTTCATCGGCTTCCATGCGGGCGTCACGGCCTTTGCCGCGGCGGTCCTGGGCGGCATCGGCTCGCTGTCGGGAGCGATGCTGGGCGGCCTTCTGATCGGCCTGGTCGAGACGTTCTGGGCGGCCTATTTCTCGGTCGAGTACCGCAATGTCGCGGCGTTCGGCATCCTGGTCCTGGTCCTGGTGTTCCGCCCGACCGGACTGCTGGGTCGGCCCGAGATCGAGAAGGTCTGACATGGCCGCGACGATGGGCGGGGGGACCTTGCAGGCCGACCTGCGCGACGCGGTCCTGGTCGGCATCATCGCCTTCCTGATCGGACTGCCGATCATCGGCCTGCCCACGACGCATCTCAGCGGCCAGGACCTGGGCATCACGACCCGCTTCGGCGAGCTTCTGCTGGGCGTGGGCCTGGTCATGCTGGGACGCTTTGGCGGCTCGGCCATGGCCCATGGCCGGCGCGGGCTGATCGCAGCCCTGGCCCTGCCGGTGCTGCTGGCCGCAGCCGTGCCATGGATCATCCAGTACCGCGCCGACGCCGCGTGCCTGGCCCTGCGCGCCATGACGCCGCCCGACCCGCAGGCCTGCAGCGCGCACCAGGCGTTCGCGGCGCGGTGGGCCTGGCCGTCCGCCTTCCTTCAGGTCGTGGCCTTTTTCGGCGCGGCCGGCCTGCTGCTGCAGGCCCTGTTCAAGGGGCGTGGCATCCGCGTTTCCGCCGGCGTGCTCGACCGGCTGGGGCCGGTCGTGGGACCGATGCTGTTCGTCCTGGCGCTGGCCCTGCCGGTGCTGTGGTGGGCGGTGTCGACCTATGTCCTCGACATCGGCAATCCGCGCTACGACATCGGCATCCTGGTCTTCACCTACATCATGCTGGGCTGGGGCCTGAACATCGTCGTCGGCCTGGCGGGCCTGCTGGACCTTGGCTATGTCGCCTTCTATGCGGTCGGGGCCTATTCCTATGCGCTGTTCGCCGCGCATTTCGGCTGGGGCTTCTGGATCTGCCTGCCGCTGGCGGGACTGCTGGCGGCGCTGTTCGGGATCATGCTGGGCCTGCCGGTCTTGCGCCTGCGCGGCGACTATCTGGCGATCGTGACCCTGGGCTTTGGCGAGATCATCTACCTGGTGCTGCAGAACTGGTACCAGTTCACGGGCGGACCCAATGGCCTGTCGTCGATCCCGCGGCCCAGCTTCTTTGGCCTGCCCTTCACCGCGGCTCCGCCGGCCGACACGACGGCGTTCCACCAGTTCTTTGACCTGACCTTCTCCCCCCGGCATCGGGAGATCTTCCTCTATTACCTGATCCTGGCGCTGGCCATGGTCGTGAACCTGTTCACGATCCGCATGCGGCGCCTGCCCACCGGCCGCGCCTGGGAAGCCCTGCGCGAGGACGAGGTGGCCTGCCGGGCGCTGGGCCTGAACCCCACCACGACCAAGCTCACGGCGTTCGCGCTGGGCGCCATGTTCGCGGGCTTTGCCGGGGCGTTCTTCGCCACGCGCCAGGGCTTCATCTCGCCCGAGAGCTTCACCTTCACCGAGAGCGCGATCATCCTGGCCATCGTCGTGCTGGGCGGCCTGGGCAGCCAGCTGGGCGTGGTCATCGCCACCCTGCTGATCATCGGCCTGCCCGAGGCGCTGCGCGAGCTGAAGGAGTACCGGATGCTGGCCTTTGGCGTCGGCATGGTGCTGATCATGGTGCTGCGTCCGCGCGGGCTGCTGGCCCGGCGCGAGCCGACGATCCGGCTGAGGGGCTGAGGCCATGCCGGTCCTGCTGGATGTCGAGCACCTGACCATGCGCTTCGGTGGCCTGCTCGCCATCGACGATGTCTCGTTCCAGGCGCGGACGCGCGAGATCACGGCGATCATCGGCCCGAACGGCGCGGGCAAGACGACCGTCTTCAACTGCCTCACCGGCTTCTACAGTCCGACCGCCGGGCGCCTGTCGCTGCACCACCCCGACGGACAGGTGCACCTGCTGGAGCGGATGCCCGACTTCCGCATCGCCGGCCGGGCCAAGGTCGCCCGCACCTTCCAGAATGTCCGCCTGTTCGGCGGCATGTCGGTGCTGGAAAACCTGATCGTGGCCCAGCACAACACCCTGATGCACCAGTCCGGCTATGGTCTGGCCGGCCTGCTGGGCCTGCCAGCCTGGCGCCGGGCCGAGCGCGCCGCGGTCGATAAGGCGCGCCTGTGGCTGGACCTGATCGGCCTGACGGCGCGCGCCGACGACCTGGCCGGCACCCTGCCCTATGGCGACCAGCGGCGGCTGGAGATTGCGCGCGCCATGTGCATCGACCCCGTGCTGCTGTGCCTGGACGAGCCGGCGGCCGGCCTGAACGCGCGCGAGTCGGGCGACCTGAACCAACTCCTGCTGCTGATCCGCGACACGCATGGCGTCGGCATCCTGCTGATCGAGCACGACATGAGCGTGGTCATGGGCATATCCGACCATATCGTGGTCCTGGACCATGGCGCCAAGATCGCCGACGGGGCGCCGCTGGACGTCCGGCAGGACCCGGTCGTGATCAAGGCCTATCTGGGCGAGGAGGACGCGCCATGAGCGGGGCGTCCATCCTGGCGGTGCGGGGGCTGCGCGCCGGCTATGGCGCGATCGAGGCGCTGCGCGGCGTCGACCTGGACGTGGGCGAGGGCGAGATCGTCACGCTGATCGGCGCCAATGGCGCCGGCAAGACGACGCTGCTGATGACCATCTGTGGCATGCCGCGGGCGATGCAGGGCACGATCCACTTTGCCGGCAGCGACATCACCCACCTGCCCACGCATCGCATCATGCGCATGGGCCTGGCGCACGCGCCGGAGGGGCGGCGCATCTTCCCGCGCATGACTGTCCTGGAAAACCTCCGCATGGGCGCCGTGGTCAGCGATCCCGCGTTCCTGGATCAGGACCTGGAGCGGGTCATGACGCTGTTCCCGCGCCTGAAGGAACGCATCGGCCAGCGCGGCGGAACGCTGTCGGGGGGCGAGCAGCAGATGCTGGCGATCGGGCGCACGCTGATGGCGCGGCCGAAGCTCATCCTGCTGGACGAGCCGTCGCTTGGCCTGGCGCCACTGATCGTGAAGCAGATCTTCGAGGTGATTCGCGAGATCGCGAAGCAGGGCGTTACCGTCTTCCTGGTCGAGCAGAACGCGCACCAGGCGCTGAAACTGGCCACGCGCGGCTATGTCATGGTCAACGGCCGGATCGAGATCCAGGGTTCCGGCGCGGAACTCCTGGCCAATCCCCAGGTGCGCGCCGCCTATCTGGAAGGAGGGGCGCACTGATGGAGATCGCTGCCCTGTATGGCGGGGGGCCTGGCTCGTTCATCGGCCTGACCCTTGTCCTGTTCGGCCTGTGCGCCTGGTTGTCGGGCGAGGCGATCGCAACCAGCTGGATGCACGGCGGCACCGCGTTCCTGGCCGGGCTGGGTCTGGGTCCGCCGGACTGGTTCCTGCACTTCGCCCTGTTCGGCGCCGACCTTGCCTATTGGCCGGGCATGCTGGCGCATGCGGTCGTGCTGGGGCTGATCGCCGTGACCAGCCACCGCGTCGCCCGAACCGCGCTGATGGTCCGGCAGTATCCCTGGGCCTATGAGCGCGCAGGCCCCTTTGCCTGGCGCGCGCGCCAGGGCAGCGGCGGCGAGACGGGCTCGACCGAGGGGGCAGAGCGGATCTAAGCTCCCCTCCGTCAATGCTTCACCGCCGTGCCGTGCACGGCACAAGAAGGCAGGAGAACCCAGGTCATGAGAACGGGCTTCCTCGCATTGCTGACCGGAGCCGGATTGCTCCTGGCGCAGCCGGCGCTTGCGGACATCACGATCGCGGTCGCAGGCCCGATCACCGGGGAATACGCCACATTCGGCGACCAGATGAAGCGCGGCGCCGAACTGGCGGTCGCCGACCTGAACAAGGCCGGCGGCGTCAATGGCGAGCAGGTCAAGCTGGTCGTCGGTGACGATGCCTGCGATCCCAAGCAGGCGGTCAACGTGGCGAACGACCTGGCCAACCAGGGCGTGAAGTTCGTGGCGGGGCACTTCTGCTCCGGCTCGTCCATCCCGGCCTCGGCCGTGTACGTGGAGAACGGGATCCTGCAGATCTCGCCCGCCTCCACCAACCCCAAGCTGACGGACGAGGCGGCGGAGAAGGGCTGGACCACGGTCCTGCGCACCTGCGGCCGCGACGACCAGCAGGGCAAGTTCGCCGGCGAATGGCTGCACGCCAACGCCAATGGCCGCGCGATCGCGATCCTTCAGGACAAGTCGGCGTATGGCAAGGGCCTGGCCGACGAGACCAAGGCGGCACTGAATGCCGCCGGCACGACCGAGGCGATGTACGAGGCCTATAACCAGGGCGACAAGGACTTCAGCGCCCTGATCTCGAAGATGAAGGCCTCGAACGTCGGCATCGTCTATGTCGGCGGCTATCACACCGAGTTCGGCCTGCTGATCCGCCAGGCCAAGGAGCAGGGCCTGAACGCCGCGTTCCTGTCCGGCGATGCCCAGGCGACGACCGAATTGTGGTCGATCACCGGCGCGTCCGGCGAAGGCGCGCTGTTCACCTTCCCCCCTGACCCGCGCAACCTGGAAAGCGCCAAGGCGGTGGTGGCCGAGTTCAAGGCCGGCGGCTATGACCCCGAGGGCTATACCCTGTTCACCTACGCCGCCGTCCAGGCCTGGGCCGCTGCGGTGACGAAGGCCGGCAGCGTCGACGCCGCCCCCGTGGCCGAGGCCCTGCGCGCGGGCACTTGGTCGACGGTGCTGGGCGACCTCGGCTTCGACGCGAAGGGCGACCCGAAGCTGCCGGGCTATGTCCTGTACGAGTGGAAGGACGGCAAGTACGCCGAGGTGGCGGCGAAGTAGCGCAAGTCGAGCTCCCGCTCGATTTTCGCCCGCGCCCTCACCGCAAACAGCCCCGTTCAGTCGGGGCATCCACGAACCGACCGGTCCTCTCGCGCGACGGTCGGTTCGTGGGTCACCCGGTCGGACCGGGTGGCGTCGGTGGGGGACCGAACCCGATCCGTCCCGGATCCTGTTCTGGCGGGATCGCCCTCAGGCGTGGCCGGCTTCGCTGGAGAGGCGCGGCAGGTCGATGCCCAGCTTGGCCAACGCCCGGGTCCAGCGCCGCTCCAGCGCGCATTCGAACAGCAGGTCCAGGTCGGCGGGCGCGGACAGCCAGGCATTGGCCTGGATCTCGGAATCGAGCTGGCCCGGACCCCAGCCGGCATAGCCGAGTGCCAGGAGCGAATGGCGCGGGCCCTCGCCCGCCGCAATGGCCTTCAGGATGTCGATGGTGGGCGTCAGGCCGATGTCGCCGCTGATCCCCAGCGTGCCTGCTTGGCTGTAGTCGGACGAGTGCAGCACGAAGCCGCGCCCCGTCTCCACCGGGCCGCCGAAATGGACGCGGATCTGGCCCGCGCCTTCCCCCGCCGGGATGCCCAGCTGCCCCAGCAGTTCGGGAAAGGTGATGTGGTCGATCAGCTTGTTGACGACCAGGCCCATCGCCCCCTGGGGCGAATGGGCGCACATCAGGATCACGGTCCGCTCGAACCGCGGGTCGCCCATCGTGGGCATCGCGATCAGGATCTGCCCCTCGAGCGACGTGGGACCGCCGTCCAGGGCGCCTGAGCCACCGGCGGACGAAGGCGCCGGATCCGGGGAGGAGGATGGTGAGACGCTCATGACTCCAGGATGGGAGTCCAATGCGGCTTCATCAAGGTGGGGATATCGTCGCGGTTCCATCCGCCGCCGCCCGGGCGCCATGCGGCACCCCCAAAAAAGAAGGACCCCCGGGCGGTGCGCACGGGGGCCGAGGTGCAGGGTTGGCTACCTCATGGATGAGGCAGGAAGCATGATAGCCGGCAAGGTGCAAGGCGCGCAGTGATCGGAGTCACACGTCCGGCCAATTTGCCGTTAAGATGCGCCGCCAACAGGGGGTGAGGGTGATGGCGGGGCCTGGAAAACTGAGTGGGGTGACCTTCCTGTCGGGCCTGGTGGCCAGCGACCTGGCGGAGATCGAGCAGGCGTGCCGGTGGCATCGGTTCGGCGCGGGGGAGCAGATCCTGAACCGCGAGAGCGAAAGCCGCGACGTCTTCTTCGTGGTCGAGGGCAAGGTCCAGGTCGTCAACTTCTCGCTGTCGGGGCGCGAGATCGCCTATGGATCAATCGCCTCTGGCGGCTATTTTGGCGAGCTTTCCGCGATCGACGGGGAGCCGCGCTCGGCCAGCGTGGTCGCCCAGACCGAATGCCTGCTGGCCAGCCTGGCGCCAGACCTGTTCGTGTCGCTGCTGATGCGCCATCCGTCGATCGCGCTGAGCGTCATCGAGAAGATGGCCCGGATCATTCGCATCTGCGACGACCGCATCATGGACCTGTCGACGCTGGGCGCGCACCAGCGTGTCTATGTCGAGCTGCTGCGCTTGGCCAAACCCGATCCGCTGCGCCCTGATTCGTGGATGATCTGGCCCGTGCCGACCCAGGCCTCGATCGCGGGCCTGGCCTCGACCACGCGCGAGACGGTGGCCCGCGTGATCGGCCAGCTGCAGGCCAGCGGCATCGTGCAGCGCAAGCACAAGACGCTGTACCTGCGCGACATGGACAAGCTGCGCCGCCTGTCGGAGCGCGTGTCTCCAGCGACCGGGGAGGCGACCGCCCGCTGACGGGGCGGCCGTCTCAGCCGCGGATGAAGTCGGCGATGATTGCCGGCGCGGCCGCGTCGAAGCCGACCACGTCGAGCATCCCGGCATCGGCGGGATCGGCAATCGAGATCTTGTTCGCGACCATGCCGACGACGACCAGCTTGGCCGGGATGCCCGTCTTCTTGCGATAGCGGCGCAGCGCCTCCACCGGGTGGACCTTGCCATGGAAGGTCTCGCTGTCGGTGTAGACGACGAAGGCATCGACCTTCAGGCCGCGCTCCAGGGCGTCCAGCATCGGCAGGGCGCAGTCGGTCGCCCCGAACGGGACCACTGCCATCGAGCGGATGACATCGTCCAGGCGCATCGCGGGCGTGACCGTGAGCGGGACCATGCCCGTGCGCATATCGCCCACCTTGCCGTTGGCTGCCGCAAAGCCCATGACGTACCAGGACGCCTCCGTGCGGGCCGTGACCAGGGCCATCGCTGCGGCGGCGTCGCGCGGCGTCAGCGCCGTTCCCGCGATGTGCCCGAACGTCATCGAGCCGGAGACATCGACCGCCAGGTACAGCCGCTTGCCCGTTGGCTGGACGACCTCGAACGTGCCGTAGAAGGCGTCGTTCAGGGCGTCGGTCACCTGAGCCACCGGGGCCCAGACCAGGCTGCCGCGCTGGCCCTTGCCCGTGGCATAGGTGCGCTGGGCAATCAGCACGGCCATCGGGTGCAGGCGCGCCCGGCGCAACGCCGCGTGGTCCGCCAGGCGGCGGGACACGGTCAGGGCGGCGTCGGACAGCGGCGCCAGCAGGCCGACCTCCGTCATCTTGGCCAGGTTGCGGACCAGGGCGTGCGCGGGCATGCGCTCCAGCAGCGCCGCCCAGACATCGACATGGTTCAGCCAGTGCGTCGGCAGCGCCTCTCGCGGGAGGTTGCGCGTCAGGATCAGGTCGGTCACCTGCTCAGCCGCCTTGGCCGTCGCGGCGGCAAGGTAGGCCTGCACGATCGCGGGCAAAGCGGGGTCGGGCGTGCCCCTGCAGATCCACTCGAACAGGGCGCGGCGGGCCGCGTCGTCGGTGCGCGGATGGGCCAGGCGCAGCATGTCGCGGTGCGACCAGCCCCCGCGCTGGCGATACTTCACGGCCTGGAAGGCAAGCTCGTCGACATCGCGCCCCAGGTACCAGTCGCCGACGGCGCGACGCAGGGCACGGCCCCAGCCGCGCTGCGATTCGATCGCCACGGCGAACTGGAACAGGTGCGTGCCCGTGCGGCACACGCGCGGCAGGGCAGCCAGCGCCGCCCGCCTGGTCTCGACAGACTCGGCCGAGGCCGCAAGCGCCAGGGCGAAGATCGCCGCGTCGTTGCGCGGCGCGCGGCCGCTGTCGCTGATCGCGACGATGCGGGCGACCGCCCGCGGGCCATCCGCGGCGAGGCAGCGCAGCACGCCTTCCGCGTTCTCCCGGGTCAGGACGGGGGCCGATGCATAGTAGCTGCCCGCTTCGGAGCCAAGGATCAGGAAGCGGTCAAGGCGCGCCCAATCGTCGATGGCGAACGAGAAGCCACCTGCGGAATTGGCGACCATGCCCGGCAAAGGCTCGGTCTGGGGAATGTCCGCATCGGCCGGACGGCGGCGGCGGAACAGGTCGGCGAGACGCATGCTGTCCTCGGCACCTACAGGAAAGAGGCGGCGCGGCGCGGGGATCCGGCCACTGCTCCGCCCGTCGGCAGGGAACGGCCGGACGGGCATGGGATCGCCAAGGGATAACCCTGTCGCTCTACCAGGCTGAGCTACGAAGCGAGCGTGTCGCCAAGACGGGATTCGAACCCGCGACCTTCAGGACCCAAGATAACCCTTCAGCTTCGGCCCGTCCGGCCGAACATGAGCGCGCTGCCGCTGGGCGTCGGCCACGCATGGGAAGCAGGCTGAACGGGCATGGTGGCACCCGAGGGGGCGCCCTCAGATGGGAGAGAGATAACCCTCGGGCTCCGGCCCGTTCAGCCGGTACGCAAACAAGTCCTTGTGGCCAGGCCGGGTGGTCGTGTGTATGCCCGGGGGCAAGGGTCTGCTGCTCTAACCCCTGAGCTACGCGGCATTCCCTTGCGGGTGATGCCGCGGTGGGACTCGAACCCAACCACCTGCAGATTAGATAACCCCCGGACGCCGGCCCACCCGGTCGGCACCTGGGCGCGACGATGCCGCGTCGGCCGCGGAGCGTCAAGGCGGCGGCGCCATGAATGCGACGGCGATCACAGCCGCCGCGCCGGCCCGGTTCAGGCGGCCAGGCGCCACAGGGCGTCGATACCCGGCTCACCCTCCACCTTGACGCGGCCATCCTCCAGCATCCGGAGAAGGTGGGACAGCAGGGAACGGCCCGCCGCGGGATGCAGCGCCGGATCGACGGCGGCATAGAGCACCGGCACGATCTCGCCGATCCGCTTGGGTCCGCTGGCCAGCTGATGGGACAGCTGGTCCTCCCGTTCCAGCCGATGTGCGATATAGGCCTTCACGAAGGGCAGCGGCTCCGTCACCGCGGGCCCATGCGTCGGCCAGTACATGCGGTCGTCGCGGGGCAGCAGCAGGTTGAGAGACTTCATGTAGGCCGACATGTCGCCAACCACGCTGGTCGACCAGGCCATCACGTGATCGCCGCTGAACAGGACGCCCGGCTCCCGCCAGGCGAAGCTGAGGTGATTGGAGATATGACCCGGAGTGTGCAGCGCCTCCACCGACCAGCCCACCCCCTCGACGACGTCGCCATGGCCGATCGTCACGTCCGGCACGAAGTCCAGGTCGCCGCCCTCGCCCTGCTGGCCGTCGGGCGTGCGCGGATGGGCGCCGAAGGCATAGGTGCGGGCACCGGTCGCCGCCTTGACCGCGGCGGCGCCCGGGGAATGGTCCATATGGGTGTGGGTGACCAGGATGTGGGTCACCGTCTCGCCATCCAGGCCGGCCAGCAGGGCCTGGATGTGCGCCGCGTCGTCCGGCCCGGGGTCGATCACGGCGACCTTGCCCGTGCCGATCACATAGGTGCCGGTGCCGGTATAGGTGAATGGCCCGGGATTGCGCGCCACGATCCGGCGCAGGCCCGGTGCCACAGGCGCCAGAACGCCGTACTCGAACTCCATGTCGCGCTTGAACGGTATCTCGACGGCCATCGGCATGCCCCCTGCTCCACGGCACGCATCATGGCGGAGGGGGGCAGGCCAGCCAACCCGCGCGAATGGCGGGACCGCCTTCAGGCCCTGAGGGGCCGGATCGGCTTCATCATCGAGGCGGTCAGCAGGTCGACCCGGCCATAATCCTCGACCGCGACGACCTGGTCGACGCTGCGCCCATCGAAGGACAGCGGGAACATGCCGAACTCATAGGGCACGAAGCTGCCGTCGACGAGGGTGATCGCCGAGGTGCCGTAGAGCGGGCGCGGCTCCCGCCGCATGGCGCGATAGGCCGCTTGCCAGTCCAGGGCGTCGTTGAACGCCATGTCGTCCAGGAACATGCCGGTGAAGTCATAGCGTCCCAGCTCGACGACGCGCGTGCCGACCAGGCGGTAGCGCACGCGTCCGTCGCCCACATATTCCGAGATCAGCAGGTTTGGCAGCAGCGGCTTCAACACCTTTGGCGACAGGTTGGCGCGTTGCGGCACCGGCGCCTCGCGCCCGCGTTGGGCGAACCACCAATCCGACAGGGCGCCGACCATGGTCGACTGCACCGTGGCCGGGTCGTGGCTGAAGCCCACGGGCGGCAGGTCAGCAAGGCCGCGCAGGTCGCCCGTCACGAGGCCCGCCGCAGATCAGGCGTTCGGCTTCCCGCAGGCAGGGCGGGCCCGAAGACCATCGCCCCCAGGATGCGGTCGACACAGGTCCCGTCGCTGCTGAGCGGCAGGTTGAGCGACTGCACCGCCAGGGGTTGCGATCCCGCACCCCTGTCGACAATGCCATGCCAGAGCGTGGGCGCCGTGGTCTGGAGCACGCTCTCGAAGCGCGCGGCCACCTCTGTCGCGACAGCAGGGGCCAGCGCTTCGGACAGCAGGCAGCCGGTGACGTCGCGACCGAACAGGCCGACCAGCGCCGTGCCGACCAGGCGCAGGCGGAAGGGGCCGCCCGACAGGCCGGCTCCGGGAACCGCGCCACGTTCCGCCATGAAGACAAAGGGCAGGACAGGCTTCAGCGCGCGCGGGTCGATGTCCTGGCGCAGGGGACAGGTATAGAGTCCGCACCGGGACGCCCAGTAGCGATGAACATGGGCCAGCCGCGCGTCGCGAAGCTGCGCTCCAATGTTCCCGCTGACCTGCGCTGCATCGGCTGGCATCGGATCGTCCATACACGGCTCCATGCCGTCTCCATCCATGTTTACGGGGGGAGCAGTTTCTCAACCGTTACCCGTCGGGAAAATGTGATGGCGATAGCGATTGATCGCGGACGGAACTTCACTAAGCTGTGAAGTGTGAGTGACCACGTACCAACCGAACGCCTCCAACGGCTTCTGGGGATGCTGGCAAGCCCCTATGACGCCGAGGTGCTGGTTGCGGCCCGAAAGGTGACTTCCGTCCTGCGCGGGGCGGGCATGGGCTGGGGCGACCTGGTCCCAGCCAGCGCGGCCAAGCCTACGCGCGAGGCGCCGCCCCCACCACCGCCGCCCCCGCCGCGCAGCGCCGCGCCGACGCGGACACCGCTCTTCAGCGATCGCGACGTCTTTGAGGCGCTCCAGAATTCGAGCCTGCTGAGTCAGCGGCAGAAGCTGCAGATCTGGGCCTTTGAACAGGAAATGGCCAAGGGCACGCTGCCCGAGCGCGACTGGCATTATGTCCGTCACGTGTTCCGCCGGGCGGTGATCGAGCGCAACCCGGTCTGACCAGGACATTCGCCGCACAATTTCCCTTGTAAGCAATCAAATCGCTTCCTATGTAATCGTCATCGATCACAAGGGAACACTGCCATGACAGCCCTCTATACCGCCGAAGCCACCACCCATGGCGGCCGCAATGGCCATGTCGAGTCCTCTGATGGGCTGCTGAAGCTGGACCTTGCCATGCCCAAGGCGATGGGCGGCACGGGCAAGGGGACCAACCCCGAACAGCTGTTCGCGGCCGGTTACGCCGCGTGCTTCGAAAGCGCGCTGCGCTTTGTCGCCCAGCAGAAGAAGGTCGCGATCAAGGATGCCAGCGTCCATTCCACGGTCGGCATCCGCCAGAACGGCAAGGGTGGCTTTGCCCTGGATGTGGCGCTTGAGGTCACGGTCAGCGGGGTGGCGCAGGCGGAAGCCGAAGCCCTGGTTGCAGAGGCGCACGAAGTCTGCCCCTATTCGAATGCGACTCGCGGCAACATCGACGTGGGCTTGAGCGTTCGGACGGCATGAGCAAGCGACAGGCAAAGGACGAGGTGTTGGACGATGGGGCGGCTTCTGGCGCCGCCCCGCCTGGAGCCACGCCGGAGCAGCTGCGGCTGGACAACCAGCTGTGCTTTGCCCTGTACTCCGCCAGCAGTGCCCTGACCCGCGCCTATCGCCCGATCCTCGATCCGCTGGGCCTGACCTATCCGCAGTACCTGGCCCTGCTGGCGCTGTGGGAGGAATCCCCGCGCAGCGTCGGCAGCCTGGGGCAGGCGCTTGGCCTGGACTTCGGCACGCTGAGCCCATTGCTGAAGCGGCTGGAGGCCGGCGGCCTGATCAGCCGCACGCGCGACCCCAAGGACGAGCGTCGCGTGATCGTGGAACTGACGGCCCGGGGTTGGGCGCTGCGCGACAAGGCGGCCGAGGTGCCAGGGCTGATCTTCTGCCGCCTGGGCCTGCCGGTCGAGGACCTGCTGGAACTGCGCGAGAAGCTGAACGCACTGGCGTCCACCCTGCACCGCCCCGGGGCGGACTGAGCCTGCGCGCGCCGCGCGCCCGCCAGCCCCTGCCCTGCACTGCCCTGCTATTCCGCAGCGCGCGCGGCGACCTGTGGTTCCGGCTCCTTGGTCCGCATCGTGACGAACTCCTCGGCCGCGGTCGGATGGATCGCCACCGTCTGGTCGAACTGTGCCTTGGTCGCTCCCATCTTCATGGCGATCGCGACGCCCTGGATGATCTCGGCCGAGTCCGCACCGATCATGTGCGCACCGACAACGCGGTCAGACAGCGGCTCCACGACCAGCTTCATCAGCGTCCGCTCCTCCCGCAGGGTCAGCGTGTGCTTCAGCGGGCGGAAGCGCGCCTTGTAGATGTCGACCTTTCCGTACTTTGCGCGGGCCTCCGCCTCGGTCAGGCCGACCGTGCCGATGGGCGGCTGGCTGAACACCGCGGTCGCGACGCCCATGTGATCGGGCGCCACCGGACGGTTGCCGAAGACCGTATCGGCGAAGGCGTGCCCCTCGCGAATGGCGACGGGCGTCAGGTTCAGGCGGTCGGTCACGTCCCCCACGGCATAGATCGAGGCTACGTTGGTGCGGGAATAGAGGTCGACCTTCACCTCCCCCTTTTCGCCCAGTGCCACCCCTGCATTCTCCAGGCCCAGGCCCCGCGTATGCGCAGCCCGCCCCAGCGCGGCCAGCACGCAGTCGACCTCGACCGCGCTGCCGTCGCTGAGCGCCACGCGGATGCCGCCTGCCGTCTTCTCCAGTTTCAGCACGGTGACGCCGCAGCGCAGGTCGATGCCCTTGTGCACCATCTGCTCGCCCAGGGTGTCGCGCAGGTCGTCGTCGAAACCGCGCAGCACCTTGTCGCCGCGATAGATCAGGGTGGTCTTCGACCCCAGGCCGTTGAAGATGCCCGCGAACTCGACCGCGATATAGCCGCCGCCCAGGACGGCGACGCGCGGCGGCAGGTCGGGCAGGTGGAACGCCTCGTCCGAGGTGATGGCCAGTTCCGCCCCCTCGCCCACATAAGGGACGGGGCGGCCGCCGGCAGCCACCAGGATGGTGCCCGCCGTGATCTCCCTGCCATCGACCAGAACGGAGTTGGGACCGCTAACGGTCGCGCGGGCTTCGAAGATCGTGGCCTTCACCCCCTCCAGCCCCTTGCGGTAGAGGCCGGTCAGGCGGGCAATCTCGCGGTCCTTGTTGGCGATCAGTTTCGGCCAGGAGAAGGTTGGCCTGTCGCCGACATGCCAGCCAAAGGCCTCCGCGTCCTCGAAATCCTCGGAATAATGCGCGGCATGGACCAGCAGCTTCTTGGGGATGCAGCCGCGCACCACGCAGGTTCCGCCGATCAGGCTTTCCTCCGCGATGGCGACGCGCGCGCCATAGCCGCCAGCAATGCGCGACGCCCGCACACCGCCGGAGCCGGCGCCAATCACGAACAGGTCGAAGTCGAAGCTCATTGTCTGGTCCCGTAGCCGTCCGTGGGTGTCACCCGCGCTCCCGATGCTTCGAGACGCCGGCCCGATGGCCGGCTCCTCAGCATGACGCCGTTGTTTTTTCTATCGAATCCCCAACGGGCGTCATCCTGAGGAGCGCCGTCGGCGCGTCTCGAAGGATGTTGGTGCCGCCCTCAGATCCCGCCCATGCAGAGGTATTTGATCTCGGTGAAGTCGTCGATGCCGTGGCGCGAGCCTTCGCGGCCGACGCCGGATTCCTTGATGCCGCCGAACGGCGCCACTTCGGTCGAGATGATGCCGGTGTTGATGCCGACGATGCCGTATTCGACCGCTTCCGCCACGCGCCAGACGCGGCCGATGTCGCGGGCATAGAAATAGGCGGCCAACCCGAATTCGGTATCGTTGGCCATGCGGATCGCGTCCGCCTCGGTCTTGAAGCGGAACAGGGGGGCGACGGGGCCGAACGTCTCCTCCCGCGCGACCGCCATGGCCGGCGTCACGTCGGCCAGCACCGTGGGTTCGAAGAAGGTGCCGCCCAGGGCGTGGCGGTGGCCCCCGACGACGACGCGCGCGCCCTTGCCCACCGCATCCGCGATGTGCTCCTCCACCTTGGCAACCGCGTTGGCGTCAATCAGCGGGCCCTGCGTGCTGCCGGCATCCAGGCCGTTGCCGACCTTGAGCTTGCCCACCGCCGCGGCCAGCTTTTCGGCGAAAGCGTCATAGACGGCATCCTGGACCAGCAGGCGGTTGGCGCAGACGCAGGTCTGCCCCGTATTGCGGTACTTGGAGGCGATGGCCCCTTCGACCGCGGCATCCAGGTCGGCATCGTCGAACACGATGAAGGGCGCATTGCCGCCCAGTTCGAGGCCCATCTTCTTTACCGTGCCGGCGCACTGGGCCATCAGCTTCTTGCCGATCTCGGTCGAGCCGGTGAAGGTCACCTTGCGCACGATGGGGTTCGAGGTCATCTCGCCGCCGATTTCGGCGGCCGAGCCGGTCAGGACGCTGATGACGCCGGGTGGGATGCCGGCGCGTTCGGCCAGGACGGCCAGGGCAAAGGCCGAATAGGGCGTCTGGGTCGCGGGCTTCACCACGATGGTGCAGCCGGACGCCAGGGCCGGCCCCGCCTTGCGCGTGATCATCGCGGCGGGGAAATTCCAGGGGGTGATGGCGGCGACCACGCCGATCGGTTCGCGCACCACGACGATGCGCTTGTCCGCGGCATGGGCGGGGATCACCTCGCCATAGATGCGCTTGGCCTCCTCCGCGAACCATTCGATGAACGAGGCGGCATAGGCGACCTCGCCCTTGGCCTCGGCCAGGGGCTTGCCCTGCTCGACCGTCATGATCACGCCCAGGTCATCGGTGTTGGCGATGATCAGATCGAACCACTTGCGCATCAGGTTGGCGCGTTCCTTGGCCGTCTTGGCCCGCCAGGCGGGCAGCGCCTTGTTGGCGGCGTCGATGGCGCGCGCCGTCTCCGCCGCACCCATGCGCGGGATCGTGCCGATGACCTTGCCCGTCGCCTTTTCCGTCACGTCGATCGTGGCGCCGCCATCGGCATCGACCCAGGCGCCATCGATATAGGCCTGCTGGCGGAACAGGCTTGGATCCTTGAGCTGCATGGCGGCGTCCTTCCGGTCGGCGTGCTGGGCGTTGCGACTATACACACTGGCGCCAAGCCTTGCTCCCGGACGCTTGTATGGCCAGATTGCCCGACATGGAACGCTTTCCCCCCGCCGTCGCCTTTGACCTGGACGGCACGCTCGTCCATTCCGCACCTGACCTGACGGGCGCGCTCAATGCCGTCCTGGCGCGGGCGGGGCGCCCGCCGGTCAGCGAGGCGCTGCTGCGCACGCTGGTGGGCGAGGGCGCCAACCGCCTGATCGAGCGCGGGCTGGAGGCGACCGGCGGGTCGCTGGACGAGGACACCCGGGCCGACCTGCTCGCCTATTTCCTCAGCTATTACGCCGAGAACATCTGCGTGGACTCGCACCCTTTCGCCAACGTCGTGAGCGTGCTGGAGGACCTGCGCGCCGCGGGCGTGCCGATGTGCGTCTGCACCAACAAGCCGGAGCGTCTGGCGAGGCGGCTGCTGGCGGCAACCGACCTGGCGCGCTTCTTCCCCGATCCGGTCGGGGGCGACAGCCTGCCCTGGAAGAAGCCCGACGCCCGCCATCTGGAGGCGGCGCTGGCGCCATTGGGCGTGCCGGTCGCGGGAACGGTGATGGTGGGCGACAGCGCCGCCGACCTGGGGGTTGCACGCAATGCCGGCGTGCCCTGCGTGCTGGTCAGCTTTGGCTACACCGCGATTCCTGCCGCGGAGCTGGGCGCCGACATCCTGATCGACGACTTTGCCGAACTGCCCGGTGCCCTGACCCGCCTGGCGGCCCGAGCCCTGGCCTGATGGCACAGGCGCCGCACGCGCAGCCCTTTGCCGGGCAGCAACTGCTGACGTTCTTTCCGACGCTGGTCTGGGTGTTCGACCTGGTTCCGGCCGAGCGTGACGCGGTGGCCGGCGACATCGCGGCGTTCCTGGCGCGGGCCGGCGCGGCCACGCCTGGCCGCACCGACCTGTCGCTGCAGACCGACCATGACTTCCACACCAGGCCAGAGTTCAACCGCCTGGGCCGGGCCATCGACCTGGCCGTCCGCAATATCAGCGGATTCCTGCAACTGGACGCGGACCGGCCGATGGTCACGGGTTGCTGGATCAATGTCAGTCCGCCGGGCGCGCGGCATCATGAGCATGCGCATCCCAACAACTACCTGAGCGGCGTCTACTACATCGCGGCACCACCCGGCGCCGGACAGATCGCCTTTCACGATCCGCGGCCCCAGGCGCACGTGGTGCTGCCGCCGATGAAGCGGGTGACGGGCCATACGGGCGCGGTCATGACGGTGGCGCCCGCGCCCGGGCGCCTGATCCTGTTCCATTCCTGGCTGCGTCACAGTGTGGACCCGAACGAGGCGCCAAGCGACCGCATCAGCCTGTCATTCAACGTGATGTTCGAGGATTTCGGCGAACGCTATGGTCGCCCGCTGTGGCGCCCGCGCATCCCGTCGCCCGACTGAGCGCGCGACGTGCCGCCGCTTGACAGCGGCCGGCGGCACTTCTATCTAGCGCCCTTCGCGGCGTGTCCGCGACAGGCATGGGCGATTAGCTCAGCGGGAGAGCGTCCCCTTCACACGGGGAAGGTCGTAGGTTCGATCCCTACATCGCCCACCATGCCAGCCCGCGCGACGCGCCAGGCGACACCAGCCGACAGCCCCCATTCCCCTGCCGCCAATCGCCGGCCGCTGCTATAGCGCGCTGCCCAGCAGCAGCGACCAAGTGCCGACGCAGAACGCCAGGACGGCCGTCCAGGTCAGCAGGAATTCGGTTCGCGATGCCTTCGCCGGCCGCCGCTGGCGTGCCTGCCAGGATTGTCGGGGGGCGACGTCGTGGAACGTGATATGGGCCATGGCGGGCCTCCTGTGTGTTGCCCAATTGCCAGAGTCAAGACGTAAGCAGGGGGGAGGGTTCCGTCAGGAGGCGGACGAAACAGGGCAGCCATGCGGGCCCTTGCCATCGCCGCGCCACAGTTCGGTGCTCTGTCCCGCTCACCCTCAAAACGTGATCACGACCTGTACAATGTCCGAATAGCTGCCCGGGCGGACCGGTTGCAGCGCAGGGATGCGGCCATGGATCGTGTAGGGGATGCTGAACGGAAACAGCGTCACCAGCGCGCCGAATGACCGCACCGCGGTCGCCCCGGTGCCGTCCCCCCAGACCGTGGAATAGGCGTTCGACGTGAACAGGTTGTAGCCGAGCGCGTTGGTCCCACTGGTCATGGACCGCGCCGTATAGGTTCCGCTGGCACCGGGGCTGAGGCGGACGTCGAACGCCAGGAACAACGTGACCAGGGCATTGCAGGTCACCTGGATGGTCGCGGTCGAAGTATTGGGCAGGGCGCTGAACGGGCGGTACTGGCCAAAATTGAGGTTGGTGGCCGAGGCGCTGCAGGCCAGCGCCCAGGCCGGCGCCGGCACGGCCAGGAGGCCCGCCAGGACGATCCAGAGGGTGCGCAGGCGACGCATCAGTCGATCGCGGTGCACGGCAGGACGATGGGAGCGCCACCGCGGGCCGCGATCGTCGCCTGCTCCAGGACGGCGCGGCAGCCGCCACCCGCCCAACGGACGTCGAGGTCGGCGCGGGCGGTGAGCCCGGCCAGATAGGCCTGGCCGTCATAGCCGACCAGGGCATCGCCGGCGGGCATTGCCACGCGCGCCCCCAGCGGCACCGGCTCGCCCGAAGTCTGGAGCAGGGTCACCAGGGCCTTGGCGCTCGTGTCGACGGGGAAGTCGACCAGCACGCCGGAACGGCTGCGCGGCACGACCACGCGGGACGGCTCGTCCACATTCTGCTCCAGCGCGAAATCCAGCGGCTCGATCGCGACCATGTTCGCACTGTAGGACTGCAGCCCCGTCACCAGAAGCAGGCCGTCCGCATTGGTCACGCCCGCCGGGCGGTTCTCGCGATAGACGCGAATGCCGGCCTGGCCGTGGGTGTCGATCAGGGCGAAGGAATCCTCGATCGGGCCGGAGGCGAAGGCATCGCCCGCCATGCCGACCAGCGACCCCGCCATCCCGATGCGCGCCGCCGCGGTCCGCTCGTCGCCCACCAGGTCGGCGCGCAGGTCGGCGAAGGAGGCGCGGTAGACGGCGCCCAGGCTGGCGCGGTTGAGTTCCCCCTGCTGCAGGTCGGCGCGCCAGTCGACCTCATGGCCCATCAGGTCGCGTCCGCTCAGGCTCTGGCGGGCGGACGGACCCTGGCGGTCATGCTCGACCCCCACCCCTCCCAGGACGCCGCCCCCCAGCGGGACGGACAGCCAGACGCCAAAGGCCGCATCGCCGGTGCGCGTATCGGCGGTCGCGGTCACCTGGACGAAGGCATCGTCGAACAGGCGGCGGCTGAAACTGGCGGTGGCGAGCGAGGCATCACCCCGGCCACCGCGGTCGATCCCGGCATAGGCCAGGCCCAGGCCGCCCAGCCCGCCTAGCGGCACGCCGACATTGATGCGGAAGGCGCGGCGGATCGGGCCATCCCCCTCCAGCCTTGCCAGGTCGGCATAGTCGTCGCTGGCTAGGGTCGCCTGGGCCTGGACGGAGACGTACTCGCCCTGGTGGCTGAAGCCAAGCGTGGCACTGGCACCGCTGCCGAAGCTGGAGGTGCTGCCGGACAGGCTGCCGTTGATGACGCCGAACTCGCCAAGAGCCAGGTAGCCCCCGGCACCGGCCAAAGCGAGGTCGGCAGAGGCCTCGACGTGCCCCTCCAGCGTCAGGTCGCCTTCCATCAGCCCATAGCGGGCGGTGCCGACCGCGGCCAGACGGCCATAGCCGAAGCTGTCCTGGGCGTAGCGACGGCGCGTGAAGCCAAGTTCGGCCGAGTAGTCGAGCGTACCGGCGGGCAGCAGCGCCCCATCGGCGTAAAAGGCGATGTTCTGGACCGACTCGCGGCCCAGCACGTCCCGGACCACCACGCGCACGTCGCCCTGGCCGCTGACTACGGGCAGGTCCCGGATCGTGAAGGGGCCAGCATCGACCGGCATGCTGAGGCGCAGGCCATCGTTCACATAGACGTCGACGACCGAGGGGATGGCGGCCTGCCCTTCGATCAGCGGCAGGGTGCTGGCGCTGCGCCCGGGCTGCAGGCCCCTGTTGCTGGCCACCTGGATGCCGCCAAACCGCAGGGAGCGTGTCCAGGTCGTGCTGCCGGTGATCGCGTCGCCCAGCCGGATCGAGGTGAGCGTGTCGGGCTGGTCCAGCTCGATCGTGCTGTCCAGGCGCAGTAGCGGGCTGTCGCCGCCGCTCTGGCCGATGAAGGTCGCATGGGCCACGCCCCAGGGCGAGAAGGCGCGCAGGTCGCCAAAGCCGGCGACGGACACCATGGCGTCGCTGCCGCTGGCGGCTTCCGCGAAAATGTCATAGCCCAGCATGAGGCCGGTCGCGGCCGTCGCCTCGGTTTCGGTGCCGCTGGCGTTGATGTCGGTGACCAGGGAGCCGTCGAGCAGGGCCTTGTCCGCGTCGAGCGCGATCGTCTGGTTGGCAAGGTCGACCGTGACCTGAAGGCCGGGAACCGCGCGAAGCTGGACCTGCCCCTGGTCCGCCACAGGCAGGTTGACGCCGATGCGCCGCAGGTCCGCCGCGGCAGCCGCCAGGTCGTCCACGGCCCCCTCGAACGCCACGACCTCGCCCGTGGCGCGGCCGTTGACCGTCACCTCAAGCCATTGGGTGGCCGCCGCCGGGCGGGACAGGCCCAGACTCACGGCCAGTACGGCGGCAAGAAGCCATATCTCAGCGCGCCGCGCCATGAACGGTCTGGTCCACGGCGCCGGTGTCCGTGTCGAAGCGCAGCCGGACCGGCCCCGTGGCCGCGCCGGATGCAGGGTCAAACGCCCAGGCGCGGCTGCTGCCGGCCAGGACATAGCCGGCCAACCCTTCCACCTGCCCCAGTGCGCGGCCATCGGGCAGTGCCAGGGCCAGGTTGGCGATCCTGGCGCGGCGGCCCCCGGCATTGCTGGCGATCAGGCGCAGGCGCCCGTCCGGGTCACGATCATAGGACCAGGCCAGTTCCGGTTGGGCCTGCTCGCCCGTACCGACAAAGACCGGCAGGCTGAAGCGAATCGGCAGGCGGATGGCCGACGCCCCCTGCCCCGGATCGGGCAGTTCGTCGAAGAACAGGCGGAAGGACTGCTCGCCCTGCGCCGCGGCACCGGACAGGACCACCCGCACGACCTGCTGCTGGTCGGGGCCCAGCTCGAACAGCGGCGGGCTGACATGCAGGCGCGTCGACGGATCCAGGCGATCGTCGCCCATGTCCTGCCGCCATTCGAAGGCCCGCACCTGGACATTCACCGCCTGGCTGCCCAGGTTGCGCACCAGCAGCTTGCCCACCGGCTTGTCGGCGGGGAGTTCGACGATGACGGGCGAGACCTGCATGCTGGCCTGCGCGGGGAGTGCCCCCAGACCGGCCAGGGTCCCCAGGACCGCGATCACGGCCGCGCGCCAAGCCAGGCGACGGGTGCCCATCTCAGTAGGTGACCGTGACGGTGATCGTGTCGCGGTACGACCCGGCGGACGCGGCCTGCTGCGCCGGGATCCGGCCGCGCACGGTCAGCGACTGGGTGCTGCCGCTGCCGGTGCCGGCCTGGGCGGTGCCGTTCGTGCCGTCACCCCACACAACGGTGTAGGCGACGTCGGAATAGAGCTGGTAGGACAGCCGCTTCGCGGGGTCGGTCAGGTCGCTCATCTGGCGGCCGGTGACATTGCCCTGGGCGCCGCCGTCCAGCTTGACGCTGTAGGCGGTGCCGGTGGTGCAAGTGACGCCGATGGTCGACGTGGCCGTCAGCGGCGCGCTGCTGTTGATCGAGTAGGTCCCGAAATTGAGATCGGCCGCATTCACCGCGCACTCGTCGCTGACGGTCGCGCTGACGGTGAACTGGCTGCTGCTGCTGGCGGCGTGGCCCGCAACCGGCAGCAGCAGGGCCGCCGCGGCAAGCAGACCGGCGGCGATGCCGCCGACCGGCAGGAAGGACTGGTCGTTGCGGAGCTTGCGGGTATTCGGCATCTCGGGTCCTTTCTCGGTCAGCCGGCAAGCCGGCAGAAAAACGTTTCGATGTTGAACCATATGGCCACTTGATCCAGCGTCATCCCCTGGCTGGCAGGCGCCATATCGTTGCTACTCGATACCGTCCGAAAGCTGACCGACAAATCCTAACAAATTGCTTCCGGATGCACGTTTTTCGATTGATCACGCGCCCAGCGCGCGAATGGCGTCCTGCGCGCGGCACGACTGCACCAACGGCGCACGCCTGACCGGCGCGGCGAGCGCAAGAGGCCGCGGCGCCGGTGGGGTTGGACGGGTTCGACAGCCGCGTGGGAGGTCGGAACCCGCACTGCCCTCAGTGGAGGTTGTAGACGGTGCCCAGGCGGAATTCGGTCGGCCGGATCAGGCGACAGGACGCGATCTTCACCGAATGAAGCTTGCCCTCCAACTTTGTCTCCCAGAACTCAAGAAACCTGCTCAACACCGGAAATTTCGGAGCGATATCAAGATCCTGCCACGTATAGCTTTGGAGCAAAGCCGGGTGATCAGGGAAATGATACAAAATCTCAGCCGTCGTCATGCGGTAGTCCTTCAGCATCAACTGAAAATCCGACATCGATCGTCTCCGTTTGGTGCGTACGGTCCTTCTGGTTCTCCAGGCGATCTCCCATTCGACGGCATGCCGTCTGTCATTGGTCCGGAAATCTTAGCACCACAGGGTGCGCCTCCTTCAAGGGGGCTTGGAAAGTTCGGGTTCCCAGGCAGCTATTGCGGGCCCGCGTTGCGGCAGGAAGGTCACGCCCACCGGATTCCTGGTGCCGAGCCGGCCGAGGCGGGATGCGATCAATCTGGGCGTTGAACGGCGGCCCATGGCGACTAGACTGCGCGACCCGACAGGCCCCTGCGCAAGAAGGACCATGCCAATGAGCCAGACGTTTCGCGCCCTGGTGCTCGACCAGACCGGTGACAGTCACACGGCCAGCATCAAGGACCTGCCCCTGAGCGCACTGCCTGCCGGCGAGGTCCTGGTCCGGATCAGCCACTCGACAGTCAACTTCAAGGACGGCCTGGCGATCACCGGCACGGCCAAGATCGTGACCAGCTATCCGATGGTGCCGGGCATCGACTTCGCCGGCACGGTCGAGGAATCGAGCGATCCGGCGTGGAAGCCGGGCGACGCCGTCGTGCTGAACGGCTGGGGCTTGAGCGAGCGCCACTGGGGCGGCTATGCGCAGTATGCCCGGGTGAAGAGCGAATGGCTGGTGCCCCGCCCGGCGACCATGACCGCGTCGCAGGCAATGGCCGTGGGGACCGCCGGCTATACCGCCATGCTCTGCGTCATGGCGATCGAGAAGGGCGGCCTGACCCCTGAGCAGGGCGAGGTCCTGGTGACGGGAGCGGCGGGTGGCGTCGGCTCCGTGGCGATCGCGATCCTGCACCGCCTGGGCTATTCGGTCGTCGCTTCCACGGGCCGCCCCGAAACCCATGACTACCTGCGCGGCCTGGGCGCCAGCAGCTTCATCGACCGGGCGGAACTGGCCGCGGCGGGCCGGCCGATCGGAAAGGAGCGCTTCGCCGCCGTCGTCGACTCGGTCGGCAGCCATACCCTCGCCAACGCCCTGGCGCAGACGAAGTACGATGGCCACGTCGCGGCCTGCGGCCTGGCACAGGGAGCCGACCTGCCGGCCACCGTCCTGCCGTTCATCCTGCGCGGCGTGACCCTGCACGGCATCGATTCGGTCATGGCGCCGCGCGCACGCCGGCTGGAGGCGTGGGCCCGGCTGGGCCGCGACCTGCCGCTGGACAAGCTGGACGCGATGACCGAGACGGCCCCCCTGAGCAAGGTCACGGAACTGGCCCCCGCCATCCTGCAGGGCAGGATCCGCGGGCGCACCGTGATCGACGTCAACGCCTGAGCCGATGAGCCTGCCCCGCGCGCACTCAGGCCAGGGGGTCACCTGCGCGCAACGGGCACATCCGGATCGTCACGAAAGTCTGGCAGGAGATGAGCTGGCGGCGGGGGCGACTGACATGGGCGCGCCGCCCCCACTGCTGCGTCGACCGGCGGGCCAGGGCCCGGCCGGGTCCTGGCCTGGGATTGCATGATCACGCTGGAACTCTTCATCCGCGCCCTGGTGATCGGGTTCATCGTCGCGGCCCCGGTCGGCCCGGTGAACCTGGTCTGCATCCACCGCACTCTGCGCCACGGCCGCATAAGCGGCTTCCTGGTCGGGATGGGCGGTGCCGTGGCGGATGGCCTGTTCGCGGTCGTGGCGGCATTCGGCCTGACCGCGATCTCGGACTTCCTGCTGGTCCACGACCATTGGCTGCGCCTGCTGGGCGGGGCCTTCCTGATCATCCTGGGCGTGCGCACGTTCCGCGACGTGCCCATCGACCGGACGGTCCCGGGCGAGCATCACGACAGCCTGACGCGCGCGATCGGCGGGACGTTCCTGCTGACGATCACCAACCCGGTCACGATCCTGGGCTTTGCCGCGGTGTTCGCCGGTGCGGGCCTGGTCTCCGGCACCGTCGCCCTGGGCGATGCGTCGATCGTCGTGGCCGGCGTGTTTGCCGGATCAACCCTGTGGTGGTTCTGCCTGGCGATGTTCATCGGCCTGCTGCATGGCCGGCTGGGGCCGGGCAAGCTGATCATGATCAATCGCGTCTCAGGCGTGGCGATCCTGCTGTTCGGGATCGCGGCACTGGCCAGCCTGTGGCTGCCGCCCATGGCCCTGCCCGTGCCCTGACGCGCCAGCGCCAGGACGCGCCCGTTCAGCCGACAACGCCGCGGGCGACGAACTCCGGATTCTCGAAGCCGGCCTTGGCATAGTGCATGGGCTTGCCGTCGAGCGTCTCGACCGCGCCGCCGGCGGCCCACAGCACGGCATGGCCGGCCGCGGTATCCCATTCCATGGTGCGGCCGAAGCGCGGATAGAGGTCGGCCAGGCCCTCCGCCACCAGGCAGAACTTGAGCGACGAGCCGGCCGGCGTGACGGTGGCGCCGGGCAGGCCCGCCAGATAGTCCTCTGTCCGCGCGTCGCGATGGGACCGGCTGGCCACGACGACCATGCCCTGATCCGGCACGGGGCGCGCGGCAATCGGCCGTTCGATCCCCGCCTTGACCGCAATGGCAAGGCCGGCACCGGCCGCGCGCCAGCCGCGCTTCTGCGCCGGGGCCAGCACGACGCCCAGGGTCGGCGCGCCGTGCTCGACCAGGGCGATGTTCACGGTGAACTCGCCATTGCGGCTGATGAACTCGCGGGTGCCGTCGAGCGGATCGACAAGCCAGAAGGCCGGCCACTGGGCCGGCTCGCCTGGCGGCAGCCGGCCGGCGGCCACGCTTTCCTCGGCCACCACGGGAATGCCCGGCGCAATGCGGGCCAGGCCGGCCAGGATCACCCGCTCCGCCACCTCGTCCGCCTCGGTCACGGGGGAGGAATCGTCCTTCTGCCGCACGGCGAAGCCCGCATCATAGATGCGCATGATCTCGACCGCGGCCTCCGCCGCAACCTGATTCAGGGCCAGCGCCAAGGCCAGCCGGTCGGCCTGCGCCGTGCCCAGAGTATTCATGGGCGGGCAAGTGACACGCGGTGCCCCCCGGGTCAAGGGGACGGGGACGCTGGCCGGCGACACAGGGGCGCGGCACACTGCAGCAATGATGACGAACGGCAGGGGTCGGGACGTGCTGGGCCTGCTGCTGGCCGGCGGCCGCAGCCGCCGCATGGGCACGGACAAGGCGTGGGTCGACCTGCACGGGCAGCCCCTGGTGCAACGGGTCGCCGCGCGCCTGGCGCCACAGGTGACGGTCCTGGCCCTCAATGCCCCCAGCGGGGACGCGCGCTTTGCCGCCCTGGGCTGGACGATTGTGCCGGACACGATTGCCGGCCACCCCGGGCCACTGGCCGGGGTCCTGGCCGGGATGGACCATGCGCGCGCCCTGCCACGCCCGCCGACCCATGTCGCGACCGCACCGGTCGACGCGCCGTTCCTGCCGCACGACCTGGTGACGCGCCTGTGCGCGGCGCAGGCGCGGACCGGGGCGGCGGTTGCGCTCGCCCGCTCCGCCGGCAAGCGCCACCCGGTCTGTGCCCTGTGGCCGACCTGGCTGGCGGAGGACCTGCGCCGGCGCCTCGCAGGGGGTCTGCGCCGCGTCGACCTCTATGCCCGTGAAAAGGGTTGCGTGCTGGTCGACTGGCCGGCCGAGCCGATCGATCCCTTCCTGAACCTGAATGCGCCAGCGGACGTGGCACTTGCCCGCACGCTGCCGGCTTGAGCCGTGTCAGGTTGGCGGGCGCTTGATCCCGCGCTGCGGCGGCAGCGGGGCCGCCACCAGTTCGATCACGGCGGCGTTGATCAGCTGCTTGCCCGCATGCTCGAAATTGACGGTGACGCGCATGCCGACGACCGACTGAACCTGCCCCAGGCCCCAATCCGGCTCGCCTGGATGGCGCACATGATCGCCAGGCAGCACCCCTGCTCGTTCCATTCCGACCTCCGTCCCGCGACGCCGGCTCTCAGCCTTGCCCCGCAGGCCGCGGGTGACAAGTGGCGCGCCCTGGACTACCACGACGCCCGGGTGCCGCAGGAATTAGGATGATGGAAAGGCTGGACCGGCTAAGCCCTTGTCCGGACCTGTTGCGAGCGAGCCTTCAGCCATGACCGACCTTCACCTTCTCGAGATGCTGTGCTCGCGGATCTGCCACGACCTGGTGGGGCCGGTCGGGGCCCTGTCCAACGGCGTCGAACTGCTGTCCGAGGGCGAGGATGACGAGGACCTGCGCACGCAGGCCCTGGAACTGCTCGAACACAGCGCGGCCGAGGCGCGCGCCCGGCTTCAGGCCTTCCGCTTCGCCTTCGGCGCCGGCGCCGGCTTTGGCGAGCAGATCGCGGAGGCCGAGGTGCAGCGCCTGGCCGCCGACCTGCTTGCGCGCGGCCGGGTGACGCTGAACTGGCCGGCGGCGCCCCGCCGCCTGGACAAGGATCCCGCGCGCCTGGCCCTGAACCTGGTCATGATGGCGGTCGCGTCCCTGCCCCGCGGCGGCGTGCTGGAAGTGACGTGGAACGAACACGGCGCCATGGTCACGGCGCGCCACGACCTGGTGCGGCTGGACCGCGAGCTGGCCGCGGCGCTGACCGGCACCCTGGAGCCGGAGGCCCTGTCGCCGCACCTGGCGCAGGCGGTGCTGACCGCGCGCCTGGCCCAGCGCCTGGGCGTGCGCATGGTCATCGCCGAGGCGCAGGGGACCGTCACCTTTGCCCTGTCCCCGGCCTGAGCCGGGACGCCGGACGCACTCCCGCACGCTGGTTCGTATCTTCGCGATACGATTCACCCCGTATTAAGCAGTCTGGCGGAAGGTAGGGCGTGCGCGACCGCCCAATCGTCGGAGCGGTGCCGCCGGGGAGCTGCTCATGGACGATCTGCTGCGCGAATTCCTGACCGAGACGTTCGAAAGCCTGGACGTCGTTGATCGCGAGTTGGTCAAGCTGGAGCAGGATCCGAACAACAAGGAAGTCCTGTCGAACATCTTCCGCCTGGTCCACACGATCAAGGGGACCTGCGGCTTCCTGGGCCTGCCGCGCCTTGAAGCGGTGGCCCATGCCTCCGAGAACGTGCTGGGCAAGATCCGCGACGGCGCCCTGGTCGTGACCGTGCCGACGGTGACGGTCGTCCTCGCCTCGCTCGACCAGATCAAGGAGATCCTGGCCGTGCTGGAGGCGACCGAGGCCGAGCCGCCGGGCGAGGATACCGACCTGATCGCCCGCCTGAACCTGGCTGCCGAAGGCAAGCTGGAAGACGCGCCGGTGAAGGCGGCGGCCCCCGCGCCGGTCGAACCCGTGTCGAATGTGGTGCCTGGCCCGCGCCCCGCGGTCGCCCTGCCGCCGGCCCCGCCCCCCGCACCCGTCGCCATCGTCGCTGCCGAGGCCGATGGCCCCTACGATTCGTCGCTGGGCCGCGCCCTGCGCCCCGGCGAGGTAAGCCTGGACGAGCTTGAGGCTGCCTTCGCCGCCGCCGCCGGGCCCGAGGAGATGCCCGCGGCAGCAACGCCGAAGATCGCCGCCGTCGCCCATCATCCCGAGGAAACCGCCGTCGCGGCGGCGCCCGCGGGCGAAGCCCGCAGCAGCGAATCCTCCGTCGCCAACCAGTCGATCCGCGTCAGCGTCGATCTGCTGGAAAACCTCATGACGATGGTGTCGGAGCTGGTCCTGACGCGGAACCAGCTGATGCAGATGGTCCGCAAGCTGGACGACAGCGAGTTCGCGGTGCCGCTGCAGCGGCTGAGCCATTGCACCAGCGAGCTGCAGGAGAGCGTCATGAAGACGCGCATGCAGCCGATCGGCAATGCCTGGGCCAAGCTGCCGCGGATCGTGCGCGACCTGGGCCACGAACTGCACAAGAAGATCGACCTGCAGATGCACGGCGCCGAGACCGAGCTGGACCGGCAGGTGCTGGAGCTGATCAAGGACCCGCTGACCCACATGGTGCGCAATTCCGCGGACCATGGCCTGGAGACGCCGGCCGAGCGGCGCGCCGCGGGCAAGCCCGAGACCGGGCGCGTCACGCTGGATGCCTTCCATGAAGGCGGTCACATCATCATCTCGATCAGCGACGACGGGCGCGGCCTGAACGGGCCCAAGATCCTGGCCAAGGCACGCACCAACGGCCTGGTGACCGAGGCAGAGGCGGCGGCCATGACGGACGCCCAGATCCACAAGCTGATCTTCCATCCCGGCCTGTCGACGGCCGAGAAGGTGACCAGCGTGTCGGGTCGCGGCGTCGGCATGGACGTCGTCAAGTCGAACATCGAGAAGATCGGCGGCACGGTCGACGTGAAGAGCCAGGCCGGCCGCGGCAGCAGCTTCACGATCAAGATCCCCCTGACCCTGGCGATCGTCTCTGCCCTGATCGTCGAATGCGCGACGGAACGTTTCGCGATCCCGCAGATCAGCGTGCTGGAACTGGTGCGCGCGTCGGGCGACAGCGAGCACCGGATCGAGCTGGTGAACCAGACCCCGGTCCTGCGCCTGCGCGACACGCTGCTGCCGCTGGTCTACCTGGACAAGGTGCTGGGCCTGGGCGATCCCACCGCGCGCAGCCTGGAGGAAGCGTTCGTCATCGTCAGCCAGGTCGGCGCCTATACCTTTGGCATCGTCGTGGACCGCGTGTTCGACACCGAGGAAATCGTGGTCAAGCCGGTGGCCCCGATCCTGCGCCACCTGTCGCTGTTCTCTGGCAACACGATCCTGGGCGACGGCAGCGTCATCATGATCCTGGACCCCAACGGCATCGCCGCAGCCACGGCCGACTCCCATGCGGGCCAGTCGCGCACCCAGCACATGGAGGAGGAGCAGGTCGCCGTGTCCGACGAGTCCGTCGCCATGCTGCTGTTCCGCGCCGGCTCCGAGGAGCCGAAGGCGGTGCCGCTGGCCCTGGTCGCGCGCCTGGAGGAGTTCGAGGCCAAGGACATCGAGCGCAGCAACGGCCGCATGGTCGTGCAGTATCGCGGCCGCCTGATGCCGCTGGTCGCCGTGTCGGACCAGCAGCGCCTGCGCGACATCGGCCGGCAGCCGGTCATCGTCTTTGCCGACGACGGCCGCGCCATGGGCCTGGCCGTGGACGAGATCCTGGACATCATCGACGAGAAGCTGGACGTCGAACTGCCCGCGCATACCGCGGGCATGCTGGGCTCCGCCGTCCTGCGCGGCAAGGCGACCGAAGTGCTGGACGTCGGCCACTTCCTGACCACCGCCTATCCCGACTGGTTCGAGCGCAAGGGCGATCCCGAGGCGACCCAGGTGGGCGGCAAGCGGCTGCTGCTGGTCGAGGACAGCGCCTTTTTCCGCTCCATGCTGACGCCCGTCCTGTCGGCCGCCGGCTTCGAGGTCACGAGTGCCGCCGACGCCAAGGCGGCGTTGCGCCTGCGCGAGCAGAACATGACCTTTGACGTGATCGTCAGCGACATCGAGATGCCTGGCATGAGCGGCTTCGAGTTGGCCGAGACGGTGCGCGCCGAAGGCATCTGGCGCGAGACGCCGATCGTCGCCCTGTCGTCGCGCTCCAGCCCCGGTGACTTCGAGCGCGGGCGGACTGTCGGCTTCACCGACTATGTCGCGAAGTTCGACCGCCAGGCCCTGCTCCAGGCGCTGGAGACGGTCATGCGCGAAGCTTCCCTGGGCGACAGCGCCGCTCCCTCGGGTCACACGCCCTCGGGCCACACGCCGGGTCACCGGCGCGCCGCCTGATCCTGCCACTCGCCGACCGCTGGCGGGCCGATGGCCCGCCAGCGATCCATGAGGCAGGTCATTGTTCCGCTTCGCAAACAAGGTTAATAACGCATCCGCCAGTACCCGTGGCGGGTGCAGCACCGGTTGCCGCAGGATGGAGAGGCGATCCCCATGAAGACCTGCCTGATCGTCGATGATTCCCGCGTCATCCGCACCGTGGCCCGCCGCATCCTGGTCGAACTGGGGTTCGAGGTGGACGAGGCCGCGGACGGCAGCATCGCGCTGGAAAAGTGCCGGGCACGCATGCCGGACGGCATCCTGCTGGACTGGAACATGCCGGTGATGTCGGGGATCGAGTTCCTGCGCGCGCTGCGCGCCGACCCCGGCGGCACCCAGCCCAAGGTCATCCTGTGCACGACCGAGAACGACATCAGCCATATCCGCGAGGCGATCGCCGCGGGGGCCGACGAATACGTGATGAAGCCGTTCGACCGCGAGATCCTGGAATCGAAGTTCGAACAGGTCGGTCTGGGCGGCTGACATGTCAGGCCCAGCCATGAGCGAGTCGCGGCCCGCCGGGGCCGACCGGCCCTATCGGGTCATGGTCGTCGACGATTCGGCCATCATCCGCGGCCTGATCACCCGCTGGCTCTCGCAGGAAGCCGACCTGGAAGTGGTGGCCAGCGCCGCCAACGGCCAGGCCGCCGTCGCGATGGTCAAGCAGGCCGATCCCGAGGTCCTGGTCCTGGACATCGAGATGCCGGAGATGGACGGCCT
The DNA here is from genome assembly GCF_051903925.1 of Zavarzinia sp. CC-PAN008. Classification (GTDB taxonomy): domain Bacteria; phylum Pseudomonadota; class Alphaproteobacteria; order Zavarziniales; family Zavarziniaceae. The sequence continues at coordinate 519,321 of NZ_CP173678.1, forward strand.
GACCGCGCTGCCCAAGCTGCTGGCCGCGCGGCCGGGCCTGCGGGTGGTGATGGCCTCCACCCTGACGCGGCGCAATGCCGAGATCAGCCTGAAGGCGCTAGAGCTTGGAGCCTCCGATTACCTGGCCAAGCCGGAATCGACGCGTTCGGCCGATGCGGCGATCGCCTTCCGCCTGGAACTGATCGCCAAGATCCGCGCCCTGGCGCACGGCCTGCGCACCCGCTCGGCGGCAGCACCGGCGCCGCGCCTGGCGACGCCTGCCGTCCAGACCTCGCGCCTGTCCCCGCGTGAGCCGGTGAAGTTGCGCGCGGCCGGGACCGCGCGGCCGCGCGTCCTCCTGATCGGCTCGTCCACCGGTGGCCCACAGGCCCTGGCCGGCGTGCTGGGCGGCCTGAAGAAAGTGCGGCCGGGCCTGCCCATCCTGATCGCGCAGCACATGCCGGCGACCTTCACCGCGATCCTGGCCGAGCACCTGGGCCGTGCCTCCGGCATGCCGTCGGCGGAGGGCAAGGATGGCGACCCGGTCCTGGCCGACCACATCTATGTGGCGCCCGGCGACCACCACATGCAGATCGTCGACACCAATGGCGAGCGCCGCATCCGCCTGACCCGCGATCCGCCGGAGAATTTCTGCCGCCCGTCGGTGGAGCCACTCTTCCGCACGGCAAGCGCCCTCTATGGCGCCGGCTGCCTGGCCCTGATGCTGACCGGCATGGGCAGCGACGGGCTGAAGGCGTCCCGCACCTTGGTCGAGAGCGGCGGCACGCTGATCGCGCAGGACGAGGCCACCAGCGTGGTCTGGGGCATGCCGGGTGCCGTCGCCCAGGCGGGATTGTGCGCGCAGGTCCTGCCCCTGGCGGAGATCGCGCCCACGCTGCTGCGCCTGATTGGCAGGGGTACGCCATGAAGCCCGAGGATTTCGACCTGCTGGCCGGCATCATCCGGCAGCGTTCGGGCCTGGTGCTGACCCGGGACAAGCTCTACCTGCTGGAAAGCCGGTTGATCCCGGTCGCCCGCAAGCGCGGCCTGGCGGGCCTGGAGCAGCTGGTCCAGGCCCTGCGTGCGCGCCGGGACGAGTCGCTGCTGAAGGACATCACGGAAGCAATGACGACCAACGAGTCGTTCTTCTTCCGCGACAAGACACCGTTCGAGTTGTTCGAGAAGGTGATCCTGCCCGAGTTGATGACCTCGCGCGCGGGGACCAAGACGATCCGCATCTGGTTCGCCGCGGCGTCGACGGGGCAGGAGCCCTATTCCGTCGCGATGATCCTGAAGGAGAAGGCCGAGCTCTTGCGCGGCTGGCGCATCGAGCTGGTGGGCACCGACCTGTCCACCGACGTGCTGGACCGGGCACGGGCCGGCCTCTACACCCAGTTCGAGGTCCAGCGCGGCCTGCCGATCCAGATGCTGGTGAAGTACTTCACCCAGGTGGGCGACCAGTGGCAGATCGATCCCGCGTTGAAGGCGATGGTGAAGTATCGCGAGTACAACCTGCTGCACGACCTGACCGCGCTTGGCCGCTTCGACGTCGTGTTCTGTCGCAACGTGCTGATCTATTTCGACGCCCAGACCAAGGGCGAGGTCCTGGCCCGGATTTCCAAGGTCATGCCGGACGACGGCTTCCTGTTCCTGGGCGCCGCCGAAACCGTGCTGGGCATTACCACCGCCTATCGCCCGGCCAAGGACGCGCGCGGCCTCTACGTTCCCGCGACATCGCCCCGCCATTGATCCGGGTCGGTTGATGGTGCCGCCCGCGCGCGGCACCATGCCCCCCGCAAAAGAAGCGGGAGGATGCGATGAGGACGATGCTGCTGGCGGCGCTTGGCGCCGCGGCGCTGGCGCTTGGCACAGGCCACGCCGCCCAGGCCGAAGCCGGCCTGAAGCTCTACACCATGGACTGCGGGCGCATCGCGCTCGATGACATGTCCCTGTTCGGGGACGGCAGCGGACCGAAGGGGGTCAAGGGCAACCTGATCTCTCCCTGCTACCTGATCCGCCATGCCAAGGGCGACCTGCTGTGGGACACCGGCTTTGGCGATGCGATCCACGCCATGCCGGACCACGTCCTGGAGCCGGGTCCAGGCTCCCGCATCACGGTACCGGTGACCCTGGCGGCGCAGCTGGAGCAACTGGGCCTGAAGCCCGCGGACATCAAGCTGGTCGCGTTCTCGCACTTTCATTTCGACCATACCGGGAATGCGGGCCTGTTTCCCGACGCAACCTGGATCGTCGACCCGAAGGAAGTCGCCTATGCCAAGCGGGAGCCGACACCGTTCGGCGTGAACCCGGCGGCAACGGCGGGCCATGACCCGGCCAGGACGATCGAGATCAGCGGCGACCACGATGTGTTCGGCGACGGCACGGTGACCATGCTCGCCTCCCCCGGCCACACGCCGGGCCACTACATGCTGCTGCTGAAGCTGGACAGCGGGCCGCTGCTGCTGTCGGGCGACCTGTGGCACACGCATGAGAACTTCGAGAAGGGGATCGTGCCCGGCTTCAACGATGACAAGGCAGCGACCCTTGCCTCGTTCGAGCACATCAAGGGCGTCCTGGACGAGACCAAGGCCCGCCTGGTGATCCAGCACGAGATCCCCGACTTCGACGCCCTGCCGAAGTTCCCCGCCGCGCTGGAATAGGACCGCAGCACCTGTGAAATCCCTTGCAGGAGACCCGCGAGACGCATGCGCATCGGTGCCCTCCCCCGCCGCAGGTGGGGGAGGAGCCGGCAGGCGATCGGGTACAGCTTCAGCAAAATTCCATTGACATATTGGGCAACTTGTGCACATATTGGGTCACATTCTGATCTGATCGCGAAAGGTGCGGGGATGACGGACATCGCCGACGCACAGGCCGGGACTGTCCATCGGCAGCACCAGGCCCTGATCGCATCCCTGAGGGAGACGGTCGCCCTGACCCAGGCCCGCCTGCATGCGCACCTGGGCCAGGACGGGCCGCCCGCCGCATTCGGCCGGGACAGCATCGCCACGATGCTGCGCACGCTGGTCCGGTCGACCGACATCCTGATCGCGCGGGAGCGCAGCCTGCTGAAGCTGGACGGACAGGGGAGCGACCTTGGAACCGAAGACGCGGACGGCTACGACGCGCGACTCGAACAGTCGTTGGATCGGGTCTCTGCCAAGGCCGTTGCGCAAGGATTTCCTGGCCGGCCTGACGCGGACTGACCGCCATCGGCTGCTGTTCGACTGGCGCTTCTGGGCTCGCCAAAAGCAGCTGGCGCCGCAGGGCGACTGGCCGGGCTGGCTGGTCCTGGCGGGGCGCGGCTTTGGCAAGACGCGCATGGGCGCCGAATGGGTCCGCGCCATGGCCGAGAGCGGCCGATTCCGCCGCATCGCCCTGGTTGGCGCCACCGAGGCCGACGTGCGCAAGGTGATGGTCGAGGGCGAAAGCGGCCTGCTGGACATCTCACCCCCCTGGAACCGGCCACGCTGGGAGCCCAGTCTGGGCCGCCTGCGCTGGAAGAACGGGGTCGTGGCCCAGGCCTATTCGGCGGCCGCGGCCGACCAGTTGCGCGGGCCGCAGCACGATGCCGCCTGGGCCGACGAGGTTGCAAAGTGGGCCGATCCGGATGCCTGGGACCAGCTTCTGCTGGGCCTGCGTTTGGGCACGGCCCCACGCTGGATCGCCACCACGACGCCGCGCCCCAACGACCTGGTGCGCCGCCTGCTGCGGGAGGCGGGCGAGGTGACCAAAGGCTCCACATTCGAGAACACGGCCCTGCCGCCGACCTTCCTTGAGGCGATGGTGGGGCGGTACGAGGGGACGCGCCTGGGCCGCCAGGAACTGCACGCCGAGGTGCTGGACGACGTTCCGGGTGCCCTGTGGACCCGCGCCATGATCGACGACCATAGGCGGGCCGCGCCCGAACTGGCCCGTGTCGTCGTGGCGATCGACCCGTCCGTGGCGGCGCAAGGGGACGGGGCCGAGACGGGCATCGTGGTGGCCGGGATCGGCCATGACGGGCACGGCTATGTCCTGGCCGACCTGTCGACCCATGCGTCGCCCCAGCAATGGGCGGCGCGCGCGGTCGAGGCCTGGCACCGGCACGAGGCCGACACGCTGGTGGCGGAGACCAACCAGGGCGGCGCCCTGGTACGCGACGTCCTGCGGTCGGGCGATCACACCGTGCCGCTGGCCGAAGTGCGGGCCAGCCGGTCCAAGGCGGCGCGCGCCCAGCCGGTCAGCGCGCTGTACGAGCAGGGCCGGGTGCACCATGTCGGCGCATTACCGGAGCTTGAGGCACAGCTGCTGCGCTTCACGCAGGCCGGACCCGATGGACCCTGCGACCGGGCGGATGCCCTGGTCTGGGCCATCACGCACCTGATGCTGGGCAAGCCGGAGCCGAGCCCGCGGATCCGGGCGCTGTAGCGGAACCGTTTCACCGGATGCGTCGAGACGGGTGGCTGCACACCCGCCTCAACATGAAGCTGCTTTCATTCAAAGAATCTCACGGTCGTCATCCTGGGGAGCGTCGAAGACGCATCTCGAAGGATGCTTGAGCGACCCTGCCACCCATCGCGAAAGGATCGACCATGCCGTTCTGGGCAGGATGGTTTGCGCGTGACCGCGGGCAGAAGGCCGCGGCCTATGCGGCCTGGGCGCCACTGGCGGCTCCCCGCTGGACGCCCCGGCGGTACGAGGCGCTGGCCGACGAGGGCTTTCGCCGCAATGTCGTGGTGCACCGCTGCGTCAGCCTGATCGCCGGGGCCGGAGCCACGGTACCGTGGCTGGCCTATGACGGGGCGGGGCGGGAGGTGGCGGACGGTGCGCTGTCCCGCCTGCTGGTGCGGCCGAATCCGGGCCAGGACGGGTGGGCGTTCCGGGAGACGCTGCTGGCCCACCTGCTGATTGGCGGCAATGCCTATGTCGAGGCGATTGCCGGGGCCGGCGGCCGCCCGAGGGAGCTGCATCTGCTGCGCCCGGATCGGGTACGGATTGTGCCCGGTCCAGCGGGATGGCCCGCCGCGTTCGAACATCGCGTCGGCGGCCAGGCCACCGTGCACGTGGTCGACCCGGTCACGGGCGCCTCCCCCATCCTGCACCTGAAGGCACTGCACCCGCTGGACGACTGGTACGGGTTGAGCCCGCTGGAGGCGGCGGCCGTCGCCGTCGACCAGCACGGGGCGGCCAGTGCCTGGAACAAGGCGCTGCTGGACAATGGCGCGCGGCCATCGGGCGCCCTGGTCTATGCCCCCAAGGATGGGCCATCGACCCTGGCCGACACGCAGTTCGACCGCCTGAAGGCCGAGATCGCGGAGCAGTGGCAGGGCGCGCACAATGCCGGGCGGCCGATGCTGCTGGAAGGCGGCATGGACTGGCGCAGCCTGGCCCTGACCCCGGCCGAGATGGACTGGCTGAAGGGCCGGGACATGGCAGCGCGGGAGATCGCGCTGGCCTTTGGCGTGCCGGCACAGCTGATCGGCATTCCCGACGCGCAGACCTATGCCAACCTGGGTGAGGCGCGGCTGGCCTTGTGGGAGGACACGATCCTGCCGTTGGTCGAGCGGGTGGCCGGCGCCTTTGCCCGCTGGCTGGGACCGCAGGCCGGCGTCGTGCGCCTGATCCCCGACCGGGATGAGATCGCAGCGCTGGAACCAAGGCGGGCGGCACGCTGGGCCAAGGTGCGGGAGGCGGCAGCCGTCCTGACCCTGAACGAGCAGCGCGCCGCGCTGGGCTATGGCCCGGTAGCGGGTGGCGACGCGCTGGGGGTAACGCCATGAACGCGCGGATTGCGGCCACGCTGGAAGCGCGTGCCCTGGCCCCCGACGGCATCCTGTCGGGCTATGCCTCGATCTTTGGGCTGGTCGACGGGCAGGGCGATGTCGTGGCGCCCGGCGCCTTCCGCGCCAGTCTGGCCGCCTGGCGGGCGCGGCGCCTGTCGCCGCCGATGCTGTGGCAGCACGAAGCGGCGGAGCCCATCGGCATCTGGACCGCTCTTGCCGAGGATGGCCGCGGCCTGGCCGTGACCGGGCGCCTGGCCCTGGGCACCAGGCGGGGGCGGGAGGCGTTCGAGCTGCTGCGCCTGGGTGCGGTCACCGGCCTGTCGATCGGCTATGCCGCGGTCGAGGCGACGCGCGATCCGCGGACTGGCACGCGCACCCTGCGCCGGGTGACCTTGCGCGAAATCAGCCTGGTGACATTCCCGGCGAATGACGGTGCCCGCGTGGCCGACGTCAAGGCGGAGGCGCGCCTGCTGGCCAGCCTGCGCCGCGCGACCGCCGCACTGCGCTAGCTATGTAACCTCATACATCACCGCACCGGGGAGCGTGTGGAGGTCTGCTTCAACATCCTTCGAGACGGGCCTGCGGCCCTCCTCAGGATGACGACCGTCGAAAAACCCCAATGAAGTCAACGGCGTCATGCTGAGGAGCGGCGCGAAGCGACGCGTCTCGAAGCATCTTTGACGACCTTTACGCCCCCATTTGAGGCGGACACGAACAGATCCCTTTTGCCGAAAGGAAACCACCGAATGACCGACCTGATCGCGGTGCAGGCCGCCACGGACGAGCTTGCCCGCACGTTCAGCGAGTTCCGCAGCCAGAACGACGCGCGCCTGGCGACACTGGAGCGCAAGGGCAGCGTCGATCCCCTGCAGACCGAAACCGTCGACCGCCTTAACGGTGAGCTGACCCGCCTGTCGGAGCAGGTGGAGCAACTGGGCACCGCGCTGCGCCGGCCGGGCCTGGACGGCGGACGGTCGATCGACGCCCGCGGCGTCGAGCACAAGCAGGCCCTGCTCGCCTATCTGCGCAAGGGCAACGAGGCGCCACTGCAGGCGCTGGAGGCCAAGGCGCTGTCGGTCGGCTCCGACCCCGATGGCGGCTACCTTGTGGGGCCCGAGATGTCGGACCGGATCGTCCAGCGCCTGCGTGACTCGAGCCCGATGCGGCAGGTGGCGGGCCAGGCCAGCATCACCTCCGACGCGATCGAGGGAATCCTGGACCTGGGCGAGCCCGACATCGGCTGGACCGCCGAACTGGGCACACGGGCGGAGACGGCGACGCCGGCGCTGGGCCAGTGGCGCATCCCGGTCCACGAGATGTATGCCGAGCCGCGGGCCAGCCAGAAGCTGCTGGACGATGCCGCCTTCGACGTCGAGGCATTCCTGGCCGCACGGGTGGCCGAGAAGATGGGCCGGGCCGAAAACACCGCGTTCGTCTCTGGCAACGGGGTCGGGCGCCCGCGCGGCTTCCTGTCCTATCCGACCGCTGCCAGCACGGACGCGGTGCGGCCCTGGGGCACGTTCGAGCATGTCGGCACCGGCACGGCCGGCGCCTTTGCCGCCAGCAACCCGGCCGATCCCCTGATGAATGCGTTCTATGCGTTGAAGGCCGCCTATCGCGCCGGCGCCGTGTGGATGATGGCCAAGGCGACGGTCGCCGCGACCCGCCTGCTGAAGGAAGCGACGACCGGGCAGTACCTCTGGCAGCCGGGCCTGACCGCAGGTCAGCCGGCCACCCTGCTGGGCCATCCGGTGATGGAGGCGGAGGACATGCCGTCGCTCGCCAATGGCAGCCTGTCGATCGCTTTCGGCAACTTTGCCGAGGGCTACCTGATCGTGGATCGCGCCGGGATCCGCACGCTGCGCGATCCCTATACCGCCAAGCCGCAGGTCAAGTTCTATACCACCCGGCGGGTCGGCGGAGACGTCCTCAACTTCGACGCGATCAAGCTGGTCCGCTTCGCCTGACGCTGCCCCTCCCCCTTCCGTCCTCATCCTGAGGAGGCCGCAGGCCGTCTCGAAGGATGGGCCACCTGTGCTGGCTGCCCATCCTTCGAGGCTCGCTTCGCTCGCACCTCAGGATGAGGTGCCTCTATCCAGAACATGGAGAAAACATGCCCAATCGCGATCTGGCGGCACGCCAGGACGCCGCGGTGACGTTGACACCCGCGGTCAGGACCAATGGCACCACGACCGGCTCCACCGTCGACCTGCGCGGCTTCGATGCCGCGATGGTCGTCGTGGGCTTCGGCGCGTGGACCGACGGCACCCATACGCCGTCGCTGGAGGCAAGCGCCGACGGCACGACCTTCGCCCCCGTCGGGACGGCGGACCTGCGCGGCACTTTCGCGGCTGCGACCGGAACCGCCGCGGCCGGCAGCGTGCAGCGCGTCGGCTACCTGGGACCGGAGCGGTACGTCCGCGCCCGCATGGTCGTGGCCGGTGCCACCAGCGGGGCGGCAAGCGTCGGCTTCGTCCATCGCGGCTACCCCGCGCAGGGGCCCGTCTGAGAATGGCCACGATCCTGGACTGGCTGGCGGTGCCCTGGCGCCGTGGCCTGGGTACGGTGCTGACCGCACCGGGCCTGATCGCGGAGGGAGCGCTGGACTGGGTGACGCCGGCGGGCGTCGCCCTGGACGTGGCCTGGGCCACGGTGCGGCCCGGCGGTTGCCTGGTCATGACCGCGGCGACGCCGGCGGATCGCGATGCCCTGCACGCGGCGGCCCTCACCAGTGGCGCCGAGGTCGTGGAGGACGAAGGCGGCCTGCTGGTTGCGCGACGCCGCAGCGATGGCGCCTGGGTCTATCGCCCCTGGTGGCGGCGGGTGCGCAACTGCCTGGTGATCCGCTATGGCGGGCTGGGCGACGCGCTGATGGCGTCGTCCATCCTGCCGGCGCTGAAGGCCGATGGCTGGCACGTCACGGTCAATACCGGACCTGAGGGGGAAGCCGTGCTGCGCCACGACCCCCATGTGGATGCCTGGATCGTGCAGGACCGCGACCAGGTGGCGATGGGCGACCTGCCGGCATACTGGGCGGCCCTTGCGACCCGCTTCGACCGCGTCATCAACCTGACCGAGAGTGTCGAGGCCAGCCTGTTGAAGGTGCCGGGGCGCCTGGACTTCTTCTGGCCCGATGCGGCGCGACGGCTGGCCTGTGGCGTCAACTACCTGGAGCAGACGCACGCGATTGCGGATGTCTCCTATGAGGGCCCTCGCCAGCGCTTCCACCCCACGGCCGACGAGGTGGCACAGGCGGACGCGCTGGTCGCGCGTCATCGGCCGCTGGTCCTTTGGGTTCTGGGCGGCTCGGCGGAGCACAAGGTGTGGCCGTGGACACCGGCCGCCCTGGTCCGCCTGCTGGCCGCTCGGCCGGATGTGACGGTGGCCCTGGCCGGGGGGCCAGACTGCGCCGAGCTGGCGCGGTCGGCCTTGGCCCAGGTCGCGGCCTTTGGCGGCGATCGCGATCGCCTGCTGGACCTGGTGGGGCGCCAGGACGTGCGCGCCGCCATGGCGCTGGCGACCCGGGCCACGCTGGTCGTGGGGCCGGAGACGGGCCTGCTGAACGCGGCCGCATGCGAGGCCAATGCCAAGGTCGTGCTGCTGTCCCATTCCAGCGCCGTCAACCTGACACGCGACTGGACCAGGACCACCGCCCTCGCCCCGGCACCGGAGGCGGCACCCTGCCAGCCCTGCCACCGACTGCATCCCGATACCAGCCATTGCCCGCGCCATGCGTCCGGCTTTGCCCTGTGTGCCGCGACGATCCCGGTCGACGCCGTGGTGGATGCGGTCCTGGCCGCCCTTGACCCGATGGAGGTGGCCCATGCCGCTTGAACTGACCGAGGCGCCGAGCGTCGAGCCCTTGTCGCTGGAGGCGATGAAGGTGCACCTGAGGCTGGAGACGGACGACGAGGACGCCCTCGTCCTCCACTTGGTCGCGGCGGCACGCAGTGCGTGCGAGGCGGCGACCGGCCGGGCGCTGCTGGACCAGGCCTGGTGCCTGTGGCTGGACGCCTGGCCCGACCGGGCGATCAACCTGCCCCGGCCCCCCTTGCGCAGCCTGACGGGCGTTTCCCTGTTCGACGGGGAGGGCGCGGAGGTCGCGCTGAGTGCCGATGACTGGACGTTGGACACGGCCGGTGAGCCGGCGCGGATTCGGCTGGACCCGGCGGTGCGACCCGCAAGCGCCCGTCGTCTGAACGCCATCGCCATCCGCTACCGCGCCGGCTATGGCACGACGGCGGATCAGGTCCCTGCCCCCTTGGTCCAGGGCATCGCCCTGCTGGCTGCGCATTGGTACGAGCGGCGGGAGGCCGTCGCCGACCCCACGCTGGCGCCCGTCCCCTATGGCGTCGCGGCGCTGTGGGCGCCGTACCGGCTGGTGCGGCTATGACCGCGGTCGGCGCCCTGCGCGAACGGGTTGAGCTTCAGGCCGAGGTGACGGGGGCCGAAGACGGCAGCGGCGGCCATGTCCATGGCTGGGCAAGGCTGGCTGTCGGCGGCATGGCCTGGGCCAAGGTCGACGCGCTGACCGGGCGAGAGCGCCTGACGGCCGAGCGGCCGGAGGGGCTGGTGACGCACCGCGCGATCCTGCGGGCGCGCGACGACCTGGCGCCCGGCATGCGGCTGATCTGGCGCGGCCGGGCCCTGGCGATCAAGGCGTTCCTGCCCCAGCGACCCGCCAACCGCTGCACCCTGCTGTGCGAGGTCGCACAATGACCGCAGCACTGGACGTGCAGCGGGCGCTGGTCGCGACCCTGCTGGCGGCCCCGGCCGTCGCGGCCCTGGCCGGGACTCGCGTGTTCGACCACGTGCCCCGCCGCGTCGCCTTTCCCTTTGTCAGCCTGCGGCTGGAGGAGACGGCTGACGACGGCACCAAGACGGGCGCCGGCCTGGTCGCGCGGTTCGAGATCACCTGCTGGTCCCGCCGCCATGGCGCGGCGGAGGCGCTGGAACTGGCGGGCGGTGTCGTCCTGGCGCTGGACCGGGTGGCGCTGCCCCTGGGCGGCGGTTGGCGCTGGCTGGACGGCCGCGTCAGCCAGCGCCGCGTGACGCGCGAGGACGACCACGAGACGGTGCGCGTCCCGCTGGCGGTCCGCCTGCGCATCGAAGCCGAACAACCGATCACGGAGTGAGACAATGGCACGGCAACGCGGCGACCTGTTCCTGTTGCAGGTCAACCTGGACGGCGGCAGCGGCTTCGCGACGGTCGCGGGGCTGCGCGGCACGGTCCTGTCGGCCAGTGTCCAGCCGGTCGACGTCACGGCCAAGGATTCCGGCGGCTTTCGCGAGCTTCTGCCCGGCGCGGGGGTGCAATCCCTGACCCTGAAGGGGCGCGGTGTCTTTGATTCCGGCACGGCGCACGAGCGGGTGCGCACCCTGTTCGCGGCGCGGGCCGTCGTGCGCTGGCGCATCACGCGCGGCGACGGCTCGCGCTGGACAATGCCGGCCATGGTGACGGCCCTCGACTATGCAGGCGACCACGATGGCGAGGAAACCTTCGAGCTGACCGTCGAAAGCGCCGGCGCCGTCAGCTTCGACCGGGCCTGATCGGTCGCACCGGATGCTTCGAGACGCGTCTCTTCGAGCCGCTCCTCTGCATGACGACGTTGTTTTCATTTGGAAATGCCCAACGTCGCCCTCCCGAGGAAGGCCGCAAGGCCTGTCTCGACGGATGCCGGAACAACCTACACGTGTCCAATTCAACTCCTTTCCAAGGATCGATCCATGGCAAACCTGACACCCCTGGTGACGGCGGAAGCCGGCATCGACCTGACGACGCTGGGCACGGCGGAGGCTGGCGGCGATGCCTTCGCCAATGACGGCGCCACGCTGCTGCTGGTGACGACCGGCGGGACCGCCTGCACGGTCACGATCCCGGCGCAAGTGACCGCGGCCGAGGTCGCCGGCATGGGCCGCCTGACCAAGGCCAATGCCGGCGGCACGGTCGCCACGAACAGCCGGCGCATCTTCGGCCCGTTCCCGCCCGCTGCCTTCAACGATGGCCAGGGCCGCGCGGTCGTCAGCTATTCGCAGGTGGCGGGCGTCGGCGTCGCGGCGCTGCGTGTGCCAAGGGGGCTGTGATGGCCAACCCGCATCGCGGCGAGGTCGACCTGGTGATCGGCCCGCACCACCTGACCCTGCGCCCCACGTTCGAGGCCCTGGTGGAGATCGAGGAGCGCGCCGGCACCGGGCTGATCCCGCTGACGCGGCGCTTCCTGTCGCGCGACTTCGGGCTGAAGGACGCGCTCGCCGTGATCGGCCCAGCGGCCAAGGCGGGCGGGCGTGTGCCCGACGACCTGGGGCCCGCGCTGGTGGCGCACGGCCTGGTCGGACTGGGGCCTGCCTTGGCCGGGTTCCTGGTCCGCGCCGTGGCCGGACCCGATCCCGCCACGCCCGCCACCCGCCACTGAGCCGATGGCCGGGCTTGACTGGGCCGACTGGCGGCGGCTGGCGCTGGGCCTGCTGGGCTGGACGCCCGAGGCCTTCTGGCAGGCGACACCCGACGACCTCGTGGCTGCTCTTGAGGGCCTGCGCGGCCGCTTTGCCAGCGGGCACGAGGCCGCCCTGCGCCGGGACCTGACCCACCTGGACCGCACATTCGGAGACCGATGATGGTGACGACGATCGTGCCCGATGCCGACCTTGAACCGCTGCGCCGCACGCTGGAGGCGGCGGAGGCCCAGGCCGCCGCCAGTGCGGCCAGCCTGAACCGCAGCCTGAGCCTGGCGCCGGACACAGCCGGGCTGGACCGCCTTGGGGCGCGGCTGGAACAGCTGGACAGCGCCGCGGGGCTGGCCAGCCGCAGCCTGTCGCGCAGCCTGGCCGGCGCCCTGAACGGGGTCGAGACGGACTGGTCGCGCGTCCTGTCCCGCCTGTCGCAGGACCTGGTCGCATTCTTCCTGCGCGCCAATGTGGTGGCGCCCCTGCTGCGCGGCCTGACCGCTGGCCTGGGCGGAGGGGGAGGCGGCCTGCTGGGCGCCGGCATATCCGGCTTCCTGGCGGATGGCGGCCCCGCACTGCCCGGCCGTGCCTATGTCGTGGGCGAACGCGGGCCCGAACTGTTCGTGCCGCGCGCGGCGGGCACGGTCGTGCCCAACGGTGCCGCGACGGGCGCCACGGTGAACGTGACGATCCACACGCCCGACATCGGAGGCTTCAACCGCGCGCGGTCGCAGGTCCAGGCCGAGATCGCGCGCGCGGTCGCCGCCGGCCGGCGGACGCTGTGAGGCCAGGGCCATGAGCGGCGGCATCCTGCCCATCGTCTTTCCCGGCGCCATCGCCCAGGGCAGCAGCGGCGGGCCCAGCTACTCCACGACCGTGGTCACCCTGGCCAGCGGGCACGAGCAGCGCAACATCAACTGGGCCCAGGCGCGCCATCGCTACAACGTCGCCCGCGGCATTACCACCGCGCAGCGGCTGGAGCAGGTCGTCGCGCATTTCCACGCGGTCCAGGGACGGGCGCTGGGCTTCCTCTATCCCGATCCGCTGGACCATGGCTCCGGCCCCGGCGGCATTGAACCCACCCCGCTCGACCAGGCGATCGGGACTGGCGACGGCGCCACCACCGCGTTCCAGCTGCGCAAGACCTATGCCCGCGGGGGCGCGGAGCGGTCGCGAACCATTACCCGGCCCGTACCGGGCAGCGTGCGCTGCGCCGTGAACGGCACGGAGACCGCAGCCTTCACCGTCGATACCACGACCGGGATCGTCAGCTTTGCCAGTGCCCCCGGCGCGGGCCTGCTGGTCCAGGCGGGGTTCCGGTTCCTGGTGCCAGTGCGCTTCGACACCGACCACCTGGAAACCAGCTGGGAAGCCTGGGCCGCGCAGGCGGTGGCCGAGCTTCCCCTGATCGAGATCCGCGAATGCTGAGGAGGACCCGATGACCATCCTGTGGGCCGACAGCTTCGACCACTACGGCCTGAACGCCGACGATGCGCTGCGCTCGGGCTGGAACACGTTCGACCGCCCGGTCAGCGCGGCCCTGGCCCGCACCGGAAGCCAGGCGGTGCGCATCGCCCCCAGTTCCACCCTGTGGCTGCGGCTGAAGCGGGCCTTTGACGCGCCGCGCACCACCATCGTCATGGCCGCGGCCTATCGCTTCGACCAGGCGCCGACCAATGGCACCCGCACCCAGGTCCACGGCTTCATGGACAGCAATGGCGACCAGCAGGGCGTTCTGACCCTGTCGACCGCCGGCTTCCTGGACTATCGCGTGGGCGACAGCAATGCGGCCGTCGTGGCGACGTCCAGCGCGCCGGTCACCTTCGCCACCTGGCAGCATGTCGAGCTGCGCCTGGCAGTCGCGAACAGCAGCGGTGCGGTTGAGGTCCGGCTGAACGGCCAGACGGTGCTCAGCTATAGCGGCGACACCCAGGCGACGGCCCACGCCGACATCCTGGAATGGTTCACCTCGGTCAACGCGGGCAGCGCCGCGGCCTTTCATGTCGATGACGTCGTGGCTGCCACCGACTGGGTGGGCGACCTGCGCGTGCACACGCTGTTCCCGGCGGGGGACACCGTGCAGGCCGACTTCGTGCCCGACAGCGGCACGACCGGCTTCAGCCGCATCCGGGAGGCCGCCCCCGATGGCGATGCCTCGTTCGTGGCCAGCGACAGCGCTGGCGCCGTCTCCCTGTTCGCGCTCGACGCACCGCCCGCCGGAATCGGCGCCATCGCCGCGGTGATCGTGGACGTGGAGGCGCGCAAGACTGATGCCGGGGCCTGCACCTTCCGCAGCGGGCTGCGCTCCGGCGTGGCCGTCGCCCATGGCTCCGCCCACGCGCCGGACACCACCTATGGCGGGCACGAGGCGGTCTTTGCGAGCGATCCCGCGACCGGCGCGCCCTGGACCCGCAGCGCCCTGGCCGCAGCACAGCTCCGGCTGGAGCGACTGACATGAGCGCGCTGCGCATCGGCCGGGCGGCCGCGCTGGCGCCAGCGGCGGCCGGGACGCGCGCGGTGCACGCCAGCCGTATCGCCTGCCTTGTCCTTGCGGAGCGCCAGGCGCCCTTGCGGCTTGGCCGGGTGGCGGTGCTCCTGCCCGCACTGTCCACGCCGTGCGTGACGCGCCATGCCCTGGTCTGGACGATCCGACGGCGTGACGGCACGGCCCATGCCTTCACGACCCATGACCGGGCCCTGTCCTTCCAGGGCTTGGTGGCGCGCGCCTGCGACGGTTTCGCGCCCAGCGCCAGCGAGGCGCGGTCGGACGGATCGGCCGGCACCATGGACCTGGTGGGCGTGCTGAACGACGAGATCGCAGAGGCTGACCTGCTGTCCGGCGCGCTGGACGATGCCGACATCGAATGCTGGCAGGTCGACTGGGACGATCGCGGCACCACGCCCCGCCTGCTGCAGAAGGGGCGCATCGGTCAGGTCGAGCACAGCGCCGCCGGGTTCAGGCTGGAGGTACGAACGCTGGCAGCGCTGCTGAACCAGCCGGTGGGCGAGGTCTACACGGCGCAGTGCCGCTGGACCCTTGGCGATGCGCGGTGCGGCGTGGCCGTCACGGTGCGCAGCGGCACGGTCACCGCGGTCGACGGCCTGGGCGCGTTCCGCGACGACGGGCTGAGCGACCCGGACGGAACGTTCGACCATGGCCGGCTGAGCTGGACGACGGGAGCGAATGCGGGTCTGGCGGGCGCGGTGAAGCGCTGGACGCTGGCCGATCACAGGCTGGTCCTGCACCAGCCCGCTGCCCGAGCCGTCGCCCCCGGAGACACGTTCGACGTTGCCTTTGGCTGCCCGCGCACGGCGGATGCGTGCGCCAACCGCTTTGCCAACCTGCTCAATTTCGGCGGCTTCCCCCATGTGCCGGGGCATGATGCCCTGCAGCAGCGGCCACCCGCGCGATGAGGGGGGACCCGCCAACCGATGCGCGGATCATCGCCGCGGCGCGGACCTGGCTGGGCACGCCGTGGCGCCACCAGGCCAGGACGAAGGGGGTCGGCGTCGACTGCGCCAACCTGGTGATCGGCGTGGGACTTGAGGTCGGCACGCTGAGCCCGGACCGGATGGAACCGCTGCTTGCCCGCTATGGCGCTTATCCACGCCAGCCGGTGCCGGGGCGGATGATCGCCGCCCTGCGCAGCTTCCTGGTCGAGGTGGAGCGGCCGGCCGGCACGCTGCTGCCCGCCGACCTGCCCTGGATGGACTGGGGCGGCCTGCCCTGTCACCTGGGAATCGCCACCATCCTGGCCGATGGCCGGCCGGGGCTGCTCCATGCCTTCGCGCCAGCGCGCCGCGTGGTCGAGCATGGCCTGTCGGCCGACATCCACGCCCGCGTCCGCGCCGTTTTCCGCCTGCCCCAGCCGCCTATTTGACGACGTGCAGGACCGGGCGCATGCGCACCGCGCGCGCCTCTTCCTGCGCGTTCAGGAAGCGCAGCGCGTCCAGGCCGACCGCCCGCTGCCCCGCACATCCCGGCACGCTGTCGTCCAGTTCGTCGAGCAGGGACCGCAGCGCCTGCTGCACCGCGCGACGCTGCATCGGGTCGTCCGCGACCGCCAGAAGTGCGGCTGCCAGCAGCGACGGAGCGCGCCGCCGTTCCAGCAGTGCCGCCTCCTCGGCGCGGCGCTCCTCGATCTGGCGGAGGCGCTGCTCCACCCGTGACTGCCCGGCTGCCGTCTGAAGCGGCCCGTCCATGATGCCCCCCGGCCATTCCGGCCGATTCCCCGTGTCGACAAAAGGCTACGGGAGGGCCGCCAGCCGGGGGCGTGTCTTTTCCGTGATCGCCGCATGCCCAAACGGAGACCGAGATGGCCGCCCTGATCCTGCCCATCCTGGCCAGCAGCCTGCTGCCCGCCGGGGCGTCAGCCCTGGTCGCGGCTGGCGTGACGACTGCTGCCGCCCTTGCCGGCAACGCGCTGGACCAGGCGCTGTTCGGCGGCGGGAGTGATCGCAGCGGACCGCGCCTGGGCGACCTGGCCGTGACCGCGTCGACCTATGGCGCCGGCATCCCGGTGTTTGAGGGACGATCGTTCCGCACGGCCGGCATTGTCGTCTGGTCAGGCGGCCTGGTCGAGACCGCGCACGAGGAGGAAACAGGGGGCAAGGGCGGCTCTGGCCCCACGGTCACGACCTGGTCCTATCATGTCGATCTGGCTGCGGCCCTGGGCGAAGGGCCAATCGCCGACCTGCGCAGGATCTGGGCCAACGGCACGCTGATCTTCGACGCCGGTGCCGCGACGGCCCCCTTCGACGCCCTTCCCGGCGGCTTTGCCAGCACGGTCGCCAGCGGCGCGCACAGCAATCCCTATGCCCTGCGCTTTCGCGGCGGAACGGCCGAGCAGGAGCCCGACGCGACGATCGAGGCGGCGTTGGGCGCTGGCCTGGTCCCCGCCTATCGCGGCACGGCGCTGGTCGTCCTGGAGCGCCTGCAGCTGGCCGATTTTGGCAATGCCATCCCGAACCTGGAATTCGAGATCGTGCCCATTGCCGCCGGCACCGTGGGCACCGCCGCAGCGCGCCTGGCCGGCCGGGCCCTTGTCCCCGTCGCGGGCCAGGGCGAGCTGGCGCAGGCCCTGCCCGGCTATGCCGTTGCCAGGCCGGGTCCTGCGCGGGCGGCACTGGACCAGCTGGGCCAGGCCTTTGCCTTTGACGTGGCGGAGGTTGCCGGCGCGGTACGCCTGGCGCCGCGCGGCGGGGCCGTGCGCGCCCTGCTGGAGCAGGACGATCTGGGCGCGCACGAAGCGGGGGACGAGCCGCCGCCCGCCGTCACCCTGGCCCGCATGGCTGCTGCCGAACTGCCGGCCCAGGTGACGCTGACCCACCTGGACCCGGCCACGGAGTTCCAGCAGGCGACGCAGCGCGCCCGCAACCCCGTGGACCAGGGGCGGATGATCGAGGCGCATGCCCTGCCCCTGGTCCTGCCGGCGGACGATGCGCGCGGACTGGTCGAGCGGCTGCTGTGGCAGGCCTGGACCGAACGCACGACGGCGCGCGTCGCGCTGAGCGACCGCCATGTGTTCCTGGCCCCCGCCGACTGCGTCCTGCTGGACCTGGCCGACACCCTGCGTCGGTTCCGCATCCAGCGCCTGGTGCGGGGTGCCAACGGCGTGACCGAGGCGGACCTGGTGGCGGACGACCCGGCGATGCTGGAACAGGACCTGCCCGGCATGTCGGCGACGGCCAGGCCCGCCAACAGCCTGCGCCAGGTCGGCCTCACCGTGGCCGTGCTGCTGGACCTGCCGCTGCTGGACGACGGCGACGACGCGGCCGCCCTGCCGTTCCTTGTCGGCCTGTGCGGGCCGGCAGACGGCTGGCGCGGGGCCGCCCTGCATCGCTCGACCGATGGCGGGGCGACGTTCCTGCCGGTCCTGGCGGAGTCGCGCCGCGCCGTCCTGGGCACCGCCAGCACCGCCCTGCCTGCGGGTCCGGTGGCAACCTGGGACCGCGCCAGCACCGTGACCGTCGTCCTGGCCCATGCCACGCACAGCCTGTCGAGCCGGCCGGAAGCGGACCTGCTCACGTCCACCGTCAACGCGGCAGCGATCGGCGGAGAGGTGGTCCAGTTCGCCCAGGCGACCCTGATCGCGCCCCAGACCTACCGCCTGTCGGTCCTGCTGCGCGGCCGCCTGGGGACAGAGGACCGGGTCGCCGACCACTTGCCGGGCGAGGCGTTCTGCCTGCTGGCGCCGGGCCCCCTGCGCCGGATCGATCCGGGACTGGCGGAACTCGGCGCCACGCGGCTCTACAAGGCGGTGTCGATCCCGCTGGAACCGGTCGACGCGGCGCCCCTGACATTCACCCTTCATGGGCGGGCGAAGCGGCCCCTGGCACCAGCCCTGGTCCATGGCCGGCGCGCCGGCGCGGGCGGCGACTGGGCGATCGCGTGGCAGCCGCGCACGCGGCTGGGTTCCGCCTTCTGGTCGGGCGGCGGGACACCATCGGGCGAGCCCGCCGAGCGCTATCTGGTCGAGATCCTGATCGGCAGCGACACCGTGCGCACCCTTGAGGTCGCCAGCGCCGCGGCCACCTATACCGCCGCGCACCAGGTGGCCGATTTCGGCGCGGCGCAGGCAGCGCTGGACGTCCGCGTGACCCAGCTGTCGGCCAGCGTCGGGCGGGGTATCGCGACCCTGGCCCACTTGACCTGATCCCCACGATCCCTGGAGAGCCGATGACGACGACACCGATCGGCGGGCTGCCTTTGCTGCCCGTGCGTCCTGTGAACCCGGATGTGATCCACAACCAGGCGATCCTGCTGCTGGAGGTTCTGCTGCGTGGTGTGCTGGACAAGGACCTGTCCGCACCGCCCGCCCATGGCGACGGCCAGGCCTATATCGTGGCGGCCGGCGGCAGCGGTGCCTGGACCGGCAAGGACGGCCGCATCGCCCTGTCCTATGGCGGCGCATGGCTGTTCTGGCCGGATGTCGACGGCAGCGGCACCGCCATCGTACCGGGCGCGGCGCAGGAGGGCCTGCGCCTGTGGGTCGCCGACGAGGACCTGGTCTATCGCTGGAACGGCTCGGCCTGGACCGCGCGCCAGACGTTGGCCCAGGGCAGCCTGGCCGCGCCGAGCCTGCACCTGGCAGGCGACCCCGATACCGGCATCGACCAGACCAGCGGCGCCAACACGCTGTCGTTGATCGCCGGGGGTAGCGAGCAGGTCGTCGTCGGCGCCTGGACCCTGCTGGTCCAGGGTGAGGCCAATGCCGCTTTCGCCGCCAACCGCTATTCGAACAGCGGGGCCGGCGCCTTCAACGGCCGGCGCCTGCGCGGCAGCCTGTCCAGCCCGGCCGCGGTCCAGCAGAACGACTTGGTCTTTGCCCACAATTTCAGTGCCTGGGGCGGCTCGCTGTTCCGCGTCACCGCACAGATCCAGGCGACCGTGACCGAGACGACGCCCAGCGACAGCGCCATGGGCGGCATGCTGACCCTGGCCACGACGCCCGCGGGCGGTGTCTCGCCCAGCGAACGGTTGCGCATCGGGATGGACGGCGCCGTGGCCCACCGGGCCAACGCAACCACGGTGATCGACGCCAGCAGCCACCTGGGCCTGCGCAGCTACACCGTGGGCACGCTGCCCGCAGCCGGCACCGCGGCGCGCCTGATCTATGTGTCGGACGGCACAGGCAGCAAGCGCCTGGCCGTCAGCGACGGCGGCAACTGGCGCTGGCCCGACGGGGTCGTCGTCTCCTGAGCCCATCCACCACCTGTTCCCATCCCCCACAGCGGCGAGCGAGGTCCGATGCCCGATATCAGCGAAGCCGAAATCCCCTACGAGGTGCTGGTGCGCCTGGCCGCCAGCGAGGACGAGCCGGGCTGGACCCTGGCCGGCGCCCATATCCAGACGCGGCGCATCCTGCGCATCGACGGCGTGGTCCGGGCCGACGAGATCCAGCCCGCGCGGCCGCTTGGCGCCCAGGACGGGCCCGTGGTCGCGGCCCTGATCGCCCATTTCCAGCAGGGAGGTGCCGCATGACCCGAGGCGACACCCGGCGCTGCCTGGCGCTGCTGCACTTCCTGCTGGCCCGCCTGCGCGAACCGTCGACCTATGGCGGGCTGGCCGCGCTGCTGACGGCGGCCGGCTGGTCGGTGCCGGACGGCCTGTGGGACCAGGGGGTGGCCAGCGCCATCGCCCTGGCCGGCCTGATGGCGATGCTGCTGACGGAGCGGCGGCCATGAGGGGCCGCGCGCTGCGCCCTGGCCTGCGGCCCGCGGCGGGACTAGGCTGCCGGCGCCTGATGGAGTGCGTCATGCGCCGGTCGATCCTGTCCCTTGGTCTTGCCCTTTGTCTTTCAGGCCTTGCCGCGCCCGCGCAGGCCGAAGGACCCAGCTTCGACTGCGCCAAGGCGCAGACGCCGGTCGAGAAGCTGATCTGCGGCGACGACACGCTGGGTGACCTGGACGGCCAGATGGGCGAGGCGTACCGCCAGGCGCGGACCGCCGCCTCGCCGGAGCGCAAGGCGGCGCTGCTGCGCGAGCAGCGCGCCTGGGCACGCGAGCGCGACGCGCGGTGCGGTGTCACCGTCCAGTCGCTGGGGGAGATCGGCACCCGGTCTGGCGTCGTTCAGTGCCTGACCGAGCAGACCTACTGGCGGGTCCAGGCGCTGCGCACCACGGCCGATGCCGCGCCGGCACCGGCGCCCCAGGCCGACGCGGCAGAGCCGACCGGAGCCGAACCCGCAGGCGACGTGTTCCAGATCCAGTTCGGCCTGCGCGTGCTTGGCCTCTATGACGGACCGGTCAATGGACTGCCCGGCAAGTCCACGCGCGAGGCAGCCGGGGCATTCGCGGCCCAGGCACAGGTCGATCCCGCCGATCCCGCCGCGGTGCTGGAGGCCCTGCGACCGCGCGTGGCCGAGGCAGCCGGGCCGCCAGCCCCCAGCTTCCGCGATCCGGTCAAGGCCTGCCCCGCGCTGGTCAACCTGGCGCGCCGGCTGGATGCGGCCGATCTGTGCCAGCGGGTCGAGGGCGTCGGCCTGCCGCCCGACTATGACTGCGCCCAGTTCCCCGCCATGCTGGCGGCGGGACGCGGCAAGCCCGACGCCCAGGCCAAGGCCATCTGGGACGAGACGATCGCCAGCCTGGACCGCCTGGCACGCTATCCCTGGGTGCGCGGGACCGGCGCCTGTTCCTGAGCCGCAGCGCCGGGTGAACTGGCGCCATCGCTGGCATGGTCCTTGCTCACCCCTGGACCATGTCGTTCGCGTCACCTGATCGTTCGCATCCACCGGCCAATGCCGCAAGCCTTGGCGGCCGCGGCCCGGGCCATGCCGCGCGCTGCCCGCGCCCCGTGCGGGGCACGGCCACCGCGTCGCATCAGCCGGGCAAGTCCTGCCGGGCGGCAGAACGATCCCTGTTCCGGAGTACCCCATGAGCACCAACGTCCCCATGAGCGTGTTCACGGCCCGGGGCGGCCAGGCGATCGACCCCAAGGTGGTCTCGTCGATCCGGCAGGCCAGCCAGTCGACCGGCGTCGACTTCGCCTACCTGATGGCCAAGGCCTCGCTGGAGAGCAATTTCCAGTCGGACGTCAAGGCATCCAGTTCCAGTGCCACCGGCCTCTACCAGTTCATCGAGCAGACCTGGCTGTCGATGGTGAAGGATCACGGCAGCAAGTATGGGCTGGATTCCTTTGCCAGCCAGATCACGCGCGGCAGCGACGGCCGCCTGACCGTGGCCGACCCCGCGATGCGGCGGCAGATCCTGGACCTGCGCAAGGATCCCCAAATCAGTGCGCAGATGGGCGCCGAGTACGCAGCCCTGAACGAAGGCGACCTGGAAGGCGCGCTGGGCCGGGAAGCGAACGCGACCGATCTCTACGTCGCGCACTTCATGGGCTCGGGCGGTGCGGTCAAGTTCCTGAAGGCCTTGGCCCGCAGTCCGGACGCCAGCGCCGCCAGCCTGTTCCCCAGCGCCGCCGGCGCCAACCGCTCGGTGTTCTACAACAGTGCCGGCCAGCCCCGCAGCGTGTCCCAGCTCTATGAGTGGTTCGGGAACAAGATCGGGGCCGAGATGGCCAAGTTCGGCAACGGGCTGCAGGCGACATTCGACAGCGTTGCCAATGCCCTGCCGGCCGGGACCAGCCTGGTCAGCGGCAGCGGCAGCGCCGGCGGCCCCACCCGTACCGTATTCAGTACCGTGGGAACCGCCCTGGCGGCACCGGTGCTGGCACCGATGACGGTCGTCGCCCTGGCCAGCCTGTCAATTCCGGAAGCCGCGGCGCCGGTCGCCGCCAACACCAATGCCGCGCCCGCCGAGAGCAAATCGACGGTGCAGGCAGCACTTCAGAACCGCGACCGGCGCGCGCTGGAGGGCGGAAAGTAGCGTCGCCTCAGAACTCCACCACCGCCTCGAAGCCGCCAAAGATCATGCGCTGGCCATCGAACGGCATGGTGTCGGGTTTCATGTCGATGCGCGGATCGGCCATCACCTTGGCGTTGATCGCGTCGCGATCCGCGCGGCTGGCATAGGTGATCCAGGAGAAGACGACGACCTCGTCCTCCTTCAGCTGCACCGCCATGGGAAAGGACGTCACCTTTCCCGGGGGCACGTCCTCGCCTACCGCCTCGACATAGGACAGGGCGCCGTGCTCCATCCACACCTCGCCGGCCGTGCGGGCGACCTTCTTGTAGTCCTCGAGCCGCGCGCGCGGCACGGCAAGCACGAAGCCGTCGACATAAGCCATGGTCCGATCCTTTCGTCTGTTCGACCTGGGTTGCATCACCGACAAGGACGGACGGGGCGGCATCGTTCCGACACCGCCGTCGTCGTCTTCGTTCAGGCGGGTTCGGGCGTCGCACCGGCAGCCGCGGCCGCTTCCATGTTCTGGGCGGTGCGGCTGGCGGCATAGGCATCCATGCGCTGCTTCAGCACCGGGTGGCGGACCACCAGGGAGCGGAAGTCGCGGCGATCCAGGGTGTGGAACTCGCAATAGTCGATCGCCGTCACATCGGCCGAGCGCCGCGCCCCGCTGATCAGGGCCATCTCCCCGAAGAAATTGCCCGCCTCAAGCCGGATGGTCCTGCCCCCCACCGCGACCTGGACCGCACCTTGCGCGATGAAATAGATGCGGTCCGCCCGCTCGCCCTTGCGGATCAGCTTCTCGCCCGGGGCCGCCTTGCGCGGCTCCAGCAGCAGGAGCAGATCCTCCCGCGCTTCCTCGTCCAGCTCCGCAAAGATGGGGAAGCGGTCGACGAGCGTCTGGCTCTTCATCGACTTCTCGGCCGCGCGCTCCTCGTTGCGCTTGCTCAGCTCCGCCATCTGGGTGCGCAGCAGGACCATGCGGCGCTGGCCAAAGCGGGCATATTTCTCGCGCCGCTTCGGATCGGCGTTGATCCACGCCATCACCCTGTCCACGCCATAGAACACGGCGGAATTGAGCGTGATCGACAGCAGGGCGCCCGCCAGGATGTAGTCCCGCGCCTCCGGCAGCAGCAGCCCGCTGACGACCCCGAACCCGGCCAGGATGAACGAGAACTCGCCGATCTGGGCCAGTGCCGCCGATACGGTCAGGGCGGCCGACAGCGGATAGCCCAGCGCCAGGACGATCGCGAGCGCCGCCAGCGACTTGCCGATCACGATGATCGCCACGACCGCAAGCACCGCCAGCGGATCGCGGATCAGGATGGACGGGTCGAACAGCATCCCGACCGAGACGAAGAACAGGATTGCAAAGGCATCCTGCAGCGGCAGCGATTCCTGCGCCGCCTTGTGGCTGAAGTCGGATTCGCTGAGGACGACACCGGCAAAGAACGCGCCCAGCGCAAAGGACACGCCGAACAGCTCCGCCGAGCCGTAGGCGATGCCAAGCGCCAGCGCCAGCACCGCCAGCGTGAACAGTTCGCGCGAGCCGGTTCGCGCCACCTGCTTCAGCATTGCCGGGACCAGGCGCGGCCCCAGGATCACGGCCAGGGCGACAAAGGCGCCGACCTTGGCCAGCGTCACCAGGATCGTCATCCACAGGCTGTCGCCGGCGCCATGGGCAACGGCATGGCCGTCCGCCGCGGCCGCCACCGCGGCGGACGGGTTGGCGGGGCCCAGGATCTCTGCCAAGGCGGGCAGGAGGACCAGGGCCAGGACCATCACCAGGTCCTCGACGATCAGCCAGCCGACCGCGATGCGGCCATAGGGCGTCGTCAACTCGTTCCGGTCCTCAAGCGCCCGCAACAGCACGACCGTCGAGGCGACGGAGAGGCTGAGGCCAAAGACCAGGCCCGAGCCGAGGCTCCACCCCCAGAGGTGCGCGACCCCTGCGCCGATGGCGGTGCCGACCGCGATCTGTCCGATCGCGCCCGGTACGGCAATCCAGCGCACGGCCATCAGGTCGCCCATGGAGAAGTGCAGGCCGACCCCGAACATCAGCATGATCACCCCCATCTCCGCCAACTGGCCGGACAGGCCGGCATCGGCCACGAAGCCGGGGGTGAAGGGGCCGACGGCTATCCCTGCGACCAGATAGCCGACCAGGGGCGGCAGGCGCAGGCGGTTGGCAATGAAACCGAAAATGAACGCGAGGACGAAGCCCATCGCGACAGTGGAAATCAGCGTGAAGTCATGATGATCCATCGATCGCCAGCACCTCTCCAGGATTGGGGAAGGATACCGCGATCATCGGATCGCAGCATGTCGAGCGCACAGCATAGCGGTCCGGCGCCTGAGTGACGAGTGACGACGGTCGCTGAATCTTGAAACCCGCCGTGATCGGCCAATGACTTCAGATGAGCGTTGCGGATCCTTGAACGCTCAGCCCTGCGATCACAGCATGGCGTATTCGCCGGGCAATCCCGCCCGCGCCCGGCCGATCTGGTCCCAGGTTCCCGATGCCGTCATGGCGTGCTGGGTCATCGTGAAGCCGTCGCGCAGGCGGCGCTGGACCGGGCTGTCGACGAACACCGCGGTACCGCCCGCCAGTTCGTGCAGCCGGGGCAGGTTGGCCGCCGCCAGCGCGGCCGCGTGGCTGGACGCCATGCGCGCCAGGGCCCTCTCCGCCACGCCGATCGGCTGGCCGGCGCGGGCGCGGTGCCACAGCGTGTCCGCGGCATGGTGCAGGAAGGCACGCCCTGCCAGCAGGTCGGCCTCCGCGCGGGCCAGGACCTCGATCACATGGGGCCGCTCGATCAGCGGCGCCCGGCTCATGGCGGGGACCTTGACGCGCGCCAGTGCCCGCACCTCCCCGAACAGGCCGTCAAGGTTCCCCAGGTGCACCGCGCCCACCGCCAGCGCCAGCATGGCCAGGTACGGAATGTCATAAAGCACGCCGCGCTCGACCCGCTCTGCCGGCACGGGGGAATAGACGCACTCGCGCGGCACGAACACGCCCTCGGCCGCGATGTCGCCACTGCCGGAGCCGGACAGGCCAACCACCTGCCAGTTGTCGATGAAGTGGAGCTGGTCCGGCCGGAACAGGACGGAGCGGCGGGTCCGTCGCGCCGCCGGATCGCGCGGCACGACAACCACGCCGGCCCCGATCCAGTCGGCATTGCGGCTGCCGCTGGCCCAGGCCCAGCGCCCGGTGACGCGATAGCCGCCCTCCTCCTCCACCGCCTCGCCGGTCGAGGCGAAGACCCCGCAGGTGATGCCGTCCGCCTGACCGAACACGCGGGTCGCGACGTCATGCGGCAGGAAGGCGCCGCCAATGCCCGACGTGCTGGCGATCATGCCCAGCCAGCCCGCCGCCGCATCTGCCTCTGCCGCTGCCTCCAGCACCCGCAGCCCATCGCTGGGTGACAGTTCCAGCCCACCGATGGCGGCGGGTGTCCACAGCCGGAACAGGCCCGCCCGCGCCAGGTCCCGGGCCAGGTCGTCGGGCAGGCGTCCACCCCGGTCGATCTCCTCCGCCCGTGCCCGCAATGTCGGGGCCAGCGCACGCACCGCCTGTATCGCGGCCTCGGGATCCGCAGGCGCGCAGCCCGGTTCTGCCCTGTCCATCCTGCCCCCTCGCATGGCGCCCCTGTGCCGGGGCCTTTGCGTCAGGATAGCACGCCGCGGGATCCCCTCTCCTGCTCCGCCAGCCAGTGAAGGGCGCCGTGGGCGGCAGCCGCCCCGGTCGCGAACGACGCCTGAAGCAGGTAGCCGCCGGTCGGCGCCTCCCAGTCCAGCATCTCGCCCGCCACGAACACGCCCGGACGGGCACGCAGCATCAGGCGGTCGTCCAGCGCCTCCAACGCCACCCCCCCGGCGGTGGAGATGGCGCGCGCCAGGCCCTGCACCCCGCTGATCGTCAGGGGCACCGCCTTGATCGCCCGGGCCAGGGCGACCGGGCTGCGCGGCACCTCGCGTCCAAGGCCCTCATGCAGCAGGGCGATGGCGACGGGGGTCAGCCCCAAGGTCCGCTTCAGGTGGCTGGCCAGCGATTGCCGCCCCTGCGGTCGGTCCAGGCGCAGGGCCAGCGCCTCCCCCGTCTCGTTCGGGCGCAGGTCCAGGTGCAGGGCGACCGGCCCACCGCCCAATGCGTCGCGCACCGCCGCGGCCAGGCGATAGACGGCGCCACCCTCCAGGCCATACGCGGTCAGCACCGCCTCTCCCCGGTGCGACCGACCCGCCGCCGACAGTCCCACGGTCTTGAGCGGCGTGCCCGCGAAGCGTGCCTTCAGGTACGGGCTCCAGGCGATGTCGATGCCGCAATTCGCCGGCCGCAGCGGGCGTGTCGCTACGCCCTGTCCCGCCAGGACCGGCACCCAGGTGCCATCGGCACCCAGGCGGGGCCAACTGGCGCCCCCAAGGGCCAGCACGGTCGCCCTTGGCCGGATCGTCCAGGCCGCGCCATCGGGGCCACGGCCGGTCAAGGCCCCGTCCCCGTCCCACCCCGTCCAGTCGTGCCGCGTGCGAACGTCCACGCCCAGCCCGTCCAGGCGTGCGATCCAGGCGCGCAACAAGGGGGACGCCTTCATCGCGTGCGGAAACACCCGCCCGCTGGAGCCGACGAAGGTCGTCTGGCCCAGCCCCTCCGCCCAGGCGACAAGGGCAGCGGGGGGAAACGCGCGCAAGACCGGCTCCAGCCAGTCCGCCGCCCCGCCGTAGCGCGCCAGGAAGGCGGCGAAATCCTCCGAATGCGTCAGGTTCAGGCCCCCGCGCCCCGCCATCAGCAGGCGCCGGGCCAGGCTTGGCATGCGCTCCAGGACGACGACGCGGCGTCCCGCCAGGGCCGCCACCTCCGCCGCCATCAGGCCCGCGGGCCCGCCGCCGATCACGGCCAGGTCCGGTGAATTGTGCTGCGCCATGGCCTGCCGTGTCCTAGATAGCCCCGGGCGAACCTCTTAAGCTGGAACCGTCATGCCTGCACCAAGGACCAGGGCCAAGCGGACGATCAAGGGCACCGCGACCGTCGCAGGCGAGGTGCTGGATTGGGAACTGCTCAGCGAGCAGGGCTGGGATCCGGTCGAGGGGATGCGCGGCCTGCGCATCGCGGTGACGCTGCAGCGCGCCACCGGCCGCACGCTGATCCTGCAATACCCAGCACCGGAGCAGCGCGACATGCGCGATCCGTCCGCACGCGAGCGGCCCAAGGTGGATGCCGCCCGGGTGGAGGCGGACATCCACCGCGCCGTGGCGGCCGGTTTCGACCCGCTGTCGCGCGGACGGCCCAGGACCATGCTGGTCGAGGACCTGCCGGACGAGGCCTGAAAGCGCCAGATCCGGCCCAAGTTCTTGAGAGTGCGCCAAAGTATCTCCGCCCATCCCCGCGAAAGCGGGAATGAGCGAAAATTTCGACGGCTCTCAGTCGATCAGAACGCGACCTGCGTCCGCAGGCCGATCGCCTGGTAGTCGTCGCCGATCGACAGGGTGCCCGCGTTGTTCAGGCGGTCCACATGGACGACCAGGTAGTTCAGCATGAACCGCACATTGGCATTGGCGTACCAGTTCAGGCCAAAGGTATAGACCTCCTGCTCGCCGCCCCGCACACACCCCGTGGCCGAGTTGGGGCCACAGGCAACGCCCGCCGTGTCGCCGTCGTTCAGGTCGACGAACGAGTAGCGCACCGCCAGTTCCCAGGCCCCCCAGCCACTGCCATCCAGCATGAAGGGCGCCTCGACCTTGGGCGCGCCATAGGCCCCGCGCGAGGTCGAGTAGCGCCGCTGTTCGCCGGTGATCATCCACGAGCCCGAGACGTAATAGCCCTCGAACGTCGGGTCGGCATTCGCCGCCGGAAACGGCCGGTCTTCCGAGAAGCCATAGTTCAGGTATTCCGCCTGGACCAGGAAGTTGCGGTAGTTGCCGGCGACTTCCAGGCCCCAGTGCCAGGCGTCGTCGATGTTGAAGCTGCCGGTATCGACCAGGCGGTTGTCGTCGACACGCAGTTCCGGCCGGTCGCGCAGGCGGAAGCCAGTGCGGCTGCCGGGCGTCAGGGAATTGTCGCTGGTCGGATTGAAGACATAGGACGCATTGGCGCCCAGGTGCAGGTTGTACTCCTTGTCCTTCAGCGCCAGCACGGCGCCCTGGATCGTGGCGCCCGTCTGCTCGTCATCCGACGCAGCCGTGCCCGTCCCGGGCGTCGAGCCCGTCAGGTAGGCCGAGGCATAGAAGCGGTCGCCATTGGCGCGGGCGCCCACGGCATAACGCGCGGTCCCGGCCGCCAGGCTGCTGGCCAGGTTCACGGCTGACGCGCGTTCCATGAAGGTGATGTCGTTGGAACTGACGCGGTCCTCCATCGGGCCGCCCGGCTTGAACGCGCCGATGGTCAGGGTGACGGGCTTCAGGCCGGTATAGGACAGCTGGGCCTCGTCGATCGCGGCCGTGTTGTCGACCGAGCCGCCCAGGTCGTACTGGATCAGGAACTCCCAGTCCTTCCACAGCTTGCCGCCCATGCCGACCCGCACCCGGCGAAAGTTGAAGCCGGAATTCAGGTCCTGCACGCCGGCCGGGCGCTGGTCGGTGAAGCCGTTGCGATCGTCCTGCATGTAGGACGCCATGTCATAGTGCACGCGTCCGGTCAGGTAGAGCTCGAACTGGCCGTCGGCCGACTTGAAGGTCGGGCGGCCATTGGTCAGCGTGATCGACGGCTGCGTCGCCGCCTGCTGCTGGATCTGCTGGGTCTGCGCGTTCAGCTTGATCTTCAGGTCCTGCAGCTGGTCCTGCAGGGCGTTGATCTGCGCCTGGAGGTCATTGACGCTCTGGGCATTGGCGGGCATGGCCAGGGCCAGCAGGGTGCAGGCCGTCCCGGCCAGCAGCCGGACGTTCGATCGCATGAGAATTGGCTCCATCGTTCCGGCACACGGGACGCGTCCAAGGCCGCGCGCCCCTGTGTGTTCCCCCGATGGCGCCTGCTCTAGCGATCCTCCATGACGCCCGGATGGACGGCCGATTACGCCGCGGTGACATCGGCCAATGTGGCCGGACGGTCACGCTTTCTCTTCACGGCCCGCCCGTCGGCAGGGGATCGGTGCCTTCGTTCAGGATCGCGAGATAGCGACGATAGGCATAGACCCGCCCACGCCGCCGACCCGTGATCTCGCCCACGATTTCCATCCGTTCGAGATCGCTCAGGGCTGCGTTGACCGTTGGCGCGCTCAGTCCCGCCTCGGCCACCAGGAAGGTCGCCGTGACATAGGGATGCTGTTGAAGAAGGTCATGGACGCGCAGGGCGGAACTGACGCGTTCGCCGGCTGCTGCGATCCTGTCGCGGTCCTGGCGGAACAGGTCGACAATCCGTGTTGCGGCGTCAAAAGCCTGGTTGGCGATCTCCGCCACGCCTGCCAGGAAGAATTCCAGCCAGGCTTCCCAGGCGCCCTGCTCACGTACCTCCTGAAGCAGGCGGTAGTAATCGGCCCTGTGCGCCTTGAGGTAGAGACTGAGATAGAGCAACGGCTTACGCAGGATACCGTTGACACAAAGATACAGCGTCACGAGAAGGCGGCCGATGCGACCATTGCCATCCAGGAACGGGTGGATCGTCTCGAACTGGACATGGATCAGCCCGGCCTTGATGAGGACGGGCAGGCTCGACCGATCCTCATGCATGAAGCGCTCAAGCTCGTGGAGACTGGCCATCATTTCGGCTGGCGGTGGCGGAACAAACAGGGCGTTTCCCGGCCGCGTGCCGCCGATCCAGTTCTGCGAGCGACGGAACTCCCCCGGATTCTTAGTCCCGCCGCGCCCGCCTTGCAGCAGACGGGCATGCATCTCCCTGATCAGGCGCAGCGAAAGGGGAAAGTCGTCCAGGCGCTCCAGCCCATAGATCATCGCGTCGACGTAATTCGACACTTCCCGGATGTCGTCGATCGGGTGGCCAGCGACAGCCTCGTTCTCCAGTCGCAGGAGGTCGTCCAGCGTCGACTGGGTCCCTTCGATCTGTGAGGAAAGGACCGCTTCCTTGCGGACATACATGTAGAGGAAGAGATCCTGACGCGGCAGGAGTGCGGTAATGCCGTCCAGGCGTCCCAGCGCGCGCTCTGCAGCCCCGAGCGGCCCCAGCAGCGGCAGCAGGTTGAGGGGCGGTTCTGGCGGCAAAGCCGGCGGCACGAATGCCCGGACGACCTCCCCCGCGACCGCGCTGTCGACCGTGTAACCCAATCGGGCTGCCAATGGGGGTGGGACAGGGGTCATGGATCGCAGCTTGGCGCCGCGGCCTTATTAAGGCAAACGGGGTTTTTCTTTAATAAGACCGTCCGCTGGTAAGGCTTGCTTAAATAGCGGGCGGCAGCGGCGGCCGCAGGGCGCCATCGTCGGGTGGCGCCCTCAGGCTCCCGTCTTCAGGCCGCCCCTTGCGCGCGGTAGAGGAGCCAGACGCGGATCGCGCTGGACAGGTTGCCGCCGCGGCCTTCGTCGATGCGGGCGACAAGGGCCGCGATCGATACGCGCTCGGCGCGCGCCGCTTCGACCAGGGCATCCCAGAAGGCATCTTCCAGGCTGATCGAGGTGCGGTGGCCGGCCACCGTGATCGACCGCTTGCGGCTGCTGCTGCCGCGCATCGGGGCAGGCGTCGCCGCGGGCAGCGCGACGACGTCCTGCACCTCGTCCTCAAGCGCCATGGCGTGGGCCAATGCGTGGGCGGGCATCAATCCCCCGGGCCCAGCATGTCCTCGGCGCGGACGACCTTGTCGAAGGTCTCCGAATCCACGGCGCCCAGTTCCAGGGCCGCCTCCTTCAGGGTCAGGCCCTTCTTGTGGGCGTGCTTGGCGACGGCCGCCGCCTTGTCATAGCCGATATGGGGGTTCAGCGCCGTGACCAGCATCAGCGACCGGCCCAGCAGCTCGGCCAGGCGCTCGGTATTGGGCTCGATCCCGACCACGCAATTGTCGGCGAAGCTGACGCAGGCATCGCCCACCAGGCGGATCGACTGCAGCAGCGCGTTGATCATCACCGGCTTGAAGACGTTCAGTTCCAGGTGCCCCTGCGCGCCCGCGACCGTGATCGTCACGTTGTTGCCCATCACCTGGGCCGCGACCATGGTCAGCGCCTCGCACTGGGTGGGGTTCACCTTGCCCGGCATGATCGAGGAGCCGGGCTCGTTCTCCGGCAGGCTGAGCTCGCCGAGCCCTGAGCGCGGGCCGGAGCCCATCAGGCGGATGTCGTTGGCTATCTTGTTCAGGCTGGCGGCCAGGACGTTCAGCGCGCCCGACGCCTCGATCACCGCGTCATGCGCCGCCAGGCTTGCGAACTTGTTGGGGGCGGTGACGAAGGGCAGGCCCGTGATCCTGGCGATCTCGGCCGCGATCGCGGTGTCGAAGCCGACCTTGGCGTTCAGGCCGGTGCCGACCGCGGTGCCGCCTTGCGCCAGTTCATAGAGGCGCGGCAGGGCGGCGCGGACGCGGGCAATGCCATGGTCGATCTGCGCGACATAGCCGGAGAACTCCTGGCCCAGCGTCAGCGGCGTCGCATCCTGCATGTGGGTGCGGCCGATCTTGATCAGCTGCGCCCACGCCTCCGCCTTGTCGTTCAGGGCCTTGCGCAGGTGGGCAAGGCCGGGCAGCAGGCGGTGGTGGATTTCCTCCACCGCGGCGATGTGCATGGCCGTGGGGAAGCTGTCATTGGACGACTGGCCGCGATTGACGCTGTCGTTCGGGTGCACCGGCTCCTTGGCGCCACGGCCCACGCCCAGGATCTCGTTGGCGCGATTGGCCAGGACCTCGTTCACATTCATGTTGGTCTGGGTGCCGGAGCCGGTCTGCCAGACGACCAGCGGGAACTCGCCCGCATGGGTCCCGGCGATCACCTCGTCCGCGGCCTGGACGATGGCATCGGCCACGCGCTGGTCCAGTTCGCCCTGGGCGGAATTCACCCGGGCCGCGGCCTTCTTCAGGATGGCAAAGCCACGGATCAGCGGCTCGGGCATGCGCTCGGTGCCGATCTTGAAGTTCTGGATCGAGCGCTGTGTCTGCGCGCCCCAGTAGCGATCGGCCGGAACCTCGATGGGGCCAAACGTATCGCGTTCCGTCCGCGTGGCTGCACTCATCGCAATCACCCTCCACCCTTTTGCCGCGGCCTTCTAGCATGGCGCGGCGGGGTGGGGCAGCCCCCTATCGCGGGGGCCGCAGGGGGCTCAGATGACCAGTGTCCCGAACAGGAAGGCGAACACCACGCCCACCATCAGGATCGCCCCGGCCCGGCTGTCCAGCAGTGTTCCGACCATGATCGCGCGCCTCCCGCCGTCTCCGTCCCAAACACTATCCAATCACTAGGGATAAGAAAAGCCCCTCGAACGGGCGGTCGTAGTGGAATTTCTTATTCAACATTCGATGTGTGTGAAACTGGGGCGGCTCTGCCCCCGCTCGCGCCCGCCAAGGAGCGTGCGGACGGCATCACCGACGCTCCGAGACGCGTCGGTTCGCGCCGCGCCTCAGCATGACGCCGTTGATTTGGTCGGCCTTCTTGCAACAGGCGTCATCCTGAGCAGGCGCGGAGCGCCGTCGCGAAGGAAGTCGATGCAACGCTGAACATGGGCCTGCGCGAATGACCGGGCAAAGCACGGCCCCAATCCACGCCCCACCGCCTCAGGACAGACCGAACGGCTTCAGCAGCATGCGCAGGTACTTTCCGACGAACCGGCCGCCCGGCAGGTTTTCGCCCAGCAGGCCAGGCTGGTCGCTCCACGACACGCGGCGGTCGGCCTGGATATAGAGCGCCAGCGGCCGCTCCGTCCGGTTGCAGAAGTTGTAGACCCAGGGCCCCTCCCGCGTCAGGACGGAGCGGTAGAAGGTCCCCACGCGCTGGCGCAGCGGCGCCCGGTCGACGCCCCCCAACCCCACATCGACCAGGTCGTCAAAGGGCAGGCCCGCGACCAGGCTGGTATCGACCGGCGTGCACAGCGCGCTCAGGTCGGCGTTGAAGGCGACGACATGGCCATGGTCGACGGCCCATGCCTCCCCCGGCGCCAGCACCTTCTCCTCCAGGTGGGTGAGGCCCGTCAGGGCAAGCTGCCCGGTCGCAGCACCCTCCAGCGCGCCGATGCGCAGCACGCTGGTGGAGCGGGTGATGGGCCAGTGCGCGCCCGACCAGCGCGTCTCGATCCGCGCCCCGAACGAGGCGAGATAGGCATAGTGCTGCACCAGGTACTGCTCGCCCGGGCTCAGGTCCAGGCAGTGGATCTTGCGGTTCAGGCCGGCGGACAAGCGCAATTCCGGCGGCTGCGTGCCGCGCGTCTCCGCCACCAGCAGGGAATTCACCAGGAACTCCCCCGCCCCCGCCGTCTTGCGCAGGACCAGCCGCCGCAGGCGGGTGACGCCGAACGGCAGCGGCGCCTCCTGCGGCCGCACCGCCCCCTTCAGCACGATCCCGGGCGAGCCATCGGCCCACGCGCCCGGCCGCAGGTAGATCGCCTCCCCCAGCCCCGGCCGCACCAGCAGCGAATTCCCGAAATTGACGACGGTGAAGTGCATGCCCGCAAGGCTACGCCACCCGCTCCAGGAATGAAGCAGGCACGGGCCCGGTCAGCCACACGCCGTTTTCCGCCTGGAAGAAGGGATGGCCCGCCCGGTTAAGGGCGCCGGCCGCGACGCGCAGGATGACCGGCGACCCGTGCCGCATGCCGACCGCGCGCGCCGTCTGCACATCGGGCGACAGGTGAACGTATTGCCGCGCGCCGGGCTTCAGGCCCTCCGCCAGGATCGCCTCAAGGAAGCGGCCGGCCGTGCCGTGATAAAGCACGTCGGGCGGCACCACCGGCACCAGGCCCAGGTCGACCTCGACCGAATGCCCCTGCGCCGCACGGATCCGGCGGCCGTCCTCCGACAGCGAAAACCGCTTCTTCTCGCTGGTCGCCACGACATGGCCCAGGTCGTCCCGCGTGAAGACGGTGCCGTGCGCCGCCGCCTTTTCCAACAGGTCGTCAACGCTCGCCCACCCCTGCGCATCGAGCACAAGCCCGATCTCCTCCGGCTTATGCCGCAGCACCAGGCTCAAGAACTTGCTTAGGCCCGCGGCCTGTTTTTTGCCGGTCGCCATGACGGTGATTGTCCGCAGCGGGTCATTTCGGACAAGGGGCCGGCCACTGTGAATGCGTGGGTGGGGCTACGCCGCCAGCGTCCGCTTCGACCCTCCGCTGACCAGGACCAGGGCCCCGACTGACGGGGCGGCGACGACGCCGGACCGGCATCACACGGTACAACTACGTTGCGCCAATCCTGCACTATCGCATATTGTCGGAGATAGGAACACGCGCTGGATATGGCAACACGCAGAACAGAATGACACCCGATTTCAATATCCATACTGTTTTTGGCGTCCGCCCCAAAGTAAATGACCTTTCTTATGTAGACAGAGGCTCTCTTGACAAATCCCTGAGGAAGCTGATCTCAAGAAAGCAAACTCATGTGGCAATTCGGGGAGCCTCAAAATCTGGCAAGTCGTGGCTACGGCAAAGGACTTTAGAAAATCCAATTGTAGTGCAATGCCGCATTAATTATAAAGTAGCAGATATATATAGGGATGTTCTATCAAACTTAGGAATCAGTGTGAAGACCGAGAGCAATGTAGCCACAGGATACCACGTCCAATTGATGGCCACCGGCGAAGTTGGCTACAAAATACTCGCAAAAGCGTCTGGGGAACTTCAGCTTGGAACAAATTTTCACGGCCAGCAGACCTTTAGTCCAATAGGAAAGAATCTTGACGACCTGGAGTTCATATCTAGCGTAATAATAGCTTCAGAACGCACACTTGTAGTAGAAGACTTCCATTACCTTCCTGTTGATGAACAGAAAAAATTTGCTTTTGATTTGAAAACACTCTGGGATTTTAATGTATTTGTTGTCGTAGTTGGCGTCTGGATAAGTGAAAATATGCTGATTACGCTTAATCCCGATCTTTCCGATCGAATCGAAGAGTTGTCTGTGACCTGGACATCTCTGGAGTTGCAAGATGTGTTCCGGAAAGGCTGCGCACATCTCCGAATAGAGCCCTCAGATACAATAGTCAGAAAAATTGCCGACATTTCATATGGAAGTGTAGGGCTGCTCCAGACTCTGGCCTTGAGACTTCTTGACGACGAGATTGACATTTCGAGCGTCCCACGCGACGGGAGTGTGACGTCACTCTCCGCTCAAGACAAAGTTGAGGACGCCGCAATGCATGTGGCCGACCAACTCAATCAGTTGTATATCTCATTTGCCAAGCGTGTTTCAGACGGCATTAGAACGAGGGCGAACGCCACGGGAATCTACGCTCATGCGATGGCAGTCATAATGGATGCCGACGACCAAAAGCTATCAGATGGTTTGTCAGCTAAGGAGATACATCAGATCGCCCATCGGAGGCAGCCCCGCATTCAACTCGGAAATCTTAAAGTGGCGCTGAAGCAGTTTCAGAACCTTCAAGTTGATTCTGAAGGGAGAGGTCTAGTTCTCGCATACGATCCACAAGAAGAACGGGTAAGTGTTGTGGATCGCCAACTCTTACTATACAGGCGTTATGCTACAGTGAAATGGCCATGGGAGGAGTTGATAGAGGAAGTTTCAAACTCAGCCGGCGCTTTCGACTGATTACGCCTCTAGAACTGATTTCCTGATTGTTCCCAGTATTCATGTCGAAGGCCAGGCTGACAATGTCTCCGGCCCTTCTCCCCCCTTGACCCTCCCCCGCGCCCCCGCCATGTTACCGACCGGTCGGGAAGAACCGTCGGGAGGGAGCACGCGTGAACTTCGATTTCTCGGATGACCAGAAGCTGCTGCGCGACCAGGTGCGGCGCATGCTGGACGAACGCTGCCCCACGAGCGAGGTGCGGCGCATCCTGGAGGGGCCGGAGCCCTATTCCAAGGCGGTGTGGCAGCAGCTGGCCGAGCTCGGCGCCATCGGCGTTGCGATCCCGGAGGAATATGGCGGGACGGGCCTGGGCTACCTGGAACTGTGCCTGATCGCGGAGGAGCTGGGCCGGGCGCTGGCGCCGGTGCCCATGGCGTCCTCCATCTACCAGGCGGCGGAGGCGCTGCTGCAGGCGGGGACGGCTGAGCAGAAGTCGGCCTGGCTGCCCAAGCTGGCGGACGGCAGCGTCATCGGCACCTATGCCGCGACGGAGCCCAAGACGGCGCTGCGGCCGGAGCGCCTGGGCACCACGTTCAACGGGACCACGATCTCCGGCACAAAAAGCCCGGTGGCGGACGGCAGCACGGCGGGCATCGCCCTGGTGCTGGCCAAGGATTCCGGGGCCGGGGCGGTTGGCGATGGCGTCACGCTGGTCCTGGTCGACCTGTCGGCCAAGGGGGTGGCGCGCAAGACCATCGCCACGCTGGACCCGACGCGCGACCACGCGACGCTGACCTTCGACGGCGCGCCGGCGCAGGTTGTGGGCACGCGCGGCGATGGCTGGGCATTGCACAAGCGTCTGACCGACCGGGCGGCGATCCTGCTGGCCTTCGAGCAGGTGGGCGGCGCCGACCGGGCGCTGGAGATCGGGCGCGACTATGCGATGACGCGCTATGCCTTTGGCCGGCTGATCGGCTCGTACCAGGCGATCAAGCACAAGCTGGTCGAGATCTATGCCAAGAACGTGCTGGCCCGCTCGCACTGCTTCTATGGCGCATGGGCGCTGTCGACCGACGCGGTCGACCTGCCCCTGGCCGCGGCCGCGGCGCGCAGTGCCGCGACCGACGCGTTCAGCCATGCGGCGCAGGAAATGACCCAGACGCATGGTGGCATCGGCTTCACCTGGGAGCATGATGCCCACCTGTTCTATCGCCGGGCGCGCCTGACGGCGCTGTCGCTCGGCACGGTCCATGAGTGGAAGGACCGCCTCGTCACCCAGCTCGAACAGCGCAACGTCGCGTAAGGGAGGCTATTCCATGGACTTCGACGATACGCCGGAAGAGGCCGCCTACCGCGCCCAGGTCCGCACCTGGCTGGACGCCAACGCCACGAAGAAGGGCAAGGACACGGCCGAGCGCCGCCGCAAGCAGAGCGAGGCCGAGCGCCTGGCCGAGGGCCGCGCCTGGCAGGCCAAGAAGTTCGAGGCGGGCTATGCCGCCATCACCTGGCCCAAGGAGCACTATGGCCAGGCCGGAAAGCCGATCCAGTCGGTGATCTATGGCCAGGAGGAGGCGCGCTACGACGTGCCCGGCGGCTTCTTCGGCATCGGCCTGGGGATGTGCATCCCCGTGCTGCGCACCTTTGGCCGGCAGGACCATATCGAGCGCTATGTGAAGCCGGCGCTGCGGGGGGAGGAGATCTGGTGCCAGCTCTTCTCCGAACCCGTCGCCGGCTCTGACGTGGCCGGCATCCGCACCCGCGCGGTGCGCGACGGCGACGACTGGATCCTGAACGGGCAGAAGGTGTGGACGACGGGTGCCCACTATTCCGACTACGGCATCATCGTCACCCGCACCGACCCGACCAAGCCCAAGCACGAAGGCCTGACCTTTTTCTGGCTGGACATGAAGGCGCCCGGCGTCGAGGTCCGCCCGATCAAGCAGGCAAGCGGCCATTCCGAGTTCAACGAGGTCTTCTTCACCGACGTGCGCATCCCCGACACGCAGCGGCTGGGGGCGATCAACGGCGGCTGGAAGGTCGTGCTGGCGACGCTGATGTTCGAGCGGCAGTCGATCGGCTCCGGCGGCGGCCTGCCGGACGCGATGGACGCGCTGCGCCTGGCCCGCACGACGGAGCTCGACGGCAACCCGGCGCTCCAGGACGGCCGGGTGCGCCAGCGCGTCGCCGACTGGTGGCTCAACAACCAGGGGCTGAAGCTGAACAACTTCCGGGCGCTGACCGCACTCAGCAAGGGGCAGCAGCCGGGGCCGGAATTCTCGATCGGCAAGATGATCGCGGCCCCCCAGGGGCAGCAGGTCGCCTATTTCCTGATGGACCTGCTGGGCCACGACGCGATCCAGACGGCGGATGACGGCATAGCGCTCGACAGCGTCCACTATGGCTGGATGTGGTCGGTCGCCATGCGCATCGCCGGCGGCACGGACGAGATCATGCGCAACAT
Source organism: Zavarzinia sp. CC-PAN008 (assembly GCF_051903925.1). GTDB lineage: Bacteria > Pseudomonadota > Alphaproteobacteria > Zavarziniales > Zavarziniaceae. The sequence goes on from NZ_CP173678.1 coordinate 557,871, forward strand.
CCTGGCCGAACGCGTCCTGGGCCTGCCCGGCGACATCCGCGTGGACAAGGACATCCCCTACAACCAGCTGCCGGGCTGAGCGGGCCTCTCCCTCCCCCGTCGCCTGCGATGGGGGAGGGCAGGGGTGGGGGCAGTGCGCACGTCTCAGACGGTCGCAATGGCTGAGGCCGTGGGATCGCGCCCCCACCCTGCCCTCCCCCACGCGTGCCGCGCAGGGGAGGGTTCTCAGAGCGCGAACAGGTCCGCGAAGTTGCGGGCATAGAAGCGGTCGCGGGCGTCCGATCCGGCATCGCCCAGCAACTGCTCGAAGCGTTGCAGCGGGGCGCGCCCGCCCTCGATATGGGGATAATCGCTGGAGAACAGGTAGAGCCGGGCGTCCGACTCGCGGATCAGGGCGCCGACATCCTCGTACGGATAGGGGGTGAAGCCGATCCGGCCGATGATCTGCTGCGACGGCGGCGCGCTCAGCGCCTTCAGGTCGGCCTCGGACTTGCGCCAGATCTGCGCCGTCCAGTCCAGCCGCCGCAACAGCGCAGGCACGTAGCCGGCGCCCAGTTCGACGACGGCACCCCGCAGATGCGGGTGACGCTCCAGGACGCCGTCCAGGACCATGGTCCCGATGAAGGTCTCCGCCCCGTGGTGCAGGGCGATCATGTCCTTGCCCCGCACGTTCTCCCCACCACCCAGCCAGTCTTCCGGCACTGGCCGCCCGGTGTTCATCCAGGGTGCGGGAATCTGCAGGCCCGTGCCGCCGACATGCAGGACGAAGGGCAGGCCCGCTTCCGCCATCGCGGCCCAGACCGGGTCCAGGTCGTTGTGCCCGGGCGACCGGCCGCCGCAGGGACGATGCGGCACCCACACCGCCTTCAGGCCCAGGTCGCGCGCGTGCTCAAGCTCGGCCAGCGCCAGGGACGGCTCGTCCAGCGGCACCATGGCGACGCCCATCAGGCGGCCGTCGCCGCCGCAGAAGTCGGCCATGGCCCGGTTGTGCGCCCGCGCCGCGCCATAGCGCAGGTCCAGCGCCAGCCCCTCGTCGAACACGGCGCTGGGCGAGAACGTGGCAAAGACCAGCTGCTTGGCGAAACCCAGCATGTCCAGCGCCTGGCGCCGCTCGCCGGCGTTGAACGCGCCCAGCGCGTGATACCCCTTGGGCCCCGCGATCAGCCCATCGCCCAGCGCCAGCAGGGCCGAGACGTGCTCCGGCGCGTGGGCCTTGGCGTTGGTCACATCGTCCTGGCCCAGTGCGTTGCGCCCGCCATTGCTGGTGGAGATCGGCGGCAGCCGGTCGCGCAGGTGCGGATCGGCAAAGGCGGACAGGAAGTCCGGCAGTTCCATGATGTGGCTGTCGGCGTCGTAGCAGACGCGCGCATCGGCATAGGCCATGGCGATCCTCCCGTTTCTGCATCCGTGAACATTGTTCACGCGCGTTTCGTGGACTATCGCACCCGGCCGCCTAGAAGTCGAAATAGTAGAAGCTTTCCGGCCGCCCCGCCGCGATCAGGGCGCAGGCGATCGTGATCGCCAGCAGGACGGGCACCGCCAGTGCGGCGGGCACCCGCGCCGCGGCTGCCAGGATGCGCGGCACCTGGTCCAGGTGGTGGAAGAGCAGCACGACCGCCGTCAGCACCACGACCTGCGTGGCGCCGGCAGGCCAGTCGCCCCAGCCGCGCAGGCCCAGCATGCCGGCATAGATGTCGATCGCGGCGCCAAGGTCGGGCGCCCGGAACAGCACCACGGTGAAGGTCCACACCACCAGCGCCAGCGCGATGAAGCCCCAGCGTGCCGGCCCCTTGGCCATGCGCGCCGTCCGCGAATAGCCGGTCATGCCCTCCAGCGCCATGATGCAGCCCAGCACCAGGCCCCAGATGACGAAGGTCCAGGCCGCGCCATGCCACAGGCCCGACAGGACCATGGTCAGGACGATGGACAGATAGCGCGCCACATGCTGCAGCCGCGCATGCAGCGGACGGAACAGATAGTCGCGCAGCCACAGGCTCAGCGTCATGTGCCAGCGCTGCCAGACCTCGGTGATCGAGGTCGCGCGATAGGGCGAGCGGAAATTCTCCGGCAGGGCCACGCCCAGCATGCCGGCCAGCGCGATCGCCATGTCGGAATAGGCGCTGAAATCGCAATAGATCTGGGTCACGAAGCCCAGTGTCGCGACCGCCGCCTCCCATCCGCTGGTCGTGTCGGCGGCGCTGAACGCGCGGTCGACAAAGGGGGCGATCGGATCGGCGATCATCACCTTCTTCAGCATGCCCACGGTGAACAGCGCCAGGTGCGGGGCAAAGGCCGCCCAGTCGAAGCGGATGTTCGGCAACTGGGGGAACAGCTGGGCGGGACGCAGGATCGGGCCGGCGATCAGGTGGGGAAAGAACGACACGAACAGCGCGGTGTCGCGCAGGCTTGCCGCCTTCACGTCGCGGCGCTTGGCCACGTCGATCAGCATCGAGACGATCGAGAAGGTGACGAACGAGATGCCGAGCGGCAGGGGCCAGCCCAGGTGCGCCAGCGGCAATCCGGTCAGGTCGCCCAGGGTCGCCAGGATGAAGTCCGTGTACTTGAAGACGAGCAGCGGCGTCAGGCCCGCCACCACGCACAGGGCCAGCCAGCCGCGGTCGCGCGCCACCAGGTGGCTGCCCGCCCAGCCCAGCAGGATCAGGCCCAGCAGCACCGCCAGGAAGGGCGGATACCACCACGCATAGAAGAACAGGCTGGCCAGCAGGACATAGTTCAGGCGCAGGGCGCGCGGCATGACCAGCAGGCCCGCGGCAAAGACCACGAAGAAGATCAGGAAGCTGGGAAGCTGGAAAAGCATGGCTCAGGCCGCGGCGGCGCCCGGCAGGCGCCAAGCCCAGGAGTTCAGGAGCCGACCAGCGGCAGCAGCGCGCGCGCGATCCGCGCCGTTGCGTCCGCATTCAGGTGCAGGTCCTGCTCGGTCACCCAATAGGCCGTGGCCGGCTTGCCCAGCAGGGCGGGTCGCAGGTCGATGAACGACCAGCCAAAGGTCGCCGCCTCCGCGCGCTGGATCTCGGTGGCAAAGCCGAACGCATAGTCGTCCAGGTCGTGCATCTCCGGCACGGAGGCCAGGATCACCTTCTGGCCATGCGCCTGGGCCTGGGCCGCGATCTGGGCAAAGGCCTCGTGCATGGCGGCAGCTCCGGGGCCGGACGTCCATTCCGTGCGCACCCTGGCGACCATGTCCTCGCGCCCGGTGGCGCCGCTGGTCAGCGTCGACAAGTAGGTGACCAGGACGGCGCTCAGCGCGCTGTTGCGCAGGATCGGATTGCGTGTCGGCTCCGGCTGGATCACGGGGGCCCGGATCGAGCCGACCAGGATCACCGTGTCGACCGGCAGGCGGGCATTGGTGCGCGCCCAGTGGGCCGCGATCTGGGACAGGTTCATGTTGCCGACGCCGTCATTGATGACGTCGACATCCGCCGGAAGGGCGGCCTGAAGCTGGCCACGCAGCGATTCTGCGTCGGGAACGCCCCAGCCCAGCGCCAGCGAATCGCCGATGATCGCGATCCGCCGCCGTGCGTCCGTCTTTGGCTCGGGTCCGCGCAGGCCCAGGCTGTTGATCGCCACCTCGACGTTCTGCAGTTGCGCGTGGCTGCCGGGAACGTGCTCGTGGCCGATCGCCGGATCGTCGCTCGGCCGCTTGAGCAGCGTGGCGTAGCGCCACATCTCGACCACGTAGTTGCCCTGGTTCATCGTCGCCAGCCGCACCAGCGCCTCGCCCGCAAGCACGGCCAGCACAACGCCGGCCAGGAGCAGACCGACCGTTTCAGCCGCCCTGCGGACGGGATGAGACCTCTTCACGGTGGTCGCGATCAGAATACGGCGTAGACAAGCGGCGCCCAGGCCGTCCCCTGCGACACGACCAGCAGGCCGATGAACAGCAGGAACAGCAGCAGGAAGGGGATGAAGATCAACCGCGAGCGCTTCGCGAACAGAAAGCCGAACAGATCCCTGAAGAATGACATGCGTGCTCCCCACGCCAGCCGGCCGACTGGCGCGCCCCCCAGATATCGACAGGCGTAGTCGGTTGAGACTCCGCTTCTTCCGGGTACGCGTCAAGTGTGTTAGAGGCCGGGGATGGTCCGGGATGACAAGACATTGGCCCCGCCGCCGCCGCCGGCGTCGCCGCGTGCCTTCGGGGTCGTGATGGCCGTCATCTGCGGACTGATCGGCACGTATCCGTTGATTTACAATGGCCCTCCACGTCTATGGGTGATTGCCCTGGGCGTGGGCCTGCTGGCCATCGGCTGGGTCCGTCCGGCCTGGCTGGCGCCGGCCACTGCCATGTGGCTGCGCTTCGGCGCTGCACTTCACAAAGTGACGAGTCTAATTATTCTCGGTACCCTTTTTTTCACGGTGCTGACGCCGCTGGCGATGCTGTCGCGGGCCAGCGGGGGCGACCGCCTGCGGCTGAAACGCCGGCCCGCCGGCACGTCCTACTGGCTGGACTGCGATCCCGCAGGCCACCGGCCCGACTTCGAGAAGCCGTACTGAGCCGCGGGCGGGCGGGCGGAACGGGCGGGGCGCGATGACCGGCATTCTGGGCATCTCGGCGCTGTACCACGACAGCGCGGCGGCACTGGTGATCGACGGCCGGGTGATCGCGGCGGCGCAGGAGGAGCGCTTCACCCGGGTGAAGCAGGATGCGCGCTTTCCGGAACACGCCATCCGCTACCTGCTGGGGGAGGCGCGGCAGCGTGGCGCCAGCGTCGACCACGTCGTCTTCTACGAGAAGCCGTTCCTGAAGTTCGAGCGCCTGCTCGACACCTATCTCAGCTTCGCGCCGCGCGGCTTTCGCTCGTTTCGCGAGGCAATGCCGGTCTGGGGGCGGGAAAAGCTGTTCCAGCGCGACCTGTTGGCCAAGGCGCTCGGCCGGATCGAGGCCGACCTGGGCGACCCGGCCCGGCTGCGCTTCAGCAACCATCACCTCAGCCACGCGGCGTCGGCCTTCTATCCCTCCCCCTTCGCGCAGGCGGCCGTGCTGACGATGGACGGGGTGGGCGAATGGGCGACCACCTCGGCCGGCATGGGGTCGGGCGGCGACCTGCGCATCGACCGGGAACTGCGCTTCCCGCACTCGCTGGGTCTGCTCTATGCGGCCTTCACCTACCATGCCGGGTTCAAGGTGAATTCGGGCGAGTACAAGCTGATGGGCCTGGCCCCCTATGGCCGCCCGCGCTTCGCCCAGACCATCCTCGATCACCTGATCGACCTGCGGGAGGATGGGTCCTTCCGCCTGGACCAGTCGTATTTCAACTACTGCACCGGCCTCACGATGACGAATGCGCGGTTCGACGCGCTGTTCGGCCAGGCCCGCCGCGTGCCCGAAAGCCCCTTCGCCCAGGTCCATGCCGACATGGCCGCCTCGATCCAGCAGGTTACCGAACTGGCGGTGACGCGCATGGCGCGGGACCTTGCCCGCCGAACGGGGCAACGGAACCTGTGCCTGGCCGGTGGGGTCGCACTCAATTGCGTCGCCAATGGCCGGCTTGTGCGGGACGGGGTGTTCGACAACATCTGGATCCAGCCCGCCGCAGGCGATGCGGGCGGTGCCTTGGGTGCCGCCCTTGCCTATTGGCACTTGGCGCTTGGCGGCGCGCGCGCGGATCCCGCGGGCCAGGCGATGACGCACGCAGCCTTGGGCCCCGAATACTCGCAGGCCGAGGTCGCGGCGGCGCTGGATGCCGCGGGGGCACGCTACCGGGTCCTGGGGGACGACGACCTGATGCGCGACACGGCGCAGGCGCTGGCCCAGGGCCAGGCGGTCGGCTGGTTCCAGGGGCGCGGCGAGTTCGGGCCGCGCGCCCTTGGCAACCGCTCCATCCTGGCCGATCCGCGCGATCCCACGATGCAGCGCCGGCTGAACCTGAAGATCAAGTTCCGCGAAAGCTTCCGCCCCTTCGCCCCGGCCGTCCTGGTGGAGGAGGCGCAAGGCTGGTTCGACCTGGCCTGCGAATCGCCCTTCATGCTGGTCACGGCACCGGTGGCCCAGGCCCGCCGCGTGGCCGGCGGCGACGCCCCGGCAGACCTGGCGAACGGCCTGGCACTGCCCCGCTCGACCATTCCAGCAGTCACGCATGTCGACCATTCCGCGCGGGTCCAGACGGTGAGCCAGGACGCCAATCCCCGCTTCCACGCCCTGCTGTCCGCGTTCAGGGAGCAGACGGGCTGCCCCGTCCTGGCCAATACCAGCTTCAACGTGCGCGGCGAGCCCATCGTGCAGACGCCCGACGATGCCTTTCGCTGCTTCATGGGCACCGGGCTGGACCTGCTGGTCGTCGGCAATTGCGTGCTAGCGAAGGACCGGCAGGATCCCGCCCTTTTGCACGACTACGCGCAGGAGATTCCCCCTGACTGACCTGGACGGGCAGGCCGCGCCCCCACAGCCGCCGCGCCATGGGGCGCTGCGCCGCTTCACCCTGCTGGCGGCGCAGGCGCTCGTCGTGCTGATGCTGCTCGATGGCTTCGTCGACCTGGGCTATCCCGCCGCGCGGGCCGTGGTCCTGCCTGCCCTCGAAGCGCTTCAGGGCCCGGATCGTGCCCGCGCCGACCGGCCCGCCGGGTGGGACGACTACCGCTTCCGCGAAGTGCCGGGCCTGGGCAAGCTGGTGGAGCCGATCGCGGCACCTGGCCTCAATGTTGATGCGCTGGGTCGCCGGGCCACCGGCAATCCGCCGCGCAACGGCCCGCATGGCGTGCTGCTGGGCTCCTCCCCCACCTTCGGCTTCCATGTCGCAGACGATGCGACCCTGGCCGCGGCCCTGGAACGCCGGCGTACGGACGTCACCGTGGCAAGCCTGGCGGGCCCGGCGCGCACCACGCCCGAGAGCATGGCGAACTGGGCGCGGGTCGAGGCGGCGCTCGACGCGCCTGACTTCGGCATCCTGGTGTTCGGCTATATCGACGTCTTCCTGGCCTGCTGGCCAAGCTTCGGCGGGGCGGAGCCGGTGGCCGAGCGGGCTGGCGAGCACCAGCCCGCCCTGGTCACCGTGCCGGCCCGATTGCTGCGCCGCCTGTCCCCGCCTTCCGACACGCCGTGCCGCGATCCCGAGGTCCAGGCCGCCCTGGTCGAGCGCTCGCTCTACGAGCTGCGCTCGGCACTGGCCTATGGCCGGACGCGCACTCCCCACTTCGTCGTCGTGGTCCCGCCCACCGTCTTCGGCACCGACGCGGACGTGGCGGCCCTGCGAACCAAGGTGCCGCCAGCGGTCGCGCAGTCGCTGGACACCCTGATCCGCGCGATCCGTGCACGCCTGGCTGCGGACGCAATCCCGGGCGTGATCGATCTCTCGGCCCTGTTCGACGCGGATGGCATGCGCTACCTCATCGACAGCGGCAGCCATTTCAGCGCGGCCGGCGCCGACCTCCTGGCGGAAGAGATCCTGCGGCAACTCCCCGACGACTTCTTTTCCCAGTCGCGGGGCTGAGGCGGCCCATGGCATTTGGCGGGGACTACGCGCGGATCTATGACCGGCTCTATGCGGACAAGGCCTATGCCGCCGACGCCGCCTTCGCCCTCGACCTGCTGCGATCGGCCGTCCCGGCTGGCGCCACCATGCGGCATGTCCTGGACATCGGCTGCGGCACCGCGCGCCATGCCCTTCACCTGGCCCAGGCCGGCCACGACGTCACTGGGATCGACCAGTCGCTGGGGATGATCGCCGAAGGCCGGGCGCGCGTGGCCGCGGCACCTTGCGCCGGCGGCGGCCGCATCAAGCTGGCCCAGGGCGATATCCGCAGCGTCGACCTGGGCGTCCGCTTCGATGCCGCCCTGTCGCTGTTCCATGTCTTCAGCTACCTCACCTCGGACGACGACCTGCGCGATGGCTTTCGCGGGGTACGGCGGCACCTGCGGGCCGGGGCGCCCTTCGCCTTCGACTTCTGGCACGGCCCCGCAATCGACCAGGATGGGCCGCAGGACCGCGACAAGGTGGTGGAGGACGAGGACATCCACATCCGGCGCCAGACGCGGCCAGTCTGGCAGCCGGCGCAGGACCGCGTCGACGTGCACTACCACCTGACGATCCGCGACAAGAACTCCGGGCTTGAGACCACCAGCAGCGAGGTGCACCGCCTGCGCTACCTCTATCCCGCACGGCTGGCCCCCCTGCTGGACGACGCCGGCTTCCGCGTGCTGCGCTGCGTGGAGTGGCTGACGGGCAACGTCCCGGACCGCGCCAGCTTCAGCGTCTGCCTGCTGGCCCAGGCACGCTGAGGCCATGCGCGTCGCGATCTTCGTCGAGCAGCCGGCAACCGCCGGCGGCGGCTTCCAGCAGACGCTGTCGACCGTAGTCGCCCTGGCGGAGGGACTGAAAGGGCACGAGGTGATGGTCCTGGCGCCGCGCGGCGACATCGCCCAGGCCTTCGCGCGGCACGGCATCGCGACCCATCTCTATCCCGACGGTCCCGTGGCGCGGTTGCTGGAGGTGCTGCCAGCCCTGCTGCCACAGGCCGAGCGGGTCCTGGCCGGCCTGCGCCGCCTGGGCCTGCGCGGACTGGGGCGCGGGCTGGACCGCCGGCTGGCGGCGCTGGGCGTCGACCTGGCCGTGTTCAACCTGGCGTCGACGACCGCGCTGCGCCTGGCCGAGCATCCCTTCGTCGTGACCGTCTGGGACCTGTGCCACCGCGACCACCCGGAATTCCCGGAAGTCGCAGGCAGCCGCGAGTTCGAACGGCGCGAGCAGGTGCTGAACGCGATCCTGCCCAAGGCCATCGCCGTCATCGCCAACGCCCCCGGCGGCGCGGCGCAGATCGCCGCCACCTACGCCGTCGATCCCGGCCGCATCCGCGTCGTGCCCTTCCTGCCGGCGCTGGCGACGCGCCGGCACGCCGCGGGCCAGGGCAGCGTGACCGCGGCACAGGTCCGCGCGCGGTACGGCCTGCCGGACGCATTCGCCTTCTATCCAGCCAATCCCTGGCCACACAAGAACCACGTCTATCTGCTGGAGGCGGTGGCCCTGCTGGAACGACGGCACGGCGTGCGCCTGGACATCGTCCTCAGCGGCGGCGCGGCAGCGGGCTTTGCGCATGTCGAGGATCGCGCCCGTGCCCTGGGCATCGCCGATCGGGTGCACATCCTGGGCTTTGTCGCGGACGAGGCCATGCCGGCGCTCTATGAATGCGCGACGATGCTGGTCATGCCGACCTATTTCGGGCCGACCAACCTGCCTCCGCTGGAGGCTGCCCTGCTGGGCTGCCCCGTCATCTATGCCGACACGGCGTCCTTCCGGGCGCAGATGGGGCCGGCCGCCCTCTATTGCGACCTGGCCGATCCGGCGTCGCTGGCCGAACACATGCACAGGATCGTGACGGACCCGGCCTGCGCCACGCAGTTGCGCCAGGCCGGGCGGGAGCTGGCGGCTGGCCTTGACGGGGACGCCTATGCCCGCGAGTTCCAGCAGGTCTTCGACGACTTTGCCTGGAAGCGGCGCCTATGGCCCGCGCGCGCCTCCTGACATCAGGTCCAGGAACAGGCTGCGGTCCAGGCCGCCCAGCAGCGCCAGCACGGCGAAATAGAGGCCCGCCGCCAGGGGCACGGCCAGCAGGACGATTCCGGCCGGCAGCGTCGCCGGGGCGGCGACCGGAAAGCCCAGCAGCGCCAGGCCCAGTGCCATGATCCCCGCCGCGGCCAGCGCGCGGGCCACCAGGCCGTATCGCCAGTGCACCGGCCAGTGCGCCCGGGCGAAGCGGACCGCATAGGCCCCGGCCAGGGCATAGCCCACCAGGGTCGTCGCCGCCGGCACGACCAGGCCCGGATAGTGCGGCAGCAGCAGCGCGCACAGGCCCAGGCTGACCCCGATCGCGATCAGGTTCGCCTCCAGAACCTGCCGTGTCCGCCCCAGGACGAAGGCGGCATAGCTGACCAGGATCATGATGCCATAGGGAACGGCCGCCAGGGAGACCAGCGGCATGACCAGGCGGCTGGCCTCCGCCGCGGCGGGCGTGGCCAGCAGCGCGACCAGGCTGGGGCCGACCATCGTGCAGCCGGCGACGAATGGGATCGCCACGATCAGGAACAGGTGCATGAACCGGTCGAACAGGCGCGATGCCCCGGCCTGGTCGCCGGCATCGACCAGCCGCGACAGGGCAGGCGGCAGCACGATGCCGAAATACTTGGGCAGGAAGCACAGCAGGATCGCCAGCTGGTACGCGGGCTGGTACTGGCCCACGGCGGCAACCGACAGGAACAGCGCGATCAGGTAACGGTCGCCTGCGGCCAGGACCAGATCGGCCACGAATTCCAGGACCAGGGGAAAGCCCGTCCGCGCCTGGCGCACGAAGTCGCCGATCCTCTGTCGCGGGCGGGACAATCCCGTCTCGCGCAGCGCGGCGCCAAGCACGGGCACGGCGACCAGCAGCAGCGCCACCACCTGCAACGCCACCACAAGGTCCAGCGACAGGGGCACGCCAAGGATCGCGGCACCGGCAACCGCGGCGGTATAGAGCACCACGTGGCCCAGCGTCGCCGCGTTGAACACGCCCAGGCGGAGCGTGTAGCGGAAATAGTCGGTGCCCTGGGCCAGCAGGAACAGCGCCACCAGCCATGCCGCGATCCAGGCCGGCGACACGGCAAGCCCCGGGCCCAGCAGGGCCGCGCCCAGGGCTGGCATGACCGCGATCAGCGCGCCGCAGAACAGGGTGATGGTGCCCGCCTGGAACCACAATTGCGGCATCATCAGCGCGGACCGCTCGGCCATGCCATGGGCCGCCGGCAGGTTGCGCCAATAGCCGTAGCGCGTGCCGAAGCCCGAGATCCCAAGCAGCAGGGTCAGCATCGCCCCCAGCAGGACATAGGCACCATAGACCGCCTCGCCCGCCAGCTTGATGATGATCGGCATGACGATCAGGCCCCGCGCATAGAACAGCGCCTGGACCAGGATCCCGAAGACAAGCTGGCGGCCCACGCGGGGCGGTTCGGCCATCCCTCAATCCGTGGAATAGCCCAGGCGCCGCAGCAGCGGCCCGGCGCGCGCGACGACCTGCCGGGCAACGGCAGGCGGCAGCGTCACGCGCGCCGTCGTCGCACCGTCCGGCGCCGGCCCGGCCGTGGCCGGCCGGACAAAGGCCAAGCCGCCCGTCGCGGGGTGGCGCGCGTTGAAGGCCGCCTCATCCGCCCGCATGGCGGCCAGGGTGCAGCGCTCGGCCGCCGCCGCCAGCAGGGCCGCATCCGGCGCCCAGCCCAGGGCGCGCAGGCAATGGCCCAGTTCCCCGGCCGGGTCGGCGGCCAGGTCCTCATAGCGCAGCAGCATCATGGCGACCGACGGCGGCGTCCGGTCCAGCCAGCCCTCGACATGCGCGCACCAGGCATCGATGCCGAAGCGGCGATCCTCGACCAGTGCCTCGATCGGGCCGGCGAACTGGCCCAGCTGGGTCAGGAACACATGGTACGACGGCAGGACGTGGCGGGGGTCCCGCACCAGGTAGATCAGCTTCTTGTAAGCCGGCGTGAAGGTCGCGTGGCTCTTCAACAGGCGGTGGCCCAGGCCCGCCAGCGCTGGCGGCCCCAGTCGGGTCCGGGTGTGGATGTCGGGGACGAAGTCCTCGACGTTGAAGAACGTCGCCCGCCGTTCGTCCCCCGCCCGCAGCAGCAGCGCATTGGCCAGCAGGTAGGACAGGAAGGTCACGCCAGAGCGGGGGAAATCGACCAGGAACAGGTCGGCATGATCGACCGGGCGGGGCAGGACAGAGCGTGCCCGCCAATGCTCCAGCTGTTCCCGTATGGCGCTGCGCAGCCTTTGCATGCGATCCCCGGCCCCGCTCAGTCCGGCCCGTCCGGCGGCGTCCCGTCGATGTACGGCAGCAGGAGACTGACCGGCAAGCGCGAGCCGGGCACGCTGACATGGTTGTTGTCCCGGTACAGCGGCACGGCACCATCCAGCGTGGCACAGGTCTCCCCCCGGCACATCGCCTCCACCGGCCTGATCCGCACCAGGCGCCCCGGCGGCCGCGCCGTGATCCCGTCCAGGACGGCCAGGACCGCGCGGTTATAGGACCGGTAGTGCTCCAGCGTCATGGCCGGCGCCTCGACCCGGCCCTGCTGCCAGAGCGCCAGTGCTGCGCGGCGCGGGATGTTGTGGCCGCCTGTCGGCACCGGATCATAGAGATGGACGACCTTGCCCGCCGCCGTCAGCGCCGCCACGGCCTTCTGCAGGCCGGCAGCCAGGACCGCGGCGCCCGCCGCATCGTCCAGGACAGGGCCGCCCGGCACGCGCAGGCGGACCGCGCGCCGTGGGTCGGCCTCGTCCGGTGGCTGGAACGACGTCGCGCCGAAATAGTGCGCGTAGTATCCCACCAGGACGACATGGCGAATGGACGGCGTGGCCAGCACCTGCGCCAGCACCTGCGCATTGTGCCTGGGGCACAGTCCCCAGCGGATGCCCGTGGTGTCCAGGTCAAGCGCCGGCGGACAGCCCGGCAGCGTCCCGAACAGCAGGCCGTGGCCCCGCTCCGCCAGGGCCTGCGACAGGGCGGGCGCCAGAGCGATCGCGTGGCTGTCCCCCCACAGCGCCCAGGTGGCCGGCCGCGTCGTGTCGCCCAGCCGGCAATAGCTGTTCGTCCGCGCGCGCCGGTCATAGTCGGCACCGGAATTGCCGCACTCCGGGGTGCCCGCGAAGCGCGACGTGGCAAAGGCCGCGACCTCGCGCGCGGCCGGGGGCAGGCGCTGCGGCCAGCCGCCGGACAGCATCAGCGCAAGGCCCAGGGCGCCCTGGGCCGCCAGCACGGCCACAGCGGACGGCGCAAGGGCGCGGCGCCCGGGCAGCGCCCGCCGGCGCCGGAACGGTTCCTCGACCAGGCGCCAGGACAGCGTGGCGACGGCCAGGCACACCGCCACCACCGCCAGCGAGGTCGGCGCATCCAGCGGCCACGGGCTCCAGTAGCGCCACAGGAACCAGATCGGCAGGTGCCACAGGTACAGCGAATACGAGATGCGGCCCAGGAACCGCACCGGCCCCAGGCTCAGCAGCCGACGGCCAAGTGTCGCCGACGCCTGGCCCGACCAAATCACCAGTGCCGCCGCAAGGCATGGCACCAGGGCGGCAAAGCCCGGATAGGTCACCGCGTGGTCATAGGTCAGCGACGCCAGGACGATCAGGCCCAGCCCGGCAAGCCCCGCTCCCTCCTGGATCCAGCGCGCCCGGGCCGGCCCGGGCGGCAGCATGGCCAGGATGCCGCCCAGTCCAAAGGCCCAGGCCCGCGACGGCGCCTGGAAATAGGCGGCCCCCGGATAGGCCACCGACCACCAGGCCGAGATCGCGAACGAGGCAAGCGTTCCCACCACCAGCCAGGCCAGCGGCCGCTTGCGGATCGCCAGCATGACGAGGGGATAGACCAGGTAGAACTGCACCTCGACCGAGATCGACCAGGTGTGGATCAGGAACGAGCCGACGTCGGTGAAGTACTCGGTGACCCGGTCCAGATAGAGGTTCGAGGCGAACACGCTCAGGCTGGCGACCACGGCGCCCAGCCCCTCCAGATCGCGCGGCAGCAGGATCAGCGTGCCCGCCAATGCCACGACGATCGACATCACGCTGATCGCCGGGACCAGGCGGCGCGCCCGTGATTCGTAGAAATCCCACAGGCTGAACCGGCCCGCCGCCAGCTGGCGCGCCAGCAGCCTGGTGACGACGAAACCGGAAATGACAAAGAACACGTCAACGGCGATATAGCCGCCGGGCAATGCCATCATCCAGAAGTGGTAGACGACGACCAGCGCCACGGCGACACCGCGCAGACCTTCGACATCGGGGCGAAAGTCGGGAACAGGTGTCGTCATGGGCCCCAGGATCGGCGGATTTCATTCCTGTCGCATATCATCCTGATTCCCTGCCTGTGCCGCCTGCCCAAGCCACCCTGACCTGCTTTCCTCTGCCCGTCGCATGGGGCACATTGGCGCGCGCGACGCAATGCCGGCAGCGGATCCGGGTCCGCCGTCACCCCTGCACCCGACTGGAACCGACCACGCCCATGCACCCCTGGTACGACCCGGCCCGGCGGGCCAGCCCTGCGCACGCCACGGACACGACAGGATGATCGAACGGATCGACCACGGGGACATGCTGCTGGCCCTGATTCTGCGCGCCGAGGTCCGGCAGCAGGGCGTCACGTTCTTCACGCCGCCCGAACTGTCGCAACAGCTTGCCTATATCGCGCATCCCCAGGGCCACCAGATCCAGCCCCATACCCACAAGCCGGTGACACGCGAAGTCCACAACACGCAGGAGGTGCTGTTCCTGCGCCGTGGCCGCCTGCGCGTCGACTTCTATGACACCACGCAGCGCTACCTGTGCAGCCGCGAACTGGCAGCCGGCGACGTCATCCTGCTGGCCGCCGGCGGGCACGGCTTCGAGGTGCTGGAGGCCGTCGAGATGTTCGAGGTCAAGCAGGGCCCCTATGACGACAGCCATGACAAGGAGCGCTTTGCCGGGATCGCCGCCGACCAGGTGAAATGGGCCTGAGCGCCACGACCCGATGACGCAGGCCAATACCCCGATCCCGGTCAACACGCCGCTGCTGATCGGCAACGAACGCCGCTACCTGGCCGACTGCATCGATAGCGGCTGGATCTCGTCCGAGGGGCCCTATGTGGCGCGCTTCGAGGCAGCGGTGGCGGCCGGCTGCGCGCGGCGTCACGGGATCGCCGTCGCCAACGGCTCGGCCGCCCTTGACGTGGCCGTGGCGGCACTTGGCCTGGGGCCGGGGGACGAGGTCATCCTGCCCAGCTTCACGATCGTATCCTGTGTCCTGGCCGTCCTCCATGCCGGGGCCACGCCGGTCGTCGTCGACTGCGATCCGCTCGAGTGGACGCTCGACATCGGTCATGCGGCGGCGGCCGTAACGCCGCGTACCCGGGCGATCATGGCGGTTCACATGTATGGCCTGCCGGTCGACATGACGGCCCTGCTGGCCCTGGCCGCGCGCCATGGCCTGGCAGTGATCGAGGACGCGGCCCAGGCCCATGGCCAGACCTGCGACGGCCGGCCGTGCGGCGGCCTGGGCACGATCAGCACGTTCAGCTTCTATCCCAACAAGCTGGTGACCACAGGCGAAGGCGGCATGGTCCTGACCGACGATCCGGCCCTGGCCGAGCGCTGCCGCAGCCTGCGCAACCTGTGCTTCGACAGCCGCCGCCGCTTCGTGCACGAGGCGATGGGCTGGAACGTCCGCATGTCGAACCTCCAGGCAGCAGTCGGCCTGGCCCAGGTGGAGCGCCTGGACCAGACGGTCGTGCGCAAGCGGGCGATCGGGCACCGCTACCGCCAGGGACTGGCCGGCCTGGCCGGGGTGCAGCAGCCGCTGGCTGCGACGGCGCGGGCGGAGAACCTCTATTGGGTCTATGGGCTGGTCCTCGATGGCGGGCGCACGCACGACGCGGAGGCCGCCATGGCACGCCTGGGCCAGCGCGGCATCGCCACCCGGCCCTTCTTCTGGCCCATGCATGAACAGCCGGTCTTCCGGCGCATGGGCCTGTTCGCCGACACAGCCTGCCCCGTGGCCGAGCATCTGGCGCGGCGCGGTTTCTACCTGCCGTCCGGCGTCGGCCTGACGGACGCACAGGTCGACCGCGTCGTGGCGGACGTCCACGCCGTCCTGACATGACGGAGCCCGCCGCCAGGCCCACGATCCTGTTCAACGCCCACCCGCTGCACCTCTTCCTGGCCAGCGCATACTTCTATTGCTGGGAGTTGGGATCACGCTTCGACGTCGTGCTCCTGGTCCCACGGGGGGGAGAGGACCATCCCGGGATCCGGGCCCTGCTCGACCAGGGCCGCGTCCGCGAGACGGTCGCGATGCCGTCGCCCCGGCAATCCTGGGCGCTCCATCGCTGGGCAGCGCGCACTGCGCCGCGGCTGCTGGCCCGGGTGCGCCCGGTGGCCGTCGTCCAGAGCAACTTCCAGTACCATTTCAACAAGTCGCTGTTCCGGGCGGCGGGCGCCCTGCGTCCGGCGCCATTGCGGATCGTCTATCTCAGCGGCGTGGCCCAGCGCCATGTCCCCGTCGAACGCGTCCTGCGCGAGGTCAACGAGTCCCACATCATCAGCCTGGGCCGCCGGCTGCCGCTGGCGCCACCGGGCCTGGCCCGGGCGCTGTACCGGGTTCGCGGTGCGGTGCGCTACCACCTCGACCATGCCGTCCTGCCGCTGCTGCTGACCGGGCGCCCCCTGGCGCCGACCCTGCACGAGACGGCGGGCCGGATCGTCAGCCGCACTACGGCTGGCCTTGTCGACGCCTTCCTCTGCTACGGCGAGGCCGACCGGCAGGCCCTGCTGGAGGAAACGGACGACGCCGCCGCGATCCATCTGATCGAGCATCCCGCGACCGCCGCGGGGCAGGCCGTTTGCGCCCTTGCCATCCCGGCGGGTGGAGAGGCGGGCGCCATCGTTGCCCTGCCGTCGCGCAGCTACGACTACGAACGCCTGGACGGCGACGCCTGGGCGACGGAGGCCGATCGCGTTGCCGACCTGTGGGCTGCCGCGCTCGACGCGATCCGCGCCCGCCTGGGCGCACGTCCCATCCTGTGGAAGCTGCATCCGGGCCGCTCTGGCGATCCCGTCATGGCGCGCGTGACCCAGGTCCTGGCTGCCGCCCTGCCTGGCTTCACGGTCATTCCGCCTGCCCGCGCGGCCGAAGACCTGATCTGTGCGGCCGGCGCCGTGGTCGGCGACACCTCGACCGCGATCGTCTGGGCCGCGCGCCTTGGCGGCCGGCCGGTCTTCAGCCTGGATCTGTTCGACGTGCCCGGCGGGGCAGAGATGGAGCGCTATCCCGGAATCACCATGGTGCGCGGCGCGGCCGACCTCGCCCGCCTGGCGGACCTGGAGCCGACCCCGCCCGGCGCACGGCAGCCCGCCCTGCTGGAGCTGCTGCCCCGCCTGCTTCAGCAGCACCAGGCCGGCGCGACAGCCCCGTCCGGCGACTGGCCGACCATCGCGGAGTACCAGCGGTGCTCCCCGCATCCCGCCCGACTGGCCGGCGGCAGCCGGACCCGTCGCCGCGCCGATCGGCCGGCGCCACGGCTCAGTGTCATCACGATCTGCCGCAATGCCCATGCCACGCTGGACGCCACCATCGACAGCGTCCTGGGCCAGGACCTGGCGGCGGAGACGGAATACATCCTGGTCGACGGCCAGTCGCAGGACGGCACGCTGGACATCGTGCGCCGGCGCGAGGGCGATTTCGACCAATGGCTGTCCGAGCCCGACGCCGGCATCAGCGACGCCTTCAACAAGGGCATCGCCCTGGCCCGCGGCGCCTATGTCGCCATCCTGAACGCCGACGACCGCATCGACCCGGACTATTATCGCCGGGCCGTGGCCGCCCTGGACGCCAGCGACGCGGCCTATGCCTTTGGCGACCTGCGGGTCGAGCGGGTTGATGGCACGTCGTTCATCCAGCTGGGCGATCCGGACTATGCCCGGCACATCCATCGCGTGATGCCGCGCCTGCACCACCCGACCGTGGTCGTCCGCCGGACGATGTACGAACGGTACGGCCTGTTCCGCCGCGACCTGCGCTTTGCCATGGACTACGAATTCCTGCTGCGCCTGCATCGGCTGGGCCAGCACGGCGTGCACGTGCCCGGCTCGATGGCGACGCATCGGCAGGGCGGGGTGTCCCACCGCCACTACCTGGCCGCGACGACGGAAATGCGCCGCATCGCCAGCGCCGCAGGCGCGCCCGGGGCCGCCTGGGCGACCTGGACCTATCACGTGGTCAAGATGTCGACGCGACGCCTGCTCGACCACCTGGTCGGCCCGCGCCTCGTCCGCCGCCTCTGGGCGCTGCAGAAGCAGGGCCTGAAGCGCGACCCCTGACCCCTGGCCGGGCCAGGGGCCGGCCCGTCACACGTTGGCCAGACGCTCCAGGGCCGCAGCCAGGCGGGCGCGTGTCTCCTCGGCCTGGGCGCGGCGCTCCTTCTGCTCCTCGATCACCTCTTCCGGCGCGCGGGCGACGAAGTCGGCATTGCCCAGCTTTGCGTCGATCTTCGCGATCTCGGACTCCGCCTTGGCGCGGTCCTTGTCCAGGCGGGCGCGCTCCTTGGCGATGTCGATGACGCCGGCCAGCGGCAGGACCAGCAGCGCCTCGCCCGCCACGATCTGCACGGCACCCTTGGGCGGCGCCCCATCGCCCAGCGTCACGGTCTCCAGCCGCGCCAGGCGCAGCAGTGCCTCGCGATGCGCCTCCAGGCGGCTACGCGTCACGGGCCCTGCCTCGAACACCTGAAGCGCCAGCTTGGCTGCCGCCGGCACGCCCATCTCGGCCCGTACGGCGCGGATGTCGGAAATCGCCTGGGTCAGCCAGCCCAGCTCTTCCGCTGCCGCCGGATCGTCCAGCGCCGGGTCCGGCACCGGCCAGGCGCCGGCGATCAGCAGGCCGCGCGGGCTGCCCGCCAGGTCCGCCCACAGCTTCTCGGTGATGAACGGCATGAACGGGTGCAGCAGCGCCAGCACCTGGTCGATGGCCCAGGACAGCGTCGCCTGTGTCTCGGCCTTGGCCGGGCCGTCATCCTGCAGCAGCGGCTTGGCCAGTTCGACGTACCAGTCGCACAGCGTACCCCAGACGAACTGGTAGAGCGCGCCCGCCGCCTCGTTGAAGCGAAGCGCCTCAAGCTCAGCCGTGACGCGGCGCGTGGCCCCTTGCGTCTCGTGCACGATCCAGCGGTTCAGGGCATGGGCCAGGCCCCTGGGCTGCCAGCCTTCGGGCCGCGCGGCACCGTTCATCTCGGCAAAGCGCGCGGCATTCCACAGCTTGGTCGCGAAATTGCGATAGCCCTCGACCCGCGCGATGGACAGGCGCATGTCGCGCCCCTGCGCCACATGGGCGGCCAGCGTGAAGCGCAGGGCGTCCGCCCCGTACTGGTCGATCAAGGCCAGGGGATCGACCACGTTCCCCTTGGTCTTCGACATCTTCTGGCCCTTCTCGTCGCGGATCAGGCCGTGGATGTAGATGCGCGAGAAGGGGGCCTTCCCCGTGAAGTGCAGGCCCATCATCATCATCCGGGCGACCCAGAAGAAGATGATGTCGAAACCCGTCACCAGGACGTCGGTCGGGTAGTAGCGCTGAAGCTCCGGCGTCTCGTCCGGCCAGCCCAGGGTCGAAAACGGCCAGAGCGCGGACGAGAACCAGGTGTCGAGCACGTCCGAATCGCGGCGCAGTTCGACAGCCTTGCCATAGTGCGCGGTCGCGCCCGCCTGGGCCGCGTCCTCCGACTCTTCGACGAACACGGTGCCGTCCGGCCCGTACCAGGCCGGGATCTGGTGTCCCCACCACAGCTGGCGCGAGATGCACCAGGGCTGGATGTTGCGCATCCACTGGAAGTAGGTGTTGTCCCACTGCTTCGGCACGAACGTCGCGCGCCCATCCTCGACCGCGGCGATGGCGTCCCTGGCCAGGACGTCGGCCTTGACCCACCACTGGTCCGTCAGACGCGGTTCCAGCTCGACCGTCTTCGACTTCTCGTCATGCGGCACGGCATGGCGGATCGTCTCGATCTTCTCCAGCAGGCCGAGCGCGTCCATGTCGCGCACGATCATGCTGCGCGCATCATAGCGGTCATGGCCGCGGTACTTCTCCGGCACGCTGTCGTTCAGGCGCGCCTCGTCCGTCATCACGTCAATGACGTCCAGGCCGTGGCGCTTGCCCACTTCCCAGTCGTTGAAATCGTGGGCGGGCGTGATCTTGACGGCGCCCGAGCCCTTTTCCGGGTCGGCATGCTCGTCGCCCACGATGGGGATGCGCCGCCCGACCAGGGGCAGGACGACGAACTTGCCGATCAGGTCGCGATAGCGCTCGTCCTCCGGGTGGACGGCCACGCCCGTGTCGCCCAGCATCGTCTCCGGCCGCGTCGTCGCGACCGTGATGAAGCGATCCGCCTCCCCCTCGATCGGGTAGCGCAGGTGCCACAGCCTGCCCTCGACCTCGATGGGGAACACTTCAAGGTCCGAGACGGCGGTGCGCAGGACGGGGTCCCAGTTGACCAGGCGCTTGTCGCGATAGATCAGGCCTTGCTTGTAGAGGGTGACGAACACGCGCAGCACGGCACGGCTCAACCCCTCGTCCATGGTGAAGCGTTCGCGCGACCAGTCGCAGGACGCGCCCAGGCGGCGCAGCTGCCCGGCAATCGTGCCGCCCGATTCCGCCTTCCACTCCCACACGCGGCTGACGAACGCCTCGCGCCCCAGGGCGATGCGGCTGGTCTGCTGCTGGTTCAGCTGGCGCTCGACCACCAGCTGCGTCGCGATGCCGGCATGATCCATGCCCGGCTGCCACAGGGCGTCGCGCCCGCGCATCCGCTCGAACCGGATCAGGATGTCCTGCAGCGTGTTGTTGAGCGCGTGGCCGATATGCAGGCTGCCCGTCACATTGGGCGGCGGGATCATGATGGTGAAGGGCTTGGCGGCAGGGCCGCGGAAGCCGGCCTTGAAGGCGCCGGCCTCCTCCCACGCCTGATAGAGGCCGGGCTCGATCGCCTGGGGGTCGAAAGTCTTGTCCATGACCATTCCGCGGGGCCTGGCCGGCACCGCGGCTGGCCCCAAATCGTTGACTTAACCGAGCGGGCCGCGG
Organism: Zavarzinia sp. CC-PAN008; assembly: GCF_051903925.1. Classification (GTDB taxonomy): domain Bacteria; phylum Pseudomonadota; class Alphaproteobacteria; order Zavarziniales; family Zavarziniaceae. Next base: position 578,454 of record NZ_CP173678.1, read on the forward strand.
CCCGACAGGCGCTGGATCTCTTCCGCTACCAGACGCTCGACCAGTTCCGGCAGGTTCTCGTCCAGCCATTGCTGCAGCATCGGCCGGACCACGTCCTCCACCAGTTCCTCGACCGTGCGGCCACCGCCGCCGCGACCGGAACGCGGCATGCCCAGGCGGGACGAGATCTCGCCAAACGCTGCCGACGCCATCGCCGCCGTGCCGGGAGAGGTCAGGCGATCGCGCGAGGCGGGGGCCGGCCGCGGCGGCGGGTCATAGCGGGGCGGCGGCGGCGGTTCCGGCTCCGGCGGCCAGTCGTCGACGGGATCGGGATCCAGGCTGGTCACCGACCCGTCGTCGCCGACCAGGTCCGTCAGCGTCAGGACATCGTCCATCGGCGGCTCCTCCGCCCGCGGCGGGGACGGTGGCGGAGGGGCTGGTGGGGGCGGCGCGGCCGGCGGCGCGGGTTCGTCGACCGGCTCAGGCTTGGCCAGCTTGACGGTCGTCGAGTCGGGGTCGTCCCCTTCTTCCGAAATGATCCGCCGGATGGAGGCGAGGATCTCCTCCATCGTCGGTTCGGCTTGGGCTTTCGCGTCGCTCATCCAGCATCCATCGCGCGATCGCGCTTTCGGGGGCCAAGCCTAAGGCGGTCGCACCAGGATTTCCAGGCCCCAAGCCGCTTCGCGCAACTATTGCGCCCGATCGCGTGGCGCCAGGAACATCGCGAATGCTTCGGTCGTCACCCGGTCGAGGTGATGGCGATAAAGGGCATGGTGCGCATCGCCAGGCGCCACCCGTCCGAGCCGGGCACCCGGAACCAGATGCGCCGGCACCAGGGCGATGGGTGCCGCCACGGGCACCAGGTGGGCCCCGCGGCCCGATTGCAGGGTCGTCAGGATGCCGTACATCTCGCCCGCGATCGTGGGGCGGGAGGCGATGACCAGCCGGTACTGCCCATGCTTGTTCGTGACCAGGTAGATGAAGCCCGACTGGTTGGGGATCGCCACCTCCCCCGCCTGGGTAAAGGCCGCGTCCTGGCGCTCCGACTCCCGGAACACCAGGGAGGATGACGCCTCGTCCCAGGCAATCTCGGTGCGGTAGGCATAGACCGCCTCGGCCGCGCTGAACGACGGCCGCAGCGTGACGTAGTCGCCCTCGATCCAGGACACCGCCGGACGGGCATAGGAGCCCAGGGAGTCGGGCGCCAGGCCAACGGGTGTTGGCTGGACGGCGTGCGGTGGCGGTAGCACCTCGCCCCCGCGCAGGGGCCGCTCCAGCGCCTGCTCCAGCCGCACGATGGTCGCCAGCGTGAAGGGCCGCTTGCCCGCAAGCGCCTTCTCCAGGGTCGAAAGGCTGATCCGCGCGTGATCGGCCAGCGCCTGGCGCGAGATGCGGCGCCGCGCGATCTCCTCCCGCACCGCGCGGGCGATCTCGCGCGTCTGTTCCGGCGATGCCTCGGCATCGGTCGTCAGCGCCATGTCCCTTCCCCCATCACACCGGCCTCACCGTCCGCACGCCACGGACCGGTCCGCATGCCTGCGCACGATTCCGCACAGATGCGGCAATCACAAGGCAGAGCGGTACGGATTCTGCCCCATCAAGACCGGCAATCACGCTCACACGGACAGCCGTTTCCGCCACCCAATCCAGGCTGAGGCCGAAGGTGAGCAGCCGATGGCCAGGGAACACGCACGATGACCAGCCTTGCCCTATCCCCCGCCGATGGCACCGACGCCCCCACCCCAACCCTCCCCCACCGCAAGCGAAGGGAGCGGGTTGGGGTCGGGGCGGTATCCCGCCGCCTGATCCTCGCAGCGGCCGCCGCCTTGTCCTTCCTCGCCCCCGCCCAGTCTTCCGTGGCCAGGGCGGAAACCCGCGTGAGCCTGGACGAGGTGACGAGCGGCGCCCTCCTGCTCAAGGGGACGGAGCCGGGCGCCTATGTCGAGGCGCCGCGCCTTGGCACCGATGTCGACCTGACCGTCTCCGGCCCCACGGCGCGCGGCCGCCTGACCCAGGCCTTCACCAACCCGACCAGCGGTTGGGTGGAGGCGGTCTATGTTTTTCCCCTGCCGTCCGATTCGGCGGTCGATACGCTGCGCATGGTGGTCGGGGACCGCGTGATCGTGGGCGAGATCAAGGAACGCCAACAGGCCCAGGCGATCTACCAGGAGGCCAAGGCCGCAGGCCAGAAGGCCGGCCTGATCGAGCAGGAACGCCCCAACCTGTTCACCTCCTCCGTCGCCAATATCGGCCCGGGCGAGACGGTGGTCGTCCAGCTTGAGTTCCAGGAGCCGGTGAAGCAGACGGGCGACGTCTTCTCGCTGCGCGTGCCGATGGTCGTGGCACCGCGCTACAACCCGCCCCCGGTCGTCCAGACCGTCGACCTGGTGTCCACGGGGGGCGGATGGGGCACGGTCAGCGACCCCGTGCCCGATCGCGACCGGATCGAACCGCCGGTCCGCGATCCCGTAACGCAAGGGCGGACCAACCCGGTGACGGTGGGTGTCACGCTCCGCGCCGGCTTCCCCCTGGGCGAGGTGCGCAGCCTCTATCACCCGGTCAAGAGCACCGACCTGCCGGACGGTGGCCGCCGCCTGGACCTGGCGGAGGGGCCGGTGCCGGCCGACCGCGACTTCGTCCTGGAATGGCAGGCGGCCGCGGCCCAGGCGCCCCAGGTCGGCCTGTTCCGCGAGACGGTCGATGGCCAGGACTACATCCTGGCGACGCTGACGGCGCCCAGCCTGAAGCAGCAGGACGAGCGCCGCCCGCGCGAGGCGATCTTCGTCATCGACAATTCGGGCTCGATGGGCGGCACCTCCATGGACCAGGCCAAGCAGAGCCTGGACCTGGCGCTGGCCCGCCTCGATCCGCGCGACACCTTCAACGTCGTGCGCTTCGACGACACGATGGAAACGGTCTTCCCCGCCGCTGTCCCCGCCGATGCGGAACATGTCGAGCAGGCCCGCCGCTTCGTCCGCGGCCTTGAAGCCTCCGGCGGCACGGAAATGGTGCCGGCGCTGGAAGCGGCCCTGACCGATGCCCGCGGCGACGCCACCCGTGTCCGCCAGGTCATCTTCCTGACCGACGGCGCCATCGGCAACGAACAGCAGATGTTCGACCTGATCACCAGCCGGCGCGGCCGCTCGCGCATCTTCATGGTGGGCATCGGCTCGGCCCCCAATTCCTACCTGATGACCAAGGCGGCGGAGCTGGGCCGCGGCACCTTCACCCATATCGGCAGCGTGGACGAGGTGGCGAGCCGCATGGCCGCCCTGTTCGAGCGGCTGGAGGCGCCGGCCGTCACCAATGTCCAGGCGACCTTCAGCGATGCTGGTGCTGTCGAGCGCACGCCCCAGGTCCTGCCCGACCTCTATCGCGGCGAGCCGCTGGTCCTGCTGGCCAAGGTGGAGCGCATGACCGGCACGCTGGAGATCGGCGGCACGATCGGGCAGCAGCCCTGGGCCGCCCGCCTGAACCTGGCCAACGCCGCGGAAGGCGCTGGGCTGGCCAAGCTGTGGGCGCGCCGGCGCATCGACGATGTCGAGGTCTCGCCCGCGCTGCTCGGCGTACCCCAGGCCCAGGCCGACCAGCAGGTGCTGAAGCTGGCGCTGGACTATGGCCTGGTCACCCGCCTGACCAGCCTGGTCGCCGTCGACCGCACGCCGTCCCGCCCGGCCGGCGCCCGCCTGACGCGCGCCGACGTGCCGCTGAACCTGCCCGCCGGCTGGGATTTCGAGAAGGTCTTTGGGCCCCGCGAGGTGGTACCGGAGCGGCGCGCCGACCTGGGCGGGATCCAGGTCGCCGCCGCCCCCCAGGCCCCGCAGGACCAGCTCTTCCTGCCGCGGACGGCGACGTCCTCCACCCTGCTGACCCTGCTGGGCGCCATCCTCCTCACCCTCAGCCTGGGCCTGGCCGTGCTCGACGCCCGCCGTCGGAGGGTCTCATGAGCGGCGCCAGTTGGCTCCCTCCCCCCTCCCGCAGGGATGGGGGAGGGTGGGGTGGGGGCGGTGTCCTGCCGGTTGCGAGGGTGCTGCGGGGGAAGTCGCGCGTCCCGCCCCCACCCTCCCCCATCGCAAGCGACGGGGGAGGGAGCAAGTCGCGCATCGGCATCGCGGCCCTCGCCCTTCTTGGCCTCATCCTCCTGGCGCAGGGCCTCTACATCCCGGTGAAGGCGATCGTCGCCCAGGTGCTGCTGGAACAGGCCTTTGCCGAGAGCCTGGCGACGGGCGATCCCGTCCGACCCTGGCCCTGGGCCGACACGGTGCCCGTCGCCCGCCTCAGCGTCCCCCGCCTGGGCGAATCGGCCATCGTCCTGGCCGGGTCCTCCGGTCAGGCGCTGGCCTTCGGCCCCGCCCTGGTCGAGGGCTCGGCAAAACCTGGAGACCCCGGGACCGCGGTCCTCGCCGCGCATCGCGACACCCACTTCGCCTTCCTGAGGCATGTGGCCGTGGGCGACCTGGTGGACGTGACGCGCGGCGACGGCGGCAGGGCCACGTTCCGCGTCACGGGCACCCGCATCGTGCGCTGGGATGCCTCGGGCCTGGTGGGCAGCGGCGGACCGCCGCGCCTGGTGCTCGCCACATGCTGGCCGTTCGACAGCCTGGTGCAGGGGCCCTATCGCTACGTGGTCGAGGCGGAGCAGGCATCCTGACGCGCGGGCTTGCGGTGCAGCAGGGGGATCGCCGAAACTTCCGCACCCAGCCATTGCCGGAAAGTGGACCCATGCCCCTGTTCGACCTGCGCGGCCGCGTCGCCATCGTCACCGGCGGCAATGGCGGCATCGGACTGGGCATGGCGGAGGGGCTGGCTGCCGCCGGCGCTGCCATCGTGGTGGTCGGGCGCAACGCGGACAAGAACGCCGCCGCGACTCAGCGGCTGCAGGCCATGGGCGCCATCGCCTGGGCCGTGTCCGCCGACGTCACGCAGGAGGACCAGGTAGCGCGCCTGTTCCACGAGGTGGCACAGGCCCATGACCGGCTGGACATCCTGGTCAACAATGCCGGCATCAACATCCGCAAGCCGCCCGAGGACTACTCCCTGGCCGAATGGCACGCCGTCATGGACGTCAACCTGACCTCGGCCTTCCTGTGCTCACGCGGGGCGCATCCGCTGATGAAGCGCAGCGGTGGCGGCAAGATCATCATGATCGGCTCGATGACCTCGCTGCTGGGGGCGCCCTGGGCCTCGACCTATGGCGCCAGCAAGGGCGGCATCGTGCAGTACTCCCGGGCCCTGGCCGCCGCCTGGGCCCCCGACAACATCCAGGTCAACTCCGTCCTGCCCGGCTGGATCGACACCGACCTGACCCGCGCCAGCCGCGCCCGCGCGCCCGGCATGCACGAACGGATCCAGGACCGCACCCCCGCCGGCCGCTGGGGCACGCCGGAGGATCTGGCCGGGATCGCCGTGTTCCTGGCCAGTGCTGCCTCCGACTTCGTGACCGGCACCGCGATCCCCGTCGACGGCGGCTACTCGATCCAGGCCTGAGGCTCAACCGAACAGGCGGGCATCCCACCAGACCGGGCGGTGCAGGTCGTGGCCCACGCGCGCGAACTCCGGATGGGCCGGGTTGATCAGCACGTTCTCCTCCATCCGGGCGACGATCGAGGGGACCAGCAGCGCCAGCGACCGCTGCTCCACCGCCCAGGTCGACCCGAAATCGCGGCCGACCTGGCGCCCCGGTTCGTCCCAGCCGGGATGCGCGGCCGGATCGAAGACCTCGTAGCTCAGCCCCCCGGTCAACTCGATCCGCACAAAGTGCTGGTTGGGCGGCAGGCGCCCGCCGCCATGGACCAGCTTTTCCAGCATCGCCGTCGAGTAGCTTCGCGAGGCATAGATCAGCGGCGTTTGCGCCGTGTTCCAGCGCCCGGGAAACAGCCTGGATCCGGTCGCGTCGAAGATCGGGAATGCCCCGTCGGGATCGCCGATCCGGTAGCAGACCAGCGTCCGGTCCAGGACCTGGGCCCTCACACGGCGGTCCCGTGGAGCAGGCCGCCCAGCACATCCTCGACCACCTTGGCGCCCAGTTCACTGCCCAGGGCCACGTCCATCGGGGTCTGGTCGTCCAGCAGCATGTGCGGCGCGAACAGGAAGCGGCGCGCCGCTTCCTCGCTGCCCCACACCTCGATCGCGAAGCGCCACAGGCTGGCGACACGCATCAGCCGCTCGCTCTCCTCCGCCGACAGACGGTCCTTGCGCCGCGCCAGCGTCGCCTTCGGCACCAGGCGATAGCGGAACGCCGCATCCTCCGGCGCTACGCGGCGCGCCACCGTGTCGATCGCGGTCACGCGCAGGCCCTGCCGGACCAGGGCCACCAGATTGATGGGCGAGGGTACGGCCTTGGGCGAAAAGCCCAGGTCGTCCGCCATGTCGAGTGCCGCCTGAAATGCCATTGCCGCCTCCATTGAGACGAAATGTGGTCTCAAATGGACCTTGGCGCAAGGGCGGGCAGTCAGGTGTCCCGGTCGGGGTGCTGAAAGCTCTTGAACGTGTCGCCACCCGGTGGCGGGCTGTCGTCTGTGCGTTCCACGGGCAGGTCGGCGATACGATCCAGCCAGGCCGGCTTGTTCTCCGCCCCATGCAGCTTCGTGGGTGCCGCGACGCGGGGATCGTCCAGGCTGAACAGGGTCAGCCCCCGCTCGTCGGGTTGGGACAGGTAGCGAAAGCCAAGCGGCGTGCCGCAACTGGCGCAGAAGCTGCGCACCGCATCGCTGGACGAGCGGTAGTCCGCGGGCCGCCCGCGGGTCCAGGTCAGGCGCGCCGTGGGCACCACGATATCGGCCAGGAAGGGGCCACCCAGCGCCTTCTGGCACATGCGACAGGTACACAGGCCCGAGCGCAGGGGCGTCCCCTCCACCCGGTAGCGGATGGCGCCACACTGGCACCCTCCCGTCAGGAAACCGGCTCCATTCTCCGGCATGCGTCACCTCAGGGACGTGTTCACCCTCGTGAAATCATGGTGCCCGCGCCGTGTTCCGTGAAGATTTCCAGCAGCAGGGCATGGGGCGTGCGGCCGTCCAGGATCACGGCGGCACCCACGCCACTGTCCAGCGCATCGATGCAGGTCTCGATCTTGGGGATCATGCCGCCCTTGATGGTGCCGTCGGCGATCAGCGCCTTGGCCCGCTCGACCGTCAGTTCAGAGATCAGATGCCCCTCGGAATCGAGGACGCCGGCGACGTCCGTCAGCAGCAGCAGGCGGCTGGCCTTCAGCGCCCCGGCGATGGCGCCCGCTGCCGTGTCGGCATTGATGTTGTAGGTGGCGCCATCCGTCTCGCCCAGGCCGATGGGCGCGATCACGGGCACGAAATCGGTGCCGGCGAAGCGCTCCAGGATGCCGGTGTCGATCCGCTCCGGATCGCCGACATAGCCAAGGTCGACCACCTTCTCGATATTGGAATCCGGATCCCGCTTGGTCCGGGTCAGGCGCCGCGCACGGATCAGGCCGCCATCCTTGCCCGACAGGCCCACCGCCTTGCCCCCGGCATCGCCGATGGCGGCCACGATCTGCTTGTTGATGGACCCGGCCAGGACCATCTCGACGACCTCGACCGCGGCCTGGTCTGTCACCCGCAGGCCGTCGACGAAGCTGGACTTGATGTTGAGCCGTTCCAGCATGGCGCCAATCTGCGGGCCGCCGCCATGGACCACGATCGGGTCGATGCCGACCTGCTTGATCAGGGCGATGTCGCGCGCGAAGTCGGACGACGCCTTGGCATCGCCCATGGCATGACCGCCGTACTTGATGACGAAGGTCGACCCGGCATAGCGCCGCATATAGGGCAAGGCCTCGGTCAGCGTCGTCGCCGTGTGCATCCAGCGGGCGCGCTGCTTCGCGTCCAGCGGACGGGGAGCACCGGGGGGAAGGGCGGCTTGGGTCGGGGCATCGCTCATGGCCTGCGCGTTTAGCCCAAGCACGTGACAGTCGCAAGACCGCCCCGGGCGGCGGGCGCTGTGGCGCCCCGGTTCAGGCCAGGCTGGCGATCGCGGCGCGCAGTTCGGCCAGGCCAATGCCCTTTTCAGAGCTGGTGGTGATGATCTCAGGGTGCGCCGCGGGGTGCTTGCGCAGTTCCGTCGCCAGCGCCTCCTGCACTGCCTTCAGCGCGGTCGGCCGCACCTTGTCGGCCTTGGTCAGCACGGCCTGGTAGGACATCGCCGCCCCGTCCAGCAGCTTCATCGCGTCAAGGTCGACCGACTTGGGCCCGTGGCGGCTGTCGATCAGCAGGCAGACCCGCTTCAGCGGCTGGCGCCCGGCCAGGAACGTCTCGATCAGGCGGGTCCAGGTCGCGACCTGCTCGCGTGGCGCCTTGGCAAAGCCATAGCCGGGCAGGTCGACCAGGGTCAGCACCCCCCCTAGGTCAAAAAAGTTGATCTCCTGCGTGCGCCCCGGCGTGTTCGACACGCGCGCCAGGCCCGACCGGCCGGTCAGGGCGTTCAGCAGGCTCGACTTGCCCACGTTGGAGCGCCCGGCAAAGGCGATCTCGACCGCCCCCGGCGGGGGCAGGGACTCGAGCGAGGAGGCGCCCTGCATGAAGGTGCAGGGCCCGGCGAACAGCTTCCGCGCCGCCTCGATCGCAGCCACATCCTCACTCATGACGCTTCCTGACCTCCCCTCAAGCGCACCCTCATCCTGAGGTGCCCCGGAGGGGCCTCGAAGGATGGGCAGCCGTCGCACCGGCTGCCCATCCTTCGAGGCTCCGCTGCGCTCCGCACCTCAGGATGAGGACGGAGAGAGGAAGGGAAAGGCCCCTTCCGGACGCCTCAGGTCACCTTCACGCCCATCCGGCGCATGATCAGCCATTGCTGCAGGATCGACAGCAGGTTGTTCCACGTCCAGTAGATCACCAGGCCCGCGGGGAAGCTGGCCAGCATGAACGTGAACAGGATCGGCATGAACAGGAAGATCTTGGCCTGGATCGGGTCGGGCGGCGCCGGGTTCAGCTTCTGCTGCAGGAACATGCTGATGCCCATCAGGATGGGCCAGATGCCCAGCGCCAGGAAGTGCGGCGGGTCCCACGGGATGAGGCCGAACAGGTTGAAGATGTGGGTCGGATCCGGCGCCGACAGGTCGACGATCCAGCCATAGAACGGCGCATGCCGCATCTCGATCGTGACGAACAGCACCTTGTACAGCGCGAAGAACACCGGGATCTGGATCAGGATCGGCAGGCAGCCGGCCAGCGGATTGATCTTCTCCCGCTTATAGAGCGCCATCATTTCCTGCTGCTGCTTCATCCGGTCTTCCGGATAGCGCTCGCGCAGCTTCATCATCTCGGGCTGAAGCTTCTTCATCTTGCTCATCGAGACATAGGACTTGTTCGCGAGCGGGAAGAAGAAGCCCTTGATGATGACGGTCAGCAGCAGGATCGCCAGGCCGAAATTGCCCAGCAGCTTGTGGAAATAATCGATGACCAGGAAGATCGGCTTGGTCAGGAAGTAGAACCAGCCAAAGTCGATCGCCAGGTCGAAGCGGGCAATGCCCAGGTCCTCGCGATAGCGGTCGAGCAGCTTCACTTCCTTGGCACCGGCGAACAGGCGCGCCGTCGATTCGACCGTGCCGCCAGCCGGCGCCGTCAGCGGCGCGGTGACCAGGTAATCGGTCTGGTAGCGGTCGCGCCCGCCGGCCATGTCATGCTTGAAGCCGCCCTGGATCGCCGTCGCCTGGTCGGGAATGACGGTCGCCAGCCAGTACTTGTCGGTGATGCCGATCCAGCCGCCGGTCGACGCCTGCTGGATCGCCGCTTCCTGCAGGTCGTGATAGCTCGGCTCCTTCAGCGTGCCGTCCAGGACGCCCACCGGCCCCTCGTGCAGGATGAAGAAGCCCGCCGTCTGCGGCGTGCCCGTGCGGCTGACCAAGCCATAGGGATGCAGGCCAACCGCCTCTCCCTTCGTGTTCTGGACCTTGTCGGTGACGGTGAACATGAAGTCGCCGTCGATCGCGATCGTCCGCGTGAAGATCAGGCCCTGGCCGTTGTCCCAGGTCAGGACGACGGGGCTGGCGGGCGTCAACTCGGCACTGGTGGTCGACCAGGTCGTCTGCGCCCCGGGCAGCGGGCCGGGATTGGCGCCCTGCGCCGCGACCCAGCCGAATTCGGCATAGTACGGGGCGGGCGCCGACGGCGGCGACAGCAGGATGATCTCCGGGCTGTCGGGCTCCACCGTCTCGCGATAGGTGGCCAGCGTCACGTCGTCGATCCGACCGCCGGTCAGGGCGATGGAGCCATGGACGCGGGGCGTGCGGATCGGCACCCGGGCGCTGCCGGCCAGGGCCGCCATCCGAGTCAGCGTGCCAGACGGCGGCTGCTGCAGGGCAAGGCCGGGAGCCCCCTCCCCCGGCGGGGCGGGCGGCTGGCTCAGGTCGGTGGACGCCGGCTGCGTCTGCTCCAGCGTCTGCTGCACGGCAGCCTGCCGCTCCCGCTCGCGCTGCTGCCGCGGCATCTCGTAGAGGAACTGGAACCCCAGCAGGATGACGATCGACGCGACGATGGCGACGATCAGGTTGCGATGTTCCTGCATGATGCCTCGTGACAGGGACAGGGGTTGCTGGAAGAACCGGCCGTGCCGGAGGAGGAATGCCGTGCGCCGGAGCGAACGGGGCCACCCGCCCCCGCCGCGTCCGGCACGGGATCGAAGCCGGACCCACCCCATGGATGGCAACGCGCAATCCGCCGCAGGGCCAGCCAGGAGCCGCGCGCCGGGCCGTGCCGGGCCAGGGCCTGGACCGCATAATCGGAACAGGTCGGCGCGAAACGACAGGACTGCGGGAAGAAATAGGTGATGCCCCAGCGCCAGGCCAGGACCATCAGGCGCAGGGCAAGCCCGATGCCGCGGGCCAGCAAGGCGGCCGCACTGCGCGCCGTCATGGCCTGGTGTCCCGCCCCTTGGCCTTGGCCCGCGTCACCCGCTCAAGTGCCGCGGCAAAGTCCGCGACCAGCTGGGCGAAGGGGCGATGGGGCGTGTCCTTGCGGCCGATCGCCACCAGGTCGAAGCCGCTCAGGGGCGGTGCCGCACCCGGCTCGGCCGCGGCCTTGGCCTGGGCGGCGCGCAGGGCTTCCCGCGCAGCCTCGCGCAGGCGGCGGCGGGCCCGGTTGCGCACGACCGAATTGCCGACCTTGCGGCTGACGGTGAAGCCCAGGCCCAGATGCTTCGGCCCCGGATGCTGGGGCCCCAAGAGCTCCGGCGTGTCGCCACGCGCGGCGACCGGCTGGTGGCCACGAACCTGCAGGACCAGGCCCGGCGTGCTCCACGATCGCCGCGTGGCAGCCACGGCCAGGAACTGGGACCGCCGCTTCAGCCGCTGCACGGCCAGGGGGGCCACGGGCACGGCGCGGTCTTCGCCCTCGGCCACGCGGCACGCCGGGTCGGCATGAAGCGCGGCCGATGCTGGATCAGGGACCATGATGGGTTCCGGCCGCGGTCCGGCCGGTGCTGGTTCCGCCCGCTGCGCCTGCCGGCCTAGGCCGAGAGACGCTTCCGGCCCTTGGAACGACGGCGCGCCAGGACCAGCCGGCCGCCAACAGTTGCCGACCGGTGGCGAAAGCCATGCCGACGCTTGCGCACCAGGGCGCTGGGTTGATAAGTCCGCTTCACGGCAATGCTCCGCTCTGACGCGGGACCACGGGTCCGGCGCGAGGCGGCTGTATAGGGACCCGCACCGCCCGAGTCAACCGGGAAGCGGCACCCCTCCCCGTTGAACATCGTTGCTCACGGGATTCTGCGCGCGCCGTCACAACAGGTCTTGCTTTCCTTGTGTTTGCATCAAATGTTTGTGAAAGCGGGACCCGCCCCGGTCGCGCCTTACGGAACGGGACATGGCCGCGCGCAATCGGCGAAGCCTTTCGATACAGCTCCTGCTGCTGACGGTCAGCTTCGTGCTGATCAGCCAGTGCATCGTGCTGGTGCCGTCGCTGGCGCGCGCGCGCGCGGACTGGCTCGACAGCCGCCTGATGATCGCGGAGACGATCGTGCGCGGCTTCGACAACGTGGCGCCGGGTGTCGTGCTGTCGCCGGACCGGATCGGCGGCGTGCGTGCCCTGTCGGAACTGGGGATCCAGGGGGCGACGCTGGCGATGGCCGACGGGCGCCGCGTCAGCCTGGGCATTCCCGGCGCCCAGACCGAGGTCCGCCAGGACCTGCGCCAGTCCGACCAGTTCGACCTTGTCTCCGACGCCTTTGCCCGCCTGGTGTCTCCGCCGCGCGGCCTGGTCGCGATGAGCAGCGGCGGCCGCGCGGCCAATGTGCGCGAGGTCGAGATCGTGATCGACGAGGCGCTGCTGCACCAGGTCCTGGCCCAGCAGGTCTACACCACGCTGAACTTCGGCTTTGCCGTGGCCCTCGTGATCGGCGGCATCATCTATTTCGCGCTGGACCTGTCGCTGGTCCGCCCCGTCCGCCGCCTGACCCAGGCGATGGAGACGTTCCGCCGCGCGCCGGAGAAGGTCGGATCCTCCATCGTGCCGACCAGCCGCACGGACGAGATCGGCCAGGCCGAGCTGGAGCTCGCCCTGATGCAGAGCGACCTGCGCCAGGCCCTGAAGCAGCGCGAGCACCAGGCCGCCCTTGGCGCCGCCGTCGCCAAGATCAACCACGACCTGCGCAACATGCTCTCCAGCGCGCAGCTCGTCTCCGACCGCCTGGCCACCAGCACCGATCCGGAAACGCGGCGCCAGGCCGTCACCCTGCTCGGCTCGCTGGACCGCGCGATCACGCTGACCTCCCACATCCTCGACTTTGCCAAGGCCGAGCAGCCGCGCCCGCGACCCGTCCATTTCCACCTGGCACCCCTGGTGGACGAGGTGGGGCAGGCCCTGGGCTTCACCGGCAATGCCCTGCGCTTCGCCAACGCGGTCGATCCCGACCTGATCGTACAGGCCGACCCCGACCAGCTGTTCCGCGCCCTGATGAACCTTGCGCGCAATGCCTTCCAGGCGCTGGAGGCGCGCGGCCATGGCGAGCTCAAGATCCTGGCCGAGGAGCGCGTCAGCGGCATCATCGTGATCGTCGCCGACGACGGTCCCGGCCTGCCCGAAAAGGCGCTTCAGCACCTGTTCAGGCCATTCTTCGCCAGCGCCCGCTCCGGTGGCACCGGCCTGGGCCTGGTGATCGCGCGCGACCTGCTGCGGGCCCATGGCGGCGACCTGACCCTGGGCGCCACCGGGGCGTCGGGCACCGTGTTCCGCATCGACCTGCCGCAACCCCTGCCCGGCTATTCCTGAGCGCGGCCGCGCCAGCAGGGGTGGAATGCCCGGGCGCTGTGGCACACTGGACCCGGCGGGGCAGCGGGACCCCGCGGCCGATTCGGATGGGGGCTCATGACCAAGGTCCTGACCATCGCCCAGCAGAAGGGCGGCGCCGGCAAGACGTCGCTCGTGGCGCATCTTGGCACCTACTGGGCCGCCCATGGGGCGAAGGTGGCGCTGATCGACGTTGATCCGCAGGGCAGCCTGGGCGCCTGGTGGCGCGAGCGCACCGCCCAGGGCATCGCCAATCCCAATCTCAGCCTGGTCAGCGCCTCCGGCTGGCGCCTGACGGGGGAGGTCGACCGCCTGCAGCGGCAGACCCAGATCATCCTGATCGACACGCCGCCCCATGCCGAAACCGATTCCAAGATGGCGGTGCGGCAGGCCAATCTGTGCCTGATCCCCATCCAGTTGAGCCCGATGGACTATTGGGCGACCAAGCCGATCGTCGAGGTCAGCCGGCGGGAGAAGATCCCGGTCCTGCTGGTCCCCAATCGCACGACCGCACGCGGCCGGCTGGGCCCCGCGATCCGCGCCAGGCTGGCGGCCGACGGGTTGCCGGTCACCACGGCCGAGCTGCGCAACCGCACAGCCTATGCCGCCAGCCTGTTCCAGGGCCAGGGCGTGGCCGAGGCCGAGCCCGGCGGCCAGGCCGCCGCCGACATCCAGGCCCTGGCGTCGGAGATCCTGGACGTGCTCGAATCTGCTTCCGCCAAGCGGGCGTGATCGCCCGCCATCCAGGGTCGCTCCATGGTCCAGCACCGCCTTTCGCACGCCTCGCTCGTCCTGCTGCTGGCGCTCGCCGCCTGCGGCGGGCATGACGCCGTCCCGCCCCCCGCCGACCTGACGGCCCCGGCCCCGGTCACGGCCACGGCAGCACCTGCGGCAACGGCCAGCCTGTACGACCGCCTCGGCGGTACGCCGGCGATCGCCGCGGTGGTCGATCTCTTCATTGCCAATGTCGCGGCCGATCCCGTGATCAACCAGGACTTCGCCAAGACCGACATCCCGCGCCTGAAGCGCCTGCTGGTGGAACAGCTGTGCGAGGCCTCGGGCGGCCCCTGCCGCTATTCGGGCAAGGACATGCTCAGCGCGCACAAGGGACAGAACGTGACCCAGGCCGAGTTCGAGGCGATGGGCGCCGACATGGCCCGCGCCCTCGATACGGCCGGCGTGCCGGCCCGCGAGAAAGGCGAGGTGCTGACCCTGCTGGGCAGCATGCAGCGCGACATTGTCGGGCACTAGGATGCCCCCTGACGCGCCGCGCCCGGATGGGCCTCGGCCCGGCCCGCGCAACCTGATCACCGACGTCGACGGCATCCGGATCGGCAACGCCGCGGACGCCGCCATCCGCACCGGGGTCAGCGTGATCCTGCCGGAGCAGCCGGCCGTGGCCGCGGTCGACGTGCGCGGCGGCGCCCCCGGCACGCGCGAGACGGACGCGCTCGACGCCACGTGCCTGGTCGAAGGCATCCACGCGATCGTCCTGTCCGGCGGCTCGGTCTTCGGCCTGGGCGCGGCCGATGGCGTGGTCCAGGCCCTGTCGAACCGCGGCATCGGCCTTGCCATGGGGGCGAAGGCGATACCCGTCGTGCCGGGTGCCATCCTGTTCGACCTCAACAATGGCGGTGACAAGGCCTGGACCGTTTCGCCCTATCCCAGCCTCGGGGTCCAGGCGCTGGAGCAGGCGCTGGGGCCACAGGGCGCCGGCGATTTCCCGCTGGGCACGCATGGGGCCGGCACCGGCGCCCGCACCGGGCAGCTTCAGGGCGGCCTCGGCAGTGCCTCGCTGGTCCAGGGGCCGCTCCAGGTGGGCGCCCTGGTCGCGGCCAACGCGGTGGGCGCCGCGACGCTGGCAGGGCAGCCGCAATTCTGGTCCTGGGCCCTGGAGCAGGATGGCGAGTTCGGCGGCCTGCCGCCGCCGGCGCATCACCCGCGCGCGGAGGAGGCGCTGCCCGGCCGCCTGGCGCCGCCGGCGGTGGGCGGCAACACGACGCTTGCCGTGATCGCCACCAATGCGCGCCTGGACCGTGCCCAGGCCCTGCGCATCGCCATCATGGCGCAGGACGGCCTCGCCCGCGCGGTCCGTCCGGCTCACACGCCCTATGACGGCGACACGGTCTTCGTGCTGTCGACCGGGCGTGTCCCGCTCGACACGCCCACCGCCCTGGCCTTGACCCGCATCGGCCACATGGCGGCCGACTGCCTGGCCCGCGCCTTCGCCCGGGGCATCTATCACGCGACGGGTTTCGGCGACTGGCCCACCTGGTCCGCCACCTGGCGCGACCGCAGCGACCCCTGAGGCATGGCGTGGCCGGCCCCGCCTGATCGGAGGCGGAATAATGCGACCGTATCGGCCGCCTTCGCGATGCGCGGGGCAGGTCTTGCCCGCAAGGCCAACGGCAAGGCCCCTGTCGCACCGACGGCGTCGTCCTTCCTCGCCACGGTCCAGTCCGGCTGACCGCCGGCCAGGGTCAGCGGACGAAGAGGCGGACCTCGCTCGACTCGGCCTCGTCGCTGGTCGCCGAATCGACGGTGACGCGGCCCGGCGGCAGGCCCATCTCGACCAGGGTGCGCAGGACCTCGTCCGCGCGCTGGCGCGACTTGGCTTCGGCCAGCGCGACCTCGGCGCCAGAGCCGGCGGCGGGCGCAACCGCGATCAGGTCGAAGCGCGCATCGCCCCGGCGCTCCAGGGCACGCGACACGGCCGTGTAGAGCGCCTGGTGATAGGCGACATTGGGCCGGTCGAACCGGATGATGACCAGCGCCCTGCGCCCGTCGATCCGGGCGGAACCGCCCTCGGTCGAGCCGGCCGCGTCGCGGCCCGGCGTCACATAGTTGGCCAGGCTCTGGCCCAGCAGCTCGCCCGTCTCCACCGCCAGCGACAGCGTCGTCAGGTTGGCGCGTTCGGTCGCCACATAGCCGGTCTGGCGATTGATGTCCTGGGTCAGCTCGCTCATCAGCCGCTCGATCAGGACGACCGTCTGTTGCGTGTCGTCCTCCAGCAGCTTCAGCTGGCGATGATCCTCGTCCAGCGCGCCGCTCAGCGAATAGGCGGCGCGGGCTTCCTGAAGCAGGAAGTTGGCGCGGCTGGAATCGCCCGAACTGTCGGTCGCCAGCGTGTTCAGGCGGGCAATGCTGCCGGCGATCTCGCTCAGGTCGGACTGCGCCTGGCGCAGCTGCTCGACCAGCACCGGGTTGCCCGGCGTGGTGCCGACCTGCAGGCGCGCATTGATGGCGGCAACGGTGCCGTGATAGCGCTCGGAAAAGGCGACGCCCTGGGCACGGTTCTGTTCCAGGTCGGCGCGCTTGGCGATGACGTCGGACTGCAGCGCGCCCAGGTCCTGGCGCATCCGCGCGATGCGTGCGCCCACCGCTGTGCCGGTGCTGGCGATCGTGCTGGCGGCATAGCCTGCCTGGCCGGACGCTGCCTGGGCCGGATCATAGGGCGCAGGCGCAAGGCCGGTGCCAGCGTCCGGCGCACTGGCCATCGCGGGCTCGGCGGCGACTGCATAGGAATCGGCGGAAGCGGGCGCTTCTGACGTCGTTGCGGCGACGCTCTGGGCCCCGGCATCCTGCGGCCACAGTGGCGTTCCATCGGACGCACAAGCACCGAGCAGGGCCGTAGCCACGGTGGCGATGGCCTTGAGCGGCAGACCTTTCATCCGGCGGGTGCGTCCTCGAAGCCTGGCAGGGAGGCGCTCAACGGCCCGCATGGACCTGTGCGGCCGGGCCCCCGCCTTAACACCCGACTCGCCAAGGGAACAATAGCCTTTAGGTGACGACCTTCACAAGCCATCGTGATGCGCCGGAGCGCCGCGCAGGATTCTTCGCAACAGGCCTTGCATCCGCCCGCAGCATGGCCTAGGTTCCGCCCCCTCAGCGCGCCCGTAGCTCAGCTGGATAGAGCATCAGACTACGAATCTGAGGGTCGGACGTTCGAATCGTTCCGGGCGCGCCAATATCTCCAAGCACTAGCGGTCACTGTTGCACCGGGGCGCCGACCCCGTGCGGCCACTGTGCAACCAGATTGCACCGTATGCACCCTCCCCCTGGTGCTGATAGGCCGGCGGAAAAGGGGACGTGGGGGTTACGATCGTCACCGTCACCGGGGCGCCGAAACCCTCAGCCGATACAATGATCTACGCCTGTTCCAGGCAAGATCCCCAATCGTCACCTGGTCGATGATCGTCACCCTGCGAGTTCGCGCGGTTGGCGGCCAGCCAGCCGCGCGACCCGCTCCCAGCCACAGGCGTGTCCGAAGCAGGCCGCCCGTTCCCCGACATGCTGGAGACGCGCAGCCAGCGGCGCCCAGCGCTCCTGGGTCAGGCCAGGCAGCGAATGGGCGAAGACCGCAGCATCGACTTTCACCATGGCCTCCTCCCGAAGCACGCGGGACGATTGCTCGCGGGAAAGTCTTGCTGAAAATCTTCCAGGTATTGCCGCTTCTGATGCTCAACTGTGTCCTTGCATCTCCGCCGCAACCAGCGCAGGTCACGCTGTCCGTGCCGGCCTTCCCGACAATGTTCGCCGCCGGGCGATCGGGGGGGGGGCTTGCGCATCGGCCGCTGTGCCGCCCGGCGGTGAACCGGGCGGCATGGGTGGTCAGAAGAACGCGGCGGGCGGCAGCGCCGTGCCGTGCAGGACGTGGCGCCCCACCGCCAGGGCCTTGTACGAGACGGGGTTGTGGGAGGCGATGGTGCGGATGTTGCGCCAATGGCGGTCGAGGCGGGATGCCTGCTTGGCCGCCGACGCGCCGCCAATGTCGTACAGGTGCGTGGCCGCGTGCAGGGCCAGGTCGTCGATCACGATCTTGGACTGCGCCGCCTTCAGCGAGGCATCCAGGAACAGCTCGGGATCGGCCTCGCCTGAGAAGACGGACTCGAAGGCCCGGCCCAGCGCCTCGGCCGCGGTTCCGACACTGGCCTCCGCCACGTAGGCGGCGGCCGAGAGCCGGCCGATCGCCTGCTCCAGCAGCGGATCGGCGGCCGGGTTGGCGTCGACCGCATGATAATAATTGCGATCGCGCTGCTTCAGGTGCTCGGCCGCGTCCCGGACCACCCGACGCAGGATGCCCGCGATGATCGTGGTCAGGTAGAGCTGTGGCAGGGTCGAATCGATCGGAACCTTGCGCTCCTCCTCGGCCAGGACGACGAGTTCGTCCGGGGCGACATGGACCCGGTCGAAGACGGTCGTGCCACTGGCCGTCAGGCGCTGCCCGATGCCGTCCCAGTCGTCGGTGACGTCGACCCCGGACCGGCCCACCGGGACCACGGCCGCCACCCGTTCCCCCACTGGGCCGGAGGCATGGACGAAGATGTAGTCGGCGTAGAAATTCCCGGTGCTGTAGTACTTGCGCCCGTTCAGCTCGAATGCATCGCCGCGCGCAGCCACCCTGGTATTTGCGTCGCCATTGCCGATCGCCTGGATGCCCAGCTCGCTTGCCCCCAGGCCGAATATGCGACCGGCGCGGACCTCGTCCAGCCAGCGGGCGTATTTGGGGTTGTCCTGCACGCGCAGCGCCTTTTCGACGAAGATGAAATGGTTGCGCAGGATGTGGGGGATGTTGGAATCCGCCTCGGCCAGGCGCAGCACGGTGCGGAACAGCTCGGCCAGGGTGGCGCCGCCACCGCTCTGGTCACGCGGCAGTCGGAAGGCACCCAGGCGTGCCGCCCGTACGAGGTCGATGGCGGCGCGCGCCGGCTCCGTCCCGCGCTCGCGTGCCTCGGTTCCGGCATCGATCGCGGCGATCAGGGCATCCAGCGCGGCCGAACCGGGCGTCACGGGACTCTGCGCCAGGCTCTTGGCCAGCTTCAGGTCGACATGGGTCATCGTCAGTCCTTCGGAAAGATCCTGAAGCGGGCGGTGTCGTCGCGCTTCAACTGGTCGGCCAGGGCGATTTCCCAGTCCAGGTATTCGCGGAACGCCTCGTGGCGGTCGCCGTCGACCTGATAGGGCGAGCGCCAGACGTCGTCGGTGTCGTGCAGCAGGGCGGTGTCGCCCGTCTCCAGCGGCAGGCCCGCAGCGCGCCACGCAGCGGTGCCGCCGGCCAGCACCACAACCGGACGTGCCGTCGCCAGACCCAGGTCGGCCGCCGCAAGCCTGGCGAGGACACCATCGGGCGAGGTCAGCACGATGGTGCCGGCCCCGGGCAGGCGTGCAGGATCCAGCCGCGACCGCACGGCGAAGCGTGCGCCCGGAATGTGCCCGGCGCGGTAGGCCAGGCTGGTGTCCAGGTCCAGCAGGACCGCCCCATCGGCCAGCAGCCGGGTCAGCGCCGCAGGCTCGACGGTCGTCACCTCAGGCGGCGTGACGGGCAGCGGCGGGGTATCCGGCCCGGTGGCGGCAAAGTCCGTGGCCGGGTCCGCGGCAAAGACGAAGACTTCGCCCCAGCCCAGCTGCACCAGCCAGGATGCGGTGATCGCCGCGCGCACTGCGTCCGCATCGTCGACCACGACGATCCGGCCATTGCGCGTGCCGACCCAACGGTCGATGCCCTGGACCAGCTGGCCGCCCTCCGCCCAATGGGCATCGGGCAGGTGGCCCGCCTCGAACTCGCCCTGCGTCCGCACGTCATAGAGGTGCAGCGTGCGGCGACCGCGCTCGGCCCGGAACTGGTCCAGCGTGTCGCGATCGATGAACGCCAGGCCATAGCGGGCGCGCAGATGGCCGACCACGGCGCGCGCCTTTTCAAGTCCCGCCGCAGTCGGTGCCGGCGCCAGCTCGCCGACCCCGTGATCTAGGTCCCAGCCCTGGAACAGCCAGGCCATGGTGCCGTTCTCCAGTGCCTGGACCGGATTTGGCAGGCCGGCATTGATCAGCGCCTGCGCCCCGATGATGGAGCGCGTGCGCCCCGCGCAGTTGACGACGACCAGCGTCTCGGCAGAGCGGACCAGGTCATGCACGCGGTAGGGCAGTTCCGCATTCGGGACGGCATGGGCGCCGGGAATGCTGAAATTCCGGAATTCCTGCACGGTGCGGCCGTCCAGGACGACAACATCCTCGCCATCGTCCAGCTTTCGCTTCAGATCCTCCGCGCTGAGGTGGGGCGTGCCGTAATGCTGCTCGACGAACTCGCCGAATGCCTTGCTGTAGGCGCTCGAGCCGGTGAACGTCTCGTTCCCCGCGGCGCGCCAAGCGGCGACGCCGCCCTCCAGCACCGCCACGTTGCGGTAACCCAGTGCCTCAAGCCGGGCCGCCGCCCGCTGCGCCAGGGCACCGTCACCGCCATCGGTCACGACCAGACGGGTGCCGCTGCGGGGCACCAGCAGGGCGATGCGCTGCTCCAGGCGGCTGAAAGGCAGGGGCACCGACACCAGGATGTGGCCGTCCCTGGCCTGGACGCCCTCCTCCCGGACATCGACCAGCGCGTATTCGGTGTCGCCGGCCAGCAGGGTGCGCAGGCCGGCGACGTCGATTGTCTGCGCGCTCATGCGGTGCCGACCGTCTGGGGGTTGTACTTGCGGCTGTATTCGACCGACACGTCGATCCGCTTGGGGATGTCGCCCGACTCGAACAGCGTGTCGGCGATCTTCTGTTCCTGGGCGACCAGGGCATCGTCCAGCGGATAGAACTTCGAAATGCCGTTGCGGGCGGAATAGGCCGCGCGCTCGGGCGTCTGCTTGCCCTTATCGATCCAGATCTGCTCCACGGCGGGCAGATTGGCGGCGTGCCAGTCCCAGTGCAGACGCACCCGGGCCAGGAAGTCGGCCAGCACGGCGCTCTTCGCCTCGTCCCGGATCACGTCGCCGCGCGCGGTGAACACGGTGCGGGCCGGGATTTCCAGCTCGTCGCTGCGCACCAGGATCGACGCCTCGCCCCGGTCGACCAGCGCCTTGACCGGTCCCAGCATGCCGGAATAGGCATCGACCTGGCCCGAGACGAAGGCCGCCGCCGACAGGTTTCCGTCGCCCAGTTTCACGGGCGAGAAGTCCTTCTCGGTCAGGCCCGCCTTGATGTGGCTGAGCTTGTACTGCAGGTAGTTGAAGCCGCCGAAATTGTACGACCAGCGCTTGCCCTTGAGATCGGCCAGCGACTGGATCCCGGAGGCCTTGCTGACCACCGTGACGATCGGCGGGTAGGCGGGATCGGGATTGCGCCAGCCGGCCACGATCTGCAACGGCGCGGTCTCGGCCGTCCATTCCTCACGGGCCTTGCCCTGCTCGATGATGAGCGAGGTATCGCCCATCAGGCCGACGTCCAGCGACTGGGCATAGAGCGCCTGGAGCTGGGCGGCGGGCCCGGTCAGGACGGCCCACTTCACATCGAACGGGGCGTCTTCCAGCACGCCTGACTGGCGGATGATCTCAGGCAGTGCGGCATCCTGCGCGCCGACCTGGAGAAGCGGCCGTTCGCTCGCACGGACCCGCCGGGGCAGGGCGCCCAGGCCCGCCGCCAGCCCGATCATGCCAACCCCGGCCAGAAGGCCACGGCGCGTCGTCTCTACCATCTGTCTCTTCCTTGATGTCTTTCGGTTCAGTGATGGCCGCCCTGCTGCCCCTTGACGCCCAGGTGGTCGAGGAGGAGCGCGCGCAGGTCGGCGAAGGCGGGATCGCTGCGCTGGCGCGGCTTGTCGACCGCGACGGGCAGGTCCAGGTCGATGGCGCCGCGGTTCAGCAGGATGATGCGGTCGGCCAGCAGGATCGCCTCGTCCACGTCATGGGTGACGAGGACGACCGCCGGGTGGTGGCGCGCCCAGAGCTGGCCCACCAGCTCGTGCATGCGGATCCGGGTCAGGGCATCGAGTGCCGCGAACGGCTCGTCCAGCAGCAGCAATCCCGGCTCGCGCACCAGGGCGCGGGCCAGCGCCACGCGCTGCGCCTCGCCCCCCGACAGGGTCTTGGGCCAGGCGTGTTCGTGGGCGGCCAGGCCCACCTCGGACAGCGCGGCGCGCGCCGCATCCCGGCCGTCGCGTTCCCGCGCGAAACCCAGGACGACGTTCTGCCAGACCCGCTTGGCCGGCACCAGGCGCGGTTCCTGGAAGACGACGGAGCGGTTGGCCGGGACCCGCACCACGCCGGCATCGGCACGGTCGAGCCCCGCCAGGATGCGCAGCAGGGTCGTCTTGCCCGTGCCGGACGGACCCAGCAGGGCCACGAACTCCGCAGGCTTCAGCTGGATGTCGATGCCGTCGAGCACGGCGCGGTCGCCGAAGATGCGGCGCACGCCGCGCAGGTCGACCGCGAGCTGGGGCGTACGCGCCTGGGCCGGCACGGTCAGGAGATCAGGCGAGGACAAGGTGGGGCCTCCAGGGCAGGGCCAGCGCCTCGATCCCGCGCATGATCATATCGGTGATGATGCCAAGGGCGGCATAGACGATGATGCCGGCGATGATCAGGTCGGGGCGCTGGTTCTGGTTGGCGTTGACCAGGATGTAGCCGATGCCTTCCTGGGCGTTGATCTGCTCGGCGGCGACCAGCGCCAGGAGCGAGATGCCGGCGGCGTAGCGCAGCCCGATCAGGATCGAGGGCAGGGCCGTCGGCAGGATGATGCGGAGCGCAATCTGGCGGTGACTGAGGCCAAAGGTCTGTCCCGCCTCGATCAGCTTCGGATCCACGCCGCGCACGCCGGCATAGGTGTTGAGATACATCGGGAAGATCGAGGCCGCCGTGATCAGGGCGACCTTCGAGAATTCGTCGATGCCGAACCAGGTGATGAACAGCGGGATCAGCGCGATGAACGGGATCGTGCGCAGCATCTGCATGGGCGCGTCGAAGACCTGCTCGCCCACCCGCCAGAGGCCGGCGAACAGACCAAGGACCAGGCCGACACTGCCGCCCACCGCCAGGCCCACGGCCGACCGGCTGAGGGAGACAGGAATGGCGGATTGCAGATCGCCGGTGCGCAGCAGTTCGACGAAGCCGTTCACGATGTCAGTCGGCGACGGCAGGACATAGGCGGAGACCAGGCCCAGGCCGCAGATCGCCTGCCACAGGACCAGGATCAGCAACGGGATGACGCCGCGCAGCAGGCGCCCGCCCCAGCGGGCCGTCCGGCTCTCGCCACCTTGTTGCCGGTCGCCGGGGCTCAGGTCCTCAAGTGCTGAGAGTCTCGCCGCCGGCCGGGGAGAGGCATGCCCCTCGCCAGGGTCGAGGGTCGCCCGCAGGGCGCTGGTTGTGGACGACATGCCCCCTCCTTTGAAGACGAAATGACTACTGAATTGATAGGGTATATTGTTGCTGCTGATCCGTGGGGATGATTGTATTTCCCAATACACAGGTGTTTATTGTGGGGTGCTGCCGCGGATCGTGACGCGCCGGCCCGACCGGACGTGCGGGTAATAGTCCCAGACCGCCTGGTGCTGGACGGCGCGGTTGTCCCAGAACGCGACCGAGTGCGGTGCCCAGGCAAAGCGGACCTGGAAATCCGGCTTGGCCAGGTGCTGGTAAAGATGCTCCAGGATGGCCGTGCTCTCGTCATCGGGCACGTCGTTGATGCGCACCGTGAAGCCCCGGTTGACGAACAGCGTCCTGCGGCCCGTCTCGGCATGGCGGACGACGACGGGATGAACCGCCTGCGGATGCACCCGGCCTCGGTCGTCGATGCCCTTCAGCGCGTTGGAACGGCGATAGGAGCGCTCGCCCGAGTGCGTCGCGGTCAGGCCGTCGAGATAGGCCTGCAACCTGGGTGACAGCGCGTCATACGCGGCAGCGGCGCTGGCGAACAGAGTGTCGCCGCCCAGTGGCGGCACGGTGTGGAGGTAGAGGATACTGCCCAGCGGGGGTTCGGCCTCGCAGCTGACATCGGAATGCCAGCGCTCGCCCGACACCATTCTTGAGTTGGCGTCGGCATGGATCGGCAGGATTTCGGGGTGCCCCTCCGGCCCGGCCGTATTGGGGTGGATGTGCAACTCGCCGAAATAGCGGCCCAGGCGCTTGTGGCTATCGATATCCAGGGGCTGGTCGCGAAAGAAGAGCACGCCGTGGTCGAGAAGCGCCTGGTGCAGGTCGGCGACCTGGGCGTTGCTCAAGGGGCGCGTCAGGTCGATGCCACGGACATAAGCGCCGATCCGGGGCGAGGCTGGCGCGATCTCGATCGTCGCGGGGGTCATCGGGGGTCCTCCAGCAGTCAGGCGGGCGCCAGCGCGGCCGGTGCCGGCGCTGGGGTGAAGCGGTTGGCGGGCCGCGCCAGGCCCAGGTTTTCGCGCAAGGTGCGGCCGTCATAGGCGGTGCGGGTCAGTCCCCGGGCCTGAAGCTCCGGCACGACCAGGTCCACGAAGTCGTCGATGCCGCCGGGCAGGTAGGGCGGAAGGATGTTGAAGCCGTCCGCGGCCCCATCCTGGAACCAGTCCTGCATCACATCGGCAATGCGTGCCGCCGTGCCGACGATGGTCAGATGGCCCAGGCCGTTGGCGACATGGCCGATCAGCTGCCGCAGGGTCAGGTTCTCGCGCCGGGCCAGGTCCAGCAGCAGCTTCTGCCGGCTGCGATGGCCCTGGGTCAGGGGCACGTCGGGCACCGGACCGTCGAGCGGATGGCCCGACAGGTCGACGGTGAAGAACATGGACAGCTGGGCCAGGCCCACGACGGGATCCACGAGGTCCAGCAGGGCGCGGTACTTCGCTTTCGCCTCCGCCTCCGTCCGGCCGACAATGGCGTGCAGGCCGGGCAGGATCAGCGGCAGGCCGGGCGGGCGGCCCAAAGCGGCGGCGCGGGCCTTCAGCGTCGTGTAATAGGCCTGGGCATCGGCCTTGGCCTGGGCGGCGGCATAGACGACCTCCGCCGTTGCGGCGGCCAGGTCCAGGCCATCGGCGGATGCGCCAGCCTGGAAGATGACGGGGTGGCCCTGCGGGCTGCGCGGCACGTTGAGCGGGCCCTTGACCGCGAAATGGCGGCCGCGATGGTTCAGGACGTGCAGGCGCCCTGGCAGGAAGTAGCGGCCACTGGCCTTGTCCCGGACGAAGGCGTCGTCGTCCCAGCTGTCCCACAGGTCGCGGACGAGGCCCACGAACTCCCGTGCCCGGTCATAGCGGGTGTCGTGGTCAAGGTGGGCCTCGCGCCCGAAATTGTGTGCCTCGGCATCCGTGAACGAGGTGACGGCGTTCCAGCCGGCGCGCCCGCCACTCAGGTGGTCCAGCGAGGCGAACAGCCGCGCCACATGGTACGGCTCGTTGTAGGTGGTCGAGGCGGTGGCGACGAGGCCCAGGTTCCGGGTCACCACGGACAGGGCAGAGAGCAGGGTCAGCGGCTCCAGGTGCGCCGTGATGTTGGCGCGGGATTGGACCTCGACCCCGCCATGGTCACGGACACAGACCTGATCCTGCAGGAAGAGCACGTCGAACAGGCCGCGCTCCAGCGTCTGCGCGATCCCCCGATAGAAGTCGAAGGATTCGTCGCCCCCGAACCGCGCATCCGGGTGGCGCCAGCCGGCACCATGATGACCGTTGGGCATGACCAGCGTGCCCAGAACCAGACGCCTGGCCATGGTCAGGCCGCGGAACTCGACGCGGGCGCCGGCGCACCGGGTCGGAATGCGGCGGCCGGGTGGCTGGCGGGCAGGCGCGCCCGGCCTGGGCCGAACAGCTTTTCGCGGAACGTGCCGGGCGCATAGGCGTGCTTGAACCGACCGCGGCGCTGAAGTTCCGGCACGATGAACGTGCCGAAGTCGCGGAAGCCGCCGGGCGTGATGGCATAGGACAGGTTGAGGCCGTCCACGCCCGATTCCGTCACCCAGCGCTCGATCTGGTCGGCAACGGGGCCGGGTGCGCCGACGAAGACGGGCCCGCGTCCCCCGATCGAGACGTGCTCCGCAAGTTCGCGCACCGTCCAGACCCGGTTGGGGTCACCGATCGTGAAGGACTCCAGGGCAGAGTGGATGCCCTCGGCCTGCGCCTGGTGGCGGATCGGCTCGTTCGGATCGACGCGGGAGAAGTCGATGCCGGTCCAGTCCGAGAACAGCATCAACGCTGCCTCCGGATCGACATGGCGGCGGTAGTCGGCAAGCTTCGCCTGCGCCTCCTCATCCGTCGCCCCCGTGATGACGGTTGCCATGGAGAAGAACAGCAGGTCCGCCGGATCGCGGCCCAGGGCTGCGGCGCGGGCCCGCGTATCGGCGACAAGCGGCGCCAGGACCCGGGCGCTGGGCCCGCTGACATAGATCGCCTCCGCATGGGTCGCGGCAAAGCCCCGGCCACGGCCGCTGGCCCCAGCCTGGAACAGGACTGGCGTACGCTGGGGCGAAGGCTCTACCAGATGGATCGCATCGACCTGGAAATGGCGCGTGCGGCGGGTGATGCGATGGATGCGCGACGGGTCGGCAAAGATGCCTGACGCCCGGTCACGGACCACGGCCCCATCCTCCCAACTGCCCTCCCACAGGGCATAGACCAGGTCCAGGTACTCGTCGGCGATGTCGTAGCGTTCGTCGTGCGGGATCAGCGCCTTGTGCCCCAGGGCCCTGGCGCCGGCCGCCGAATGGCCGGTCACGACATTCCAGCCGATGCGCCCGCGTGTCAGGTGGTCCAGCGTCGACATGCGCCGGGCAAAGGGATAGGGCGGCTCGAACAGTGCGTTCGAGGTGATGCCAAAGCCCAGGTGTCGCGTTGCATGGGCCATGGCGCTGACGCTGAGCAGGGGGTCCAGCTTGGGCACCTGGACGCCACGGCGCAGCGCTGCATCGACACTGCCGCCAAAGATCTCGTTGGCGCTGTAGCTGTCTGCCACGAACAGCGCATCGAACAGGCCGTCCTCCAGCACCCGGGCCAGTTCCACCCAGGTGTCGAGGTCGGTGAAGCCCAGCGACTTGTCCGCCGGATGCCGCCACAGGCCCGGCGAATGGTGCACCGGGCTCTGCATGGCAAAGGCGTTGAGGCGAATTTCCCTGGGCATCACGGCATCCTTGGACTGAGTACCCGCGCCGACGGCTGGTGCGGCGCGCCCCTTATTCTCGACTAGATTGATAGGGTAACGAGCAAAATCGCTTATCACAGCGACGTCATGGAAATATCCGACGGCCACGCATTGCCAATGTAATTGCCTTTCCCTGACAGCCCGGCCTGCGCAGCTTGAGGCCTGCGGTCCCGATCCTTGCGGGACGCCCCTTGAGAAAGCGGGATTCCCATGGCTGTGCTGTCACTTCCGGAACCCAGGGCCAGGGTTCGCCTGGGACTTGGTCCCTGGGGTCGGCCGTTGCGGCGGCTTGCGGTGCCGGTCGGGCTGCTGATCGTGTGGCAGGTCCTGGCAACGGCGGATCTGATCTCTACCCGCGCGGTGTCGTCGCCCGTGCAGATCGCGGTGACGCTGTACGAGCTGACGATCACGGGGGAGCTGGTTCAGCACCTGCTCGTGTCCCTGGGTCGCGCGGCGACCGGCCTTGTCATCGGGGTGACCGCCGGCACGGTCCTGGCGCTGATCGCTGGCCTGTCGATCCGGGGCGAGGATGCGGTCGACGCCACGCTGCAGATGCTCCGCACGCTGCCGCACCTGGCGCTGGTGCCGCTGTTCATCCTGTGGTTCGGCATCGGCGAGACGCCCAAGATCGCGCTGGTCGCCCTGGGCTGCCTGTTCCCGATCTACCTGAACCTGTTCGCCGGGATCCGGGGCGTTGACGCCAAGATCGTGGAAGCGACGACCACGCTGGGCCTGACCCGGGCAGAGCAGATCATCCACGTGATCCTGCCGGGCTCGATCTCGTCGTTCCTGGTCGGGCTTCGCTATGCCCTGGCGTTCTCATGGTTGTCCCTGGTGGTGGGCGAGCAGATCAACGCGTCCAGCGGCATCGGCTACCTGGCGATGACGGCGCGCGATTACATGCGCACCGACATCATCCTTGCGTGCCTGCTGGTCTATGCGCTGCTCGGCCTCTCGACCGACCAGCTGGTGCGGGTGATCGAGCGTCACGCGCTCGCCTGGCGTCCGGCCAATGTCAAGGACGACGTGGCATGAGCGCGATCCATGCCACCCGGGCGCGCGACGTGGTCGTTCGCGTCAATCGCCTGACCCGGGCGTTCGGCCCTGTCACGGTGCTGGACAGCCTGGACCTGGAGATCGAGCGCGGCGCCTTTGTCGCCCTGCTGGGCCGCTCCGGCTCGGGCAAGTCAACCTTGCTGCGCACGCTGGCAGGCCTCGATTCCGCGCCCGCCGGCGTGGTGACCGTGCCGCAGGCCCGGGCCGTGGTCTTCCAGGAGCCGCGTTTGGTGCCGTGGAAGCGCGTCTGGCGCAACCTGGTCCTGGGCCTGCGTCGCGCGGATCCGCGTGCGGTCGCCCTGGCGGCGCTGGACGAGGTCGGCCTGTCGCACCGTATCGATGCCTGGCCGCTGACCCTGTCGGGGGGCGAGGCCCAGCGCGCCGCCCTGGCCCGCGCCCTGGTGCGGGAGCCCGAACTGCTGCTGCTGGACGAGCCGTTCGCGGCCCTCGACGCCCTGACCCGGATCCGCATGCAGCGGCTGGTCGCGAAGCTGTGGCGCGCCCATGGGCCGGCCGTCCTGCTGGTCACCCACGACGTGGATGAGGCGCTGCAATTGGCCGACCGGGTGATCGTCCTCGACCAGGGGCGAATCGCCAGCGACTTCACCGTCGACGTGGCCCATCCCCGCCACCACGCCGACAGCCGGATCGAGGCCCTGCGCGAGGTGCTGCTGGCCCGCCTGGGCGTCGGCGGCGCGGACGACGACACCGGCGATCCTTGAACCCCTGCCACAACCCTTCTCGACAACGGAACGACATGACCTTGACCCTTACGCGCCGCACCGTGCTGGCGGGCGCCGCTGCCGTCTCCACCTTCTCCATCATCAAGGCGCGCTCCGCCCGCGCGGCCAATGTGCTGCGCATCGGCGACATGAACGCGACCGTCCTGCAGCCCGTGCTGGAGGCGGCCGGCCTGCACAAGGACCTGGACTACACGATCGAATGGAGCAAGTTCGCGGCCGGTGCGCCGGAGCTTGAAGCACTCAACGCCGGCGCAATTGACGTGGGCGAGACAGGGGACATCCCCTTCCTGTTCGCATATGCCGCCGGCACCCCGGTACGTTCCGTTGGGGCCATCAAGCATGGGCCGACCCAGCTCGTCGCCATAAGCCGGCCGGAGGTCGCGGCCAAGTCGATCAGTGACCTGAAGGGTCGCAAGATCGCCGTGAACCGCGGCGGCGCCGGGCATATCGTGGCCCTGGAACTGCTCGACCGCGCCGGCCTGACGCCCAGCGATGTCGAGCTGGTCTTCCTGGGGCCGGTCGATGCCAAGCCGGCCTTTGCCAGCGGCACGGTCGACGCCTGGATCGTCTGGCCACCCTATTCGACGCTGGCGATTGAGCAGGACGGCGGCAAGGTCTTTGCGAACCTGTCCGATACCGGCGGCGGCGGTACCTACAACTACCTGCTGGCCAGCGTCGACGCGATCAACACCAAGCGGGAGTTCGTCGCCGACTTCAAGCGCCGCATCTTCGAGGCCCGGCGCTGGTCGCTGGAGCACCCGGACGAGACCGCGCAGATCATCGCCGACCTCACCAAGCTCCCCGTCGAACTGGCAAAGCGGGTCAGGCTGGAGGTGACCCCGACCCCCGTCGAGATCGACGACTCGATCGTGGCGGCCCTGCAGTCGGCAGCAGACGTCTTCGCCCGGCACGAGGTGATCAAGCCGCTGAAGGTCGACGCCGCCTTCGACCGCAGCTTCGCCGTACCGGCCTGATCCTCCCCCACCCGCTCATCCCCGCCGTTGCGCGGATGAGCGGGAACAAGGCCAGGCGCCAAAGTCTCAAGGGAAGTAACGTCTTATGTCTCATCGTTTTGACGGCAAGGTCATCTGGGTCACGGGGGCGTCCGGGGCCCTGGGCCGTGCCACCGCCGTGCTGCTGGCCGAGCGCGGGGCGACCGTCGTCGCGTCCGGCCGGTCGGTCGCCAGTACCGACTTTGGCGGCGCGGCGGGCATCGACCGTCTGCCGGTCGACGTCACCGACACGGCCGACGTCACCCGCGCCTATGCCGAGCTGATCGCGCGGCACGGCCGGATCGACGGCCTGGTCGCCAGCACCAATGTCGGCGCCTTTGGCGATTTCCTGGACCTGGCGGACGAAGACTGGCTGAAGGTCATCCAGGCCAAGCTGTTGGGCAGCGCGCGGCCGGCGCGCGCCATCCTGCCAGCACTGATCGCGCAAGGTTCGGGCGCCATCGTGCTCATCAGCGGCCGAGGCGGGATCGAGCCACCGCCCCAGCACTTCCCCGGCAGCACGGTGAACGCAGCGCTTGACCTGCTGGTCCAGGGCCTGGGCCGCCGCTATGGCCCGGACGGCGTGCGGACCAATGCCGTCGATCCGGGACCGATCCAGTCGCCGCG
Organism: Zavarzinia sp. CC-PAN008; assembly: GCF_051903925.1. Classification (GTDB taxonomy): domain Bacteria; phylum Pseudomonadota; class Alphaproteobacteria; order Zavarziniales; family Zavarziniaceae. The sequence goes on from NZ_CP173678.1 coordinate 608,936, forward strand.
CATGGCCAGCATGGCCGACAGCGGCACGGTCAACATCTTCCGCAAGACGGCCCTGGCCGGACCTGGCCTGCCAATCGATGTGGCCGAGGCGGTCGCCTACCTGCTCTCCGACGCCGCGAAGTTCGTGAACGGCACCCGCCTCTATGTCGATGGCGGCGGCGCCCCCTATGCCTGAGGAGGCCCGAATGCCAAAGGAAATCCGCCTCAACGCCTTTCACATGAACGCGCCCGGTCATTCATGGGCCGGGTTGTGGCGTCACCCGCGCGACAATTCCGTGAACTACAAGTCATTGGACTACTGGGTGAACCTGGCCCAGACGGCGGAGCGCGGCCTGCTGGACGGTGTCTTTCTTGCCGATGTGTTCGGCATCTACGACGTCTATGGCGGCAATGCGGATGCAACCAGGCGGGCCGCGGCGCAGTCGCCGATCAACGATCCCACGCTGATCGTGCCGACCATGGCCTATCACACGAAGCATGTCGGCTTCGGTGTCACGTCCACGCTGACCTATGAGCATCCGTTCCAGTTCGCGCGGCGCTATTCGACGCTGGACCACCTGACCGGCGGCCGGGCCGGCTGGAACATCGTGACCGGCTATCTGGCCAGCGGCGCGCGCGGCATGGGGCGCGGCGACGTCCGCACCCATGACGACCGCTATGACGTGGGCGAGGACTTCCTGGAGGCGGCCTACAAGCTGTGGGAGGGCAGTTGGGAGGACGGCGCCGTGGTCCATGACCGCGCCGGCCACACCTTCACCCGGCCCGAGAAAGTGCATGCCGTGCGCCATGACGGCCCGTACTTCAAGGTCGACGGGCCGCACCTGAGCGAGCCGTCGCCGCAGCGCACCCCTGTGCTTTACCAGGCCGGGACGTCGGGCCGCGGCCGCGCCTTTGCCGCCCGCCACAGCGAGGCGATCTTCCTGAACGGGCAGAGCCGCCGCATCGTCGCCGACGCGGTGCGCGATGTCCGCACCCAGGCCCGCAGCTTCGGCCGCGACCCGTATGACATCCTGTTCTTCCTGGGGGCGACCGTAATCGCCGCGCCGACGCGGGCCGAGGCGCTGGACCTGGCCGCGGAGTACGCCCGCTACGTCGATCCGGCGGGGCAGCTGGCCCTGGTCTCCGGCTGGTCCGGCATCGACTTCGGCAAGTACGACCTGGACCAGCCGATCACGTACGAGAAGAACAACTCGATCCAGTCCTTTGTCGAGAACATCACGCTGAAGGCGGACAAGCCGATCACCCCGCGCGAGCTGATCGCGTTCAACCAGACGGGGGCCCGCGGTCCCTTCATCGTTGGCAGCGCCAGCGAGGTCGCGGACGAACTGATCGAGTGGGTCGAGGATACGGACGTCGACGGCTTCAATCTGGTGCGCGTCGTGGTGCCGGAGACATTGTCCAACTTCGTCGACCTGGTGGTGCCGGAGCTGCAGGCCCGCGGCCGCTTCAAGACCGCCTATCGCGAGGGGACGTTGCGCGAAAAGCTGTTTCCGGGCCGTGGACCGCTTCTGCACCCCACGCATCCCGGTGCGGCGTTCCGCAACCTGGCGCGCACCCCCCACCTGCAGGAGGCCTGAGATGAACGCGGTTTCCCCCCTGGGCCGCCCGCTTGCGGCTGCCGTGGCGGAGTTCACCTACACGCTCTGCCCCGTCCTGGTCGCCTCCAACGTGGCGCTGGAACTGGGCTGGATCGACGACGAACTGGCCCGGGTCGGCGCACGCGCCCTGCACCTGCGCAGCCGGCCCGACGATGGCACCTGGAACCTCCACTTCACCCACGACAGCGACCGCCTGGTGCGCGATGGCGGCAACAGCCCCGCGATCTGGGCCCATGCCGACATCCGCCGCACCGTCCTGGTCGGCCTGACCCAAGCGCAGCCCGCTGGCAAGGTCCTGGTTCGCGCCGGTTCGGACCTGTTCCGGGTGGGCGACCTCAAGGGCCGGCGCATCGGCATCTATCGCAGCGCAAACAACGCCAAGATCGACCATCGCCGGGCCACCACGGAACGGGGCATCCTGAACGTGCTGGCGGTGCACGGCCTGACACGCCACGACCTGGACTGGGTCGACATCGCCGACACCGATCGCCATGACGAGCAGCCTGCACCCACACCGGCCGGCATCTGGGCGCAGAAGCGCTATTTCAATGAGTCAGGGTCGTACCTGACGAACGAGGCCAAGGCGCTGGCCGACGGCCGGATCGACGCCCTGTTCGACTATTCGGTGGGGGTGGCCGAGACGCTGGAGCGGACCGGCCAGTTCAAGGTGATCGAGGACCTGGACCGCCATCCGGACTGGACCCTGCGCAACGCGAACTCGCCGCGCACGCTGGTGTTCAGCCGCGAATTCGCGGAAGCCAACCGTGATGCGGTGGTCGCCTGGACCCGTGCCGCAATCCGCGCCGGGCGCTGGATCAACGCCAACCCGCAAGCGGCGGGGGCGATCTTCCGGCGCAGCACCTATTACCCCGACGCGGCCGAGATCGCGCGGGCGCTGCGCCACTACGACCTGGTGCCGAACCTGTCGCCGCAGAACCTGGCGGGCCTGCGCCTGCAGAAGGATTTCCTGCGCAAGCATGGCTATGTGTCCAACGACTTTACTGTCGAGGACTGGGCCGATCCCAGCATCCTGGCCGAGGCGCACGCCGGCCTGTAGCCATCGAGCATACCCTGTGCCAGCTCAGCCCTGCCTTCGCGGGGATGAGCGTTCCGTTTGGACGTTCCGCGCTTGTAGCGGCGTGTCCAGCTGATCTCTCTCAATCGCTGAAGCCAGACATGCGCCGGACGCAAATCCGGTGCATGAATATTGTTGTCCAATCTTCAAATATCTCCCGTCAATTTCCGGCTTTTTCATGAGTATTGATTTTTAAGAGTCCAATGAACAGCGCAGAAATGGATAAGGTAATTCAATCGACACGTATTGTGCACTGCCGCATGACTTCCCCCTCTGTTGCGTCAAACCCGAACATTCAAAGCCAAAGGCATCCGCCGGAACGGCGGAGGGGGAGCCATGAATCGCGCATTTCTTCTGGCCGGCACGGCGCTGGCCGGGCTGCTGGCCCTGGGCGGCGTCGCCCGGGCCGACAGCGTGGGCGAGCTGCAAAGGCAGCTCGAGCAGCAGCGCCAGCAGATCGAGACGCAACGCCAGCTGCTGCAACAGCAGGAGCAACAGCTGCGCTCGGTCGAGGAGCGGCTGCAATCGCTCCAGGTCGTCAACCGTAATGTCGAGCTGAAAGTCGATGGGATCGAAGCCAAGGGCAAGGACGCGCCGGTGCTGACGGTGCGCAACGGCCGCCCCACCTTCACCTCGGCCGACGGGCAGTTCGAACTGTCGATCGGCGGCCGCATCCACCTGGACTATGCCCAGTATTTCCAGGACGAGGGGCCGGCAAACGCCCTGGTTCCGGATCGCCGTCCTGCCGCTGCGCAGGACCTGAACAGCGGCGTCAACCTGCGCCGCCTGTTCGTCAACCTCAGCGGCAAGCTGTGGAACGACTTCGAATACTATATCGGCTATGACCTGGGTGGCGGCAGTGCCGCGCTGGACGAGGCACGCATCACCTATACCGGGTTCAAGCCGTTCGTGATCGATGCGGGCTACATCCAGACCGGCGGCCCGCTGGAGGATCGCATCGGCAGCCAGGACTTCCTGTTCCTGGAGCGCTCCACCCCGACCAACGTCGCGACCAGCATCGCCTCGGGCAGCACGCGCGCGGCGGTCGGTGCGCGCACCTTTGGCGACAACTATTATGCGTCCGCCTACCTGACCGGGCCGACGATCGGGGTCAACACCTCGACAACCGACGACCAGCAGTTCGGCGGCGTCGCAACCGCGGCGTTCCAGCCAGTGAGCAACGACGTGTGGCAGGCCCATGTCGGGGCCAGCGTGGGCTATGTCTTCACGCCCAATTCCAATGGCACCCTGGCGCCAGGCAGCCGCAGCGGCATTACCCTGTCGGAGCGGCCGGAACAGCGGGTGGACGACTTCCGTTCGGTCAGCACGGGCGCCATCAATGCCGACAGCGCCTATCATGTCGGGCTGGAAGCGGCGGGCCAGTACCGCAATTTCGCGTTGCAGGGCGAGTACTATTTCTATGGCGTGAACGAGGACCGGCTGAATACAGGGCAGAGCGATCCGCGGTTCGAGGGCTACTACGTCCAGGGCAGCTGGATCCTGACCGGCGAGCGGCGGCGCTATGACCAGAGCCGGGCGGCCTATCAGCGGCCGCGGCCCGACCGGCCCTTCAACCTGGCCAATGGCACATGGGGCGCGTTCGAACTGGCCGCGCGCTATTCCTATATCGACCTCAACGATGGCGACCGGCCGGGGCAAAGCTGCTTCTCGGGCCTCGGCACCGGGGGCAGCGACGTCGGCGCCGCCTTGCCCAACACCACGGGCTGCGTCCGCGGGGGCGCGCAGGCGGTGACCAGCGTGGCACTCAACTGGTACCCGAACCTGAACCTGCGGTTCGTCCTGCAGTACCAGCACGTCGATATCGACGCGACCAACAACACGGTCATCAACGCGGCAGGCGGTCCGCTCCTGCCCGGCACGGTCGATACCGGCTACGACTTCCACGTGCTTGGTTTGCGCTCCGCCTTGACGTTCTGACCTAAGCCATTCGCTCAGCGAAAGCTCTAGCCCAGGGGCCACAAGTCCGGCGCTGGTGGCCCCTGGATCCTGGCGTCTGCCGGGATGACCGGACTGTACGCGCGATCGCTCAGCCAATAAAACACTTTAAATCCGGAAAATCTTTGCACGCCCAAGACAGAAACCCAATTGGCTGTCTCCTCTTTGGGACCTGTGATTGCTTGTGTGAAATGAACGCGATACTCCCCCGCCAGACTTTGGCCCCGCGCCAGCGGCTGCTGGAGAAACCCTTCCTGCTGGGCCTGTTCCTGCCGCTGCACCAGGGCGGATGGACACCGTCCGACGTGCCGCGCGGGACGACGTGGACCTTTGACTACAATGCGGGGCTGGTGCGCGAGGCGGAGCGCCTGGGCTTTGACTTTACGTTCGGCTTCGCGTCCTGGCTCAACAAGGGCGGTTTCGGTGGGCGCACCGGCTTCCGCGCGAATTCCATCGACAGCCTGATCTCGACCGCAGGCCTGGCCGCCATCACGCAGCGGCTGGTTCTGATCTCGACCGTGCATGTGCTCTATGGCTGGCACCCGCTGCACCTGGCCCGGTTCGGCGCGACCCTGGACCACATGACCGGCGGGCGCTGGGGCGTCAACGTCGTCACCGGCTACAAGCCCGGCGAGATCGAGATGTTCGGCCTGAAGCCGATCCCCCACGACCGGCGCTATGAGCTTGCGGACGAGTTCATCACCCTGGCCAAGCGCCTGTGGGAGGAGGACGCCGACCTGACCCACCGGGGCGAGACCTGGAGCGTCGAGAACGCCTATGTCTCGCCCCGCCCGGTTCACGGCCGGCCGCTGCTGGTCAGCGCCGCCGCCTCCGACGCGGGCTTTCGCTATGCCGCGCGGCACTCCGACGTGCTGTTCATCACCAGCCCCACGGGCGCCGGCATCGACGATGCTGTCGCCGCCCTGCCCGCCCTGACCGCACGCATCCGAGAATTGGCGCAGGAACAGGGCCGCACGGTCCGCACCGTCATCAATCCGCACGTGATCGCCCGCGAGACGCAAGGTGAGGCGGAGGCAGCCGTCGCCCGCATCATCGCAGGAGCAGACGAGGTGGCGCTGGACGCCGTCCAGCAGGCCTTTACCTCGGGCGACCAGCAGGCCTGGCGCGGCCATTCGAAAGCCCAGCGCATCGTCGGCGGCAACATCCAGATCGTCGGCACGCCCGAGAAGGTCGTCGCCGACTGCCTGCGCCTCAAGGCGGCGGGTGTCGACGGGATCCAGGTCAACTTCCTGGACTATGGCCCCGACCTCCAGTTCTTCGGCGAGCGTGTCTTGCCGCTCCTCAAGCAGGCAGGGCTCCACGCATGAGTGCAGTGAAAGCAGAAGGCCGCCCGAACGTGGCCCAGGTGCTGGCCGAGGCGGGAATTGCCCGTGGGGCTGCGCTGACCGATCCGGTCGGCACGGCGCGGCGCATCGCCGACCGTCTGGCGGTGGATGCGGCGCAGCGCGACCTGCACCGCATCCTGCCCCATCCAGCCTTTGCCGAACTGCGCGCCGCCGGCATCCAGGCGGTCCATGTGCCGGCGGAGTTCGGCGGCTCCGGTGCGTCGTTCCCGGTCCTCAGCCAGGTCGTGGTCCAACTGGCGCGCGGCGATTCCAACGTGGCCCAGGCTTTGCTGCCGCATTTCTGCTTCCTGGACCTGCTCCGCCTGGAGGGCAGCCGCGACCAGCGGGCCCGCTGGTTCGGCGCCATCGCCAAGGGAGCGGTCTTTGCCAATGCCTTTGCCGAGCGCGGCGGCACGGTGGTCGGCGAGATTTCGACCCGCCTGCATCGAAAGGCCGGTCAATGGCGCCTGGACGGCCGCAAGTTCTACAGCACCGGCAGCCTGTTCGCCGACTACCTCTATATTGGCGTGCTGAAGGAGGACGACGCCCTCGCGATGGTCGTCGTGCCGGCCGACCGGGCCGGCATCACGATCGTCGACGACTGGGACGGCTGGGGCCAGCGCACCACGGGCAGCGGCACGACCCTGCTGAAGGACGTCCACGTCGCCGATGACGAAGTCATCCACCTGGACGATTTCGGCAAGGCGCGCAGCTTCTTCGGGGCAAGCGCCCAGATCCAGCACGCGGCGGTCGAGGCGGGCATCGCGCTCGCAGCGCTGGAGGATGGCGCCCGCCACGCGCGCACCAATGCCCGGCCGACCGCCGAATCGGGCCTGACCCGCGCCACGGAGGATCCCTACATCCTCCACGCGCTGGGCGAGATCGCGGTCCAGGCCGAAGTGGCCCAGGCGATCGTCGCCCGCGCGGCCGATACCCTGGAGCACGCGGCCAGCCTCCGCCTGTCCGGTACCGCCACGGCCGAGGCGGTGGAAGCGGCCCTGGTCCAGGCCTCGCTATCTGTCGCAGCGGCCAAGGCCGCGGCGGAACAGGCGGCCCTGTTCGCAGGCGAGAAGCTGCTGGCGCTGGGTGGCGCCACCGGCGGCACGCGGGCGCTGGGATTGGACCGGCACTGGCGCAATGCCCGGGTCCACACCACGCACGACCCGATCGCCTACAAGTTCCGCACGCTGGGCGACTGGCACCTGAACCATCGACCGCCGCCGATCAGCACGAAGTACTGAACGATGGCCGTCCTCGACCAACCGGCACCGCGCGGCGCGTTGGCGCAAGGGGAGACGACGTCCGCGCGCCGGTGGCGCCTTGGCGACCCATGGGTCTGGCTGGCGGCGCCCGCCGTCATCATGCTGGTGTTCGTCTTCGTGGCGCCGCTGCTGGCGCTGGCGACCAACAGCCTGCATCCGGGCGCCAGCATGGGCCGGATCAAGCCGGACTGGACGCTCGACAACTACGTCCGCTTCCTCAGCGACCCCTATTACCTGGGGATCCTGCTGGATACGTTCGTGGTGGGCCTGCTGGTCGTCGCGGTGTCCGCGACACTCAGCTATCCGGTTGCCTACTACCTGGCGCGGACCCGTTCGCGGTGGCGCGCCGTCTTCAGCTTCGTGGTCGTGGCCCCGCTGCTGATCAGTGTCGTGGTGCGCAACCTGGGCTGGATTCCGGTCCTTGGCGACAGTGGCCTGATCAACTGGCTGCTTCTGTCTTCGGGCCTGACGGAAAAGCCGGTGAAGCTGGTCTACAACGAGTTCGGCGTGGTCCTGGGCCTGGTCCACTCCCTCTCGCCGCTGATGATCCTGTCGCTGGCCAATGTGATCCGCCGGATCGAGCCCGAGATCGAGGAAGCTTCCATCAACCTGGGCGCCACCCCGTTCGAGACGTTCTGGCGCGTGATCCTGCCGCTGAGCCGGCCCGGCCTGCTGGCGGGAGGTCTGCTCGTCTTCACCCTGTCGATCAGTGCCTACATCACGCCCGCCATGATGGGTGGCAAGAAGGTTCTGGTCATGGCCCTGCTGATCGAGCAGCAGATCCGCTCGGTCCTGAACTATCCCTTTGGCGCCACTGTCGCGGTCGTGCTCCTGGTCGTGACCGCGGGGCTGACGGTGCTGGCGCTGCGCGTCGGACGTGAGCGGGAGTTGCGGGCATGACGGCGCTGTCGCAGATCGTGCCGCGCATCGCCTTCCGCGCCTTCCTGGTGCTGATGTTCGTCTTCCTGCTGCTGCCGATCGTGGCGGTGGTGCTGGGCTCGTTCAGTGCCACGACGCCGCTGTCGTTCCCGCCGCGCGGCTTCACCACTGAATGGTACGGCCGCATCTCCCCCAGCTATTACGAGGCATTCAAGGTCAGCGCGCTGGTCGCCATCGCGGCAGCCGGGATCGCCACGCTGGTCGGCGTGCCGGCGGCGCTGGCCATCGTTCGCGGGCGCTTCCCCGGCAAGGCGCTGCTCGGTGCGTTCTGCCTGTCGCCCCTGATGGTCTCGACCCTGGTGATCGCGATTGCGGCCTTCCAGTTCACGGTCATCGTGTGGGACCTGTTCGGTCTGGCACTGGCGGGCACGATCCACGGCCTGATCCTGGCCCAGTCGGCCTTCACGATCCCCTTCGTGGTGCGGTCGGTCATCGCGGCCCAGGCCAACTACGACATCAGCCTGGAGGAGGCCGCGCAGAGCCTGGGTGCCGGGCCGCTTGAGACCTTCTTCAAGGTCACACTGCCCATCCTGCTGCCCGGCATCGCGGCGGGCGCGATCTTCGCCTTCCTGATGTCCTTCGACGACATCGCGGTCGCCCTGTTCGTGGGTGGCGGGGCCGCGCAAACCCTGCCGGTCAAGATCTATACGGCGGTCGAATTCGAGTTCAACAGCGACATCCTGGCGGTGTCGTCCCTCATCATCCTGGCCTCCCTGGCACTCACGCTGGTGGCCGACCGGCTGGTCGGGCTGGACCGCGTCTCTGGTGTTGCGAGGGGATGAGCATGGCTCCTTCGCTCCGCCGCCGATGTCGGCGCTGAAACCACCTCGTCCTGTTCCTTTCCGTTGATCCTGGAGTGCTTCACGTGCGCCTTCTGACCACGGCGGCCGGCCTGCTGGCTGCCGCCTTGACCCTTCTGCCCGTCGCTGCCGATGCCTCCGACGTCACATTGCGCGTCGGCAATTATGGCGGCCGCTTTACCGAAACCCAGCGCCGCTATGCCGCCGACGCGTTCACCGCGCGTACCGGCATCAAGGTCGAGTTCATCGACTCGAACCCGCTCGACCACATCGCCAAGCTGATCGCGACCAAGGGGCGCGAGCCGCCCTTCGACGTGGTCTACCTGGATTCGGATATTCAGCCCCAGGCGATCGAGGCGGGGATCCTGCAGAAGCTGGACCCCGCCATCGTGACGAACCTGGCGCATGTCTATGACGAGGCGAAGAACCCGGACGGCTACGGCCCCGGTATGCTCTTTGCCGACTTCGGCATCCTGTACAACACCGAGAAGTATGCTGCGGCGGGGATCCCTGCGCCGACCAAGTGGTCGGACCTGTGGGACGAGCGCCTTGCGGGGCACGTGGTGGTGGGCGAACTGTCCCACGGCTGCGGCCGCGCGCTGCTGGTCCAGGCCGAGCGCCTTGCCGGCGGCGACGAGTCGACGCCCGAGAAGGGGATCGACAAGATCGCCGAGATCAAGGTCCACTCGTACATAAGCTCGACCGTCCAGCTTGAGGCGCTGTTCCCGACCGGCGACGTCTGGGCGGCCGTGATCGCAAACGGGCGGGCCTGGGGCCTGATCGACAAGGGGCTGCCGCTGGCCTATGTCCGGCCGGAGGGCGGCAGCGTCGCCTCCATCACGACGATCGACGTGACTGCCGGCACCCTGCACCCCCGGGAGGCCAACCTGTTCGTGAACGAGGTCATCGGCCCCGTGGCGCAGCTGGGCCAGGCCTTCGAGATCCCCTATGGCCCGACCAACAAGCTGGTCACGCCGATCATCCAGGCCTATCCCGACCTGGCGCGCAAGCTGCCGGGCACGTTGCAGGAGATCCAGTCCCTCTACCGTCCGAACTGGCCGGTCTATTGGGCCAACCACGAGACGGCCGTGGACCTGTGGGGTCGCCGCGTCATTCGCAAGTAGCAGGGAGGTTCGGCCCATGGTCGCTGTCCGGCTGGAGCGCGTCTCCAAGGTCTATGGCACCCATCACGCCGCGCGCGACGTCGACCTTGAGATCGGCGACGGCGAATTCGTGACGCTGCTGGGCGCCAGTGGTTCGGGCAAGACGACCTGCCTGCGGATGATCGGCGGCTTCGTGCAGCCGACCTCCGGCCGGGTCCTGTTCGGCGGGCGGGACGTGACCCATGTCCCGCCCAACCGGCGCGATACCGGCATGGTGTTCCAGCAATATGCGCTGTTTCCCCACCTGACGGTGGCGCAGAACGTGGCCTTCGGCCTCAAGGTCCGGCGCCTGCCCACGGCGGAGGTACGGCGGCGGACAGAGGAGGCACTGCGCCTGGTGCGCCTGTCGGCGCTGGGCGAGCGCTATCCCAGCCAATTGTCGGGTGGGCAGAAGCAGCGCGTGGCCCTGGCCCGGGCCGTCGTGATCAACCCTCGCGTCCTGTTGCTGGACGAGCCGCTTGGCGCGCTGGACCAGAAGCTGCGGGAGGAACTGCAGGGCGAGATCAAGCGGGTGCAGCAGACGCTCAACATCACCGCAGTATTCGTGACCCACGACCAGGGCGAGGCGCTGGGCCTGTCGGATCGCGTGGCCGTGATGCACGACGGCGGCATCGTGCAGGTCGACACGCCCGACGCCCTCTATCGCCGCCCGGCCAACCGCTACGTCGCCGGCTTCATCGGCCGCATGAACTTCCTCGACGTGCAGGTCGAGGCCACGGACGGCGATTTCGCACGCGTCTCCCTGCCTCACCATCCCGGCCTTCAGCTTGAGGCCACCGTTGGCAGCGGCCTGCGACCGGGCGGCAATGCCGTTCTTGCCATCCGGCCGGAGCACGTCCGCCTCGCCGAACCTGGCCTCGCCACCATCCCCGTCGAGGTCGCGGATCGCACCTATTCCGGCGAGAGCTGGCTCATCTCCTGCACCACCCCGGTCGCCGGATCCATCGCGATCCGTTTGCCCGGTTCAAGGCCCATCCCCCAGCCCAGCGACCGCCTCCACCTCGCCTGGCACCCCACCGACGCCCTCCTCCTGCCCGCCTGAGGTTGGCTGCGCTTGGGCGGCGCCAAAGGCCCACAGGCCGCACGGCGATCTGGTGTCAGGGTGTCGCGCTGCCGCACCTGGGCGCCGATCCGGTCGAGGGACGCCTGGACCCGGTCATGCCTGGCCTTCAGGTTCTGCATGCGGGCCGTCAGGTCGGCATTGAGCCCGATCCTGCCGTCCTCGATCATCGCTCTGCAGCCTGCGACCGCTGCTCGGGCGCCTGCGGGTCAGGGGCGCATGAAGGAGAATTCGGCGTCGGGGTCGAGGTTCTCGGAGATGAATTGGAGCTCCGACTGGATGTCGGGGATCTTCCGCTTCTCTTTCCAGATATCGAGCGCCGCGTTCAGCAGCGTGCGCCCCAGGACATCGTCGGGGATGCCTTGCGCTGCGGCCTCGGCGCGCAGGGCCTCAACCGCCTTGGCCACCAGGGCCTTCTCACCAGCCATTGTCGTCCATCGTTCAGGAGTTCCGTCCGGGCCGCACCTTGGGGCCCGGACGGATCCCTGTCACTTCAGGACTATTCCGCAGCGGCAGCGGGTCGCGCCTGCTGGATCGCCTGCCACACGCGCAGCGGGGTCAGCGGCATGTCGAGGTGCGTGATGCCCAGCGGCGACAGCGCATCGACCACCGCGTTGACCAGGGCGGGCGGCGCACCGATCGTCCCGGCCTCGCCCGCGCCCTTCACCCCGAAGGGGTTGGTGGTGCAGGGGCTGCCTTCCTCGTACGCCAGGTCGAACGACGGCACGTCGCTGGCGCGCGGCGGGCAATAGTCCATGAACGAGCCGGTCAGCAGCTGGCCTGAGTCGTTGTCATAGACGACGTTCTCCAGGAAGGCCTGGCCCAGGCCCTGGACGATGCCGCCATGGACCTGGCCGGCCAGCAGCAGCGGGTTCACGACCTTGCCGAAATCGTCGACCACGCTGTATTTCACGATCTCGACCACGCCGGTGTCGCCGTCGACCTCAACCTCGCAGACATGCGCGCCGTTGGGGAAGGTGTGCAGCGGCTGGGTGTACATCGCCTCGGCATAGAGGCCGCCGTCGTTCGTCTTCTCGGCCGCGATCTTGGCGACGGCAAAGACGTCGATCGTGCGGTCGGTGCCGGCCACCTTGTAGGCGCCGTCGCCGTATTCGATGTCGGCGACCGCTGCCTCCAGCGCGTCGGCGGCGAATTCCTTGCCCTTGTCGACGGCGTTCTGGCCCGCGGTGATGACGGCGCCGCCGCCCAGGGTCAGCGAGCGCGAACCGCCGGTGCCACCACCATTGGGCAGGTGATCGCTATCGCCCATGCGGATCTCGATCTGCTCATAGGGCAGGCCCAGCTTGTCGGACAGCATCTGGGCAAAGGCCGTCTCATGCCCCTGGCCGGTCGCCTGGGTGCCGACATAGGCGATCACCTTGCCGTCGGGCTGGATCCGCACGTCGGCATGCTCGTTCGGATCGGCACCCGTCTTCTCGATGTAATAGCCGATGCCCAGGCCGCGATAGCGACCCTTGGCCCGCGCCGCCGCCTTGCGCGAGGCGAGCCCCGCCTCGTCCGCCAGCTTCAGCGCGCCGTCCAGGTTGCGGTGGAAATCGCCCGAGTCATAGACCAGACCCAGCGGATGGGCATAGGGCATGGCCCCGGTCGGGATGAAGTTGATGCGGCGCAGGTCGGCCGGGCTGATCCCCAACTCACCCGCAGCGGCGTCGAGCGCGCGCTCGATCACGTAGCACGCTTCCGGCCGGCCGGCCCCGCGATAGGCGTCGGTCGGCGTCGTGTTCGAGTAGACGCACTTGATGTTGAGGTAGATCGACGGAATGCCATAGACGCCGCCATAGACCTGGGCGCCCGCCATCGTCGGGATGAACGGCGCATAGATCGAGAGATAGGCGCCCATGGCGGCGATCGTCTCGACCTTGAAGGCGGTGATCTTCTTGTCCTTGTCGAAGGCAAGCGTCGCGATCGTGACGTGGTCGCGGCCATGCAGGTCGGTGACGAAGCCGTCCTGCCGCTCGCCCATCCACTTCACCGGCTTGCCCAGTTCCTTGGCCAAGTGGGCGACCAGGGGATATTCCGGATAGGGGAACATCTTGGTGCCGAAGCCGCCACCCACGTCGTTCGTGGTGACGTGCAGCTTTTCCGGCGGGATCTGCAGCACGGCGGCCGAGAGGACGTTGCGCATGACGTGCACGCCCTGGCTGCACACCGTCAGGTCGATGCGGTCGGCGCCGGCGTCATAGACAGCGCTGGCCACGCGCGGCTCCATCGGGCAGCAGATCGCGCGGTTGTTGACCAGCTTGATGCGGCTGACATGGGCCGCCTCGGCAATCGCCTTTTCCACGCCGGCGCCGTCGCCGACCTCCCAATCCAGCGCGACGTTGCCCGGCACCTCGTCCCACACCGCGGGCGCGCCGGGGGCCACCGCCCCTTCGGTGTCGGTGACGGAGGGCAGCATGTCGTAGTCGATCTCGATCGCCTCGGCCGCGTCCTTGGCCTGGTTGATCGTCTCGGCCACCACCACGGCGACGGTGTCGCCGACATGGCGCACGCGGTCGGTCACGACGATGGGCCGCATGGTCGGCACCATGGCAGAGCCGTCGCGGTGCGGCAGCATGGCGGCGCAGGGCAGCTTGCCCAGGCCGGCCGCCTCGACATCGGCACCGCCCCACACCAGGTGAACGCCCGGCATTGCCCGCGCGGCCGTCGCATCGAAGCGGGTGATCCTGGCCGCGGCATAGGGAGAGCGCACGAAATAGGCCTGCAACTGGCCCGGATGACTGACGTCGTCGGTATAGCGGCCCTTGCCGATGATCAGGCGGTCGTCTTCCTTGCGCGTGACCGACTGGCCGATCCCGAACTTCGCCATGCCTCGCTCCCCTTATCTGTAGCGTGCAAGAGTAGCCACGCGCCCGTCATGGTCAACGGTCCAAACGGGCAGGTCACGCGCGTTGTATTTGTTTGGGAATAGCGCCCATCAAGACGACGGCGACTGCGCCCAGAAATCCGCTGGCCTGCCACCAGGTCTGCCAGGCCCCGAAGCTGACCAGGAAGATCGCGCCGAACGCCGTCGCAGTCGCTGCCGCCGCAGCCCGCTGCGCGCGGTCCGGCAGCCGCGCCAGACGGCCCAGCAGCAGGCAGACTATGGCGGCGGCCAGCCCGGCGCCGACCGCCCCCAGTTCGAGCCAGACCTGGATCGCGCCATTGTGGGTATGCAGCGGCAGGATCGGCGCCCCTGGCGGCCAGACCGTGCCATCGGGCAGGTAGAGCGTCACGCGGTCCTGGCCACCCGGAATGCGCCGCGCCTCGTCGAAGCCCCAGCCGGCAATCGGCTTCTCGGCGATGCGGTGGGCTGCGAACTCCCAGATCAGGACGCGGTGCTGCCACGAGATGTTGGGCAGGGCCAGCATCCCCTCATGTCCCAGGACCTGGGGATTGAGCAGCTTCAGGGGGATCATCGGCGCAGCCAGGATCAGGCCCGCGAAGAGCACGCGCAGGGCCAGGAACGTCGCGCGCGGCCAGGCCCAGGCCAGCGGCCAGATCGCCAGGCCCGCAAGCCACCCCAGTGCTGCGGCCGCCATCGGCAGCAGGAGCATCGTCACCCCGACGGCAAGGCCCAGGGCCAGGGCCAGCCAGGGCCGGCCAAGGCGCCATGCGACCCCGCCCAGCAGGCCGAAACTGAGCAGGGCCAGGACCACGGTGCCGCGCCCGATCGAGTTGATGGTCGGCTCCGTCGTCCCGCGTACCGCCTGCAGCAGCGCCCCGCCGGTCGCCCACTCCGCCAGGAACAGCACGATCATCACGGCCGCGACCCCTGCCAGCAGGGACAGCAGGCGCGCCCGCGCCGGCCCCGGCAGGCCGGCCACGGCGGCGAGCCCGACCAGGCCCAACGCCCACATCACGACCATCAGGGCCGCCTTCTGCACCCCCTCCGCCGGCTCGCCGGACCAGGTGCCGGCCGCGATCGCCCACGCGCCCAGCAGGCCAAGCGCCGCGCCAAAGGGATTGGCGACCCACGACCAGGCCCGCGCCAGGGCGGCGCGATCGGCCGCCAGGACAAGCGCGCAGAGGACGGGGACCGTGCCGTTGCTGGCCCAGGGCGCCACGACGGCCAGGCTCGCCAGGGCCAGCGCCAGGACCAGGACGGGGCGGCGGCCGGCGCCGCCGGGACTGATGGACAGTGTCACGCCCCAGCGTGTAGGCCACGCCCGGGAAGCCGGCAATCCCTGTCTGGATCGGCCGGGCGCCTGGGGATCGCCGGGGGATCCGCCGGGCCGGCCCGCGCGTAGACTGGGCGACGGAGGGGAAGCGCTGTGACTTCATATGGTTGCCGGGTCGTGGCCAGGTGTTGATTGATGACAGGGCGCCTGGGCCGTGATGCACTGACACCATTCCGGGAAAGGATGAACCCCTGACACTGGCACTGGCAAAGCCCGCTGGCCGGACCTGGACGGTGCCGCTGCACTGGGTGATCACCGTGGGCGTGGCGCTGGTCCTGTGCGCGCTGGGCGCCGTGATCGGCTGGCGCACCTATGCCGTGTCGCGCGATGCCATGGAGAACGCGATCGAGGAAACCTCGACCCGCATCGCCCAGTCGATCTTCAAGGACCTGAATGCGGTCATCGCGCCGGCCCGGTCGACGGTCGGCCTGTTGGCGCTGGACCCCCTGCCGGCTGCGGCAAACCTGGAGGCGCGTCTGGCCCGCGTGCCGTCGCTGCAGGCGATGCTGGTCGCAAACCCGCTGCTGGACGCGATCTATGTCGGCTATTCCAATGGCGACTTCATCCTGGCGCGCCCCCTGCGCAGCGACCGCGAGCGGACCCAGTTCCAGGCACCGGCGCGCACCTCGGCCGTGGTCCAGACCGTAATCCGGCCGGCCAGCGACCCGACCGGGGAGACGCTGCGCGGCACCTATACGTTCCTGGATGCCAGCGGCTCGGTCCTGGCGGTGCAGCCGGTTCCCGACTACACCTATGATCCGCGGATCCGCCCCTGGTTCGAAGCGGCGATGCAGGGCAACGGCATCGTCCGCACCGCGCCCTACATCTTCTATACGACGCGCTCGGTTGGGGTCACGCTGGCCCAGCGTGCCAACAACGGCACATCCGTCGTCGGCGTCGACGTGACGCTGGGCGACCTGAACACCGCGATGAACGCGCTGCGCGAGACGCCAGGAACGATCCTGGCGCTGGTTGACGGCGACCGCCGCATCATGGCCAGGGCCGGCCCGCAATTCCCCGGCCTGCCGCCGCAGACCGCGTCGAGCACCGAGGTCGACCTGCTGCCCGCGACGGAGCCGGGGCCGCTGCAATCGGCACTCGACATGCCGGGCACGCACGAAGACCCGGCGGCCATCGTGCGGGGCCGCGTCGCGGTCAACGGCCGCACCTGGCAGGTGGCCCGCGCCCGCTTCCAGATCGACAGCGGCGCGCCGGTGTTCCTGCTGAGCGCCCTGCCCGAGGACGAACTGCTGACGACGACGCGGCGCCTGCTGCAGGATCAGCTGATCGCCATCCTGGCGGCGCTGGCGCTCGGCGTGCCGATGGCCTTCGTCTTCGCCAACGGCCTGGCGCGCCCTCTGCGCCGGCTGGCGCTGGAGGCGGAGGCGGTGCGCGCCTTCGACTTCTCGCCCCGTGCGCGGGGGAGCTCGAGCCGCGTGGCGGAGGTGTCGGAACTGGACCACGCCTCGAACCAGATGCGGGAGACGATCGGTCATTTCCTGCAGATCAGCGTGACCCTGTCGTCGGAGCGGCAGCTTGACCCGCTGCTGGACAACATCCTGGCCTCGATGCTGGGCGCGGCGAACGCGCGGGCCGGAGCGATCTACCTGGTCGACGACAACGGCCAGCGCCTGACCAAGGCCAAGGAACGCGGCGTCGGGGTCGCGGCCCTGACCCCGCCAAGCCTGCCCGTGGCCGCGGGCATCCACCACCCGGTGGCGGAAGCGGCGCTGGCCCGCGACCTGCGCCTGGGCGAGGCGGGCAGCGCGCTGCAGGAAGCGGCGGCGGCGCCGCTGCTGACGCGCGACGGCGAACTGGTGGGGGTCCTCATGGTCCGTTTCGACCGCCTGGGTCGCAACGGCAACGACCCTCGCCTGGCCTTCCTGTCCGAGATTTCGGGCGTTGCCGCCGTTGCCATCGAGACGCACAACCTGATCCGTGCGCAGCGCGACCTGATGCAGGCGATCATCGAGGTGATCGCTGGCGCCATCGACGCCAAGTCGCCCTATACCGGCGGGCATTGCCAGCGCGTACCGGTCATCGCGCAGTCCCTGGCCGAGGCGGCACACGCGGCGACGGAGGGGCCGCTGGCCGCGTTCCGTATGTCCGAGGACGATCGCGAGGCGCTCTATATCGCCTCCTGGCTGCACGATTGCGGCAAGGTGACCACGCCCGAGTTCATCGTCGACAAGGCGACCAAGCTGGAGACGGTGCACGACCGCATTCACGAGATCCGCATGCGCTTCGAACTGCTGAAGGCGCAGGCCGAGATCGACCATCTGCGCCGCGTCGCGTCGGGCGGGGACGCGGCCGACTCGCTGGCCGCGCGCGACCGCCTGCTGGCCACGCTGGACGAGGAATTCGCATTCGTCGCCGACTGCAACCTGGGGGGCGAGGCGATGGACAAGAGCCGCGTCGCCCGTCTGCGCGGCATCGCGGCGCGGACCTGGACGCGCACGCTGGACGACCGCCTCGGCATCTCGTGGGAGGAGGCCCAGCGCCATGTCGGCCCCGCCCCGGCGCTGCCGGTGGAGGAGCCCCTGCTGGCCGACCGACCCGAGCATCTGATCGCATGGAAGCCGGAGGAGGTGGTCCGCCCCGACAATCCCTGGGGCTTCACCCTCCTGAACCCGGCCAACAAGCGGAACCTGGGAGAGCTCTACAACCTGACGGTGGGGCGCGGCACCCTGACGGCGGAAGACCGCTTCATCATCAACCAGCACATGATCCACACGATCGTGATGCTGAACCGCCTGCCGCTGCGGGGCCATCTGGCCGCGGTGCCGGAGATCGCGGGCGGCCATCACGAGCGGATGGACGGACTGGGCTATCCCAAGAGCCTGAAGCGCGAGGACCTGAGCGTGCTGGCGCGCATCATGGCGATCGCCGACGTGTTCGAGGCGCTGACCGCGGCCGACCGTCCCTACAAGCGGCCCAACACGCTGGACCAGGCGCTGGAGATCATGGGCCGCATGGCCGAGACCGGGCACCTGGATGCCGACCTGTTCGCGCTGTTCGTCGCCTCCGGCACGGCGCGGCGCTATGTCGAGACGCGCCCGCCGATCCTGTAATCCGGCCACACCAGGGCCACGATCCCGCCGCGATAGTGCCTTGTTTGATTGCGGCTGGGGGGCGATCCTGATATTCAGGATGAATGCAGGGTCCGGTCCGAATTGCCCCATCCATCCTCTCCGCCGACTTCGCCCGCCTGGGCGAGGAGGTCCGCGCGATGGAGGCCGCGGGCGCCGACTGGATCCATGTCGACGTGATGGACGGCCATTTCGTGCCCAACATCACGATCGGCCCGATGGTGGTCGCGGCACTGCGCCCGGTCACCACCCTGCCGCTGGACGTGCACCTGATGATCAGCCCGGTCGACCCGTTCATCCAGGGCTTCGCCAATGCTGGCGCCGACATCCTGACCGTGCATCCCGAGGCAGGACCCCACCTGCACCGCACGATCCAGACGATCAAGGCGACGGGCAAGAAAGCCGGCGTCTCGCTCAACCCCGCTTCCTCACCCGCCTTGGTGGAGCAGGTCATCGGCGACATCGACCTGATCCTGGTGATGAGCGTCAATCCAGGCTTCGGCGGGCAGAGCTTCATCCGCAGCCAGCTGGACAAGATCCGTGCGCTGCGCGCCATGATCGACGCCAGCGGCCGCCCGATCGACCTGGAGGTGGACGGCGGCGTGACGGCCGACACGGCGCCGGACGTCCTGGCCGCCGGTGCCGATGCCCTGGTCGCGGGAACGGCCTGCTTCACCGGGGGCCCCAGCGCCTATGCCGGCAATGTCCGGCGGCTCCGCGGCCTGGACCGGGCGGCCTGATCCCATGGCGGCGACGGCAGGCGCAAACCTTGGCCGGGGCGCCGTGCCGGCGGTCCCCGAACTGGCGCTGCCCGCCGGCCCGCGTCTGGCGGCGGGGCAGATCCGGCGCCTGATGCTGGAGGCGTTCCTTGCCTCCCCCCTCTACCGCCTCATGCCGGCCAGCCGCGTGCCGGCCGACCTGCTGCACCGTCCGGGCGACCTGTGGCCCGGCGACCCGGCCGTGGGCAATGCCTTGTTCCAGGGCCGCTACGGCTTTTCCGGCGAGGAATTCGTCTCGCCCAACCGGCCGCCCTGGGCCCTGCCCGGCAGTCAGCGCTGGCGGGCCAGCGTGCACGGCTTTGCCTGGCTCCGTCATTTCGAGGCCTGTTCCGGCGATGCCGCCCGGCGTCAGGTTCGCGGCCTGATCGCCACCTGGCTTGAACCCTCTGTCCGGCTCGAAGCCACCGCCTGGGCGCCCGAGGTGATCGGCCGCCGGCTGATGTCGTGGACCACCCATGCCGCGCTGATCCTGGACGGAGCGCCCGACGAGTTCCGCCGCGCCGTGCTGCAGAGCCTGGGCCGGCAGACCGCGCAGCTCGACTGGATCATCGCCTCGACCCCCGAAGGCCAGCGCCGCATCACCGCCCTGACCGGCCTGCTGCATGGCGCGCTGTGCCTGGGCCTGCCCGATGCCATGATCCGGCGCGCCATGGGCCGGCTTGAGCAGGAGCTGAAGCGCCAGGTGATGGCCGACGGCGCCCATGTCAGCCGCTCGCCCGCCCAGCTTCTCTCGGTGCTGGCCAACCTGGTGCAGTTGCGGGCGCTGCTGCTGATTTCCGCGCCCGAAGTACCGGGTTTCCTGCAGAACGCGATCGACCGCATGGCGCCGATGCTGCGCTGCTTCCGCCTGGGCGATGGCGGCCTGGGCCAGTTCAATGGCAGCGGACCTGAACTGGGCGGCACGGTCGACCTGGTCTTGGCGCGCGCCGATGCCAAGGGCCGCCCGCTGGGCTATGCGCCGCAGGCGGGCTTCCACCGCCTGACCGCGCGGCGCACGATCCTGCTGATGGACGTTGGCGGCCCGCCGCCCGCCGGATTCCGCGACGGCGCGCACGCCGCCCCCCTGGCCTTCGAGATGAGCGTGGGCAAGGAGCGCCTGATCGTGAACTGCGGCCCCAGCCCCAAGGCGGGACTGGATCGCGGGGCCCAGGAATGGCAGCGGGTCAGCCGCGCCACCGCCGCGCACTCGACCCTGACCCTTGGCGACCGCAACGCGGTGCCCCTGCCCGCGGGCCGCCGCCTTGGCGACCGGCTGCCGGGCGCGCGGCTTCTGAAGTCGGGCCTGGGGCGCGCCCCCGCTTCCGTCGCGTGCAGCCGGAACGAGGCCGACGGCGCCATCTGGATCGAGGCTGCACACGACGGCTATGTGGAGCCGTTCGGCCTGGTCCATCGCCGCCGCCTGTACCTGGACGCCAGCGGCGAGGACCTGCGCGGCGAGGACGAGGTCGTGCCCCGCTCCGGCGCCTCGGGGCGGTCGCTGCCCTATGCGCTGCGCTTCCACCTGCATCCCAATGTGCAGGCCTCCCTCCTGGGCGATGGCTCGGTCCTGATGCGCCTGGCGAGCGGGGAAGGCTGGCGCCTGTCGACCAGCGCCCTGGCCAGCGGCGGCACCGTGGCACTGGACGAGAGCATCTATCTGGGCGAACCAGGGGTCATCCGCCGGTCGGAGCAGGTCGTCGTCACGGGCGTCCTCGACGAAGGCCGGCTCAGCATCAAGTGGGCCTTGCGCAAGGTGGACGGCCGGACCTGACCGGCCGGCGCCGCGGGCCGCCGAAAGTCGCCGTCCATGTACAGCCTGCGCGGCAAGATCAGCTGGAAACTGGGCCTGACCTGCATCGACCTGGGCGCTACCCGCCGGGGCAGGGTCGCCGTCGGCCGCGGCTCGTACATTGCTGGCGGCGCCAGCCTGATCGCGGACCGCGGCACCGCCATCACGCTGGGCCCGCGCGCCATGGTGCTGCAGGGCGCCATCATCGCGACCTATGGCGGCAACATCCGCATCGGCCGCAACGTCGGCATCAATCCCTATTGCGTGCTCTACGGCCATGGCGGGCTGACCATCGGCGACGATGTGCTGATCGCGGCGCACACGATCATCATCCCCGCCAATCACCGCTTCGAGCGGACCGACGTGCCGATCAACGCGCAAGGCATCCGCGCCCGCGGCGTGGTGATCGAGGATGACGTCTGGCTGGGCGCGCGGGTGACCGTGCTGGACGGCGTGCGCATCGGCCGCGGCGCCGTGGTCGCGGCGGGCGCCGTGGTGACCAAGGACGTCGCGCCGATGACGATCGTTGCGGGCGTCCCGGCCGCCCCGATCGGCCGGCGCGACGCCAGCACGCCGCGGCCCCCCAGCGCTTGAACCGGGTGACCGCGTGAGCGCCCTGGGCCGCCTGGCCGGCAGCGCCGTCGTGATCGGCGGCGCCACGCTGGTGGCGCGGACCGCCTCGTTCGCGCGCGACGTCGCATTGGCGGCCGCCTTTGGTGCCGGGCACGACCTGGACCTGTTCTTTGCCGCCGGCATGGTCGCCACCTTCATCATCGGCGGGCTGATGGTGGCGGTGGCCCCGGCCACCATGGCGGAGGCGCCCGGCGGGCGGCCGACGCGAGCCGTCGACGGACTGGCGGCTCTGGTCCTGCTGGCCGTCCTGGCCATGCTGACGACCGGGCCTGCGCTGATCCTGGCCGCCGGCCCGCCGGCCGGGGCGGGCCTGATCGTGCCGCTGTCGCTCGCCATCGTGCCGGCGGGTCTTGGCCTCTACCTCGCGGCGCGATTGACGCGGGCCGGCTGGCGCCTGCTGCCGGCGCTGGTGCCGGCGACAACCCCGGCGCTTGTCGGCGCCCTGGCCTTCAGTGGCATCGGCGTCGCGCTGCTGGCCTGGGCGACGCTGGCGGGTCTTTGCCTGGAACTGGCGATCCTGGCCCAGGCGACATGGCGGATCGACCGCGCGGCCTTCCAGCCCGTTCCTGGCCTGATGGCGCGGCTGGGTCCCCTGGTCCTGGGCGGGCTGGTGCTGGGCTGCGTGCCGCTGGCCGACCAGGTGGCCGCGGCCAGCCTGGGACCCGGCGCCGTGTCGGAGGTGATGCTGGGCAACCGCCTGGTCTCGCTGATCGGCAGCGTGGGACTGATCGGCCTGGGCCTGGCCCTGTCCCGGGAATTCGCGGCCGCCCAGGCCGCCGACCGGCCACTGCGCCCCCTGATGCGCCAGGCCGCCGGCGCCGCGGCACTGGGCGGCTTCGTCGTCGCCGCCGTCGGCATCGGCTGGAGCCGGGACATCGTCGCCCTGCTGTACCAGCGCGGCGCCTTCGACGCGGCACAGACGGACGCGGTCGCCGCCGTGCAGTCGGCCTACCTGCTCCAGGTCCCGTTCTTCCTGGTCTTCCTGGTCGGCTCGCGGGCGCTGGCAGCCCTTGGCCGCAACGGCCAAGTGCTGTACGTCTCCCTGGGCATGGCGACCGGCAATGCAGTTCTGAACGCGGTCCTGGCGGGGCCCTGGGGCGCTGCCGGTATCGCGCTGGCAACGTCCATCGCCTTTGCGGGTGCGGGCCTGGCGGCAATCACGCTGGCCGACCGCGCCGCCCGGGCGGAACCCCGGCCATGAGTGAGGCGCAGCCCCGGACCGAGCCCGGCTACTGGGACAAGGTGTGGCAGGGCACGGGCGTGCCCTCCCTGGCCGATCCCGGCCGGCCCGGACTGTTCGGCTACATCTACCGCCGCATGCACGAGGGCTTCGTCACGGCACTCGACGGGCACCCGACGCAAGGCCGCCGGATGATCGAGATCGGCTGCGGCGGCTCTGGCTGGCTGCCCTATTTCAAGCGCTACTGGGGCTTTGATGTTTCCGGCCTCGACTATTCGGACGAGGGCGTGGCCACCGCGCGTGCCGTCCTGGCCAAGGCGGGAATCGACGGGACCATCGTGCAGGGCGACATGTTCGCGCCGCCGCCTGACCTTCTGACCCGCTTCGACCTGGTGTGGACCAATGGCCTGGTCGAGCATTTCGACGATCCGGTGGCCGCGCTGCGGGCGCTTTCCCGCTTCCTGGCACCGGGAGGCCTGATGGTCACGCTGGTCCCCAACATGACAGGCCCCATCGGCACGCTGCAGCGCCTGGCCGACCGCGACATCTACGACATCCATGTGGTGCACACGCCCGAAAGCCTGGCGGCGGCCCACGCCGCGGCGGGCCTGCGGGTCGTCCGCTGCCGTCACTGGCTGGCCGCGAACTGGGGCGTGGTCAATTTCGGCTCGTGGGAGCATGGGCGCGCCATCCTGCCCCTGGCGGTGGCGAAGCGGGCGGCGTCCCTGCCGTTCTGGGCGGCGGAGAGCATGGGTGCACTGCGCCCCAATCGCTTCACGTCGCCCTATATCGTGTGCGAAGCCGTGCCCGTCTGAGGAGCGGTGAGCGGCGGCGCGTCCTCTGGTAGAAGATGAATCCTGCAGGTTGGAAGGGTCTGGTATGAGCGACGTCGTGCCCGTGACGCGGGCGCTGTTTTCCACGCACGACAAGACGGGCGTGGTGGCCCTGGCCCAGGCGATCGCGGCGCACGGGGCCCAGTTGATCTCGACCGGCGGCACCGCCCGGGCGCTGGCCGATGCCGGCCTGGCCGTGACCGAGGTGGCTGAGCATACCGGCTCGCCCGAGATGCTGGACGGCCGGGTCAAGACACTGCACCCGCGCGTCCATGGCGGCCTGCTGGGCCGCCGCGACCTGGCCGAGCATGTCGCCCAGATGCAGGCCCACGACATCGCCCCCATCGACCTGATCTGCGTCAACCTCTACCCGTTCGAGGCGACGGTCGCCAGCGGTGCCGGGTATGACGACGTGATCGAGCAGATCGATATTGGCGGCCCGGCCATGATCCGCTCCGCCGCAAAGAACCATGCCTCGGTCGCGGTCCTGGTCGATCCCGCCGACTATCCGGTCGTCCTGGCCGAGATCGCGGAGAAGGGCGGCACGACACTCGCCACCCGCCGACGCCTGGCGGCCAAGGCCTATGCCACGACCGGCGCCTATGACGCCGCGATCTCCACCTGGTTCGCGGGGCAGCAGGGCACCCGCTTCCCCGACCGCCTGGTGATTGCGGGGCGGCTGGAACAGACGCTGCGCTATGGCGAGAACCCGCACCAGGCGGGCGCCTTCTACCGCACCGGCGGCCGGCCGCCGGTCCAGGTCCAGGGCAAGGAACTCTCCTACAACAACCTGAACGATGCGGACGCCGCGATTGCGCTGGCCGCGGAGTTCGATCCCGCCGTGCCCGCGGTCGTCATCGTCAAGCACGCCAACCCGTGCGGTGTCGCCACCGGCCCCAGCCAGTACCAGGCCTGGGTCGAGGCCTTGGCCTGCGATCCCGTCTCGGCCTTTGGCGGGATCGTGGCGCTGAACCGCAAGCTGGACGGTGCGACCGCGGCCGCGATCGCCGAGATCTTCACCGAAGTGATCATCGCCCCCGACGCCGATGCCGAGGCCAAGGCCGTGCTGGCGCGGAAGAAGAACCTGCGCCTGCTGCTGACCGGGCCGCTGGCCGAGCAGAAGGGCCTGACGGTGCGCTCGATCGGCGGCGGCCTGCTGGTGCAGGAGCCGGACCTGGGCGTGCTCGACCCGGCCGAACTGCGCGTCGTCACCAAGCGCCAGCCAAGCGAGCAGGAACTGGCCGACATGCGCTTTGCCTTCACGGTGGCCAAGCATGTGAAGTCGAACGCGATCATCTTCGCCCGCAACGGCGCCAGCGTCGGCATCGGCGCAGGCCAGATGAGCCGCGTCGACGCCGCCCGCATCGCCCTGCGCAAGGCCCAGGACGTCGCGCGCGTGGCGGGCGAAGCCGGCCCGCGCACGCAAGGGTCGGTCGCCGCGTCGGACGCCTTCTTCCCCTTCGCCGACGGGCTGGACGTGCTGGTGGAGGCAGGCGCCACCGCCGTGATTCAGCCGGGCGGGTCGATCCGCGACAACGAGGTGATCGAGGCGGCCGACAAGGCGGGCCTCGCCATGGCCTTCACCGGAGTGCGCCATTTCCGACATTGAACCCTTTGACGAGGATGCCGCGCTCATCGCCTGGACCGCTTCGGAAGGGCTGATCGCGGAGAATCTTTCCGTGCTGCTGGACGGCTTTTGCGGCCGCCTGGCGGCACGCGGCGTGCCGATCTGGCGCGTCGCCCTGATGCTGCCGGCGCGCCATCCGCAATATGGCGTCCAGGCCTGCACCTGGGACCCCGATGGCGGCGCCGTGGCCGAGAACTTCGCCCACGGGATCGAGGATACCGAGCCGTTCCTGGCCAGCCCCGTCAACTACATGCTGGTCAACGGGGCGACCACGTTCCGGCGCAAGCTGTCGTCCGCCATGGACGACGATCCGGGCTTTCCCATGCTGCGCGACCTGGCGCAGGAAGGGGTGACGGAGTACTTCGCGCGCATCGCTTCCTTTGATCGCGACAACCGCCCCCCGCACGAGGTGGAGGGCCTGCCCGGCGTCGTCGCATCGTTCACCACGCGCAAGCCGGGCGGCTTCGACCGCCAGGACATCGCCACCCTGGACCATGGCCTGCCAGTCCTGCTTCTGGCCGCCTATCGCGTGGCGATGAGCGACCTGGCGACGGGCCTGCTGCGCGCCTATCTGGGGCGTGACGCCGTCCACCGCGTGCTGATGGGCCAGACCCGGCGGGGTGCTGTCGAGCGCGTGCCCGCCGTCATCCTGCTGACAGACCTGCGCAAGTACACGGCCCTGGCCGACCACCTGGAGGGGGAGGCGGTCGTCTCCCTCCTCGACGACTATTTCGAGGCGATGGTGCCGCCGATCCACGACGGCGGCGGCCATGTCCTGAAGTTCCTGGGCGACGGCCTGATCGCCATGTTCCCGCTGGAGCCCGATGGCGCCAGGGCGGTCTGCGCACGGGCGCTGAAGGCGGCCAAGGCCTGCCTCCGGCGCAACGCCCAGTTCAACCAGGGACGGGAAGCGGCGTTCAGCCCGATCCTGCAGCTGGACGCCGTGCTGCACCTGGGCACGGTGATGTATGGCAATGTCGGTTCGACCGACCGCATCGACTTCACCGCGATCGGCCCCGCCGTGAACGAGGCCAGCCGGATCGAGGCCCTGTGCGAGCCGCTGGGCCACCCCCTGCTCATCTCCGCGACCTTTGCCGCCGGATCGCAATTACCCCTTGTCTCGCTGGGGCACCATCGCCTGCGCGGTGTCGCGGAGCCGCGCGAATTGTTCACCGTGCCGGAGCCCGCCGTGCAGGAGCCCGCAGCCCGCAACCTGCCGCAGCCCGCGTTCTGAGCCGCCGCGTCGCAAAGTAGTTTATTAATCCTTGCGGTGCTTAGCTGGCGGGCATGGCGTTCCTGGAGGGGTGCGGGGGCTGATGATCGACCGGGGCGATCCGCCGGTTCTGCAATCCATTGTCGACACCCTGCCCGCCGGCCTTTTCGCGAAGGATGCCGGCGGCCGTTACACGCATGCCAATGGCGCGATGCTGGGCCTGATGCTGGACCCGGCGGCCGACTATCGCGGGGCGACGGACGCCATGCTGTTCGCCACCGCCAACGCAGCCGTGCTTGCGGCCCAGGACCAGGCCGCGCTGGCGGCACCCGTCGCCTACGAGGGGACGATCACCACACCCGATGGCCTGGGCGAGCGCCGTTTCCTGATCCGCAAGCAGCCGCTTCGCGATGCGCAGGGGCAGGTCTTCGGCCTGTCGGGGATCGCCCTGGACATCACCGACATGGACCGCCGGCGGCGCGCCCTGGAGGCGACGCTGGACGCCCTGCCCGACCTTGTCTTCGAGTTCGACCTGGACGGGCGCTACCTGGAGTGCCATTCGGCGCGGGACGACCTGCTGATCGCGCCGCTGGACAGGATGCTCGGCCGGACCATGGCCGAGCTGATGCCGCCGGAGCCGACCGCCATCTGCATGCGCTCCCTGCGCGAGGCGGCGACCCACGGCCGTTCGCGCGGGCTGTCGATCAACCTGGACGTGCCGGCCGGCAATCGCTGGTTCGAGATCAGCACGACACGGGTCGCCGACGATGGCAGCGGCATTCCCCGGTTCATCACGGTGTCCCGCGACATCACCGCTCAGAAACAGGCGGAGGACGCCTTGCGCGAAAGCAACGCCCTGCTGCGCGCGGTGGTCGACAACACCCCGGTCGAATACTGGGCACGCGACCTGGACGGCCGGTGCATCATGCAGAATGCCCAGGTCGTGCGGCACTGGGGCGACCTGCTGGGCCGCACGGTCGACCAGACCAGCCTGAGCGCCGAGGACCGCGCCAAGTGGGACGAGAACAACCGCCGCGTCCTGGCCGGCGAGATCGTCGACAACGAGATCGAGTACGAGGTCGACGGCGAACGCCGGATCTTCCAGAACCTGCTTGCACCGATCTGGACCGACGGCCGCATCGTGGGCAGCGTCGGCTTCAACCAGGACATCACCGACCGCAAGCGGACCGAGGAGCAGGTCGCGCAACTGGCCTTCTATGATCCGCTGACCAACCTGCCCAACCGTCGGCTGATGCTGGACCGGCTGACCCATGCGGCAACGGGCTGCGCCCGGCGGCGCGACCACGGCGCCCTGCTGCTGATCGACATCGACAATTTCAAGGCGCTGAACGACACGCTGGGCCACGACATGGGCGACCGCCTGCTGGTGGAGGTGGCGGCCCGCCTGGAGACCGCCACCCGGCGCAGCGATACCGCCGCACGCCTGGGCGGCGACGAGTTCGTGGTCATCCTGGAGAACCTGGACGGCGACGTCGAACCGGCGTTCCAGGCCGAGCACCTGGCCCGGCGGATCCAGCGCGTCCTGGGCGAGCCCTATGGCCTGATGCGCGATCCGTCGGCCAAGCCGCCCCTGACCTTTCACTGCACCAGCAGCATGGGCATTGCGCTGTTCGGGCCAGAGGGGCTGAGTGCGGAGGAAGTGCTGCGCCGCGCCGACACCGCGATGTACCAGGCCAAGGCCGGCGGCCGGAACGCGATCGTGCTGTTCGACCCGGTGATGCAGGCGCGTGTCGATGCCCGGGCGCAGCTGGAGGCCGACATGCACCAGGCGGCCGAGAACCAGGATTTCCGCCTGTACTACCAGCCCCAGGTGGATCCGCAGCAGCGCATCGTGGGGGCGGAGGCGCTGCTGCGCTGGCACCATCCGGAGCGCGGCATGGTCCCGCCCGGAGAGTTCATCCCCCTGGCCGAGGAAACCGGGCTGATCGCGCGCATCGGCCTGTGGGCCCTGGCGGAGGCCTGCCGCCAGCTGGTCCGCTGGGCCCAGCGGCCGGACACGGCCCACCTTGTCCTCTCGGTCAATGTCAGTGCCCTGCAGTTCCGGCTGCCGGCCTTCATCGACCAGGTGCGCGACGTCCTGGCGCGAACCGGGGCACCGCCCGACCGGCTGATGCTGGAACTGACGGAAAGCCTGCTGCTGCACGACGCGGACGATGTCATCACGCGGATGGACGAGCTGAAGTCCCTGGGCGTCAAGTTCTCGCTGGACGATTTCGGGACCGGCTATTCGTCGCTGGCCTACCTCAAGAAGCTGCCCCTGGACCAGCTGAAGATCGACCGCGGTTTCATCCGCGACCTGCTGGACGACCCGGTGGACGCGGCGATCGCCCGGACCATCGTATCGCTGGCCGACAGCCTCCACCTCTCGGTCGTGGCCGAGGGGGTGGAGACGGTCGAGCAGCTGCGCTACCTGGCCGGTCTGGGCTGCCTGGAGTACCAGGGCTTCCTGTTCAGCCCGGCCGTGCCGGTCGAGGCGTTCGACCGGCTGGTGGCGGAGCGCCGCCTGCTGACCTGAGGACGGGCGGCGCGCCGCTCAGTGCAGCGCCTCGGCCCGTTCCTCCTTGACGAAGCTGAGCAGGATGGCGCCCACCAGCAGGAACAGCAGGGACGAGGCAAAGCCCAGCCGCGTGCTGCCCGTCGCCAGCGTGACCCCGGCATAGGTGGCCGAGCCCAGGAACGCCGTCGCATTGCCGCTCAGCGCGAACAGGCCAAAGAACTCGGTCATCATCTCGGGCGGCGAGATGCGCGCCATCATCGTGCGGGCCGAGGCGATGCCCGCGGTGATGAAGATCGCGCCAAAGATCACCGACAGGATGTAGAGCTGCTCCGGCAGGGTGCCGAACGTCCCGGCGCCCGTCACCGGCTGGACGGGGAAGAAGTAGAATATCTCCGTCGGCGTCATCGACAGGATGAAGATCGAGCTGACGATGCCGCCCCACAGGCACAGCATCAGCGCCCGCTTCGACCCCAGCCTGTCGTCCAGCACGCCGCCCAGGGCCCCGCCAAGCGCCGCGACGAACGACATGATGATGCCATAGAGCAGCAGTGTCGCGGCATCCCAGCCGAAGATGCCGGCGGCGTAGATGCCGCCATAGAACAGGCCGATGATCCAGCCGTCGTTGAAGATCATGCGGGCGATCAGGTACAGCGCGACGTTCCGGAACTGGCGCAGCTTGACCAGCGTGTTCTTCAGGTTCGCCAAACCCGTGCGCGCCGCCTCCATGGCGCCCAGTCCGCTGGCCCGGGTGTCGGGCGTCAGCAGGAACAGCGGCAGGGCCAGGATCAGCAGCCACGCCGCGCCGATGAAGCCGGTGATCCGCTCCGGCTCGTGCGCTGCCACGTCCAGGCCGAACAGGGCGGGGCGGTCCCAGCCGAAGAAGGCCGGGTTGATCACCAGCAGGAACACGACAAAGACCAGGATCCCGCCGACATTGGCGGCGGCCAGGGCGGCACCCGACAGGCGGCCCACATTGTCGCGCGTCGCCACGAAGGGCAGCATCGCGTTGTAGAAGACGGAGGCGAACTCCAGCGCCACGCCCGCGCCCACCAGGCAGAGGAAGACCGGCCACAGGTTGGCCATCGCCGGCTCGGCCAGGTACAGGCCGCACATGAACGGAATGCCGATCAGGGTAAAGGCGATGATCCAGGGCTTGCGCCGGCCGCCCGCGTCGGCGATGGCGCCCAGGACCGGGCTGATGACCGCGACGATGACGGCCGAGACGGTGACGACCCAGCCCCACAGTGCCTGGCCCCGCACCGGGTCGCCCGCGACCACCGTCGTGAAATAGGGGGCGAAGATATAGATGCTGACCAGAAGGAAGTACGGCGCCTGGGCCCCCTGGAAGAGGAACCACCCCGTCTGCCCGGCCGGACTGGCGGCAGGCCCCCCGGCAAGCGATTCAGGGGCCAGCTTTCCCGACGCGGCGACATTCGCCATGCAGCATCTCCATCCCGACGACACGATGGGCCATTTGAAGACCCGGTTTGTGGCGCGACCCTAGAGAAGCGACGGGATCCGCACCAGGGGCCATTCGCAGCCCCGCCCCGGTCAAACGGTCAGCGCGGCGCCCGCACGCCCTGCAGCAGGACAAGGCCCCCCAACAGGAAGACCAGGATGATCGCGATTCCGCCGCGCTGGCTGTCCAGCAGGTCGGTCGCGGCGGCAACCGCGAACGGCGCCAGGAAGGCCGTCGCCTTGCCCGACAGGGCATAGAGGCCGAAGAACTGGCCCAGCCGGTCGGGCGGTGCCAGCCGCGCCAGCAGCGTCCGGCTGGAGGCCTGGGCCGGCCCGCCGCCCAGGCCCAGCAGGCCGGCGAAGACGAAGAAGACCTGCTCGGCCGTGCTGTCGAACGGATTGCCCGGCTCCGATCCAGGCGCCTGGGGCATCACGTCGACCAGGAACAGTACGGAATCGGCGGTGATCGACACGATGCCCGCTGTGGCGAGCAGGATCAGCACGACGCTGAGCGTGACGGTCCGCTTGGACCCCAGCACCCGATCGGCGACGGCGCCCAGGAAGACACCAAGGGTCGACACCACGATCAGGGCAATTCCGAAGATGCCGAGCGCCATGGCGTTCCAGCCGAACAGGCTGGAGGCATAGATGCCGCCAAAGGCAAAGACGGCGGACAGTCCATCGATATAGAGCATGTGCGCGACCAGGTAGCGCAGCACGTTGCGATACTGCCGCAGGCTGGACAGCGTCTGGCGCAGTTCCGCCAGACCCGCGCGGACGGCGCCCCCGCGCGACAGGCCGGAATGCGGCGCGTCCGGCGTCCACAGGAACAGCGGCACCAGGAACACTATCACCCACAGCGCGGTGAACGGCCCGGCAAAGCGATCCGGCTCGTGGCTGGCCTTGTCCAGGCCGAGCGCCGGCACCTGGGGCAGGGCGAAGAACGCCAGCATGATGCCCAGGGAGGCCAGCCCCCCCAGATACCCCATGCCCCAGCCGATCGCGCTGAGCTGCCCGATCCGCTGCGGCGGCACCAGGCTTGGCAGCATCGCGTTGTTGAACACGACGGAATACTCCGCCCCGATCGTCGCCAGCACGATGCAGGCGACGACGACCCACGCCGCGGCCCCCGCCCCCAGCCCCGGCTCCGCCCACCACAGGCTGGCGGAGCCGGCGAAGGTGAGCAGGGCCAGCGCCAGGATCCAGGGCTTGCGCGGGCCCGCCGCATCGGCGATGGCGCCCAGGGGCGGCGCCATCAGGGCGATCGCGGCGCCCGCAATGCCCTGGCCATAACCCCAAAGGGCCTGTCCCGCCACCGGATCGCCGACGACATGGTTGGCGAAATAGGGCGCGAAGATGAAGGCGGTAATGACGGTGAAGAACGGCTGGAACGCCCAGTCGAACATGATCCAGCCGACCCGCGCCCGCAACGGCGCGACGACCACCACGTCCCCTGTCCCCATCCGTGCCGGCCTAGAGGTGAAGCATGAGGAGGCGCAGCCAACCGCCCTTCCCCCCTCGCGTGGGAAGGTTGGGATGGGGGGGCGTCGACGCCGCAACGAACCCCTGAAAGCAAGCCCAGGCGGCAACGCCCCCCCATCCCGTCCCTCGCCCGCAAGGGGGGAGGGGGTCCAGGGACGGGACAGCGCTGCCCAAGGTCACGTGCCGGGGCCTTGCAGGGTGCGGGTCAGGTCCTCGAACGCGCGCTGCATGTCCTGGTTCTCGAACGGGCGCAGCGGCGGGATCTCGATCTGCATCAGGACGGCGAAGCCTTCGCCGGACGAGCGCATCATCGACAGGATGGCACTGGACGACTGCACCGTCTTCAGCGTGTTCTGCGCCGTTGCCAGTTCCGCCTCCAGCGGTGCCATCGCGCCCTCGATCTGGGCGCGCTGGTCGATCAGGCGCTGGCGATAGATCTCCCCCACCTTCAGGTTCAGGTCCTGCGCCGCCAGGTTGCGCTCAAGCACCGTGCGCCGCCGGGCATCGCTCTCGTTCAACAGGGCGATCTCCGTCTCCGCCTTCAGCGTGCGGGTCTGGGCCACGATCTCTTCCAGCTTGGGCAGGTACTGCTCGTCGACCTTGCCCAGGAATTCCTGGTGCATGTGCAGGGCCAGCTGGACCATCACGGTATAGAGCCCGTAATAGCGCTTGGCCGTCTCGATCGACTCGTCCGCCGCGATGGTCGCATGCAGCAGCGTCTGGTTCACCGACCGCAGGTTGTCGTAGACGGAATAGAGCGAGACGAGGTCGTCCCCCGTCGCCATGGCCAGCAGGCCGTCGACCTGCGCGCCCTCCAGCTTGATCCCCAGCTTCTCGAGCGAGGCGCGGAATTCCGTCTTCAGGATGCCGAGCTGGGTCTCGTTCTCGGCGATTTCCTGTTCGGCGGTGGCGATCTTCGCCTCCAGGTCGGTGCGCGTCGTGCGCATCATGTCCGACAGCTGGCCCATGGCGCCGTCGGAGGCCGGCGGCGCGGCCGGCACCTGCAGCCGCCATTCCGAGACCTGGCCGCGCAGTTCGGTGATGCGGGCCTGGCGGCTGCGGATCTCGTCCCGCAGCTGTACGCCCCGGCCCACGGCCAGGATCTCCACCGCGTCGTTCAGAAGTGCTTCGCCCCGGCCGGGGCGGATGGCGCGGAGCCAGCCCGGATCCTCCTGGTTCTCCAGGACGCCGGTCAGGGGCTCGCGCAGCTGCTTCCACAACTCGCCGGGATCGGGCTTGCCGGCATCGGCGGCGGCGGGCGTCGCCGGGGCCTCGCGTGCCAGCACGGGCGGCTCGTCGCCTGCGGCCGCGGCCTGCGCCAAGGCGGGCGCAGCGGCCAGGGCACTGGTGCCAAGCATCAAGGTCAGGACAAGGGACAGGCGGGCCATGGTCGGATACTCCACAAGACCCGGCCACGATAAAGCAGCCGCGCCGTACAACAAGCGATGGCGCGCACGGCTGACGGTGATTTCGCCGACCTGAACGTTGCACCGGATGCTTCGAGACGCCCCTGCGGGGCTCCCCAGCCTGACGCTGTGGTCCCTTGTTCTCCCAACGACGTCATGCTGAGGAAGCGGCGCAGTCGCTGTCTCGAAGCATCAGGTGCCGCGCCGCCGCCGAACCTCAGGCCTTGCCGCCGAACAGGTCGCGGAGTTCGCGCTTCAACACCTTGCCGGTCGCGGTGCGGGGGAGCTCGCCCTGCCCGACCTGGAAGCGCGTCGGGATCTTGAAGCGGGCCAGGCGCTCGGCCAGGTAGCGGCCCAGTTCCGGGCCGATGCGCTCGTTCTGGGCCGGATCGTCGACCTGGATCACGGCCGCGACCTCCTCCCCCAGTTCGTCATGGGGCAGGCCGATCAGGGCCGCGTCGCGCACGGCCGGATGTTCCAGCAGCAATGCCTCGACCTCGGCGCAATAGACGTTCTCGCCCCCGCGGATGATCACGTCCTTCTTGCGGTCCACGACGTAGAGGAAGCCCTCCTCCGAGCGATAGCCAAGATCCCCGGTGCGGAACCAGCCACCGCCAAAGGCCTGCTCCGTCGCTTCCGGGTTGTTCCAGTAGCCGGGGATGACATTGGGGCCGCGGCACCAGATCTCGCCGATCGTGCCATCCGGCACGTCGTTGCCATTGTCGTCGACCACGCGGATATCGGCCGTGGCCATGGGCAGGCCCACGCTGTCGGGGTGGTCCAGGTAGTCCTGGCCGCCATTGGCGACGACGGCGCTGGTCGTCTCGGTCAGGCCATAGCCGTTGCCGGGGGAGACCTTGGCTTCGAACCGGTGGCCGATTTCGCGGATCAGGTCGGGCGGGACCGACGCACCGCCAGAGCCCATGGACAGGACCGAGGACAGGTCGGCACCGCTGGCGCGCGCCGCCTCCAGCAGCTGGCGCATGACGATGGGCACGCCGGCCAGGCCGCTGATCCGATGTTCCTGCACCAGGCGCACCGCCTCGAGCGGGTCCCACTTGTACATCAGGACGACCTTGGCCCCCGTGGCGGTCGCCATGTAGAGGCCGGTATGCCCCGCGATGTGGAAATAGGGGAAGGTCTGCAGCATGACCGGCTGCGGCGCATCCGGCCCCGGCTCCGGCAGGCCGGCCATCAGGCGCGCCACGGTCGCGTTCAGCAACGTGTTGAAGATGTTGGTGACATGGTTGCGGTTGGTGGCCATCGCCCCCTTTGGCCGCCCCGTCGTACCGGAGGTATAGAGGATGGTCGCCAGATCCTCTGGCCCGATCTCCACCTGGGGCAGGGTCCCGTCGCCACCCGCGATGACGCGGTCGAAGCCGATGCCGGCGAAATCGTCGGACGGGCTGCGCGCGACGATGACCGCCTTCGGCTTCAGGGCCGGAAGCAGGGGCTGGATGCGCTCCAGCCGCTCATGGTCGATCAGCAGAACGGACGAGCCGGAATGGCTCAGCGCATAGTCCAGTTCGGCCGCCGTCCACCAGGCATTGAGCGCCACGCTGATCGCGCCGATCGCCTGCACGGCCCAGAAGCTGACCGCCCATTCGGGATAGTTGCGCATGCCGATGGCGACGCGGTCGCCCTTGCGCACGCCGTGCGCGTGCAGGTAGCTGGCCAGGGCCGCGACCTGGCGATAGTGCTCGGCAAAGCTGATCGTCTCGCCCGCAAAGACCAGGAAGGGCTTGTCGCCAAAGGCCTGGGAGCCAAGGAAGATATCGCGCAAGGCAGGCGGCGCGTTGCGGTAGACCCGGCGCGGCCAGCCGGTGGAATGATCGGTTGTCAGCTCGAACGTGCCCTCGCGGGTCAGGTCCGCGATCACCTCGGCGCGCGTGGCCATGTGTCTCTCTCCCTTGCGGCTTATGCTGCCGCACAGATCCCTTCGTTGCCGTCTTCAGAGCATTTTATGGGGATCCAGGGAAGCCCGGATTGCGGCGCTGCCGTCACGCGGGTCGCGGC
Organism: Zavarzinia sp. CC-PAN008; assembly: GCF_051903925.1. Lineage (GTDB taxonomy): Bacteria > Pseudomonadota > Alphaproteobacteria > Zavarziniales > Zavarziniaceae. Next base: position 644,318 of record NZ_CP173678.1, read on the forward strand.
GCGCGCCCGCGCAGGATCAGCAGCGCTGCCGGAATGGTCAGCACATAGCAGGCTGCCCCCACCCACATCGTGGCGTTGATGCCGGCCCCCAGGCTGATCAGCACGGCCATGCCGGCGGCCAGGACGCCGGCCGCGCCGTTGATGCCCCACAGCCACGGCGTCAGGCTGGCATCGCGTGCCGTGACCAGCCGCATGCCGGTCGGGAACGCCATGCCCATCAGGAAGCCGCCGGGGAACAGCACCGCGATGCAGGCCGCCGCACGGGCCATGAACGACTGCGCCACCAGCTCGGCCAGCAGTCCGGGCAGCCACAGCGGCAGCGTGGCGACATAGAGGACAGTCAGCGCGGCCCACAGGGCGACGTGGACGGGCCGCACCAGGCGCACCCGCTCCGACACGGCCGAGCCGATGCCCGTCGCCAGGATCAGGCTGAACAGCACGACGCTCAGCGCATAGACCGGATGGCCCAGGAAGGTGCCCAGCCGCTGCAGCAGGGCGATCTCCACAAGCATGAAACCGGTGCCGATGGCCGCGAAGTACAGGGTGCCGCCCCCCGCCAGGCCCCAGCCGCTGCGCGGCGCCACCTGGCGCAGCGGATCGACGATGACCAGCACGACGAACAGCAGCGAAATGGCGACCAGCACGATCAGCGTCAGCGTGGCGATCAGGTTGCCGGTCCACACCCCTTGCGCCTGCGCCCGGTCGCGGTGGGCGATGAGTTCGCCCAGGCGGTCCAGGCGCAGCATGTTGAAGAAGAAGGGCCGGCTGTCGGTCGACGGCGTCAGGTCCAGGAAGCTGTCACGGACGGCGGCCAGCAGGCTGGCGTCGTCGGGCGAGGCGACGATCGCCGCCAGCAGGGCCGAATCGGGCGGCCGGCCGGGGGCCATCTCGACCTTGAAGCCCTTGTCCCGCGCCGCCCGTTGCAGCGCATCCAGGTCGGTGGCGGCCAGGGGCTGGGGCGACATGACCAGCGTCGCGATATGGCCCGTCGTCGCCATGAACAGGTGGTCGGCCGGGCGCGTCACGCCGCGGGCGTGCAGGCTGCTGACCGCGATGCTGATCATCCGCCCCGTCTCGTCCACGTAGCCGGGACTGTACCAGCGGCTGACCGTGAACAGGCCCGACGGGGCGAGGTGGTCCAGGAAGGTGGTCCAGCCCTCGACCGTGTAGAGCCCGTTCTCGGACAGGGTGAACGCGCCGACGCCGGTCGCGGCCCAGGTGTCGATCAGACTCATCTGGATGATGTCAAAGCGCTGGGTCGTCCGGGCGAACCAGCTTCGCGCCTCGTCCACCACCAGCGTGACACCGGGCAGGGCCGCGATCCCGGCAAAGTCGGTGAAGCCGGGTGTTGCCGTCAGCAGCCGGATGAAGATCGCGTTGAGCTCGACGCCCGTCACCTCCGCGATGCCGGACAGCTTGGCCGTCAGCACGTCGCGGCCGCCGCCGACCCCGATGACCGCGGCAGTCCGGCGCCCGGGCACGACATAGGCCAGGCCGGATATGTCCTCCAGCAGGTAGCTGACGGACTCGGGCGTGCCGTCGAAGCGGTACATCGCCGTGCCCGCGGACCCGTCGATGATCAGGGAGCGCATCTCGACCTGCGGCAGGGGCACGAGGTGGGGCGACGGCCCCCACATCTCGGCCGGGCCGCGGAAGGGCGCGCCGCCGCTGATGCGCGAATGACTGTTCCAGTCCTCGAACACCGGGCGGTTCGCACCGATCTCCAGCACGCCCTTGACGATCTGCGGACGCAGGCCCGTGCGGCTGGCCTGGTTGGCGACCGTGGCTGCGACCAGCACCACGGCCAGTGCTGCCAGCCGTGCCCGCTGCCCCCGGGGCACCGGCCCGCCGGCGGCGAACAGAACCGCGGCGATCGCCCCGGCGGCGGCGATGCCCAGCAGGGCCGAGGCACCGTCCAGGTAGTCCAGCAGCAGGATCACGGCCAGGCAACCGACCGCGGCGCCGACCAGATCGACGGCATAGACCGTACCGACGCCCAGGCCGCTGCGCGTCAGTGCCAGGGAAACGGCGATCCCGGCGAAGTAGAAGGGCAGCGCCGCGGACCCTGCCAGCGCGATCCAGCTGACGATGCTGTTGACGGAGCCGACCTCGGTCACGATCACGCTGGTCTGGATGACGACGGCCAGGGCCGCCGTCAGGCCGAATCCGGCGGCGGCATTGGCCAGCCGCCCGGCGAGCGAGGCGGGATCGATCGCCCCCAGGCGATGGACGTGCAGCGCCCCGCTGGTCAGGCCGAACATCGCCATGCTGACGTTCAGGAAGGCGACATAGTACCAGGTGATGACCGAGAACAGCCGCGTTTCCGCGATCTGCAGCATCAGCATTGCGGCGCTGATCACGAACAGGCCCGCGTAGAACGACAGGCGCCGCAGGCCGGACGGGGCAGGCCCGTCGCCAACGCTCAGACCCCCAGCCTCACGTGTCACGAATCGCCCGCCCCGCCTTGCCCCTGCGCCCGGCGGCCAGCCTATACGCAGGCCCAGCGCCGGGCCAAGCCGGGCCGGGCCGAAGGATCAGGCTGGCCGGTCGGCGCCTGGTGGCGGCGCGGGCGTCTCGTCGTCGATCAGGATGCGGACCGCGGCACCATCCAGGTCCTCGAACTGTCCGGCACGGATGGCCCAGAAGAACGCGGCCAGGCCGGCCAGGCCCAGGCCCAGCGCGATGGGGATAAGGACGGCGACACCGGTCATGGCGTGGGCTCCTCCGTCACCTCAGCGAGCGGCACGGCGCAGGCGCAGCGCATTGGCGACCACGATCAGGGACGAACCCGACATGGCCAGCGCCGCGACCAGCGGCGTCACCAGCCCGGCAAAGGCCAGCGGCACCGCGACGACATTATAGACGATGGCAAGGGCGATGTTCTGCCGGACCACGCGCATCGTCCGCCGGGCCGCCGCCACCGCTCGCGGTACCGGCATCAGGCCGTCGCCCAGGAACAGCATGTCGGCCGCGGTCTGGCCCACGTCGCTGGCCGAGGATGGCGCCAGGGAGACATGGGCCGCCTTCAGCGCCGGCCCGTCGTTCAGGCCGTCGCCGACCATCACGACCCGGTGTCCCGCCGCCGCCAGGCGCTGGATCGCCGTCACCTTGTCCTGGGGCAGCAGGGCGGCATGGCCCTCCACGTCCAGGCTGGCGGCCAGCACCTCCACCGCCTCGGCCCGGTCGCCGGAAAGGATCACGGGGCGCAGGCCGAGCGCCTTGACCCGCTCCAGCGCCGCAAGGGCGTCGGGGCGCGGCGCATCGTCGAACGGCACGACGCGCACCGGGCCGGTGCCGGCCCGGAACGCGATCACCAGGCTGCCCGGCAACGGGGGCAGGTCCTGAAGCCCCAGCCAGGACGGACGGCCCAGGCGTACCAGGCGGGACGCACCGGATGCGTCCGCCGCCATGCCCTCGACGCCCTGGCCAGGGACTTCCCGGATATTGGTCAGGGTTGCGGGCACCACGCCATCCGCCACCAGGGCCTGGGCCAGCGCGCGCGACAGGGGGTGCCGGCTGGCCTGCGCAAGCGCCAGCGCCGCCGGCTTTTCCGCCGCCGCCAGACCCAGGTCGCCGACCGGGACCGGGCGGCCCAGGGTCAGCGTCCCCGTCTTGTCGAACAGCGCGGTGTCGACCTCGGCCAGGCGCTCCAGGGCGGACCCGTCCTTGATCAGGATGCCGGCGCGCATCAGGGCGCCCGCCGCAACCACCTGCGACACGGGCACGGCCAGGCCCAGGGCGCAGGGACAGGTGATGATCAGGACGGCGATGGCAATCAGGATCGCCTGGTGCAGGCCGGCCCCCGCAACCAGCCAGGTGACCAGGGCCAGCGCCGCCAGCGTATGCACGGCCGGTGCGTACCAGCGCGCGGCGCGGTCGGCCAGGCGGACGTAACGCGACTTCGCCTGCCCCGCCGCCTCCATCAGGCGCGCGATGTCGGCGATCACCGTGTCGGGCCCGGCGGCCGTCACCTTCACCACCAGGGGCGCGTCCAGGTTCAGCGTGCCGGCCAGGACGCGGGCGCCCGGTGCCACCGGCTCGGGCCGGCTTTCGCCGGTGATCAACGCACGGTCGAGCTGGCTTGCCCCCTCCTCCACGATGCCGTCGGCGGCCAGGCGCTCGCCCGCTGCGACGCTGATCCGCATGTTGGGGGCCAGCTCGTCCGCCTTGCGCCAGGCCAGCGTCCCGTCGGGCGCGCGGACGAAGGCCCCGGACGCCGTCTGCCGCATCAGGGCGGCGACCCCGTCCTGGGCCCGGGCGCGCATCACGCTATCCAGGAAGCGCCCGGCCAGCAGGAAGAACAGCAGCATCACCGCGCCGTCGAAATAGGCGTGGGGGCCGCTGGTCGCCGTCTCGTACACGCTGATCCCGCAGGCCATCAGCACCCCGATCGAGATCGGCACGTCCATGTTGGTGCGACGCTGGCGCAGTGCGGCCCAGGCGCTGGCAAAGAACGGCCGCCCGGCATAGGCGACCGTGGGCAGCGCGATGATGCCCGACAGCAGGTGGAACAGGTCGCGCGTCGCGCCATCCGCCCCCGACCAGACCGAGACGGACAGCAGCATGATGTTCATCGCCGCGAAGCCGGCCACGGCCAGGGCCTTGACCAGGCGCCGGCTCTCGGCGTTCGCCGGCGCTTGCGCCTCTCCCGCGAAGGGCTCGGCGGCGAAGCCGGTGCGCTCGATCGCGGCATGGATCCCGGCCAGGTCGATGTCCGGCAGGTGGGCGACGCTCACGCGGCGCGTGGTGAAGTTGACGCGGGCGTCGACGATGCCCGGTTCGGCCTTCAGGCTCCGCTCGATCTTCGCGATGCAGCCGGCGCAATGGATGCCAGGCACGTTGAACAGGGCGACCGCCGCCGCCTGCGCCGCCTCCGGCGGCCTTGCCAGCGCGTTCATGGTCAGGGCGTTCCTGGCGCGGGCCCGTCCCCGCCGGCTGCGGCGGGATCCCAGGTCGCACCGGTGCGGGTGTTCACGTCGCGGACGAACCGTGCCTCGTTCGCGCCGGCCTGGACGCTGAGGCGCACGATCCACCGCCCCTCCGGCAGCGGCTCCTCCGCCAGGAAGGCGCCCTCCGCGGTGCGGTGGAAGACGATGGCGCGGTCCGGCTCCTGGCCCAGCGGATGCGCGGCGACGGCCTGGACCCGGGCGCCCTCGACCGGCACGGCGGCGCGGACTTGCACCATCAGCCGGCGCTCCGGGTCGAGCCCCGCGTCGAGCGTCCAGCCCTGGGCGTCCTGGGCCCGGGCCTGGGCCAGCCAGGCGTTGAAGTTCTGGCTGGCGACGTAGGAGTTCTCGACCACCTTGCCGCCGAAGGTCGACACGGCAAAGGTTGCCATCAGCAGGTTCACCGCGATCACCACGCCAAAGAAGGCGACCAGGATCCCGGTCATGTGCCAGCCAGTGAAGCGGCCATGCGCGACGTGTGCGCTCATCTCAGCGTCCTCCTTCCGGGCGTTCGAAGAAGCTCTCGTCGGCGGCCTCGCCGCCTTCCTCGTCCAGCGCGCGCACGACGAAGGCCAGCGCCTCGCGCGGTTCGCCCATGGCGGGCGCTGCGATGAACAGCCGGGTCTTGGCCACCTGGTCGGCCGGGACGGTCACCTGCACGCTGCGCCCGGCCCGCTCGCGCGTGCCGTCCTCGGCCCACAACTGCGCCTGGGCCAGGCCGTCCAGGCTGATTTCCATCGTGCGCGGCCGGTTCTGCATGTTGCGGACGTTGATCGTATAGGTGTTGCGGATGCTGCCGTCCGACAGGCGGACCCAGGTCGGATTGCGGTCCTGCAGGGCGTGGATGTCGATGCGGTCGCGCTGGCCCAGCATGAACAGCATGCCCAGGCCGATCGCCCCCCAGACCGAGAAGTAGACCAGCGTGCGCGGGCGCAGCAGGCGCTTCAGCGCGGGCATGGTGGGCTTGCCCGCGATGGCCAGGCTGGAGTCGAGGGACGTGGTGTAGCCGATCAGGCGAGTGGGCCGCTCGAGCTTCTCCATCACCTGGTCGCAGGCGTCGATGCACAGGCCGCAGGTGATGCAGCCGATCTGCGAACCCTGGCGGATGTCGATCCCCGTGGGGCAGACGGCGACGCAGGCATTGCAGTCGATGCAGTCGCCGACCTTCTGCGCGGGCAGGTCGACTGCCGTGCGCTTGGTGCCGTGGGTGCGCGGCTCGCCGCGCCAGTGCTTGTAGGTCACGGTGAGCGACTGCTCGTCCATCATGGCGCCCTGGATGCGGGGCCAGGGGCACATGTAGATGCAGACCTGCTCGCGCAGCAGCCCGCCCAGGATGTAGGTCGTGGCCGTCAGCGTCATCACCGTGCCATAGGCGACGAAGGGCGCCTCCCCGCTCACGAAGCTGCGCGCCAGGGTGGGCGCATCGGCGAAATAGAAGATCCAGGCGCCGCCGGTCGCCAGGGCGATCAGCAGCCAGGCCGAATGCTTGGCGGCGCGCTTCACCACCTTGTCCAGGGTCCAGGGCCCGCGTTCCAGCTTGATCTGCGCGTTGCGGTCGCCGTCGATCAGGCGCTCCACATGCAGGAACAGGTCGGTCCACACCGTCTGCGGGCAGGCATAGCCGCACCAGGCGCGACCCACGGCCGAGGTGACGAGGAACAGGCCGACGCCCGCCATGATGAGAAGGCCGGCCACGTAATAGAATTCGTGCGGCCAGATCTCGATCGAGAACATGAAGAAGCGGCGATTGGCCAGGTCCACCAGCACCGCCTGGTCCGGCGCATAGGGGCCGCGGTCCCAGCGCAGCCAGGGCGTGACATAGTAGATGGTCAGCGTCACCACCATGATCGCCCATTTCAGCCGGCGATAGACGCCGTCGACCGAACGGGGATGGATCTGGCGCCGCGCCTCGAACAGGTGGGGCGCCTCCGGGCTGGATACGCTGTCGGGTACGGACATGATGTGATCCTCAGGGGACCGGCACGGGATGCGAAGGATCCCGCGCCGCTTTCTGGATGCCGGCGGCCTACTGGGTGGGGACGGGCACGGGGTCGAAGGGCAGGGCCTCGCCTCCGCCCAGGGAGTGCACATAGGCGGCCAGCATCTTCAGCGTGACCTCGTCCAGGCGCGTGTTCCAGGCGGGCATCACGCCGGCCCGGGCATTGGTCACGGTCTGGATCAGCGTCGGCACGTCCCCGCCATAGAGCCAGATCGCATCCGTGAGGTTCGGCGCGCCCTGGTTGCGGTCGCCCTTGCCGTCCGCGCCATGGCAGGCGGTGCAGTTCTCCCCGAACAGCGCGGCGCCGCGGGCCGAAGCCTCCGTCGCCTGGTCCTGGCCCGAGATGACGCGAACATGGGCGACGACGTCGCGCACCTGGTCCGTGGTCAGGATGCCGTCGCGGCCAAAGGCCGGCATCATCGACAGGTGGGTGTCGTCATTGCCCGGCTGGCGGATGCCGTTGGTAATGGTGGTCAGGATCTCGCGGATATTGCCGCCCCACAGCCAGTCGTCGTCGTTCAGGTTGGGATAGCCGGCAAAGCCCGCGGCGCCGGAGCCATGGCATTGCACGCAATGCACCTTGAAGGCCGAGCGTCCCCCCTCGACCGCGGCGCGCATCAGGGGGGAGTTGGGCTCCAGCCGCTCGACCGGCGTCGCGGCCAGCTGCTGGCGCACCGCCTCCTTGGCCGTGCGGTCGGCGGCCAGTGCCTGCTCCAGCTCGCCATGGCTGGTCCAGCCCAGCACGCCCTTGGTCGCGCTGTCGACCAGCGGCCAGGCCGGATAGGCGATCATGTAGCCGATCGCGAAGACGATGGTGGCGTACAGCGTCCACAGCCACCAGCGCGGCATGGGCGTGTCCAGTTCCTCGATCCCGTCCCATTCGTGGCCGACGGTCACGGTCCCGGTCTTCTCGTCGATCCGCTTGCCGGGACCCGTCGTCTGTCCCCCGATCACCTGGTCTTCAGGCATCGTGGCGCTCCTCGTCAAAGATCATCGTGGCGGCGCGGGCGTGGTCCGCCCGGGCCTTGCGGCGGAAGGTCCAGCCGATCAGGGCCAGGAACGACCCGGTCATGAAGACCAGGCCCCAGCTGTCGGCGAAATGGCGCAGGGCGTCATAGGTCATTGGGCCTGCTCCTGCGGCTTGGCCGCGTTGAAGTCGACCAGCGTGCCCAGCATCTGGAGATAGGCGACCAGTGCGTCCATTTCGGTCAGGCGCCGGGGATCGCCGTCGAAGTCGCGGGCCTGCGCCTTGGGATAGCGGGCCAGCACGCCGTCGGTATCGGCATCCGGGTCGGCCTGCGCCGCCAGGTCGGCCTGCGCGTGCTCGACCTGCTCGTCCGTGTAGGGGACGCCGACCCGGCGCTGGGCCCGCAGGTGGGCGGCCATGTCGTCGACCCGCAGCGGACGCTCCCGCAGGAAGGCATAGGTCGGCATGATCGACTCAGGCACCACCGACTGCGGATTGACCAGGTGCTGGACGTGCCATTCGTCGGAATAGCGGTTGCCGACGCGGGCGAGGTCCGGGCCGGTGCGCTTCGACCCCCATTGGAAGGGGTGGTCGTACATGCTCTCGGCCGCCAGGCTGTAGGGGCCATAGCGCTCGACCTCGTCCCGGAAGGGACGGACCATCTGGCTGTGGCAGTTGTAGCAGCCTTCGCGCACGTAGATGTTGCGCCCCGCCAGTTCCAGCGGGCTGTAGGGGCGCACCCCCTCGACCTTCTCGACCGTCGAGTCGATCCAGAAAAGGGGGGCGATCTCCACGATGCCGCCGATGGCGACGACCAGGAACGACAGGGCCGCCAGCAAGGTGACGTTCTTCTCGATCCGCTTGTGGGCGGACACGGTTGTGCTCATGGGCATGTCCCCTTATTCCGCGGCCGCGGGGACCAGCGGGCGGTCCTTGGCGGGATCGAAGCGAGCATCCGACAAGGGCGCCTCAGCCCGCAGGTGGCCGGCGATCGTCATCCAGATGTTCCAGACCATGACCAGGGCGCCCGCCAGGTACAGAACGCCGCCCAGCGCCCGGATCAGGTAGTAGGGCTTCATCGCCGAGACGACTTCGGCAAAGGCATAGACCAGGTAGCCGTCGGCCCCGTATTCGCGCCACATCAGGCCCTGCATGATGCCGGCGACCCACATGGCGGACGCGTAGAGGACGATGCCGATGGTCGCCAGCCAGAAGTGCCAGTTGACCATGCGCAGCGAGTACAGCCGGCTGCGCCCCCACAGGCGCGGCACCATGTAGTAGAGCGCGCCGAAGGTGATCATGCCGTTCCAGCCGAGCGCCCCGGAATGCACATGGCCGATGGTCCAGTCGGTGTAGTGGCTGAGCGAGTTGACTGCCTTGATCGACAGCATCGGCCCTTCGAAGGTCGACATGCCATAGAAGGCCAGCGCGAAGACCATCATGCGGATGATGGGATCGGTGCGGATCTTGTCCCACGCGCCGTTCAGCGTCATCAGGCCGTTGATCATGCCGCCCCAGGACGGCATCCACAGCATGATCGAGAACACCATGCCCAGCGTCTGCGCCCAGTCGGGCAGCGCCGTGTAGTGCAGGTGGTGCGGCCCCGCCCAGATGTAGAGAAAGATCAGCGACCAGAAGTGCAGGATCGACAGGCGGTAGGAATAGACCGGCCGCTCCGCCTGCTTGGGCACGAAATAGTACATCATGCCCAGGAAGCCGGCCGTCAGGAAGAAGCCGACGGCATTATGGCCGTACCACCACTGCGTCAGCGCATCCTGCACGCCGGCAAAGGCCGAATAGGACTTGGAGCCCAGCAGGTTGACCGGAATGGCCAAGTTGTTCACCACGTGCAGCATGGCGATCGTGATGATGAACGACAGGAAGAACCAGTTCGCGACGTAGATGTGCGGCTCGCTGCGGCGCAGGATCGTGCCGACATAGACGGCGAGGTACGCGACCCAGACGACCGTCAGCCACAGGTCGATGTACCATTCCGGCTCCGCGTATTCGCGCGCCGCGGTGATGCCCAGGACATAGCCCGTGGCAGCCAGCACGATGAACAGCTGGTAGCCCCAGAAGACGAAGCGGGCGAGCCAGGGCATCGCCAAGCGCGCCCGGCAGGTGCGCTGCACGACATAGAAGCTGGTGGCGATCAGCGCATTGCCGCCAAAGGCAAAGATCACGGCTGATGTGTGCACCGGCCGCAGGCGGCCGAAGCTGGTGTATTCCAGCCCCAGGTTCAGCTGCGGAAAGGTCAGCTGCAGCGCGATGTAGAGGCCCGCGGTAAAGCCGACAACGCCCCAGAAGACGGTCGCGATCACGCCCCAGCGGATGACCTCGTCATAATAGAGGTCGGGGCGCTGGGGGGCCGACTGGAAGGCCCGCGTGACGGGATCGACCCGGCCGCTGCGCGCCGTTCCCAGCGCCGCCAGCATCGCGGCCAGCGCCACGATGGCCATGTGGATGGCAAACCCTTGGTCTGCCGCCCCGGCCACAGCAAACACCGCCGCGAAGGCGATGAATACCCAGCCGAAGGTCTTCAAGACTAGTGCGTCCATTGATCGGGCCCCGTTCCGACACCTGGCCCAGGAGATAGCGACCGAATGGAAGCGGGTTCATTGATTTGGGTCAGTCGGAATGCGACCGCCCCGCCCCATGCCCCGCCGCACCCCCCAGGCATCGGTCACTGCGTCCCCCCGGCCACACCGGAGGTCGGCGCGATGACATGGTTGTCAATGTAGACAATTCGCACGCCCGGTACACGCATATGGTGGAATTGCGATGGCGAATACGGTGCGCCACCGCGTGGGCCGTCGCGCACGGGCGGTGGCCCAGACGGCCAGCGACCCGCCCGGCAGTGCCGCCGGGCGGGTCCTGGAGCATGTCGTGAGGGGAGAGGGTCGCGCGGCCTCAGGCGGCGCGGACGGCGGCCAGGAAGCTGTCGACCTCGGTCCGCAGGATGCCAGCCTGGCGGGACAGATCGTCGGCCGCGCTGAGGACGTGGGACGAGGCGCGCCCCGTCTCCGCCGCCGCTGAATTCACGCCCGAGATGTTGGACGAGACTTCCTGCGTGCCGGCGGCGGCCTGGGCGATGTTGCGCACGATCTCCTGGGTCGAGGCACCCTGTTCCTCGACGGCGCTGGCGATGGCCGCGGAGAACTCGTTGATCTCCCGGATCGTGCGGCCCACGCCCTCGATCGCGTTGACCGTGCCGTCGGTCGCCTGCTGCATTGCCGCGATCTGCTGGGCGATGTCCTCCGTCGCCTTGGCCGTCATGTTGGCCAGCGCCTTGACCTCGCTGGCCACGACGGCGAAGCCCTTGCCCGCCTCGCCTGCCCTCGCCGCTTCGATCGTGGCGTTGAGGGCGAGCAGGTTGGTGCGGCTGGCAATGTCGTTGATCAGGTCGACGATGTCGCCGATCTTGCGCGCGCCTTCGGCCAGCAGGCGGACGTTCTCGCCGGTGCGGGCGACCTCGTCCACCGCCTTGCCGGTGATGTGGTTCGACTGGTTGACCTGGCGGCTGATCTCCTCGATCGAGGCGCTGAGCTCCTCGGTCGCCGCCGCCACGGTGTTGACGTTGATCGAGGTTTCCTCGGACGCGCCGGCGACGATGGTGGAGCGGTGGTTGGTGTCCTCCGCCGTGCTGGCCAAGTCGCGGGCCGTCGCCTGGAGTGCGGACGCGGCACCCTCGACCGACTGGAGCAGGGTTGCCGCCTGCTGGTCGAAGGCGTTGCTCAACTCGGTCACCCGGTTGGTGCGCCGCTCCTGCTCGGCCATCTGGCGCGCCTTGTCGGCGTCCAGCTGGGCCTGGGTGCGGCGGGCATTCTCCTCGGTCTCCTTCAGGTCGGCCTCGGTCTTGCGCCGCTCTTCCACGTCGAAGCGGAGCTTGGTCTGCAGCGCGCGGAGGTAGCGCGACACGTCGCCCAGGTCGTCATCGCTCTCGATGTCGATGTCGGCGTCATAGTCGTTCTGGGTGATGCCCCAGATCTGCCCGACCAGGGCCTGCGCCTTGGCCTGCAGGTCGGCGCCGATGCGCAGGCCATAGGCGGCGACGCCGGCCCCCAGGGCCAGCAGAACCAGCGCGGGAATCCAGCCAAGATTCAGCGCACCCGACAGGCACGCCAGCAGCAGCACGCCGAACAGGCCCCCTGCGAACAGGCGGACCTGCGGCTGCACCCGGCTCAGCGTGCGGCGGCGCTGGCTGGCGGCGTCAGTCGCGACGATGCGGCCCTGCTGCACGGCCACGTCGCGCGCCGTCTTCTCGCGCACGGCCTTGTAGACGGCTTCGGCCTCCGCGATCTTGGCCGCGCTGAGGGCGGTGCGCACCGACATGTAGCCAACGGTCTGGCCGCCCTCCACGATCGGTGTGGCCGAAGCCCGCACCCAGTAGTGGTCGCCGTTCTTGCGCCGGTTCTTCACCATGCCGACCCAGGGCTTGCCAGAGCGCAGCGTGGCCCACATGTCGCCGAAGGCTTCAACCGGCATGTCGGGATGGCGCACGATGTTGTGCGGCTCGCCCATCAGCTCCTCCTCCGTGAAGCCGCTGACGGTGACGAACGCCTCGTTCACGAAGTTGATGCGGCCGCCGGGATCGGTCTTCGACACCAGGATCGTGCCCTGGGGAAACTCGTACTCGCGCTGCGTGACTGGGAGGTTGGTGCGCATCTGGTATCGTCCCCGCTGGCGCCATGGCCGCTCGCTCTGCAGGCCGATCCTAGGGGCGGCCCACACGAACGCCTTGATATTGGTCAGATACTGTAAACACTTGGTTTAAACTAGAATACACGTCTAGCGATCCTCGTGCCTCACAAATACGTGGCAACCAGGTCCAGGGTCGAACGTGTCCCCAGCGCGTCGAAATGCTGCTCCAGCCAGGCATCGGCGGCGGCATGGCCGATGCCCTTCAGATGCTCCAGGAATGCCAGGTCGGCGACCAGCTTGGTCGAGGCGCCCAGTTCCTTGAGCACGTCGTCCGCCTCCACCATGTGGATCAGCATGTGCTTGTAGTCGGTCGACGACAGCTGACCCGACTCGATCAGCCGACTGACGAAATGAACCGCCCGCATTTCCCGCATCAGCGTCGAGTTGAAACTGATCTCGTTAACCCGGTCCAGGATCTCGCGCGCGCTGCGGGGCACGCCCCGGCGTTCCAGCGGATTGATCTGGACCAGGACGACGTCGCGCGACTCGCAGGCATAGATCAGCGGGAAGATGGCGGGATTGCCCATGTAGCCGCCGTCCCAGTAGTGCTGGCCATCGACCTCCACCGTCTGGAACATGAACGGCAGGCAGGCGGAAGCCAGCAGCGACTCCACCTTCATCTCGTTGTTCTGGAACACGCGGACCTTGCCCGATTCCACGTTGGTCGCGCAGACGAACAGCTTGATGGTCGATTGCGTGCGCAGGACGTCGAAGTCGATGCAGTCGGCCAGGATGTCGCGCAGCGGGTTGAAGTTCAGCGGATTGGTCTGATAGGGCGACCAGATCCGGGACATGATGTCGAACCAGAAATAGGTGGGCGAGCGGTCCAGGCTGAACGAGCCCATCATGCGGTCCAGCGGGGTGCGCTGGATCGGCCCCCAGGCCCCGGCTTCCGCCACCTTCTTCCAGAATGCGGCCAGCGCCACGCGCGCCCCGTCCCGCCCGTCCCGGGCATGGCCATAGGCCGCGACCGCCGCGTTCATGGCCCCGGCCGAGGTGCCGCAGATGCCCTCGATCTCGATCCGGTCGTCGGCCAGGAAGCGGTCGAGCACGCCCCAGGTGAAAGCCCCGTGGGCGCCCCCGCCCTGCAGCGCCAGGTTGATCCGCTTGTGCGGGCGGCTGACCGCCCTGGATGCTGCCGCGGGCCGCGCCCCCGGCTTGCGCTTGATCGCCAAGTCCGTTCCCCCGGCCCTGCCGAACCCCCGGCGACGGCGGGCCCGCGACCGTCACCCCGGACAGGGTGCTGCGGCGTCCGTCAATTGTCGATCCAGAAGCGCAGCAGGTTCTGCAGGCCCTGGTCCAGGCGCGGCGCCAGGTCGCTGCCTTGCGCTTGCAGTTCGCTGTGGACCTTGTACAGGTCATGGATGGCCTGGCGATGGATCGGACTGCGGATGAACGACTGGATCCAGCCCACTGCCGCAAGGCGGCTGCCCCGGGTCACCGGCTCCACGCCATGGACATAAAGCGTGTCATAGACCACGACCGTGCCCGGCCGTTCCTTGAAGCGGTGCGTGCCAAAGGGAGTGTCGATCGCCAGGTCGCCGCCGTCATAGGTATCGGGGTCCGACAGGAACAGGGTGAAGGAACAATCCGCGCGCAGGGCATCCGCCTGGCTGTCGCCCATCAGGGCCGCGTCCGCATGGCGGTTATAGGTCATGCCGGGATCGTAGCGGTTGAACACAACCTTGGTCCGATGCGGCCAGATCAGGCGGGTGAAGTCGCGCTGGCGCATCAGGGCATCCAGGACCAGGCCGGTCGCCTGGCGCAGTTGCGGCCGCCGCAGGTGGTCGACCTGCAGGTTGCGCTTCGCCGCGGCATGGCCCGTCTCCGCCCCCTCATGGAACGTGGTGCGGGACAGTTCGACGCGCAGGTGGGCCACTTCCTCCCGCGTCAGCACGTTCTCGATCCTCAGCACCACGGGCCCCCTTCGCACTGGCTTGCTACCCCAGCAATGCCGACGCAGGCGTCGCGACGCAAGGGCCAAGGACCGATCGAACGGAAGGCGGGAACAGGCGATTGTGACACTCAGGTGACAGTCATGTTGCGCGCGCGCGTCAGTGAAGCTGCTTCGGCTTGCGTGACTGCCGCCACTGGACGGCGTCCGGGCGGCCTGGGCGGCGGAGCCTGAGCGTGGAGGTCCTGTCCAGAGCCCGCTTCCTGGAGTTCGAGGCGGCGGCACAATTCCACTACCGCATGGGCAACACGGAGCCGGCTGCAGAGCAACAGGGGCAGCCGGGCCAGCGCTACCTGACCAGCGCCGACGCGTTTGCCCAGGGCGTGGTCCTGCGCCACCCCCGCGCCTTTCGGGTCCATGGCGCGCCGGCCGGCATCCCCGTGGCGCCACCTTCGGCCTGGGCGGCGAAGGCCGCAGGCGCGCGGCGCGTCCTGTTCATCCTGCCTGCCGCGGCACTGGGTGAGAATGTCGGCATGATCCTGTTCATGGCGGCCTATCGCGAACGCCATGGTCCGGAGCGACTTGCGGTCGCCTGTGCCCAGGGATCCGCCGACCTCTATGCCCGCTGCGGGATCGAGGCGTTCGCGCTGTTCCTGCCCCGTGCGGAACTGGCCCGCTTCGACCTGGTGGTGGACCTGAACATGGTCGCGGCACGCCGCACCATCGACCTTGCCCCCGTGGACATGGAGGCGGAACTGCTGGCGGCGTTCGACCTGCCCCCGGCGGCCAGCTTTCCGGCGGAGCCGCGACCGATCCGCCGGCCCCGGGCGCCGGTGCTGGGCCTGTTGCCGCTGGCGTCCTCCCCCCTGCGGACCCTGCCACCGCGGGCAGTGGCGGCCCTCGCGCAGGCACTTGCGACGCGCGGGCAGGTGCGCCTGTTCCTGAACCGGACGCAGAAGCAGAGCGAGGCCCTGTGGCAGCGCCTGGGCGCCGATCTGCCGCAACGGGTCGAGCGTGTGGACGACCTGCCAACCATCGGCCGTCTGATGGCGGCGGTGGACGATCTGGACTATGCCGTGCTGGCGGACAGTGGCCCCGCCCACATGACCAAGCTCGTGGGCCTGCCAGGGCTGGCGGTCTACAGCTCCGCCGGGGCGGCGGTCCTGCAGGGCCGCTTTACCAACCTGAAGGCGTGGCAGGTGCCCTTTGCCGGGCCCTGGTGTACGGCCCCGTGCGGCCTCGCCCGGGTGCGCAGAAGCCGGGCGGGCGATGTCGGCTGCATGGGATCGCTGGAATTGCCGCTGGCGGACCTGCCCGACGTGCCGCGGCAGGCTGACGCGGCCGCCCTGGCCCGCCTTGCCGATCGCCCGGTGCCCTGCATCGCCGCCCTGGACGCGGCGCCGGGCGACCTTGTGGCCGCCGTCCTGAGCGACCTGGACCGGCACCTGGCCCGGGCCTGATCACCTCGGTCCTGCGGAACGCTGGCCCGCCATCGCGGACCAGGGCTGCGCCGTCGGCCCGGTCCGCCAGCGCGGAAACGATCCGGTCCGGACGCCGGCCTGTGTCACAAGCGAACCTGAGCCACAAACGAAACCTGAGCCACAAACGAAACCTGAGCCACAAACGAAAAAAGGGGGGCCGAAGCCCCCCTTTCCGACTGACCGTCTGGCGACGGATCAGAAGCGCAGAACCGTGCCGAGCAGGAACTGGGTCGCGTCGTTCTCCGCCAGCGACTTCGCCACGCCGGTCAGGCCCGACCGGTCGGCATAGTCGTAGAAGTAGATCGCCGCGGCCAGATCGACGCCGGGCCCGAGGTTGTAGCCACCCGAGACGCCCCACGCATCCAGGCTCTGCTCGCCCAGATACAGGTTACCCAGCGGCGACTGCTCGTTCTTAATCTCGACAGTCGAGTTGATGTACTGGATGCCGACCGACCACGGGCCCGTGCCATAGGTCAGGCCCAGGTCGAAGGCTTCCAGGTCCTGGACATAGGCGCCGACGACGCGGTTGCTGTCGTCGCGGCCCAGGTTGTCCGCATAGTACGAACCGCCCAGGGTGAAGCCGCCCCACGCCACGTTCGCGCCGAAACTGTAGCTCTCGCGGTCCGTCACGCCGAAGCCGGGGGTGTTCGAGTCGCCACCGATGACGCCGTTGAACAGGCCGTCCTCGACGTTGCCATGGGCATAGGTGCCCGACAGCGCCAGGTCCACGTCACCGAAGGTGTTCGTGTAGTTCAGGCCGAGCTCCATGACCTCGGACTGCTGGCCCTGGTTGTGCTCGCTCTCGGTGAAGCCGGACGGACGGCAGCGCGTGCCGGACTGGTTGCCCGCCTTGCAGCCATCGGGAACGTACGACACGCCGAACTGGAAACCAGCGATACGCGGCGTGAAGTAGTTGATCTTCGTCTGGTCCGCCGTCCAGTTGTTGTACGTGGTGGCCAGCGTCAGGGCGTTGTCCGGGGAGTTCGGCCACCAGTTGGGCGAGTTCAGGCCCAGCGAGGCGCCGGCGGCCGGCGAGGTGTAACCCATCTGGGCCGCAACGCCGTCATGGTCACCGAACTCGATCGTGCCGAACGCGCCTTCGACGAACATGTAGGTGTCGTCGATCTGGTCGGTGGAGGACTGGGCCTCGAGCTCGACGCGCACGCCAAAGGTCAGGTCCAGCGTGGGCAGGGTGGTCGAACCCTTGAAGTGGATCTCGCCCTCACGCTCGAACGAGTGGTTGCGGCTGCCACGGACCGTGTTGCCGATCTGGGCACCGGTCGCCGGGTCGATCACCAGGCTGTCGTCCTGGTCGATGTAGGTGGCAAACGCACGGAAGTAGCCGCCCACCGACAACTTGATCGGCTCGGCCTCGGTCGCGTCCTGCGCCATGGCCGGCGCGGCGGAGATCGCCATGCCCATGCCGGCGAGTGCGGTGCTGCCGAGAAGAATTCTTTTCATACGACCCTCTTTCCATTCGCGTGCTTGCTACGTCGTGAGCAGCAAGCACCCGCTGCCCGAAGTGATTAGTTCTCAGGGGACGTAAGGGGTCAAGAAAACGCCTGCGCGCCCGCCGTCTTTCGGAATCCCGTGTGTCATCTCCGCAACAACGAAACCGGGCCGGACGCCGGCCGGCGCGGCCGGCCCCGCCCGTCAATCCGGCGGCAGCAGCCCTGCGGAGTCCAGCTGCCGGCGCACGGGCTCAAGCGCCTGGGCGTAGCGCCGCCAGCGTCCGACCGACCGGTCATAGATCGGCCGGTTCACCTGGTCCCAGCTGGCCGTCCGCACGAAGCGCGGATTGCGGTGGAAGTCGAGGCAGGCCGGATCCCAGTCCAGCCCGGCATGGGCGACGATGGCGCGGGCCACCCGCTCCGGCTCCGCCACCAGCGCCTCGTAGTCGACCTCGAGCAGGTTGAGCCCGGGCAGCGTGCGGAACACGGCCATCATCTCGGCATAGCGCCGGTAGAAGAAGACAAGGTCGTCCAGGTCGTCGGCATAGGCATGCCGCGTCCGGAAGTTCTGGAAATAGGCCGACAGGATCGTATCCAGTGGATGGCGTCGGCAATGGATGACCGCCGCGTCGGGCAGGGCCATCCAGGCCAGGCCCAGGTGCTGGAAGTTGCCCGGCAGCTTGTCCGTCACGACCGGGCGGCCCTGGGCCAGGGCGTCCAGCCGGGCGCGATAGTCGGCGGCGAAGCGCGCCAGGTCATCGGCACCCGCACGGGCCAGGCTGTCGGGAAAGGCGCCGCCCAGCGCCTGGCCCAGCCGCTCGCCCGCATCGGGCATGGCGCCCAGTTCGCCGCCGGCGGCAACCTGCGGGTGGCTGGCCAGGATCTGCTCGACCAGCGTCGTCCCCGACCGCACCATGCCCACGATCAGGACCGGCCGCACGCGGTCGCGCGGCGGCGCCAGACGACAGAGCGCAGGCTGGCCATGGGGCCCGAACACCTCCGTCACTCCGGCGACGTAGGCGTCATAGGCCAGGCGATCCAGCCGGGCCTGCGCCGTGGCGTTGCCGTCGGCATAGGCGGCAAAGGCCTCGTCATGACGCTCTGCCTCGTCGAGCAGGCGACCGCGCGCGAAATGGACCATGCGGCGCTGGTGCGGCGTCATCGCGGTGTCGCCCAGCGCGCTGTCCAGCAGGGCCAGCGCCTCGTCCCGCCGCCCGGCACGGGTGCCGACCTGGGCAAAGGCGAGGGCGACCGACGGATCGGCCGGACGGCGCCACAATTCGGGCTCCAGCAGGGCCAGCGCCTGCTCCGCGCGGCCCAGGCGGTCCAGCGTGCGCGCCTCCTGCGCCAGGGGCTGCAGGCCGATGGCGGGGGCATTGCCGCCCGGGCCGGCCGCCAGGTCGCGGGCGCGGCGCAGGGCGGGCAGCGCCTCCTCCAGCGCGCCGAGGTCGCGCAGTGTCGTGCCCAGCAGCAGCCAGACCTCCGCATCCTGGGGCGCCAGCGCCGCCGCGTCTCGGAACGCCGTGGCGGCGCCCTCCTCGTCGCCCACTGCCAGCAGCGCGCGGCCATGCGTCAGCGCCAGGCGCAGATCGCCTGGCGCCAGGCGGCGCGCCTGGGCCAGGGCATCGCGCGCGGCGACTTCGCGGCCCTGCTTGGCCGTCGCCTCGGCCAGCAGGGTCCAGGTGCGCAACTGGTCGGGGGCTAGCTCGCTGGCGTGCAGGGCATGGGCCGCCGCCTCGTCCACGGCACCGCTGGCCAGCAGCGCCGCGGTCAGGTCGAGCAGGGCCGAGACATAGCCGGGATCGACGTCCAGGCTGGCGCGCAGGGCGGCGATCGCCTCCTCCCGCCGGCCCAGCGCCTCGAGCACGCGGGCCCGGTTGGCCAGGAACACGGGATTGCGGTCCTGCACCGCGATTGCCTTGTCGAGCCAGGGCAGGGCGTCCTGCGGCTGCCCCGCCTGGTGGAAGACCAGGCCCAGCAGGTGCAGCGCGTCGGCCTGGCGCGGATCGGCGGCCAGCACCGCGCGATAGTGGCGCGCCGCCTCCTCCAGGGCGCCCTGCCGGTGGGCGGCGATCGCCGCCTGGAGCCGGCTGGCAATGGCCTGCCGCGCCGCCTGCGGCGAGGCGGGCGGGCGGTCGGAGGGAGAACCGTTACGCAAAGTCATCGGCCACGATGCCTTCCCGGCGTTGTCAAGAACGATGCCCCTCTATAGAACCAAGGCGCGGATGGGGCGGGAAGGCTGTCGAGGCGAGGAGAGTTCTGTCAATGGTCCAGCCAAGGTGGCGCAAGCATGGCAGGCGTGTGGCGTTGGGGCACGCGGCCGGGTCGTTCATTCCCAAGGGGTTGATTTCAGGCGTCGCGGTCTTGGCATTGGTGGTTTCGGGCTGCGGCACGGACGTGCCCGTGGAGCGCAACTACCCGGAGAAGATCGAGGGGTCCAATCGCTACAACCCCAATCCGACGGCACCGCAGGAAGGCCTGTTCGGGCCCGACGGCATCGTCCTGTTCGGCAACAGCAGCAACAGCGGCAGCGCGGCCCCCGGCCAGGGGATCGGCGTCAACGGCTTCCTGTGGCGGGCATCGCTCGACACGCTGGCGTTCATGCCGCTCGCTTCGGCCGATCCGTTCGGCGGCGTCATCATCACCGACTGGTACTCAAGCCAGGAGGCGCCGCAGGAGCGCTTCAAGGCGACCGTCTATATCCTGGACCGCTCGCTGCGCGCCGACGGCATCAAGGTGTCCGTCTTCAGGCAGCAGCTGACGCCCCAGAACACCTGGGTCGACACGCCCGTGAGCGCCGAGACCGGGACCAAGCTTGAGAACGCGATCCTGACGCGCGCGCGTCAGTTGCGCATCGAGACGATCGGCGAATAGCACGACCCGCCCCGGCCCCCTTGGAGGTGCCGGGGCACCAAGGCTCAGGGCAGGGAACACAGACGATGGAGCGGTACGACGCCGAGGCCACGGAGGCCCGTTGGCAGGCGGTGTGGGACGCGAAGGCCTGCTTTCGCGCGCGCGAGGACGCAAGCCGCCCCAAGTACTATGTCCTGGAGATGTTCCCCTATCCCTCGGGGCGCATCCATATCGGCCACACGCGCAACTACACGATGGGCGACGTGGTCGCGCGCGCCAAGCGGGCGCAAGGGTACAACGTCCTGCACCCGATGGGCTGGGACGCGTTCGGCATGCCGGCCGAGAACGCCGCGATGGAGCGCAAGGTCCATCCCGCCAAGTGGACCTATGAGAACATCGCCACGATGCGCGGCCAGCTGCAGCGCATGGGACTGGCCATCGACTGGTCGCGGGAGATCGCAACCTGCCATCCCGAATACTACCGGCATGAGCAGAAGCTGTTCCTGGACTTCCTGAAGGCGGACCTGGTCACGCGCAAGGAGTCCTGGGTCAACTGGGACCCCGTCGACCACACGGTGCTGGCCAACGAGCAGGTGATCGACGGCCGCGGCTGGCGCTCCGGCGCCATGGTCGAGCGGCGCAAGCTGAGCCAGTGGTTCCTGCGCATCACCGCCTTTGCCGACGAACTGCTGGCCGACCTGGGCACGCTGGACCGCTGGCCGTCCAAGGTCCGGCTGATGCAGGAGAACTGGATCGGCAAGTCGGAGGGCGCGCGCGTCCGCTTCGCCCTGTCGGACCAGCCGGCCGGATACGACCAGCCGCATGTCGAGGTCTATACGACCCGGCCTGACACGCTGTTCGGGGCGAGCTTCCTGGCGATTGCCGCCGACCATCCGCTGGCCGCGGCCGCAGCCGCGGACCAGCCGGCTCTCGCCGACTTCATCGCCGAATGCCGCAGCGCCGGCACCAGCGAGGCGGTGATCGAGGCGCAGGAGAAGCGCGGCTACGCCACCGGCCTGACGGTCACGCATCCGTTCGACCCGTCCTGGCAGCTGCCGGTCTATGTCGCCAACTTCGTGCTGATGGAATACGGCACGGGCGCCATTTTCGGCTGCCCGGCGCACGACCAGCGCGACCTGGACTTTGCCCGCAAGTACGAATTGCCGGTGCAGCCGGTGGTGATCCCCGCCGGTACCGACCCGGTTGCGTTCGAGGTGGGCACGGAGGCCTTCACCGGCGACGGGCGCCTGGCCTTCTCCCACTTCCTGGACGGGCTGGACGTGCCCACCGCCAAGAGCCGCGCCATCCAGGAGCTGGAGGCGCGGGGGCACGGCACCGGCACCGTCACCTTCCGCCTGCGCGACTGGGGCGTGTCGCGGCAGCGCTATTGGGGCTGCCCCATCCCCGTCATCCATTGCGCGGACTGCGGCATCGTCCCCGTGCCGGAGGCCGACCTGCCGGTGCAGCTGCCCGACGATGTGACCTTCGATGCGCCGGGCAACCCGCTGGACCGCCATCCGACCTGGCGCCACGTCCCCTGCCCCACCTGCGGCAAGCCGGGACTGCGCGAGACGGACACGTTCGACACGTTCATCGATTCGTCCTGGTACTTCGCGCGCTTCTGCTCGCCACGGTCGGACCAGCCGTTCGACGTGAACGCCACCAACTACTGGCTGCCGGTCGACCAGTACATTGGCGGGGTCGAGCATGCGATCCTGCACCTGCTCTATTCCCGCTTCTTCATGCGCGCGCTGAAGGCGGCGGGCTACCCGGTCGTGGTCGAGCCGTTCGCCGGCCTGTTCACGCAGGGCATGGTGGTGCACGAGACCTATCAGGATCCGTCCGGCACCTGGCTGGGCCCGGCCGAGGTCAGCCGCCAGGCCGACGGCACCATCGTGCGGACCGAAACGGGCACCCCCGTCACGGTCGGCCGCATCGAGAAGATGAGCAAGTCCAAGAAGAACGTGATCGACCCGGACGAGATCATCGCCAGGTACGGGGCCGATACGGCGCGCTGGTTCATGCTTTCCGACAGCCCGCCCGAACGCGACGTGGAATGGACCGAATCGGGGGTCGAGGGCGCGCATCGCTTCACCCAGCGCATCTGGCGCCTGGTCAGCCAGGTCCAGGGCCTGCCGCCCGTGGGGACGGCGCCCACGTCCGACGGGCCGGCCGCCCTGGCCCTGCGCCGCCAGGTCCACCGGGCGATTGCCGACGTGACGTCGGAGATCGAGGGCTTCCGGTTCAACAAGGCGATCGCACGCCTTTATGAACTGGTCAATGCGATCAACGAGGCGCCGGCGGACAGCGCGATGGGCCCTGCCCGGCGGGAGGCGCTGGAGGCGCTGGCCCTGCTGATCGCACCGTTCATGCCGCACCTGGCGGAGGAGGCGTGGAGCCGCCTGGGCCATGCCAGCCTGGTGGTCGATACGCCCTGGCCCAAGGCCGATGCCGCCCTGACCGCGGTCGACACGGTCACGATTGCGGTGCAGATCAACGGCAAGCTGCGCACGACCATGGAAGCGGCCAAGGACGCGGACAAGGCCGCGGTCGAGGCGGCCGCCTTTGCCCTGGAGCCCATCGTCCGCGCGGTCAAGGACCAGACCGTTCGCAAGGTCGTCGTGGTGCCCAACCGGATCGTCAACATCGTCCTGTGAGCCGATGCTTGCTTTGCGGCGCGGGTTGGGGATGCTGGCCGGGTCATGACCGATCGCCGTTCCCCTGTCCGCGCCGCGGCGCTGCTGACCGTCCTTGCCCTGGGCCTGCTGGTGTCGGCCTGCGGCTTCCGGCCGATGTATGGGCGGGTCGGCAACGAAAGCATCGTCCAGGAATTCGCCGGCATCGAGATCCCGGCCCAGGACGCCCGCGTGGCGCAGCGCATCCGCAATTCGCTGCTGGACCACATGACGCCGCGCGGCCAGCCGGACCGCCCGACCTATCGCCTGGACATGGTGCCCACGGTCTATATCGAGGGCCTGGGCATCCAGCAGGACGAGACGATCACCCGCTTCAATATCCGCATCGAGCTGGCCTACAAGCTGACGCGCGTGGCCGACCAGGTGGTGATGACCAGCGGCTGGACCCGCGCGCTGGCCAGCTTCAACCGCGTTGATTCGGAGTACGCGACGCTGTCGGCGCGCAAGGACGCGGAGAACCGCGCGGCCGTGCAGGTGGCCGAGGACCTGCAGACCCGCCTTGCCGTGTTCTTCGACCGCCAGCGCTCCGCCGCCGCCCAGTAGGGCCGCGCGCCCATGGAACTGAAGCGCGACATCGAGCGGGCGCTGAAGGCGCTGGATCCCAAGGTCCGCGTGGTCCTGCTGCACGGGCCCGATGCCGGCCTGGTATCAGAACGCGCGCGCATGGCCGCGCGCACGGCCTGCCCCGACCTCAACGACCCGTTCCGCGTGTCCGAACTGACGGCGTCCATGCTGGACTCCGACCCCGCGCGCCTGGCGGACGAGGCGGCGGCCCTTGCCATGCTGGGCGGCCGCCGCGTGGTGCGTATCAGCGGCGCCGGCGACAAGCAGGCCAGCCTGGTCGAGGGCTTCCTGGCCGCTCCGCCGGGCGATGCCCTGGTGGTGATCGAGGCGGGCGAACTGACCCGCCGGTCCAAGCTGCGCGCAGCAGTCGAGGCATCGCCCCGTGGCGTGGCGGCAGCCTGCTATGGCGACGATCCCCGCGCGCTGGAGGGCCTGGTCGACCGCACCCTGGCCGAAGCGGGCCTGAAGATCGACGACGATGCCCGCGCCTATCTGCTGCACCGACTGGGCGAGGATCGCCTGGTCAGCCGGCAGGAGCTGGACAAGCTGGTGCTCTACATGGCGTCCAGTGCACAGCGCACGGTCACGCTGGCGGACGCCGCGGCGACGGTCGGCGACACGCTGGGGGGCGATCTGGACGCCGTGACGGGTGCCGCGCTGGAAGGCCGGCCCGACATGCTGGACCGGGCCCTGACGCGCTGCCTGCGCGAAGGCATGTCGCCGATCCGGCTGCTGCGCGCGGTCTCAGGCCAGCTGCTGCGCCTGCACGTCGTCCAGGGTCGCATGGCGCATGGCCTGCCTTTCGACAAGGCGATCTCGGCCCTGCGCCCGCCTTTGCCCTATCCGGCCCAGGAACCGTTCCGCCGCCAGCTGGGGATCTGGACCGCGCCGCGCATCCTGCCCGCCCTCGACCTGCTGGGCGAGGCGGAGCTGAACTGCAAGACGACCGGCCTGCCGGCGGAGGCGATCTGCCATCGGGCCCTGCTGCGCCTGGCCGCCGGGATCCGCCAGCGCCGGCGCTGAACCGGGAACGCCGGCAGGGTCTGGCGCGTTGACGCCGCCATGACCGATGCAGCATCAGCCCCGCGCCGCCACACGGCGCAGGTCGAGCCCCAGGCGACCGACCTCGACCATCTGGACCAGGGCCTGATCGATCGGGCCCGGCCAGACGACCTCCCGCCCAGCCCGGCGGACGAGCGCCGCGACCTGGCCGAGCGCGCGGAAGGCCAGGCGGCCGATGCCGCCGCCCGCGGCGCCCAGGCCGGACCCGACGGCGTCGACGCCGATGCATCGGACTCGATCCAGGCTCCCGACCCGATCCAGGCGGAGGTGGCGGCCCTCGTCACCTCGGGCCCGTTCCGGGCGGCCGGGCATGCCGAGGACGGCCCCGACATGGCCCAGGTCTCGCCAGGCGAGGCCTGACGCCTCAGGCCATCAGGCCATCAGCATCATGATCCCGGCCAGGACTGCCGTGCTGGCCGGCAGGGCCACCAGCAGCACCAGGACCAGCGCCGTCGCCCCGCCGGGGACATCGCGATAGACCCAGCCCAGGCGATGGGCCGGGACACAGGACGAGGCCAGGGCGGCAAGCCCCTGCATCGCCAGGAACCCGGGCAGGCCGGCCAACACCATCGGTTCCAGGATCGCCCATGTGGCGCCCGGATAGGGGATCGCCCGCAGCGCCTGCAGCAGCGGGTCGGCGGCCCGGTAGAGGTAGATCAGCGCCGCCAGGACGCCCGTGTGCACCACCATGGTCAGCATGGCGACGCGGTACCGCGCCCCGAACGTCGCGCGGTGCGTGGCGCGCCAGTAGCCAAGGCGCAGGACCAGGGCCAGGACCGCGCCGGCGCCAAAGGCCTGGACCGCCAGGACAAGACCCGCGGGCACCACCAGCAGGCCATAGTCGATGCGGTCCCAGGCATAGGCCGGCTCCGCCTGGGCCCAGGCCCAGTGGCCCACCCACGATCCCGCCAGGCCACCGACCGCCAGCGTCGCCGCAGCGCTCGCCAGCGCCAGGGCAAAGCCAAGCCCACCGGCAAAGGTCCGGTACATCTGGCGTCGCAGGATGATCGCCATCACCACAAGCCCCGGGCCATGCATCACGGCGATCCCCAGCGCCACCAGCGCGGGCGACGGGGTATAGGGTGCGACCATCGCCAGGGGCTGGGCCAGGCCCAGCACCACCAGCGTCTCGTGATTGACCCACATGATCGCGGTCCAGACCGCCGACAGGGTCATTGACTGCTGCGCCAGGTCTACGGCGAAGGAGAGGACGAAGCCCAGCGCCAGGAACACGCCGATCGCCACCGCGATCGACCAGAAGGCTGCCTGGAAGGCCACCCAGTAGCCGCCCGGCCTTCCCCGCGCCCGCAGGGCCGCCGCCGCCATGATGACCGGTGCGCCGAACAGCGCGCCGACCGCCGCGGCCGCCGCGATCGACGCCACCAGGGCGGCCACGGCCAGGGCGACCACGACAAGGATCAGGCCGCCACCCCCGCCGCCACCGCCACCCCCGCCGCCGGCTGGCGCGGTGAAGCCGCCGCCGACGGGCTTGCCCGCCTCCTCCGTCCGCTTGCGGTCCTCCTGCCCGCGCTGGTACAGGGCCCAGTCGCCGCCGCCATAGCTGTGTCCGCTGCGTCCATCGAAATACGGATCGTTCGACATGCCGCCCCTCGCCGCCCCGGCCGCAGTCTAGCGGCGCCTGACCCACCGGTCATTCAGTGCACGGCAGGTCT
Organism: Zavarzinia sp. CC-PAN008; assembly: GCF_051903925.1. GTDB lineage: Bacteria > Pseudomonadota > Alphaproteobacteria > Zavarziniales > Zavarziniaceae. Next base: position 670,605 of record NZ_CP173678.1, read on the forward strand.
GTGATCGCGCGCACGGGCGGCGGGCCGGCAGGCGAGCGCCCCCACCGCTTGACCCCCATGCGGTAACGGCGTACAAACCCGCCCTTCTGAGCCACGGTCGTTTCGATCGCGTCCACGGATGCCCGCCAGTCAGCGATGTTCGCCCACTGGCGCCGTTGGCGTTTGTTCGAACGGCATCGCCTCAGCCCTGGTGACAAAAGCGATGGCCCGCTGATGTTCGAGTCCCTTTCCGGTCGTTTGGGTTCGGTCTTCGACCGCCTGAGGAAGCGCGGTGCGCTGACCGAGGCGGACGTGAACGAGGCCCTGCGCGAGGTGCGCGTCGCCCTGCTGGAGGCGGACGTCGCCCTGCCGGTGGTGAAGGACTTCATCAAGTCCGTCCGCGACAAGGCCGTGGGCAGCGAGGTGCTGCGCTCCGTCACCCCGGGCCAGATGGTCATCAAGCTGGTGCACGACCACCTGGTCGAGGCCCTGGGCGGCGAGGGCGCGGTCGAGATCGACGTCGATGCGACGCCCCCGGTCGCCATCCTGATGGTGGGCCTGCAGGGCTCGGGCAAGACGACGACGACGGCCAAGCTGGCCCTGCGCCTGAGGGACAAGGCCCGCAAGAAGGTGCTGATGGCGTCGCTGGACGTGCGACGCCCGGCGGCCCAGGAACAGCTCAAGATCCTGGGCGAGCAGGCCGACGTGGCGACGCTGCCCATCGTGCCCGGACAGATGCCGGTCGACATCGCCAAGCGGGCGATGACGGCGGGCCGCCTGGGCGGCTATGACGTCGTGCTGCTGGACAGCGCCGGCCGCCTGCATGTCGACGAAGGCCTGATGGCCGAGATCGTCGCCGTGCGCGATGCGACCAGCCCGAAGGAAACGCTGCTGGTCGCCGACGCGCTGACCGGTCAGGACGCGGTCAACGTCGCCACCCAGTTCAAGTCGCGCGTCGGCCTGTCGGGCATCGTGCTGACCCGCATCGACGGCGACGGCCGCGGCGGTGCCGCCCTGTCCATGCGCGGCGTCACCGGCTGCCCCATCAAGCTGATGGGCACGGGCGAGAAGCTGGACGCGCTGGAGCCGTTCCACCCGGAGCGCATTGCCGGCCGCATCCTGGGCATGGGCGACGTGGTCAGCCTGGTCGAGCGCGCGGCCGAGACGATCGACAAGCAGGAGGCCGAGAAGGTCGCCGCCAAGGTCGCCAGGGGCAAGTTCGACCTGGACGACCTGGCCCAGCAGTTCAAGCAGATGCGCAAGATGGGCGGCATGCAGGGCCTGCTCGGCCTGCTGCCCGGCGTCGCCAAGGTCAAGGACCAGATCGCCAAGGCCGGCATCGACGAGAAGATGCTGAAGCGGCAGGAGGCGATCATTTCCTCCATGACGCCCTATGAGCGGCGCAATCCCCAGGTCATCGCCGCCTCGCGCAAGCGCAGGATCGCGGCGGGCTCCGGCGTGACGGTCCAGGAAGTGAACAAGCTGCTGAAGCAGCACCAGCAGATGCAGGACATGATGAAGCGCATGTCCAAGCTGGGGAAGAAGGGCTTCATGCGCAGCGGCGGCCTGCTGCCCGGGATGGGCGGTGGCGGCATGGGCGGGCCCGGCGGCTTCGGCGGCGGCGGCTTCCCCCAGTAGTTTCCCTTTCGAGCAGAACACCAGAACACCAGAACACAACAGCAAGAAGGTATCAGTCCCGATGTCCCTGAAGATCCGGCTGGCCCGCGGCGGCGCCAAGAAGCGCCCCTACTACAAGATCGTGATCGCCGACAGCCGCGCCCCGCGCGACGGTGGCTTCATCGAGCGCGTGGGCCACTACAACCCCCTCCTGCCCCAGGATCGGGCCGAGCGCGTGGTGCTCAACGAGGAGCGGGTGAAGTTCTGGATCGCGCGCGGCGCCACGCCGACCGATCGCGTCGCCCGATTCCTGGGCGCTGCCAACCTGGCGCCGGCCCCGACCATCCGCGAAACCCCGATCAAGTCCGCGCCGAAGAAGAAGGCGCAGGAGCGCCTGGCCGCGGAAGCCGCTGCCAAGGCCGCGGCCGAAGGCTGATCGTCAGACCCTGAACCGCCCAAGGTCCGGCCGCCGTGCCCCGTCCCCGTCCCAGCCTGCCGTCGCCCGCAAGGCGGCCCGCGCACGCACCGTCGCCCGCGATGGCGCGCGACGGCATGCTGTGCCTGGGCGCCATTGCCGGGGCGCACGGCGTGCGGGGACAGGTGCGGGTGAAGACCTTCACCGCGACGCCTGACGGTGTCGGTGCCTATGGCGCGCTCTCGACCGAGGATGGCCGCCGCTTTCGCCTGGTCGTGGAGCGCGTCATGGACGGCTTCGTGATCGCCCGGATCGACGGCGTCGGCGACCGCAATGCGGCGGAGGCCCTGCGCGGCACCCGTCTCTACGTCCCGCGCGCAGCCCTGCCCCAGGCCGAGGACGACGAGTTCTATCACGCCGACCTGCTGGGCCTGGCGGTGGAGGATCGGGCCGGAACGGTGCTGGGCACCGTGCGTGCGATCCACGATTTCGGCGCGGGCGACCTTCTGGAACTGGCGCTACCGGAGGGTGGCACGGCCCTGCTGCCGTTCACCCAGGCCGTGGTGCCGGTGGTCGACGTCAAGGCCGGCCGCCTGGTCGCCGAGCCGCCGGAGGGCTGGAACGCGCCGGCCCGCGCCGACGAGGCCGAGGGCCCGCAGGGCGACATGGAGGGCACGCCATGACCTGGCAGGCCCGCGTCCTGACCCTGTTCCCGGCCATGTTCCCGGGCCCGCTGGGCCTGTCGCTGGCGGGTCGCGCGCTGGAAGCGGGGGCCTGGCGGCTGGACGCGGTCGACATCCGCGGCTTTGCGTCGGGGCGTGCCCGCATGGTCGACGACACGCCGGCGGGCGGCGGCCCCGGCATGGTGATGCGGGCCGACGTCCTGGCCCGCGCGATCGATGCGACCCATCCCGCCGACGGCAGCCCGCTGATCTATCTCAGCCCGCGCGGCCAGCGGATCGACCAGGCCCGGGTGAAGGCCCTGGCCGATGGTCCGGGCGTCACGCTGGTCTGCGGTCGCTTCGAAGGCGTCGACCAGCGCATCCTGGACGGCCGTGCCGTCGAGGAGCTGAGCCTTGGCGACTTCGTCCTGTCGGGCGGGGAGCCGGCGGCCATCGCCCTGCTGGATGCGGTCGTGCGCCTGCTGCCCGGCACGGTCGGCGCCGAAGAGACGCTGGCGGAAGAGAGCTTCGAGGACGGCCTCCTCGAATATCCCCACTACACCCGCCCTCGCGTGTTCGAGGGCATGAGCATTCCAGAGGTCCTGCTGGGCGGCGATCACGCCGCGATCCGCGCGTGGCGCATGGCTGAACGCCGGCGCATCACGCGCGAACGGCGCCCGGACCTGTGGCAAACCTACGTTGAGAGCGAGAGGCATCCATGAACATCATCGACGTGCTCGAACGTGAGCAGATCGCCAAGCTGACCGAGGGCAAGAAGATCCCCGACTTCCAGCCGGGCGATACCGTGAAGGTCAACGTGAAGGTCATCGAAGGTACGCGCGAGCGCGTCCAGGCCTTCGAAGGCGTGTGCATCGCCCGCAACAATTCGGGCCTCAATGCCTCGTTCACCGTGCGCAAGATCTCGTACAACGAGGGTGTCGAGCGCATCTTCCCGCTGTACAGCCCCCGCATCGACTCGATCGAGCTGGTGCGTCGCGGCCGTGTCCGCCGGGCCAAGCTCTATTACCTGCGCGGCCTGACCGGCAAGGCGGCCCGCATCGTCGAGCGCAAGGACAAGAAGACGGACAAGCCGGCCGCGGCTGCCGAGTAAACTCGCCTGATATCGGCCAGGTCCGGACCGCCCCGCCCTCGGGGCGCGCGACGGACCCGGCCAGAGAGCATGGAAGGAGCACGCCCATGGGGGCGGCCAAGACGCTGTACGACAAGATCTGGGACAGCCATCTGGTCGAGGAGCAGGCGGACGGGACCGCCCTGCTCTACATCGACCGTCACCTTGTCCACGAGGTGACGAGCCCCCAGGCGTTCGAAGGCCTGCGCGTGGCGGGACGGCAGATCCACCGTCCCGACGCGACGGTTGCGGTCGCTGACCACAACGTGCCGACGACCGACCGCAGCGCCGGCATCGCCGACCCCGAATCGGCTCTTCAGGTCGCGACGCTGGAGCAGAACTGCAAGGACTTCGGCGTCGAGTACTTCGGCATGTCCGATATCCGGCAGGGCATCGTGCACATCATCGGGCCGGAGCAGGGGCTGACCCTGCCGGGCATGACGATCGTGTGCGGTGACAGCCACACCGCGACGCACGGCGCGTTCGGTGCGCTGGCCTTCGGCATCGGCACGTCCGAGGTCGAGCATGTGATGGCGACCCAGACGCTGATCCAGCGCCGGGCCAAGAACATGCTGATCAATGTCGACGGCCAGCTTGGCCCCGGCGTCTATGCCAAGGACGTGGTCCTGGCCATCATCGGCCGGATCGGCACGGCCGGCGGCACCGGCTATGTGGTCGAGTTCGCGGGCTCGACCATGCGCGCCATGTCGATGGAAGGCCGCATGACCGTCTGCAACATGACGATCGAGGCGGGCGCCCGCGCCGGCCTGGTGGCCCCCGACCAGACGACCTTCGACTACCTGGCCGGCCGGCCGCGCGCGCCCAAGGGCGGTGCGTTCGAGATGGCGGTGAAGTACTGGTCGACGCTGGCCTCCGACCCCGGCGCACATTTCGACGCGACCGTGGCGCTGGACGCGGCGGCGCTGATCCCGCAGGTGACCTGGGGGACGAGCCCGGAGGACGTGCTGCCGATCGACGGCCGCGTGCCCGACCCCGCGATGCACACGGACGAGGGCCTGCGCGCCCAGCACCTGCGCAAGCTGGAATACATGGGCCTGGAGGCTGGGCAGAAGCTGGAGGACATCGCGATCGATCGCGTGTTCATCGGCTCGTGCACCAATGCCCGGATCGAGGATTTCCGCGTCGCCGCCGCCTTCGCCAAGGGCCGCAAGGTGGCCTCGACCGTGAATGCCATGGTCGTGCCGGGTTCCGGTCTGGTGAAGCTGCAGGCCGAGGAAGAAGGTCTGGACAAGATCTTCATCGAGGCCGGCTTCGAATGGCGCGAGCCGGGCTGCTCCATGTGCCTGGCGATGAACGCCGACAGGCTGGAACCGGGCGAGCGCTGCGCCTCGACCTCGAACCGCAATTTCGAGGGGCGGCAGGGCCGCGGCGGCCGCACCCACCTGACCAGCCCGGCGATGGCGGTCGCCTCGGCCATCACCGGCCGCCTGACCGACCCGCGCCGGTTCCTGTAGGATTGGCGCCATGAACATGGACATCGTCCCCACGCCAACCCGGATGGTCGGCACTTACCGCCGTTTCGGGCTGCTGGGGCCGGTGTACCAGGTCGTGGACGTGGCCGATGAACTGCCCGACGGCGATGTTCTGCTTCACGTCCGGGTCCTGGAGTCAGGGGAAGAGTTGGACTACAGGTACAGCCGGGCGATCGACGATCCGCGGGAAGCCTAGTGTTCGCGATCGGGTTCGACCTGGTGGTGCGGGAAACGGAAGCCAATCACCCCGTCAGCGTCGCGCAGGCCTATGCCGATATCGGTGCCGTGCTGAAGGGCTATGGCTTCGATCGCATCCAGGGCAGCCTGTACGTCACGCGCCAGGACGATCTCGCCAACCTGTTCGCTGCGATCTCGGCCCTGTCGGCACTCGAGTGGTTTGCGCCATCGGTCCGGGACATCAGGGCGTTCCGGGTCGAGCAATGGTCTGATTTTACGCCGCTCATCAAGGATGGGGCCATCCGCGGCGGATTGGGTAGAAGGGGCTAGAGCCATGGAAAAGTTCACGAAGCTGGAAGGGGTCGCGGCACCCCTGCCCCTGGTCAATATCGACACGGACATGATCATCCCCAAGCAGTTCCTGAAGACGATTCAGCGGACGGGCCTGGGCAAGCATCTGTTCGATGAGATGCGCTATAATGACGACGGCAGCGAGAAGGCCGATTTCGTCCTGAACAAGCCGCAATACCGCAATGCAAAGGTCCTGGTGGCCGGCGCCAATTTCGGCTGCGGGTCGAGCCGCGAGCATGCCCCCTGGGCGATTGCCGATTTCGGTATCCGCTGCATCATCTCGACCAGCTTTGCCGACATCTTCTATAACAACAGCTTCAAGAACGGCATCCTGCCGATCATCGTGACGCAGGAACAGCTCGACGCCCTGATGGATGACGCCCAGCGCGGCGCCAACGCCATCCTGACCGTCGACCTGGAGGCGCAGGAGATCCGCGGCCCCGATGGCGGCGTGATCAAGTTCGACGTCGACCCCTTCCGCAAGCATTGCCTGCTGAACGGCCTGGACGACATCGGCCTGACCATGGTCAAGAAGCCGGCCATCGACCAGTTCGAAGCGCAGCAGCGCCTGAGCCAGCCCTGGCTGCAGGCCGGCGCCCGCGCCGCGGGCTGACCCCTATCCGATTGAGCGGTTCTGACATGAGCACTTCCGAGACGGGCCCGGCCCACAAGCTTCTGATCCTGCCCGGCGACGGCATCGGCAAGGAGGTCATGCGCGAGGTCCGGCGCGTCATCGACTGGTTCCAGCGGCGGCGCAACATCGCCTTCGAGGTGACCGAGGGCCTGGTCGGCGGCTCGTCGATCGATGCCCATGGCCTGCCGATTACGGACGAGACAATGGCGCTGGCCCATGCGGCCGACGCCGTACTGCTGGGTGCCGTCGGTGGGCCGAAGTGGGACAACCTGCCCTTTGCCATCAAGCCGGAGCGCGGCCTGCTGCGCCTGCGCAAGGAGCTGGAGCTGTTCGCCAACCTGCGCCCGGCCATGTGCTATGCAGCCCTGGCCGATGCGTCGAGCCTGAAGCGCGAGTTGGTCGAGGGGCTGGACATCGTCATCGTCCGCGAGCTGACGGGCGGCGTCTATTTCGGCGAGCCGCGCGGGATTGAGACGCTGCCCGACGGCCAGCGCCGCGGGATCAACACCCAGGTCTACACGACCGACGAAATCCGCCGCGTCGCGCGCGTCGCCTTCGAGCTGGCCAAGGGGCGCGGCAACAAGGTGACGAGCAGCGAGAAGGCCAACGTCATGGAATCCGGCGTGCTGTGGCGCGAGGAAGTGCAGCGTCTGCACGACGAGGAATTCCCCGAGGTCGAGCTGGAGCACATGTACGCGGACAACGCGGCCATGCAGCTGGTCCGGCGGCCAAAGCAGTTCGACGTGATCGTGACCGACAACCTGTTCGGGGACATCCTTTCGGACGCGGCGGCCATGTTGACGGGCTCGCTCGGCATGCTGCCTTCGGCCTCGCTCGGCGCACCGCGCGCGGACGGCAAGCGGCCGGCCCTGTACGAGCCGGTGCACGGCTCGGCCCCCGATATTGCGGGGCAGGAGATCGCCAATCCGATCGCCACCATTCTCAGCTTCGCCATGGCGCTGCGCTGGTCGTTCGGCCTGGCCGACGAGGCGACGCGGCTGGAGAAGGCGGTGGAGCACGTGCTGTCGGGCGGGCTTCGCACTGCCGACATCCTGCAGCCCGGCACCGCCAAAGTGTCGACCGGCGTCATGGGCGAGGCGATCGTCCGCGCCCTCGACAAGGTCACTATCTAGGTCCATATCCGCTCATAGCTCGCTCCAGGTCCCGGCGGGCCTGGGCGGGTGCCTTGGCAGCCCGCGCAAGCCGGCTGCAAGGCGAGCGAAGTCCGGGACCGTGCACGACGTGCCTTAAGGAGAGGTCGATGGGCTGGAAGGTCGCGGTGGTCGGTGCCACCGGCCAGGTAGGCCGCGAGATGCTGAACATTCTCGCGGAGCGTGGATTCCCGGCGGACGAGGTGGTGGCCCTGGCCAGCCCCAAGTCGATCGGGACCGAGGTCAGCTTTGGCGACCGCACCCTGAAGTGCAAGGCGCTGGAGGACTACGACTTCCGCGGCACCGACATCGCGCTGTTCTCGGCCGGCGCCAGGATCTCCAAGGAATGGGGTCCGAAGGCGGCGGCGGCGGGCTGCGTCGTGATCGACAACTCGTCCCATTTCCGCATGGATCCGGACGTGCCGCTGATCGTGCCGGAGGTCAATTCGGCAGCCCTTTCCGGCTATACGCGCAAGAACATCATCGCCAATCCCAACTGCTCCACCGCGCAGCTGGTCGTGGCGCTGAAGCCGCTGCATGACGAGGCCAAGATCCGCCGCGTCGTGGTCAGCACCTATCAGTCCGTCTCCGGTGCCGGCAATGCCGGGACGGAGGAACTGTTCAGCCAGACGCGCGCGATCTACGTCGCCGATCCGGTCGAGAACAAGAAGTTCACGAAGCAGATCGCCTTCAACGTCATCCCGCATATCGACGTCTTCATGGACGACGGGCAGACGAAGGAGGAATGGAAGATGGAGGTCGAGACGCAGAAGATCCTGGACCCGGCCGTCCGGGTCACGGCGACCTGCGTGCGCGTCCCCGTCTTCGTCGGCCATTCCGAAGCGGTAAACATCGAGTTCGAGAACCCGCTGGCCCCGGGCGAGGCGCGCGCGATCCTGCGCGAGGCACCGGGCTGCATGGTCGTCGACAAGCGCGAGGATGGCGGCTACGTGACGCCCGTCGAGTGCGTAGGCGACTACGCCACCTTCATCTCGCGCGTGCGGTCGGACAAGACCATCCCCGATGGCCGCGGCCTGTCCATGTGGGTCGTCTCCGACAACCTGCGCAAGGGTGCGGCCCTGAACGCGGTCCAGATCGCCGAAATCCTGATCGCCCGCCACCTCAAGAAGCAGGCGGCCTGACCAACCTGCACACTGACGGGGCCGCGCGTTGACGGGGCCCTGTCAGTCCCAGCCCTCCGTGAGCGCTGGAAAACACGCGTACGCCCGTGCGGCGCCAGACTGTGCAAGTCGTGCCCGGATCCAGGCGAAGTGGGTTTGAGCGATGGGCTCCGCGAGCGCCGAGACTGCGGCCCGGGACGTGGGCTCCGGACCATCACCCAATCCACCGGCACGGAACTGGCCGGCCGGCACCTGGACCGGCTGCGTCGCGCCCGGACTTGTTGCCTGCGGGGTCTGGGCCTGCCTGGCGGACGGACTTGCCGTACCGCTGCTTCCGTTCGTCATCGCGACCCTCCTGACCGCCCTGCCGATCTGGCTGGTCGCCGCGTGGCTGTCGGCACTGCGGCGGGCGCACGACCTGCTTGTCTTCGCCGACCGCTCGCGGTTGAGGCTGCTGCTGAGCGGGCGCTTGCGCGATGTCGTCTATTGCGGCGTTGCCCTGGCGTCTGGTGCCTCGATCTGCCTCTCCCTGGTCGGACGTCCGGAAACGACCATTCCGATCGCAGCTCTGACTCTTGGGCTGGTTCTGATCCTGGCACGGGTCCTGGCGCGTCGGTTCAGGACGTCGATCGCCGCCAATCATCTGCCCCGCATCGTGATTCCGCCCACGGTCTTCCTGAGCGGGCTGTGCGCGCTTGCGCTGGCCATGGTGGTGCGCGCCGTCGACGATCCGGGAACGGTCGGCGACGCGGTCGGTCAGGCGGCCGCCTATGCCGGCCCCAGTGCCGTCCTGAGGCAAACCTTTGCCGCACTCGCCATCGGCGAGGCGGTCCCGGCCTTGCTGACGGCGCAGTTCGGATTCTGGGGGCGGCTGGCGGCAACCCTGCTGTTCGAGGCGTCGGTCTGGTTTGGCATCGCTTCAGGGCTTGCCCTTGCCCTGGTGCCGGTCCGTGGCCTCACGCAGATCCTGGCCGTTGGCGGACAGGCGCGGCCGATCCACTTTGCGGTGGCCGGGTTCCTGGCGGCTATCATCTGCCTGGCGCTGGTGTCCGGCGCTGCGGACCTGGAAGGTCGTCTGGCCCGCTACGCCGACCAGCCTCAGCAGGATCGCCTGCCGCTGCCGACGGAACTCCGCACGGAGATCGAAGCAGTGAACGGCAGGGCCTGCCCCGTCGGCACGATCGAGCGGATCCGATCGGCCCAGGGACAGGCCGCCCGCGTGCGTGCCGATCTTGAGACCCTGAAGCCGGAACTGCGGACCAACGTGCGCGCCGTGTTCGCGGCAATCCGCTCCAGAATTCCCCAGTTCCTGGACTGGTACTACAGCCTGACCGCCGAATATCTCCGCACCTATGAGGCGCTGGTGGGCAACGGCGAGGCGTTCCTGCTGGCCGAACTGACGACCCGCCTGGACATCGGGAGCGCGACGCAACCGATGTTGGCGCAGGTCCAGGCGGCCAATGAGGCCCTGGATCGCGCCTTGGCGGCACAGGCGGCCCTGAGCGTGGAGGTGGGACAGTCCCTGGACCGGTGCACGGACATCCCCCCTGGCCAGACCCCTGTCGTCGTGGCACGGCTGGATGAGCCCCACCTTGTCCCGCGCTTCGAGGATGCCCTGTCCCTCAAGTCACGGCTGGTCACCGCCGGACTGGTCACGGCGGGTGGGGTCGTGGCCGAAATCGGCGGCGCCAAGCTGGTCTCGGGCGTCGCGGCGAAGATCGCGGCCAAGACCGTCGCCTCTTCCGCCTTCAAGGCTGCGGCCACGGCCTTGGCCAAGACCGCGGCGACCAAGGCGGTGTCGGTGGCGGGCGCCGCCGTTGCGTCGGGCGCGATCGTGGCGGTCGGGTGCAGCTGGGCAGGGCCGGGTGCCGCCCTGTGCGGCGTCGTGGGCGGCCTCGCAGGCGGCCTCGGCGCATGGGTCGCCACCGACTATGCGGTGCTGAAACTGGAAGAACAGGTATCGCGCGACGCCTTCGCGGCCGCCATCGCCGAGGCCGTTTCAGCCGAGGAAGCGTACTGGTTGACCGCATTGGGGCTGGACGACCCCCAGGAATGACGCGTGGGTCCAATCGGTCATGCCAGCGACGCGCGCGTGTTCCCGGTGCAACGGGATGAACGATATGTTGACAGCCGAGCCTTCTCTGGCGCACAGATACATCGCGCACGATGTTTCTGTGCGGAGGGGGATTTCCGGTGGCCGACCGCAACACCTATTCCTTGTCCAGCCTGCTCAGCGGGCGGGCCTTGCCGCGGCTGGCGGCGATCGCCGTCCTGCTGGGCGGTGTCACGGCCGCCTGGGCCGCGGCGGGCGGCTGGTTCTCGCCAGAGGCGCTGACGCCGGCGGGCGTCGTGGATGCGCTGGAGGGCACGACCGGGAGGCATGACGGCTTCCGCCGGGCCCATGCCAAGGGCGTGTGCATCGCCGGCACGTTCGAGAGCAGCGGCAATGCCGCGCGCCTGAGCAAGGCCAGCCTGTTCCAGGGCGGCAGCGTGGTGCCCGTGTTCGGCCGCCTGTCCCTGGCAGGGCCGGTCCCCGACATCGCCGATGGGCCGGATGCGACGCACAGCATGGCGCTGAACTTCGCCCTGCCCAATGGCGAGGCATGGCGCACCGCGATGGTGGCGATCCCCGTCTTTCCCTTTGCCACGCCTGAGGACTTTCACGCGCAGTTGCTGGCCAACCAGCCCGATCCCGCGACGGGGAAGCCGGACCCGGCGAAGTTCATCGCTTTTGTCATGAGCCACCCGAAGACGGCCGCCGCCTTCGCCGTGCTGCAGGGCCACGTCCCGGCGTCCGGCTTCGACAACGCGACCTATCACGCGCTGAACGCCTTCCGCTTCGTCGATGCGCAAGGCGTGGCGAGCGCGGTGCGCTGGACCATGATGCCGGTCGAACCCTTTGCCCCAGTCATCGCGAACCCGCCAGCGGACCGGAACTACCTGTTCGACGCCTTTGCCGAGCGGCTGCGCAAGGGGCCGCTGCAATGGCACCTGGTGGTGACCGTGGCCCAGGCGGGCGACCCCACCAACGATGCGACCCAGGCCTGGCCCGAGGACCGCGAGAAGGTCGATGCCGGCACCCTGACCATCCGCGAGATCGTGGGCGAGGCGCAGGGCGGCCCCTGCCGCGACATCAACTTCGACCCCCTGATCCTGCCAGCCGGGATCCAGCCGTCGGACGATCCGATCCTGAGCGCCCGGTCCGCCGCCTATTCCCATTCCTTCAACCGGCGCGAGGGCGAGGCCAAGCCCGCCAGCACCGTCCAGGTCCAGGCGGAGGCGCCCGCCGCCCCGGCAGGAGCGAACTGACCATGACCCATCCCACCTTTCCCCTGTTCTCCCGCATCCTGCACTGGCTGATGGCGGCGATGATCCTGGGCATGCTGTTCGTCGGCGTGGCCATGGTCACCTCGCTCAGCGACTATGGGCGTCTGGTCGCGCTGCACAAGCCGATGGGGATCATCCTGCTGGTCCTGGTGGCCGTCCGCCTGGTGAACCGCCTGTTCAACCCGCCGCCGCCCTTGCCCGAAGCCATGCCCGGCTGGCAGAAGGCGCTGGCCCATGGCACGCACCTGGCGCTGTATGCGCTGATGATCGCGCTGCCGCTGGTCGGCTGGGGCATGCTGTCGGCGGGCGGCTATCCGGTGGCCCTGGGCGGTGGCGTGGTCCTGCCGCGCATCCTGCCGCATGACGATGCCCTGTATGCGCAGCTGCGCATGCTGCACACGGCGCTGGCCTATGGCCTGTTCGGGGTGTTCCTGGCGCACATGGGGGCTGCCCTGGTCCATGCCCTGGTGTTCCGCGACGGCGTCTTCGGCAGCATGGCGACCCTGCGCCGCCGCTGAACGCATCGGCTCAGGAGGCGCGCGCGACGGTCGTCGGGGCCAGGATTAGGCGGTCGGCGGGCAGGTAGACGCGCACCGTCGTCCCCTGGTTCGGCACGCTGTCGATCTCCATCGTGCCGCCGTGCAGCTCGACCAGGCGCTTGGTCAGCGGCAGGCCCAGGCCGGTGCCCGCCTTGGTCCGGTTCTGGGCGTTGGCGACCTGGCCAAAGGGCTGCAGCACCACGTCGCGATCGTCCGGGCTGATGCCGATGCCGGTGTCCCGCACCTCGATCAGCAGGCGGTCGCGCGGCGCCAGGCCGGTGCTGACCGTGACCGAGCCGCCGGCCGGGGTGTACTTCAGGGCGTTCGACAGCAGGTTGAGCATCACCTGTTTCAGGCGCCGCTCGTCTGCGATGACCTGTGTCACCATGCGGTCGTGGCTGGCGCGCATGGTCAGGCCGTCGCGCTGGGCGCGCGGGGCCATCATGCGCAGGCAACCGGCGATCAGGTCGCGCAGGTCGACCTCGGCCTCGTCCAGTTCCAGGCGTTCGGCATCGGCCTTGGAGAAGTCCAGGACGTCGTTGATCAGCGACAGCAGGTGGCGCGCGCTGTCGCCGATGTCCTGGGCATAGTCGACCGTCTGCTCCCGCGGCAGGTTGCCCATGTGGATCAGGTCGGCAAAGCCGATGACGGCGTTGAGCGGCGAGCGGAGCTCGTGGCTCATGTTCGCCAGGAAGTGCGACTTGGCCTGGCTCAGCTTCTCCGCCGCCGCGCGCGCCTCGACCAGGGCGGCGTTGGCAGCCGACAGTTCGGCCGTGCGCTCGGCCACGCGGGCCGACAGCGTCAGGTTCAGGGTGCGCAGTTCCGCTTCCTTGGCCGTCAGGTCGCCGACCAGGTCACGCAGCGCCGACCCCAGTTCCGACAGTTCCGCCACGGCTGCGATGTCCGGCATGGTGGCGTCGCGCTCGCCGTTGCGGATGCGGGTCGCAGCGGCCGCCATCGCCTGGATCGGCCGGGCCAGGAAACTGGACAGGGCCCAGCCAAACACCAGGAAGACCAGGCCCAGGCCGATGCCCCACAACAGGACCGTACGGCTGATGTCGCGGGCGGCGCCAAAGGCCGTCGCCTCGGGCTGGCGGATCAGGACGTGCCAGCCGGTGCCGGGAAAGTGCCCCTCGCCCGTGCTGGCGACGGCCGCCGAGAGGTAGCGGACGCCATCGGTCCAGGCGTCGAGCGATGGGCCCGCGGCATGGCTGCCGAAGCGACGCAGGTCGCCCGTCGATGCCGCGAAGCCCTGGGTCGCGGCCAGAAGCTGGCCCTCGCCATCGACCACGGCCAGTTCGATGCGGCTGTCGGCGGGCCCACGGGCCAGGACCTGGCTGGCCAGGTCGCGCATCAGGCTGCTGTCGAGATAGGCGCCCAGCACGCCGCGACGTTCCCCGCGCGTATCCAGGATCGCCACGGATATGTCGATATAGCGCCGGACCACGCCGCCGGTGCGCGGGCGGTACTGGTTCAGTGCGGGCACGCCCCGGACCGTGCCGAAATAGCTGCTGGTCCCCGCGCGCCAGAACCATGCCAGGTCGCGGGCCGACGTGCTGACCAGTTCCCGCCGCGAGGCGATGCGGATCGCGCCGGTGGCGTCGGCATAGCCGATCCAGGCCAGCTGGTCGCTGGAAGCGGCCGCCTGGTCCAGGCGGCGCTGGTTGTCGGGGTTGACCGCCGTATCGGGGTCGGTGAACTCGCCGGCGAGGTTGCTGAGGTCGCGATAATGCTCGGCGATCAGGCTGTCGATCGACCGGGCGATGTCCGTCGCCAGGTCCTGCACCGCCTGTTGGGCCACGCGTTCCGAGGTCGTGGCCGCGTGCTGCCCGCTGACCGCGGTCAGCAGGAACACGGTGGCCATGGTGACCACCGAGGCAATCACGCCAAGCAGGACCTTGAGTCGGATGGGGCGCATCGACGCCACTATCGGGCGAAGCGATGAAAGAAAACATAACGCCCCGGATCGCCCCGGCGCCTGTCGGTCCCGCGGCCCCGCGCGGCGCCCCGGCCACCAGGACCGAAGGACCGGCGCGGGCCCCGGAGCGACTTAATCCGAAAGCGGAACTGCGGCCTCGAAATCCCAGCCGACAAGGATCCGGTCCCGCGCCTGGGGCGACGGCTCGCCCGGCTGGACCGGGGACTGGACCTCAAGCCGGCCGGCCGGCGTCCGGATGACGCAGTGTTGCCAGGCCCCCAGGAACGCGGCGCTTTCCACCACACCCTGGAGTTGATTCGGCTGCCCCTCCGCCCGGGCGCCCAGGTGGATCCGCTCGGCCCGCAGGGCAAGCGTCACGGGATCGTTGGGGCGCCAGGTTTCGTCGACCACATGCTGGGCCAGGACCGACTGCCCGACGCGCAGCATCAGCAGGTGGCCGTCACGCGATTCGACGACGCCGTCCAGGAAGTTGCTCTTGCCCAGGAAGTCGGCGACGAAGCGGCTGCGCGGCCGGTTGTAGAGCTCCTCCGGCCGGCCGACCTGGGCCAGCTTGCCATGCGACAGGATGGCGATGCGGTCCGACATGGTCAGCGCCTCCTCCTGGTCGTGGGTCACGTTGATGAACGTGGTGCCCAGGCGGCCGTGCAGCGCCTTCAGCTCGACCTGGAGATCGGCGCGCAGCTTGCGGTCGAGAGCGCCCAGGGGCTCGTCCAGCAGCAGCAGGGTCGGCTCGAACACCAGGGCGCGGGCCAGCGCCACGCGCTGCTGCTGACCGCCCGACAGCTGCTTGGGCATGCGGTCGGCCAGGTGACTGAGCTGGACCAGGTCGAGGGCCGCCTTCAGCCGCGGCGCAATCTCGGCCTTGGGGATCCGGCGCACAGCCAGGGGATAGGCCACGTTCTCGCGCACGTTCAGGTGGGGGAACAGGGCATAGCCCTGGAATACCACGCCGAAGCTGCGCTGTTCCGGCTTCAGTTCGTTGATGCGCCGGCCGTCCAGCAGGATGTCGCCGGCGTCCGGCACGACGAAGCCCGCAATCGCCATCAGGATCGACGACTTGCCCGAGCCGGACGGGCCCAGCAGGGTCATGAACTCGCCAGGGGCGATGTCCAGCGACACGCCGTCAATGGCGGCCAGGCGGCCATAGCGCTTGGTCAGGTCGACCAGGCCCAGGGCATGGCCGGGCAGGCGGCGGGCGCTCATGCCGGTTCCCCTATTCCGCCGCGCGCGGCACGGCCGGTGTCAGCGGCGGCGCCCAATGGGGCAGGCGCTCGACCCGCGGGGTCCATTCGCCGCGATCGATCAGGCCCTGGACATGGGCCGCGATCTGGGACAGCGGCGCGAACCAGACGTCGCCCTTGGCCTTCATGTAGTCGATCAGCTCCATCGTCGCGTGCGCCCGCGATAGGCGACCCGACACGAAGGGGTGCCAGACGGCAATCCACAGGCCGCCATAGAGCCAGGCGGCATCGAAGTCGGCGCGGAACACCTCCATCGCCCGGGCGGGCGCCTGGATCGGCATCTGGAAACCGAACTCCTTCATCGAGACGTATTGCGGCCAGTCGTCCAGGCTCATGTCCGCGGGCAGTTCGACCAGGCTGCCCTTGTCGGACTGCAGGACATACGGCACCTCGTCCCCCAGGAGCGAGGCGTCGTAGCGGAAGCCGTACTTCAGCAACAGGTCCAGCGTGCGCTCGGAAAAGGCATAGGACGGCGCGCGATAGCCGACCGGCGGCTTGCCGGTGATGTTCGCGATCGCCTCGATCCCCTTCTGCAGGACCCGCTCCTCCTCCGCGGCACTCAGCAGGTTGGGCTTCTCGTGCAGGTAGCCGTGATGGCCGATCTCGTGCCCCGCCGCGTGCAGGGCGCGGACGGCATCGGGATAGGTCTCGACGCACCAGCCGGGGATGAAGACCGTCTGCTTGATGTCGTACTTCGCCCACATGTCGATCAGGCGGGGGATCGCCACCAGCGGGCCGTAGCGCAGCGCGGACGAGGTCGCGACCTTCTGGTGCGCGGTGTCCCCGTGATAGAGGTGCAGCAGGCTTTCCGCGTCCATGTCGTACGAGAAGCAGACGGCGACGCGGGCGCCGCCCGGCCAGGGAACGGGATTGCGGATCAGCATCAGGTTTCCTCGTTGGCCGCGATGCGGCTGGTCCGGGCGCTCCAGGCACCGCGCAGCACGCCGGCAATGACCAGGGCGGCCGTTGCGACGATCAGTACGGTCGCGACGGCGGTGACGGTGGGGTCGACATTCTCGCGGATGCCGTCCCACATGCGCCGCGGCAGGGTGTAGACGGCACGCGACGACACGAACAGGGTGACCACGATCTCGTCCCACGAGATCACGAAGGCAAAGACCGCGGCGGTCGCGATGCCCGGCTTGATGTTCGGCACGATCACGCGCCACGCCGTTCCGAAGGCCCCCGCCCCCAGGCTGCGGGAGGCCTGTTCCAGGCGCGGGTCGAGGCTGGCCAGTGCCGTCGTCACGGCGATGACGACAAAGGGCGTCGCCACGATCGTGTGCGCGATGACCACGCCCAGGAACGTGTCGGACAGGCCCAGCCAGACCCAGGCGCGCGACAGGGCCAGGGCCGAGACGATGGACGGCAGGATCGCCGGCGCCAGCACCACGGCCGCCATCCAGCCGGCAACGCGGCCGCCCAGGCGCCACAGGCCGATGGCGCAGGCCGTGCCCAGGATGACCGCCAGGATCGTGGCACAGACGGCGACCTGTGCACTGTCGGCGATCGAATCCAGCCAGTCGCAGCGCGTCAGGCTGCTGTCGGCCGTGCCGCCCTGAACCGTTTCGCAGGCGAACATCCGCTCGTAGTGGCGGGTCGACAACTGGCCATCCTTCGGCATCGCAACGAAGCGGCTGTCGTTGAGCGACACCGGGATCGAGATGAAGGCCGGCAGCAGCAGGAACAGCGCCAGCAGCCAGGCCAGGGCCCCCAGCAGCAGGCCGGTGCGCGGCATGCCCCCTTCGTTCATGGTGCGGCCCCGCGCATCAACCGCCCCCCAGCATGCGGCGCAGGTCTACGACGCGTGCCGCCGCCACGATCAGCGCCAGCGTCGCCGCCAGCAGGACCAGCGACAGCGCGCTGGCCAGCCCCCAGTCCAGCGTCTGCAGCACGCGGATCGAGACGAATTCCGAGATTATCACGACGCGGCCGCCGCCCAGGATCGCCGGGGTGACGAAGAAGCCCAGGCCAAAGACGAAGACGATGACCGCCGCCCCGAACAGCGCCGGGCGGGTCAGCGGCAGGAAAACCCGCCAGAACGTGCGCAATGCGCCGGCCCCCAGCGCACGGGATGCCATCAGCACGCGCTGGTCCATCTGGCTCATCGCGCTGTAGAGCGGAAAGAAGGCGTACGGGACCAGGTAGTGGACCATGCCGATCACGACGCCCAGTTCGTTCCGCACCATGGGCAGGGGCTGGTCGCTGAGGCCCAGGCCCATGATGGCCTGGTTCACCAGGCCATTGTTGCGCAGCAGGATCAGCCAGGAGAACGCCCGCACCAGGACCGACAGCCAGAACGGCACGACCACCGCCAGCATCAGGGCCAGGCGCTGGCGCGGCCCCATGTGAACGGCGGCATAGGCCAGGACGTAGCCGAGCACGAGCGAGATCAGCGTCGTCAGGCCGACGATGCGGACCGTGGTCCACATCATGCGATGGATGTTCTCGCCGCCCAGGACGGCGGCGAAATTGTCGTACCAGTTCTCCTGCGCCTCGGTCACGGAGAGCGACAGGATCCAGGCCATGGGCGCCACATAGAGCAGCAGCAGGAACGCCGCCAGCGGCGCCACGAACCACCAATAGGGATCGATCCCCCGGGCGCGCGCGAGCGGCAGCCGGTGGGCCGTGACACTCATGGGGACACCAGGGGCAGGCTCGCCTGACACCCATGCGGTGCCCCTTCCCCCTTCGCGGAGGAAGGTCGGGATGGGGGGGCGGCGACGCGGCGCTGAACTCCCAGGATCGGGTTCCCGGCGCAGGCGCCCCCCCACCCTGCCCTCCCCCCGCCCAGCCCGCGCACATGTGCGCGGGGACCCCGGGATGAGGGGGGAGGGTTCCTGACCATCGACGTGAAGACAGCGCGCATCAGCCGGAGATGCCGTCGACCCACTTTTCGACCGCGGCGTCGTAGTGCTCGGTGTACCAGGCCTCGTTGCGATAGATCTGCTGCTTCAGGTTCGCCTCGAAGCCGGGGTCCTTGGGCTGCAGTTCCGGCGGCAGGTTGGCCGAGGCGGCCGGGTTCGATGGGCCGTTGCCCAGCAGTTCCAGCAGCTTGATCTGCCGCTCGGGCTTGAGCGTCGAGGCCAGGAACTTGTTGACGTCGGCCCCCGCCGGGTTGCCCTTGGGCACCACGAACGCACCGGGACAGAAGATGCCCTGGGCCCACGTGTAGACGATCTTGCCGTCGGTATCCTTCTCGATGACCGAGGCGCGGGTGTTCCAGATATTGCCCATGACGACTTCGTCGTTCAGGAACATGTCCTGCGACTCGGCACCCGAATCCCAATAGATCACGTTGTCGCCCAGGCTCTTGGCCTTGCGGATCGCACGGTCGACGTCGAGCGGATAGAGCTGGTCGGGGGGCACGCCGTCCGCCAGCAGGCAGGCCTCCATCGCACCCATCTGCCACTTCCACATGGTGCGCTTGCCCGGGTACTTCGCCGTGTCGAAGAAGTCCATCCAGGTCGGCGGCGCCGCGGGGAAGGTCTCCTTGTTATAGGCCAGGACGAAGCTGTAGGTGTAGTTGGCGAAGCCATGCTTCCACGCCCAGCCGTCGCGGATCATCGCCTTGTCGATCACGGTGTAGTCGACCTCGGCCAGGATGCCCTGGTTGCCCAGCTGGTCGCACAGGAAGCCGTCGGCATCGCAGGCGTCCCACGTCACCTTGCCGGATTCGACCATCGCCTTGATCTTGCCGGCCAGCGGGCTGGCGCCGTCGATCTTGACGGCGATGCCGGTGTCGGCGGTGAACGGCTGGCCCCAGGCCTCGCCCCAGAAGGCGACGCCATCGCCGCCGAAATTGGCGACCACGATCTCCTTGGCCGCGGCCGAGACCGGCCGCGTCAGCACCACCTGGCCGCCGACGACCGTGGCGCCACCGACCAGCAGGGCCGCCTGCAGGAAGTCGCGCCGCGACAGCGCGCCCTTGGCCATGCGATCCGCTGCCAGCTCCATCAGGTCCTGCTGAAAGCCCCCGCTCCCACGCTTCTTCATCACTAACCCCTCCTTATGGACCGGCGCCCTGCCCGGCTTCGACCGGGCATCCCTGGCGGCGGCGGCCGTTCAGATAATCCTGTGCGATTGCGGCCAGACGTGCACGATCAAAGCTGGGCCCATGGCCGCCATGGACCATGCGCGGCCCCAGCTCGATCAGACGGCGCATCGTGGCCTCGTAGATCGACCCGTCAGAAAAGGGCAGGTCGTCCAGCAACTCGCCCTCGTAGATCGCATCGCCCGAGAACAGCACGCCCTCGTGCTCGTCGAACAGGCCGATCGAGCCCGGCGAGTGGCCGGGCAGGTGCAGCACGGTCAGGCGCCGCCCGCCAAGGTCGATCACGTCGCCTTCATGCAGCAGGCGCGTCGCGGGCGCTGCCTTGTAGGTATAGGCACGCAGGTCCCAGTCGGCATGGGGCAGCGCCGTCACGGCCGCCTCCTTCGCCGGGAAGTAGTCGGCCAGCGTGCGCTCCGGCACCGCCTCCAGGGCGGTCGCCTCGGCCGGGTGGATGGCCCGCTGGTCGAACTCGAAATGGCCGCCGGTATGGTCGACATGGCCATGGCTGGCGATTGCCAGGATGGGCCGGTCGGCAAGCGGGCCCAGCGCCTGCTTCAAGCTGGCGATGCCCATGCCGGTATCGACCAGCAGGTCCAGGTCGCGCCCCGCAATGTGCCAGATATTGGCGCGGAACCAGGAATGGACGTGGGGCTCGCTGAACAGGGTCAGGCCGGGTGCCACCGCCCGCCGCTGGAACCAGGTGGGGGCGACGGGCAGGCTCATGGCGCGGGACAGAGTGCCTGTCGCACCAGACGGTTGAACTCCGCAACCGGGCGTTCCCACGCCATGGCCAGGACGCCACCGTCGAACGCGGGGGAGGCACGGCCCGCCTGGAGCCGCTCCAGCATGCCGATATCCTCGCCATTGATCTCGCCCCAGCGCTCGATACCCGCTGCGCGGATGGCGGCATGGGCATCCCATTCGGGATCCGGCAGGAACCAGAAGTCGAAGCGCTCAAGCGTCCGGTCAGGCGCCACCGGCGTCAGGACCAGCGTGACGATATGGTCGGGCATGACCACCAGCGCCAGGTTGGGAAAGGTGGCCAGGGCCTCGATCCGGCCACGGTCCTGCGGCGCCAGGCCGGGAAAGGCCGGAAGGCCATCGGCCCCCGGCACGGTGCCGGCGTCGTTGCCGGTGCCCATGGCGCAGCCGGGCAGGATCACCTCGTAATGCGCCGCAGCAGGGGAATACTCGTTGAGCGCCGGGTGCACCCAGTAGAGATGATAGGACTCGACGAAGTTCTCGACCGCGAACTTCCAGTTGGCGGCGACGTCGAACGACATCGTACCGGCGTGGCGCAGGCCGTCGAACTGGTAGCCCTGCCATCGCTCCAGCAGCGGCGCCACGACCTGGGCCAGGGGCTTTTCCGTGCCCGACAGGTTGACGAACAGCACGCCCGCCCATTCGGTCAGCGCGATCGGCTTCAGGCCGTATTCCGCCGGATTGATCGCGGCATCGCCGTGCACGTCCTGGCCGCCGATATGCGGCGTCGCCACCAGGCGGCCGTCCAGCGCATAGGCCCAGGAATGATAGGGGCAGCGGACCACGTTCTGGCCGGACGCATCCTCCGTGACCAGCTTCAGGCCGCGATGGCTGCACACATTGTGGAAGGCGCGGGCGCTGCCATCGCGGTCGCGCACCAGCAGGATGGGGATTCCCAGGAAATCGACGCAGGCCACGTCGCCGGGTGCCGCGATCGCCTGCGCACTGGCCAGCGCCGTCCAGGTCCGCGCGAACAGCTGGTCGCGTTCCACGACAAGGTGCGCCGGATCCGCATAGAAGCTGCTGGGCAGCCCGGCGCGGGGCAGGTCGTCGGCCGCCGGGCGGTCCAGGGTCGTGCTGCTCATGCCGCCTTCGCCTCCAGAAGGGCGAGGCCCGCCTCGATCGCGGCGACGTCGGCCACGGCGCCGAACACGCCGCCTTCGACCGTGATCATGTGCAGCGTGGCGGCGTGGGCCGCAGGATCGCCGCTGCCGCAGGCATCCGCCGCCAGCAGGCATTCGAAGCCGCGGTCGTTCGCCTCGCGCAGGGTCGAGAACACGCAGACATCGGTCGTGATGCCGCACACGACCAGATGCCGGAGGCCGGCCAGCTTCAGGACCATGTCCATGTCCGTCCCGCAGAATGCCCCGATGGCGGACTTGTCGACCACGATCTCGCCCGCCAGGGGGGCGACTTCGGGGATGATGGCATGGCCCGGCTCGCCCCGGACCAGGAATCGCCCGTTGGGACCGGCGACGCCAATGCCGCCGCCGCCCCGCGCGCTGCGCCACTTCTTGTAGGGCGGCAGGTCGGCCAGGTCGGGACGATAGCCCTGGCGCGTATGGATGACCGTCAGGCCCAGGCGCCGGGCCGCCGCCAGCAGGCGCTGCGCGCCGGGAATGGCCGCGCGCGTACCGGCCAGGTCATAGCCGAACGCCTCCAGGTAGCCGCCCGGCTGCAGGAAATCGACCTGCATGTCGACAACCAGCAGGCCGGTGCCGCGCCGGTCCAGGCCGTCATGCGGCCAGGCATAGGGATCTGCCGCAATGCTTGCCACGTGTCGCCGCCCCCATTCCCCGCCATCGGATGCCGGTTTTCCCCTTCACCCGGTGTGATCTTTCGCAATTGCAATATCCCTGTCAAACAGGAATCGCGGAGTCGACTCTGCTGGACGCTGGCGCGGCTCCTGCCTATGGTCGGGGGCAAGAGGAAACGCCAAGAAAAAAGCAGGGATCGATGGCCACTTTGAGATTGGCCCAGCGCCGCGCGCGCGAGGCGCAGGTGCTGGATGCCGCGTCCAGCCTGTTCGCGGAACAGGGCTACCAGGCCACCCATGTGGAGGAGATCGCCGCACGCGCCGCGGTCGCACCCGCAACCGTCTACAAGTATTTCGAGACGAAGCCCAACCTGGTGCGGTCGCTGGCGGTGCGCCACCTGCGCCAGGCGCTGCCCGAACGGCGCGCCGTCGTGGCCCGGGCATCGGACGATCCGCTGGAGGCGGTGCTGGCGCTGGAAGACCTGCTGGTGGAACAGAGCGTGCGCGTCATCCCGCGCGACTGCTGGGCCGTGATCCTGAGTGCCGCGTTCCTGGACCCCGGCGGGCCGTTCGACCGGACGATGGGGCGGCTGACCCGGCTGATCATCCTGCAGCACCGCGCCATGCTGACGCGGTCGCAGGCGGCCGGCCGGCTGGCCGACGACATCGACGTGCGGGCCCTGGCGACCCTGGTCTGGTCGATCGGCAACCTGCACTTCCAGCGCTACATCAGGGATGCCGCCTTTGGCGAGGATGGGGTGAAGGCGGCGATCCGGCGTGACCTGGACCTGATCTTCCGGGGCCTCAGACGCGGAACCTGAGACAGGGACTGACACACAAAGCCACGGGACAGGGGGCACATGACGGACAGCAGTGCAGGCATCGCGGCAACGCGGGCGATCGCTTCGGGGGCAGGCCTGTTCGCGGGCAGCGAGGTTTTTGCCGGGCGCACCGCGCTGGTGACTGGCGCGGCCAGCGGCATCGGCCGTGCCACGGCCCTGGCCCTGGCCGCAGCCGGCGCCCGCGTCCTGGTCCAGGACCTGAATGGCGCGGGGGTCGAGGCGGTCGCCGCCACCATCCGCAGCCAGGGCGGAGAGGCCTGGTCGCTGGCCTGCAGCGTGGCGGACGAGGACGCGGTCAACGCCGCCGTGGCCAGGGTCGCCCCGGTCACGCTGCTGCTCAACAATGCCGGCGTCCCCGGCTTCAACGCGGCGTTGGAGGATATCGACCGCGCCGCCTATGACCGCATGTTCGAGGTCCATGTCTGGGGCAGCCTGGTGGCGACCCGTGCCGTGCTGGCCGGCATGAAGGCGGAAGGCTGGGGCCGCATCGTCAACATCTCGTCCAACCGGGCCCAGGTCGGCTTTCCCCGCTCCAGCCACTATTCGGCGGCCAAGGCGGCGATCCTGGGCTTCACGAAGGGCTGGGCGCTGGAGCTGGCGCCGCACGGCATCCTGGTGAACGCGGTGGCACCCGGCGTGATCCGCACCGGCATGACAGAAGCCTATGGCCCCGACGCGGTCGCCGAGGAGGCCCTGCTGAACCCGCTCAAGGCCTGGGCCGAGCCGGAGCACCTGGCCGCCAGCATCCTCTACCTGATGGGCCCGACCGGCGACTTCACCACGGGGCAGGTCCTGACACCGAATGGCGGCGACCCCATCGTCGGCATCTGAACCAGAGCCAGGGCCAGAAGCGGAGCCGGTGACCGCGCCGCATTTCAGCCATGCGGCGCGGTGCGACGGCAGGGGGCTGGTCGTTTTCGCAGCGCAACGGCACGATGCTGCACCATGACCCAGATCGAATCCGGTGCACGCGCCGCGGTCAGCGTCTCGGTCGCGTCCAGCCTGGGCGAGGTTGCGGCGGCCGACTGGGACGCCTGTGCCGGCGGCGACAACCCGTTCGTCTCCCACGCCTTCCTGTCGGCGCTGGAGGACAGCGGATCCGCCACCACGCGCACCGGCTGGCAGCCGATCCACCTGGTCGCGCGCGACGCCGGCGAACGCGTGGTCGGCGTGATGCCGCTCTATGCCAAGAGCCATTCCTATGGCGAATACGTCTTCGACCATTCCTGGGCCGCGGCCTATGAACGGGCGGGGGGGCGCTATTATCCAAAGGGTCTGTGCGCCGTGCCCTTCACGCCCGCAACCGGGCCGCGCCTGCTGGCCCATCCGGCGGCGGACGGCCCGCGCGTGCGGCGCGAACTGGCCCAGGCCGCGACGACGATCATGCGCCAGAACGGCATTGCCAGTCTGAACGTGAACTTTGTCGAGGAGGCACAGGCGGCGGAGCTGGAGGGCCTGGGCTTCCTGCACCGGACCGACACCCAGTTCCACTGGGAGAATCGCGGCTATGCCACGTTCGACGACTTCCTGGCCACGCTCGCCTCGCGCAAGCGCAAGCAGATCCGGCACGAACGCGCCGGCGCGGTCGAGAACGGGGTGGAGCTGCACGTCCTGACCGGCAGCGACCTGAAGGAGGAGCACTGGGATGCCTTCTGGCGCTTCTACCAGGATACCGGCAGCCGCAAATGGGGCAGTCCCTATCTCACGCGCCGCTTCTTCAGCCTGGTCAGCGAGCGCATGGCCGATCGCATCGCGCTGGTCCTTGCCCGGCGCCAGGGCCGCTGGATCGCGGGCGCGCTGAACTTCATCGGGCGAGAGGCGCTCTTCGGGCGCAACTGGGGCTGCCTTGAGGAGCACCGGTTCCTGCATTTCGAGGCGTGCTATTATCAGGCGATCCAGTTCGCCATCGCCCGCGGATTGTCCCGGGTCGAAGCAGGCGCCCAGGGCGAGCACAAGTTGGCGCGCGGCTACCTGCCCCGCCTGACCCACAGCCTGCACTGGATCGCCGACGGCAATTTCCGCCAGGCGGTCGCCACCTATCTCGAGCGCGAACGCGCCCAGGTGGCGCAGGACGCCGCCTTCCTCACCGAGCACGGCCCCTACCGCCACGAGGAGCGCGAGTAGCGCTCCCTGACGCCCTCCTGCGGGCGGGCGCAGGTTCGCCCGGGGCGCAATCCGCGCACCCTAGGCGACGATCCGCTGTTCTGGTCGCGAAAACGCACCAGGCCTCGTCATCCTGAGGAGGCAGAGGGCCGCCTCGAAGGATGCTGGCCTGTGCGTTCACAAGCTCCGCGACGGCGGGCGGTGTCATGGACGTCGCCCACCGTGCCGCAGCGGGGTCGGAGGCGGGCCGCAAACCGCATTTCCCCATCATTCGACAATCCGGCCGAAAAATTGTCCGGCATGGCTACTCTTCGTTAATTTTCGCAAGCCATGACTGACAACAGAAGCGATGACGAGAACAGAATAAGTCTCGAAATTGCCTAAAGTTGTCGGGAATCAAGTCAATGACACAAGTTGCTCAGTATCGCTCGGACGAATGGCAGAATGTCATCACCACGAAGCGTTTCTTCTACTTTGTCATGCTGGCGATGATGGCGCTTCTGGCGTTGGTCATGCCGGTGCGGCAGGCAGAAGCGGCGGGCTGGAAACTGGTGTTCGAGGACAATTTCAACGGCAACACGCTGGACCGTACGCGCTGGTCCACGCGCTACATCTACAATGAAGAGACGATGGACACGCTGGCCCCGAACAAGGAGGCCCAGACCTATGGCGACGACAACAACCACCTGGTCCGCAACGGCCAGCTGGACCTGATCGCCCGGCCCGCCCCGGCGGGGTCGAAGCTGCCCTACCAGTCGGGCATGCTGCGGTCGTTCCAGACTTTCTACTATGGCTATTTCGAGGCCCGGGTGAAGTTCCCGCCGGGGATCGGCGTGTGGCCCGCTTTCTGGCTGAACCCGGACCGCGGCAATGACGGGCAGACAGTCTGGCCGCCGGAGATCGACATCTTCGAGTTCGTGAACAACGGGCGCGAGGACAAGGAGAACATGGTCCATTCGGGGACGCATTCGCACCCCAGCCAGATGGCGAACGTCCGCTATACCTATGTCGACCCGAAGTACGACACCAAGTGGGGCGGCTATCACAATGCGACCAGCCTGGTCGGCGGCTGGCACACCTTTGCCGCGCTGTGGACGCCGACGTCGCTGACCGTGTGGATGGACGGGCGCAAGCTCTATACCCAGACCTTCCGCTGGGTGCGCGCCGACGGCACGCTGGCCCCGCCCGCCCACATCAACCTGAACTTCGCCCTGGGCGGCGACTGGGCCGGCCGCCACGGCATCGACCCGAAGAACTTCCCCAAGGCGTTCTCGGTCGACTATGTCCGCGTCTGCCAGCCCGTCGCCACCGGCGGCACGCCCACCTGCGGCGCCAGCCGCACGCCCGTCACGCCAAGCCAGGCGATGTACACGTCGAACGCGCCGGGTCGCGCGGGCGACGCCCTGCGCCCCGTGCTGCGCCACGTCACGGTGCCCCGCCCGGTGGTCCAGGGGCAGCAGTTGACCTTCACCCAGACCATCTCCTCCCCCGTCAACCTGCCGGTGAAGCACGAGGTCTTCGTCTACCTGGTGGATGCCAAGGGGCAGGTCCTGACCAGCGCGCTGCAGGCCCCCATCTACAACACGATGATCTGGGGCAACCGCACCATCACCCTGAACTGGTCGGTCAAGGTGCCATGGCACGCCGTGCCGGGCCGCTACAGCATCTATACCGCCGTCGGCACGCGCGAGAGTTGGGACCCCAAGGCCAAATGGTGGTTGCGCGCGATCAAGCTGGACTATGCCGCGACCGTGCCCGCCAACCTGCGCCACCGGGTCAATGCGCCCATGCGCTTCAAGATCGGCGAGATGACCGTGGCCCCCTATACCGGGAGCTGAACCGCGGCGGCGGGCGGGCGGCTTGGCCTGCCCGTCCTTCCCGCGCATGATGGGTCCCAGGTCCGCACAGACGGGCCGACAGGGAGGGACCCAATGGCAGATCCGGCAACGGACTGGCTGGCCCGGGTGCGCGAGGTCGCGAACGGGAACAGCCGCTTCAACCAGGCAGCGCGCTGGCTGGACATGAAGATGGTGGTGCGCTTCGGCGACCGCCCTTTCTGGTTCAAGCTCTATCGCGGGCAGATCATCGACGCGATGGAATACAGCCCGGTGACCAACATGCTGGGCTATGACGTGATCGTCAGCGGGACGGCCACCGACTGGGCCGCCATCGTCGCCGGGCGCAGCCGCTTCGACCGCGCCGCCACGACCGGCGTGATCGCCCATGACGGCAACCGGACCGAGTGCGAGAAATCCTACAAGGCGCAGATGGTCCTGGGCGCGGAGGTCTTTCCCGCCTGCGGCCTGCCCCCCGGCATGGAGGGCGCGCGATGAGCCCAACAGACTTCGAAGCCATCACCGGGGCCTACACGTCCGTCCGCGGGACCAAGATCTATTACGACCAGCTGGGCAGCGGCGTGCCGCTCGTGTGCATCCACACGGCGGGCTCGTGCTCCATGCAGTATCACGAGATCATGCCCCTGCTGGCGGCGGCCGGATTCCGCGTGATCGCGCCCGACCTGCCGGGCCATGGCAAGTCGCTGCCCCATGACTGGCAGCCCTTCACCCGCATGCGCGACTATGGCGAATTCGTCTGGGACTTCATCGCCAAGGTGACCGGCGGGCAGAAGGCCGTCGTGCTGGGCTGCTCCATCGGCGGCAACATGGCGACCGACCTGGCCGCCCATCATTCGGACGGCCTGCTGGCGGCGATCGCCATGGAGGGCGGGGCCGTCGTGCCCATGCTCGACGTCAAGGAACGGGCGGAGCCGCATGCCAGCCCGGGCTGGTACTACTTCGCGGAGACGGGGTGCGTTGCGTCCTGCTACCACCCGATGCGGCCGGGCAAGGATGTGGAGCTGCAATGGCTGCACAAGTTCTCGTCCCAGGCGATCATGATCGGTGACCTGCAGTGCTGGGTGAACCACGACGTGGTCGACAAGATGCGGGACGTCACCTGCCCCTATCTCAATGTCCGCGGCGGCGCCGACTTCTTCGTGACCGAGGAAACGACGGCGCTGGCCCTGAAGAACGTGCCAAACGGACTGGGGGAGGCCGCCTTCATCGAGAACATCGGCCATTACCCCCATTTCGAGCAGCCGCAGGTGGTGGCCGACCTGGTCCTCGACTTCCTGCGCCGCCGCACGGTGATCTGAGGGCGGAGGCGTTGCTTTGTGATGCTTCGAGACAGCCCTCCGGGCTTCCTCAGCATGACGCGGTTGTTTTCTTTGTGATTTCCAACGGCGTCATGCTGAGGAG
The DNA here is from genome assembly GCF_051903925.1 of Zavarzinia sp. CC-PAN008. GTDB lineage: Bacteria > Pseudomonadota > Alphaproteobacteria > Zavarziniales > Zavarziniaceae. The sequence continues at coordinate 699,154 of NZ_CP173678.1, forward strand.
CGGCCCAAAGGGACGCGTCTCGAAGCATCGCAGGGCAACATCGACGACAAGTCATTCCGAAGGGCCCATCAGAGGCCAAACTGGAGGGAACACTCATGCCCCACTACACGATCATCGTCCTGAGCAATCCCGTCGCCGGGCGCGAGGCCGAGTATGACGCGTGGTACACGAACACCCACATCGTCGACCTGCTGAAGGTGCCGGGGGTGAAGACGGCGCAGCGCTTCAAGCTGATGGGCGACTTCACCCAGAACTGCCCGCAGCAGTACATCGCGCAATATGGGGTCGAGACGGACGACCTGCCCGCCATGATGGCCGAGATCCAGAAGCGCCTGGGGACCGACGCCATGCCGATGACGGAGGCCTTCGACATGGGCTCGGCCGCGTTCCTGGTAGCGGAAGCGGTGACAGAAAAGCTGCAGACCAAGCTGGCCCAGGCCGCGGAGTAGCCAGACCCTTCAGTATGGGCCTGAGCGACCACCAGGTGCGGCGAACTTGGGCCCTCCCCCATCCCTGAGGGACGGGGGAGGGAGCTATCAGGCCGCCACCGACTCGGCGCGGACCAAGCGGGCGGCGGTGTCGGCCTCGTTCTGCTGGTAGCGGTTGAAGGCGTCGAAGACCGGCATGTGCAGGTCAGGCTCCAGCCCCTCGCCCAGGCGGATCAGCTGGAGGCAGAACCAGCCCTGCTTGCCCCAACCCTCGACGCTGCGGAACAGGGTCGGGTCCGGGTTGGGGCCCAGCGCGTCGGCGTCCATCGCCAAAGTGCGCTCGAACACCGGGGCGAAATGCGTGCTGCCGTTGAGCAGGCGGCGCGGGAAATCGGGATGGGTGCACATCGGCCGACCCAGGCCGATCAGGTCGGTGGCGCCAGATTCGATTGCCTCCTGCATCGCCTTGCGCGAGCGGAAGCCGCCGGTCAGCATCACCGGCATGCGCGCTTCCGGCTTGATCAGCGACGCGTATTCCAGGAAGTAGGCCTCGCGCGCGATCGTGCTCTGCTTGACCTGGCGCTGGCCTTCCTCGGTCCACGACGTGCCGATCATGCGTGGGTTCTCGTACGTGCCGCCCGACAGTTCCAGCATGTCGAGGCCGGTCTCGTTCAGCCAGCGCACGACCTGGATCGCCTCGTCATTGCTGAAGCCGCCCTGCTGGAAATCGGCGGAGTTCATCTTCAGGCCGACGGGGAAGTCGGCACCCACCGCGGCCCGGACCGCGCGCACGATCTCCAGCACGAAGCGGGCGCGGTTCTCCAGTGGGCCGCCCCAGGCATCGGTGCGCCGGTTGGCGATGGGCGAGAGGAACTGCGAGATCAGGTAGCCATGGGCGCCGTGGATCTGGACCCCGGTGAAGCCGGTGTCGCGCGCCACCCGGGCGACGTGCGCCCAGCGGCGGATGACGTCCAGGATCTCGTCCTCGGTCATGGCCCGGGGATGGCCGTGGGCGTCGCCCGGCAGGTCCAGCGGCACGGCCGAGGGGGCAGGCGGGTTCGCGTGGACGGCCTTTGGCGTCTGCCGGCCGGGATGGTTGATCTGCATCCACAGGTGGTTGCCGCCGACAGTTCCCGCCTTGGCCATGCGGCGCAGCGCGGCTTCCCCGCCATTGCCGTCGATCACGACATTGCCCGGGCGTTCCAGGTAGCGACGGTCGACCTGGACATTGCCGGTGATGACCAGGCCGGCACCGCCCTCGCTCCAGCGACGATAGAGGCGATCCAGCTTCTCGGTCGCCCGATTGTACGGATCGGCCAGCCCCTCCGTCAGCGCCGCCTTGACCAGGCGGTTGGGCAGGATGGCTCCGCAAGGCAGACGCAACGACTCTCCCAGTACCGGCATCGTTCCTCGTCCCTGTCGCTTATGGACGCCTTGTCCCGCTGCGTCCTTCTGTCCCAAAGCCTAGCACGACCCACCGGTCAGGGAATTCCTAACCGCAATTTTGGAGTGGGTCTGTGCCTGTGCGGGACTGGCAAGGGACGGGGTCCCTTGCTACAAGTCGCCGCTTCCGGACCAGATGTCCGAATTCGGGCCCATGACCGGCGCTGCCGGCCGGGCCGGACCCCGGCGAGAGAGCCCCCGATAGGATCCGCGATGCGTCAAGCCACGGTCGAGCGCAAGACCAAGGAGACCCGTATTACCGCGACCGTCAACCTGGACGGCACGGGCACCTATGACGTCTCGACCGGGATCGGCTTCCTGGACCATATGCTGGAGCAGCTCTCGCGCCACAGCCTGATCGACATCACGGTCAAGGCCGATGGCGACCTGCACATCGACTATCACCACACGACAGAGGACAGCGGCATTGCCCTGGGCGAGGCGGTGACACGCGCGCTGGGCGACCGGCGCGGCATCACCCGTTATGGCAGCGCCATCATCCCGATGGACGAGACCTGTACCCGCGTCTCGCTCGACGCATCGAACCGGCCCTACCTGGTGTGGAAGGTCCATTTCACCCGCGACAAGCTGGGCACGATGGACACGGAGCTGTTCAAGGAATGGTTCCAGGCCTTTGCCCAGGCGGCTGGCCTGACGCTGCATGTCGAGAACATGTACGGCGAGAACAATCATCACATCGTCGAGTCCTGCTTCAAGGCGCTGGCGCGCGCGCTGCGCCAGGCGGTGACGATCGACCCGCGGGCCGAGGCGGCCGTGCCGTCGACCAAGGGCGTGCTGGGGGGCACGCTCTGATGCTGGGCCGCGCGCGCGTCTACAGCGTCCATGCCTCGCCCGCGGCGGCGCCCGAGGACTGGGTTCTGGTGCCGGAGGGGTTCTCCTGGGGGGCCTTCGTCTTCTCGTGGATGTGGCTGGCCTATCGCCGCCTGTGGCTGGCGCTGGGCCTGTTCCTGGGCGTGCTGGTCGCCATCGGCCTGGCGCGCGTGCTGACCGGCTTCGATGCCGGCACCCATGCGACGCTGGTCCTGGCGGCGATGGTTTTCCTGGGCCTTGAGGGGAACGATCTGCGCCGGGCGCGGCTGGAAGCGCGCGGCTGGCGCGAACTGGGCGTTGTCGGCGCGCGCAGTTTGGACGAGGCAGAGGTCGCCATGCTGGCCCGCTTCGCCCCTGCGGCCGCCGTCGCCGCGCCCGTGCCGCAGGGCCTGTACCAACGCATCGGACCAGCCGCCGAAGGCGGCATGGGCCAGACCATGCCGGGGATCGCCTGATGGCCCGCGGACGCGTCGCAATCGTCGACTATGGCTCCGGCAACCTGCGCTCGGCCCAGAAGGCGTTCGAGCGCGCGGCGCGGGACGAAGGCCTGCCGCTGGCGATCGACGTCACCTCCGACCCCCAGGCCGTGGCCGAGGCCGAGCGCATCGTCCTGCCCGGGGTTGGCGCCTTTGGCGACTGCCGCCGCGGCCTCTATGCCGTGCCCGGCATGGTCGAGGCGCTGGAGGAGGCCGTCATCCGCGGCGGGCGCCCGTTCCTGGGCATCTGCGTCGGCATGCAGCTGATGGTGCAGGAAGGCCTGGAGTTCGGCCGGCACGAGGGGCTGGGCTGGCTTGAGGGTCAGGTCGTCGCGATGGAGCCCGGCAACGGCCTGAAGGTTCCGCACATGGGCTGGAACGAGCTGGGCCTGACGCAGGCCCACGCGCTGACGGCCGGCATCGCCGCCGGCGACCATGCCTATTTCGTGCATTCCTATCGCGTGCGCGGCACCCGCCCCGATCATGTCCTGGCCACTTCGGACTATGGCGAGGTGTTCCCCGCCGTGATCGGCCGGGACAACATGGCCGGGACGCAGTTCCACCCCGAGAAGAGCCAGGCGACGGGCCTGCGCCTGATCGGCAACTTCCTGCGGTGGCGCCCGTGACGGCGCTGCACGGCCCGGGGCCCCAGGTGCCGATGCCGCCCGACTGGCACGTGGAGCGGGTCGAGACCCTGGACGATGCCGAGCTGGAGGACCTTGTCGACCTGACGTTCGAGGCGGTGCAGGAAGGGGCCGGCTTTGGCTGGACGGATCCGCCTCCGCCGCGCATGACGCTGGAAACCTTCTGGAAGGGCGTGCTGCTGGTGCCGCAGCGCAGCCTGTTCCTGGCCCGCGTCAACGGCACCGTGGTCGGCATGGCCCAGATGATCGGCGCCCTGCCCAACAACCAGGCCGGCGCCTTTGCCGCGGAAGTCTCCACCCTCTATGTCTCCGACCTGGCGCGGCATCGCGGCCTGGCCGTGGCGATCCTGCGCGAGATCGAGGCCCTGGCCCTGGCCCGCCGCCTGGGCCAGCTCGACCTGCATGTGCGGGCCGACCGCACCGCGGCGATCGCCCTGTTCGAGCAGTACGGCTTCGCGCGCTGGGGCACGAAGCCCCGCTATGCGCTGGTCCGCGGCCAATACCTGGCCGGCCACTATTACAGCAAGGTGCTCAGGCCGTGATCCTGTACCCCGCCATCGACCTGAAGGACGGCGCCATCGTGCGGCTGCTGCATGGCGACTTCGACGCCATCACCCGCTATGGCGATGATCCCGCGGCCCAGGCCGCGACATTTGCCCAGGCGGGCTTCACCTGGCTGCACATGGTCGACCTGGACGGCGCCAAGACGGGGCAGGCCGCCAACGCCGCCTCCGTCCGGGCCGTGCTGGCCGGAACCAGCGGCCTGAAGCTGCAGCTGGGCGGCGGCATCCGATCGCTGGCCACGGTCGAGACCTGGCTCGCGGCGGGTGTTGCCCGCGTCGTGCTGGGCAGCGTTGCCGTGCGCGATCCCGACCTGGTCCGGGCCGCCTGCCACGCCTTCCCCGGGCAGGTGGCGCTGGGCATCGATGCCAAGGGCGGCCGCGTCGCCGTCCAGGGCTGGACCGAGACGACGGACGTGACGGTGGTCGACCTGGCCCGCCGCTTCGAGGATGCCGGGGCGGCGGCTGTGATCTATACCGATATCGGCCGCGACGGCGCCCTGACGGGGCCGGACGTTGACGGCACGGCGGCCCTGGCGCAGGCCGTGGCGATCCCCGTGATCGCCAGCGGTGGCGTGTCGTCGGTCGAGGATCTGGTGGCGCTGAAGGGCCGCGGCATTCCCGGCTGCATCATCGGCCGCGCCCTCTATGACGGCCGGATCGAGCCGCGCCAGGCCCTGGAAAGGATGGCTGCCTGATGCTGAAAGCGCGCGTCATCCCGTGCCTGGACGTCCATGCCGGACGGGTGGTCAAGGGCGTCAACTTCGTCAACCTGATCGATGCGGGCGATCCCGTGGAGCAGGCCCGCCTCTATGATGCCGAAGGGGCGGACGAGCTCTGCTTCCTGGACATCACGGCGTCGAGCGACGACCGCGCCATCCTGCTGGACGTCGTCACTCGCACGGCGGAGCAGTGCTTCATGCCGCTGACGGTCGGCGGTGGCGTGCGCGCGGTCGAGGATGTGCGCCGCCTGCTGCGCGCCGGCGCGGACAAGGTGTCGATGAACACCGCCGCGATCGACCGCCCCGACCTGGTGCGGGAGGCGGCGGAGAAGTTCGGCGCCCAGTGCGTCGTGGTCGCTATCGACGCCAAGCAGACGGCGCCGGCCAAGTGGGAGGTCTTCACCCATGGCGGGCGGCGGGCCACGGGCCTGGACGCCGTCGCCTGGGCCGAGAAGGTGGCGGCCCTGGGCGCGGGGGAGATCCTGCTGACCTCCATGGACCGGGACGGCACGCGCGCCGGCTTCGACCTGGACCTGACGCGCAGCGTGGCCGACGCCGTGCCGGTGCCGGTAATCGCCAGCGGCGGCGTCGGCACGCTGGACGACCTGGCCGATGGCATCATCGCAGGACATGCGTCGGCCGTCCTGGCGGCCTCCATCTTCCATTTCGGCACCTATCGCATTGCCGAGGCCAAGGCACGGCTGGCCGAGCGCGGCGTCCCGGTGCGGCCCTGAGGCCCGGTGATGAGCGAGACGCTTGACCGCCTGACCGCCACGATCCTGGCGCGCAAGGGGGCTGACCCGACGTCCAGCTATGTCGCGAAGCTGCTGGCCAAGGGTGTGCCCCACATCGCCAAGAAGCTGGGCGAGGAAGCGGTCGAGACGGCAATTGCCGCGGCCGAGCGCGACAGGGGCGCCGTGATCCGCGAATCCGCCGACCTGCTGTTCCACCTGCACGTCCTGTGGGCGGCGATGGACGTGGCGCCGGCCGAGGTCATGGCCGAACTCGACCGCCGCGAAGGCACCTCCGGCATCGCCGAGAAGGCCGCGCGCAAGGAGTGACGGGGCGGGTGTGATGCTTCGAGACGCGGGCCTGAAGGCCCGCTCCTCAGCATGACGCCGTCAGGAAGAACCCAACAAATCCAACGGCGTCATGCTGAGGAGGCGGCATAGCCGCCGTCTCGAAGCATCAGGTGCGACGCCTCAGGCCTGCGCCGGGGCCTGGGCGGCTTCGGCCTGGGCCTGGGCCATGCGCTGTCGGTAGAGCGTGGCGAAGTCGATCGGGTCCAGCATGACAGGCGGGAAGCCGCCGTCGCGCGTGGCATCCGCCACGATCCGCCGGGCAAAGGGGAAGATCAGGCGCGGGCATTCGATCAGCAGGAAGGGCTGCACGCTCTCTTCCGGGATGTTGCGCAGCGAGAACAGGCCGGCATAGGAAAGCTCGCACACGAAGGCCACGCGGTCGTCGTTCTTGGCCGTCGCCTGGATCTTCAGCTCGACCTCGAACCGGTCGGTCCCGGCGCGCCGGGCCTGGACGTCGACCGCCACCTCGATCCGCGGGGCGCTGGACATGGCCAGGCTTTGCGGCGCGTTCGGGTTCTCGAACGACAGGTCGCGCACGTACTGGGCCAGGATGCCGACCTGCACCGCATTGGGGTTGGGCTGCCCGCCATTGCCGGCCTGGCCGGGGTCGATCGACGACATGACAAATGCTCCTCTGAACGCCCGGGCGGGGCTAGCATGGATCGATTGCCGCCCACAAGTATTGTGACTGGACGGGCCGGCCGGATCGCGGGCCTGCGACGGATCCGCGAAACCCGACCGCGGAAACCGGCCAATCGGCGCTACCCGGCTGGACCCCCGGGAATGCCTGACCTAGAGTGACTTCTTTGTCGGGCGAAAGGCTCGTACGCCCACATGGATGACAGTGTGCCGTATCTGGACATCATCCTGCTGGCCATGCTGGCCGGCTTCATCGCGCTCCAGCTTCGCCGCGTGCTCGGACGGAGGACGGGCGCGGAGCGGCCGCCACCGGCGCGCGACCCATTCGAGCCCGTCGCGCGCGATGACAATGTCGTTCCCCTTCCCCAGCGCGCGCCCCGCGACGGCGACGTGCGGCCACCCCCGCCGGCATCGGGCCCCGCTGCGGGCCTGACCCAGATCCAGGTGGCCGACCGCGGCTTCGAGCTCGATGGCTTCATCGCCGGCGCGCGCATGGCGTACGAGGAGATCGTCAAGGCCGTCTCGGCCGGCGACCTCGACTCGGTCCGCAGCTTCGTCAGCCCGGACGTCGTCCGCGACTTCCAGCGCGCCATCGACCAGCGCAAGGCCGATGGCCTGGTCACCGATTCCGCCATCGCCGCGATCCTGAAGTCCGAGGTGGCGGATGCGCGCATGACCGGCCGCACGGCCGAGATCACGATCGCCTTCACCAGCGAGCTGATCAGCGTCACGCGCAACGCGTCTGGCCAGGTGGTCGACGGTCATCCCACCGCCGGGCGGGAGGTGACGGACATCTGGACCTTTGCCCGCGACACGCGCAGCCGCGACCCGAACTGGCAGCTGATCCGCACGGCGGCGCCCGACTAGTCCACAGCACACCAGGGCCGTTGCCGTGACACGTTCCGCGATTCAGCCCCGGTGCCCGGGATGTCCCGCGCCATGATGGGCCGCGGCCTTGCCCTGGGCGGCGTGGTACTGGCTCTGGCGGCCCTGGGCGTGGCCGGCGCCTGGTGGCTGCGCGGCGGCCCGACCGCCGCACCGGCCGACACGCTGGCGCTGACCCGCACCACGTTCGCATCGCTTCCGGGCTGGCAGGACGACCGGCCAGAGGAGGCGCTGAGCGCGTTCCTGATCTCGTGCCGCCGCCTTCTGGCCAAGGATCCTGGCGAGGATCTGGGCATGGCCGGTCCGGCCGGAGCCTGGCAGGATGCCTGCCGCAAGGCCCAGGCAACCATCCCGGACGGTGCGCGCGCGTTCTTCGAGACGACCTTCGTCCCCTTTGCCGGCAGCGGCGATGCCGGGCGCGAAGGGCTCTTCACCGGCTATTACGAGCCCGAGCTTCGCGGCTCCCGGACGCGCAGCGACACCTATGCGACGCCGCTGCTCGCCGCCCCCGACGACCTGGTGACCGCCGACCTGGGCGCCTTCCGCGAGGAGCTGAAGGGCAAGGGGACGATCCGCGGCCGGCTGGAGGGGAACAGGCTGGTCCCCTATCACGACCGGGCGGCGATCTATGCCGGCGCGCTGGACGGGCGGGGCCTGGAGCTGGTCTGGGTCGACAGCGCGGTCGACGCCTTCTTCCTGGAGGTGCAGGGCTCCGGCCGCATCGTGCTGGACGACGGCAGCGTCCTGCGCCTGGGCTACGCCAACCAGAATGGCCATGCCTATACCGCGATCGGACGCGAACTGGTCCGCTCCGGCGAGTTGACGCGGGCGCAGGCCAACATGCAGGGCATCCGTGACTGGCTGGCCGCCCATCCGGACAAGGCGCGGGCGCTGCTGGAAACCAATCGCTCGTATGTCTTCTTCACGCCGTTGACGCACCCCGAGGATGGCCCGCTGGGGGCGCAGGGCGTGCCGCTGACGGTCGAGCGCTCGCTGGCTGTCGACCGCAAGTTCGTGACCCTGGGCGTGCCGGTCTTCCTGGACACGACCCTGCCGGACGAGACGCCCTATCGCCGCCTGTTCATCGCGCAGGACACGGGCGGCGCCATCCGCGGGGCGATCCGCGGCGACATCTTTTTTGGCCCCGGCGCGCGCGGCGCCGAGATGGCCGGCAACATGCGCCACCAGGGCCGCATCTGGGTCCTGCTGCCACGGGCCGTCGCGGACTTGCGGGGATGAGCGCATCGTCCGGCAAACGGGTAGGCCTCCTGGTCACCTGCCTGGTCGACCTGTTCCGGCCGTCCGTCGGCTTTGCCGCCGTGCGCCTGATGGAGCAGGCCGGCTGCACGGTCGAGGTCCCGGAACAGACCTGCTGCGGCCAGCCCGCCTACAATTCCGGCGACCGCCAGTCTGCCGCCGCCATCGCGCGCCAGGTCATCGACGCCTTCGCGCCCTATGACTACCTGGTGGCGCCGTCCGGGTCGTGCGCGGGGATGGTGTTCCGCCACTATCCCGGCCTGTTCCCCGACGATGCCGGCTATGCCGCCAAGGCCCGGGCCCTGGCGCGCAAGAGCTTTGAGCTGACCGCGTTCCTGGTGGATGTCCTGAAGGTCGAGCTGAAGACCGCGGGCGTTGCGGCACAACCGGTCGCCTATCACGATTCCTGCTCGTCCCGCCGCGACCTGGGCGTGGTGGCGCAGCCGCGCGCCCTGCTGGCGCAGCTGGGCGTGACGGTGAGCGAGGTGGCAACGGCCGAGACGTGCTGCGGCTTTGGCGGCGCGTTCTGCGTCAAGTATCCGGCCATCTCTGGCGAGATGGCGCGCAAGAAGTGCGATGCCGTGACGGCCACGGGTGCGCCCGTCCTGCTGGGCAACGACCTGGGCTGCCTGCTGCACCTGGGCGGCACCCTGTCGCGGCAAGGCTCAGGCGTCGAGGTCCGCCACATCGCGGAGGTGCTGGCCGGTCCCACCGCGCCCGCCATCGGCAAGGCGCGGCCATGACCCATGCCTTCCGCCCTGAGGCGTTCAAGGAACAGGCGACCACGGCCCTGGGCGATGCACCCCTTCAGCGGGCGCTGCACCGGCTGGAGACGGGCTTTGGCACCAACCGGCGCCGTGCGCTGGAGGCCCTGCCGGAGTTCGAGGACCTGAAGGCCGCGGCCCAGGCGCTGAAGAACCACACCCTGGCCCATCTCGACACCTATCTGGAGCAGTTCGAGACGAACGTCCTGGCCCGTGGCGGCCAGGTGCACTGGTGCGAGACGGGGGCGGATGCCTGTGCCGCCGTGATCGACATCTGCCGCAAGGCGGGCGCCCGCACAGTGACCAAGGGCAAGTCGATGGCGACCGAGGAGATCGGCCTCAACGCGGCCCTTGAACAGGCCGGGCTGGAGCCGATCGAGACGGACCTGGGCGAATACATCATCCAGCTGGCGCACGAGCCGCCCAGCCACATCATCGGCCCGGCCATCCACAAGACGCGCGAGCAGGTCGAGGCGCTGTTCCGCGCCGAGCACCCGACCCTGCCGCCGACGCGCGACCTGGCACAGCCGGAACAGCTGGTGGCGGAGGCCCGCGCGATGCTGCGCCAGCGTTTCCTGGCGGCGGATGTCGGCATCACGGGCGCCAACTTCATGATCGCGGAGACGGGCTCGACCGTCATCGTCACGAACGAGGGCAATGGCGACCTGACCCAGACCCTCCCCCGCGTCCACATTGTGGTGGTGGGGATCGAGAAGGTGATTCCGCGCCTGGCCGACCTGCCGGTCTTCCTGCGCCTGCTGGGCCGTTCGGCCACGGGGCAGGAGATGAGCGTCTATACCACCGTCTCGACCGGGCCACGGCGGGCGGAGGATCCGGACGGGCCGGAGCAGTTCCATGTCGTGCTGCTGGACAATGGCCGCTCGGGCCTGCTGGGCGGTGCGTTCCAGGACATGCTGCGCTGCATCCGCTGTGGCGCCTGCATGAACCATTGCCCGGTCTATGGCGCGGTCGGCGGCCATGCCTATGGCCATGTCTACATGGGGCCGATGGGTGCGGTTTTGGCGCCGCTGTTCGCGGGGCTGGAGGTGACGCGCGACCTGCCCAATGCGTCGACCTTCTGCGGTCGCTGCGCCGAGGTGTGCCCGGTCGGCATCCCGCTGCCCGACCTGATGCGGCGCTGGCGCAATTCCGATTTCGAACGCGGCCTGGCCCCGGCGCGCGACCGCTGGGCGACCCGCCTGTGGGCCTATGCCGCGCGGCGGCCGCGGCTCTATCGCGCCCTGACCTGGGCGGCGGCCAAGTCGCTGAAGGGCCTGGCCCGCGGCCGGGGCAAGCTGGCCGTTGCCCCCCTCGCCTCTGGCTGGACCGCCAGCCGCGACCTCCCGGCGCCGGAGGGCGAAACCTTCATGGCCCGCTGGAAGCGCGAGCGGCCGCAATGAGGCAGCCCACAAGCGGGCGGACGGCCATCCTGCGGACCATCGCCGGCGCATTGGGGCCCAAGCGGCCGCCTTTGCCGCTGCCCCCGGTTGCCACCGGCCGCCTGCCGCAAGAGGGCGACGCGGTCGCCCGCTTCCGCGCCAAGGCGGAGGGGGTGGCGGCCACGACCGAGGTGATCGGTTCCATGGCCGACCTGCCGGGTGCGGTCCAGCGCCTGCTGGCCGCCGGCAACCTGCCGTCCCGCCTGGCGGCAAGCCCAGCGCCGGAGTTCCAGGCGCTGGACTGGCCCGCAACCCTCGACGTCCGCTTTGGCCGCAGCGACGGCACGGACCTGGTCGGCCTGTCCTGGGCCGCCGCCGGGATCGCGGAGACGGGGACGCTGCTGCTGTGGTCGGACGCGACGTCGCCCACCACGCTGAACTTCCTGCCCGACCATCACGTCGTGGTCGTGCCGCTGGAGCGGATTGTCGCCGACCTGGACCAGGCCATCGCCCGGGTGCCGCGCGACGCCCTGCCGCGTACGCTCAACTTCGTGACCGGGCCGTCGCGCACCGGCGATATCGAGCAGATGATGGTGATGGGCGCCCATGGGCCGCGCCGTCTGCACATCGTGATCGTCGATGGCACTGCCGCATCGGAGGCGCCCGTCGCGGCACCCGCCGATGGCGCGTGACAAACGGCTCCTGACGGGGCCAGAGGCGCAGATGTGGGCGCGCGCCATGGCAGACGTCGTGCCCCTGCCGGGTCGGGTCCTGCCCGATCCCGCCCTTCTGCCGCCACCGACCGTACGCCCGCGCGACCAGGCCCGGCCGGTAATGCCCCGCCCGCGCGAACACGCGCCGATGCCGCGCGCACCCCACCCGGTCCAAGCCGGCCACGTCCACCTGCACGGGGTCGACGGCGCGCTGGCCGACCGCCTGCGCCGCGGACTTCTCCCGATCGAGGGGCGGATCGACCTGCACGGCCGCACGGTCGACGTCGCCTGGCGCGACCTGGACCGCTTCCTGGTCCACGCGCACGAGGCGGGCCATCGCTGCGTCATCATCATCACGGGGAAAGGCCTGCGCGGCGCCGACCCCTCGCGCACCGGGCAGATCAGGGCGGCGCTGCCGCAATGGCTGGCCCAGCCGCACCTGAAGGGCAAGATCATCGCCTGGTCACCCGCGCAAGCCCACCACGGCGGCGACGGCGCGTTCTACGTCCTGCTCAAGCGACGACGCACGCGGTAGCCCCGCTCAACCGGCCTGGGTGGCGATTTCGAACTCGGCTCTGAGGGCTTGCCCCTGCTGGTCCAGGGTGGGAACGGCACCGGCCGCGAGCGCGATGCCGTCGTGCAGGGCGCCGGGGCCGAGCAGGCGGATGGCGCCGCCCGGCGTCGCCACGTCGACGAAGCGCGCCTGGGCATGGGCGGCGAGGTCCGACAGGCTGCTGATCCGGCCATAGGCGATGCGCGCCGCCTCCATCCGCCGGACCATCTCCGGCCGCGGCACCGTGCGGAAGACCACCTCGATCTCGGCGTCCAGGTCGGCGCGATGGGCGACGCGCAAGGTGTTGTCGGCAAAGCGCGGATCGCTGGACACCTCAGGCCGGCCCAGCACGTCCGCGCAGAAGACCCGCCATTCCCGCTCGTTCTGGATCGCGAACAGGATGGCCTCGCCGCCGGCGCAAGGGTATGCGCCATAGGGGGCGATGGTCGCGTGGTGCAGGCCGATCCGCCGTGGCGACACCCCGCCATAGACATGCTGCAGATAGGGCACGTTCATCCAGTCGGCCAGGGCGTGGAACAGCGACACGGACACATGCCGCCCCCGGCCCGTGCGCCCCCGGCCGATCAGCGCCTGAAGGATCGCGTTCAATGCCGTCATGCCGGCCGCGATATCGCAGACGGAGACGCCGACGCGGCCGGCGCCTGCGGCATTGCCGGTAATGTCGGCCAGGCCCGTCTCGCCCTGCACCAGCAGGTCATAGGCCTTCAGGTCCTTGAGCGGGCCGTCCTCGCCATAGCCGGTGATCGTGCAGGTGATGAGTTGCGGGTTCTCTGCCCGCAGCGCCGCGGGGTCGAGGCCGAGTGCCGCCAGCGCGCCGGGTGCCGCGTTCTGGATGAAGACGTCGGCGCGCGCCACCATGCGCCGGATCAGCGCGACGTCGCCGGGATCGCGCAGGTCGACCGCGATCGATTCCTTGCCCCGGTTCAGCCAGACGAAATAGCTGCTCTGGCCCAAGGCATGGCGGTCGTAGCCGCGCGCGAAGTCGCCGTCCTGCCGTTCCACCTTGATGACCCGGGCGCCCGCATCGGCCAGCCGGGACGAGGCATAGGGAGCGGCGACCGCCTGCTCCACGCTGACAACCAGCAACCCATCCAGATCCTGCGCCATGCGGCCCCTAGCGGAGGCCCAGGCCGCGGCGGAGCGCGTCGCGGTAGTCGCGGCGATAGGTCTGCGTCACCCGCGCCTGGGGCGCCATGTTGAAGGCATGGAAGGCGCCGGGATAGACGTGGAGTTCCGTGGGCACGCCGGCACGCAGCAGGCGCCCGGCATAGTCCAGGTCCTCGTCCAGGAACAGGTCCAGCGCGCCCAGCGCCATGAAGGTCGGCGGCAGGCCGGACAGGTCCTCCGCCCGGGCCGGTGCCGCATAGGGCGAGACCCCGTCCGCACCCGGATCCTGGCCCAGCAGGGCCGACCAGCCGAAGCGGTTGGCATTCGCCGTCCACACGAACTGCCCCACCACGGGATGCGGCGGGCGCACCACCGTGCGGTCGTCCAGCATGGGATAGATCAGGACCTGCAGCGCCACGGGCACTTCGCGCCGGTCGCGGGCCAGCAGGCCAAGCGCCGCGGCCAGGCCACCGCCGGCGCTCTCGCCTCCGATGGCGATCCGCGTCGGGTCGACGCCCAGCGCCTCGCTGTCGCGGAACAGCCAGAGCAGAGCGGCGTAGCAGTCCTCGACCGGGCCGGGATAGGGCACTTCCGGGGCCACGCGATAGTCGACGGAAGCGACGATGCAGCCGAGATCGCGGGCAAAGCCGACCGACTGCTCGAAGCTGAGTTCGGGGGAACCCATGACATAGCCGCCGCCATGGATGTGAAGATAGGCGGGCAGCGGCCCCTCGGCCTCGGTCGGGGTAAAGACCATGACGCGCACGTCCGGCCCGCCGGCATGGCCCGGTGCCCAATGATCCGCGATGGTCACGCCGCTGCGGTCGACCAACTCGACCTGGGTGCGGCCCATCTCCACCAGTTGCGCGCGCAGGGCGCCCAGTTTCTCGGGCGAGGTGGCATCGAAGGCCGGCAGGACGGCTAGCAGGTCGAGCAGTTCGGGATCGACGAGGTGCCGTGTGTCGCGTGCGGGCATCAGATCATCACCTCGATCAGGCGGGGACCCTTCTGCGCCATGGCATCGGCCAGCAGATCGTCCAGCCGCTCCGCCGTCTCGGCCCGGTCGGCGGCGACGCCCAGCCCCTTCGCGATCGCGACGAAGTCCAGGCGCGGCCGGTCGATGTCCAGCAGCGCCCGCGCCCGGTTGGGCGGCGCCTGGCCACAGATGCGGTTGTACTCGACATTCAGGATCCGATAGGCACCGTTGTTGAAGATCAGCGTCGTCACGTCCAGGTTCTCGCGCGCCTGGGTCCACAGCGACTGGATCGTGTACATGGCACCGCCATCGCCCGACAGGGTCAGGATCTTTGCCTCAGGCGCGCCGACCGCGGCGCCCGTCGCCAGCGGCAGGCCCTGCCCGATGGAGCCGCCCATCAGGTCCAGCCACTGGTGCGGCGGGCAACCCTTGGTCAGCGGCAGAAGCATGCCGCCAGAGGTTGCGGATTCGTCCGAGACGATCGCCCCTTCCGGCAGGTGACGGGCAACGGCGACGGCCAGCGACTCCAGCGTGATCTCGCCAGACGGGCGGCCGGGACGCTCGGCCCGCGGCTCGTTCGCGGACTTCGCCGCTGCACCCAGCACCTCCGCCACCGCATGGAGGGCCCCGGCCGCATCCTCCGCCGGGGTGGCAAGGTCGAACACGCTGTCGGGGCTGGGCGGCAGCAGCGACGGCTTGCCCGGATAGGCGAAGAACGACACGGGATAGGCGGCGCCCGCCAGGACGATCAGGCTGAAGCGCGCCAGAAATTCCGTCGCCTGCTCCGCGAAATAGGGGACGCGCGGCAGGAAGGGCCGGCCGGCGCCGCGCGCGCAGTTGGTGTTGAACGTGGCGCTGGCCAGCGACGCACCGGTGGCCGCCGCGATGGCGCCCGCCGCCTTGACCCCCGCATCGGTCAGGCCGCTGTGCGAGACGATGATGAGCGCCTTGGACCCCGCGGCACGCAGCTTCTTCGCGGCCTCTTCCGCGACACCCTGCGCCGGCAGGCGGCGGGCACGGGGGGTGCGGCGCTGCAGGTCGGGAATGGCGTCACCCCAGGCGACGTCGCCCGGCACGATCAGCGTGGCGGGACCTTGCCCCTCCACCGCGGCCAGCACCGCCTCGGCCGTGTCGGCCGACGGGCGATGGGGCGAGCACGCCTTGGACCAGACCGAGAAGGCATCCGCGATCGCGGGCAGGTTCGAGGTCAGTGGCGCGTCCAGCGCCAGGTGATGGGTGGCGTGGTCGCCCACGATGTTGACGATCGGCGTGCGGGCCTTGCGCGCATTGTGCAGGTTGGCCATCGCATTGGCATAGCCGGGGCCCAGGTGCAGCAGGGTGGACGACGGCCGCCCCGCGACGCGCGCATAGCCGTCGGCGGCCCCCGAGGCGACACCCTCGAACAGGGCCAGCACCATGCGCACTTCGGGAGCGTGGTCCGCCGCCTCGACAAAGGCCATTTCCGACGTGCCGGGGTTGGTGAAGCAGACGCCGACATCGTTTGCCGCCAGCGTCTTCAGGATCAGCTCCGCACCCTTCATGCCCCCTCCCATTTTCTTGTGCCGCCGGACCGGTGACGGCCCAGCGGTCCCGAACGATGGGACGAAACGGCGCGGCGGGGCAAGGATGAAGCACCGTCGCCTCAGCTCGGCGGCGTCGTTGCCCGGGCTGCCTGCGGCTTGAACGGTGTAGCGGGGACGCGCACGGCAAGGTCAAAGACCCCGGTGCGCGGCCGGCGCGACACACGCCCGCGCTCGGCCGCTATCAGGGTTCCGCGATCATCGACCAGGGCGACCAGGCCCGGCTCCCGCGCGGTGGGCCGGCGCACCAGGAACATGCCGGGCCCCGCCTCGTGCGGGAACACCGTCTCGCCCAGTTCCGCGGCATCGCGGGCCCAGGCGGCGGCATCGGGCATCAGGTCGTCCAACGCCGCGTCCCAGTCGAGGCAGCCATAGATCCCGCCACCGACCCGGTGCACCAGCCAGGAGGCAAAGCCCGCGGCATCCCATGGCCCCCGGAACCCATCGGCGTCGAAGCGCGGGCGCGTGCCCTTTGCCACTGTTTCGCCCAGGTGCCGCTCGGCCTCCCGCACCAGGGAAATCGCGTCCGCCATCGCCAGTCCCTCCATCCTCGATCACGGGAGGATGTCAGGAACAAATCAGGAACTCAAGCACGATTCGCGGGTCACCCGGGCAGGCTGAATTCCTTCAGCTTGTCGACCAGGGCGGCGTGCAGGGCGGGACCGGCGGCGATGACGTTGCGGTGGCGCGGACGCGGTTGGTTGTACACGAAGCCTTCGTCGAGGTGCGTCGTGGCCCGGCCGCCGGCCTCCGCCACGATCAGCTCGGCGGCGGCAATGTCCCAGTCGCTCTTGGGCGAGAGCGTGACCGAGCCGTCATGCGCACCGCAGGCGACCAGCGCCAAGGTATAGGCGATCGAGTTGACCTGCGCGATGTCGAGCCGGGGCCAGGGCGTCGACCAACGCTTGTGCTCGTACATCGCGCGGTAGCCGATCATGCGGGCACCGGGCAGTTCGCTGCGCGCGCTGACCCGGATCGGCGCGCCGTTGAGGCGGGCGCCGCCGCCGCACGATGCCTCGAACAGTTCGTCGGTCACGGGGTTGTAGACGACGCCGGCCAGTGGCCGGCCGCTGTCGACCACGGCGACGGACACGGCGAATTCCGGCACGCCGCGGACGAAGGCCCGGGTGCCGTCGATCGGATCGACGATGAACAGGCGCTCCGCGACCAGGCGGTCCGCATTGTCGACCGTTTCCTCGGACAGCCAGGCATAGTGGGGCCGGGCCTGAAGCAGGCGCTGGTGCAGCAGGGCATCCACCGCCAGGTCGGCTTCCGTCACGGGATCGCCCGGCGCCTTTTCCCACGAGCGCGCCCCGTCGCGGAAGTAGCGCGCGGCCAGGGCGCCCGCCTCGCGCGCGGCCTCGACCAGGAGGGCGAGGTCGGCCTGGGGACTGGTGCGCGGCGCGGTGCTGGTGGCGGTCGCGTTCAACGCCCCGCCACCGTCATGCCGTCGATGCGCACGGTGGGCGCATTGGTGCCGTAGCGGAATTCCAGGTCGTCCGCCGGGGTCAGGCCCGCGAACATGTCCTTGAGGTTCCCGGCGATGGTCAGCTCGCTGACCGGAAACGCAAGCTCGCCGTTCTCGATCCAGTAGCCGGCGGCACCCCGGCTGTAGTCGCCGGTGACACCGTTGACGCCAAAGCCGATCAGTTCGGTGATGTAGAAGCCCTGGGCGATGTCGGCCATCAGCGCCTTCGCGCTGACCGAGCCCGGCGCCAGGTGAAGGTTCGAGGGCCCCGGCCCCGGCGGGCCGGAGATCCCGCGCGAGGCATGGCCCGTCGGGCGCAGGCCCAGCTGGCGGGCGGACGCGGAATCGAGCAGCCAGGTCGTCAGGCGGCCATCGTCGATCAGGGCCATGGCGCGCGTCTCCAGCCCCTCCCCATCGAAGGGCCGGGAGCGCAGGCCACGCGGACGCAGCGGATCGTCGATCACGTGGATGCCGGGGGCGAAGACCGGCTTGTCCAGCCGGTCCTTGAGGAAACTGGTGCCGCGCGCGATGGCGCTGCCCGAAATCGCGCCGACCAGGTGGCCCAGCAGGGACGAGGCGATGCGCGGCTCGAACACCACGGGCACCTTCTGCGTGGCCACCTTGCGCGGGTTGAGCCGGCGCAGCGCGCGGTTCGCCGCCTGGCGCCCGATCATCGCGGGATCCTCAAGGTCGGCGGCATGGCGGGCGCTGGCGCCGTCATAGTCGCGCTCCATGCCCGTGCCCTCGCCCGCCACGACGCTGACACCGACGCCGTGGGAGGACGAGCGGTAGGAGCCGGCGAAGCCGTGGCTGGTCACCAGCGCCATGACGCTGGAGCCCCAGGAGGCGCCCGCCCCTTCGGAATTGGTGATGCCGGGCACGGCGCGCGCCTCGTCCTCCGCGATGCGGGCGCGCTCGGTCAGGCGCTCGGTCGAGGGTTCGTCCAGGTCGGCGAGGTCAAGGTCGTGCGGCGTGCGGGAGAGCAGCTCCTCTGGCGCCAGGCCGGCAAAGCGGTCGGGCGGCGTTGCCTTGGCCATGGCGATGGCGCGCTCGACCACGGCATCCAGGCTGCCGCGGGAGAAGTCGGTTGTGCTGACCGAGGCATTGGACTGCCCGATGAACACGCGCAGGCCCAGGTCCCGCCCCTCCGACCGCTCCACGCCCTCGAGCCGGCCCAGGCGCCAGTCGACCGAGATCGAGGCGCCATCGACCATGATCGCGTCCGCCGCGTCGGCCCCGGCGCGGCGCGCACGGTCGACCAGATCCTGGAGCAGCGAGAGCGCATCGCCCGGATTGGCGGTACTGGAGGAAGCTGAACTGGTGGTCATGGATCGCGCATCCCGAATGGCCTGACCCCTATATAGGGCGGCGGGCGCGATCTGACCGAGTGGTTATTGCATGGCTCGCATCGCCGCAGGCCACAGCACCGCGACCGGGAGGCGACTCAGGGAGGCGACTCAGGCGGCGCCGGCCTGGGGCGCTGCCTGCTGGTTGACCAGGCCCGCCATGACCGAGCGGTTCACGTCGATCAGCGAATCGATGCTGGCATCGCCACGCAGCGCGGCGCTCGAATGCTTGTTCACCCAGATCGCGACCGAGATCAGGTTGGCCTTCAGCGCGTCCGGCAGCTTGTTGCCGGGCATGGACAGGTCGGTCGCCAGCGCCATCCAGACGTCCCGGTTCCAACAGACCGCATCGGCAAAGGTGCGATGGTCGGCCCCGTCCTTCACGTCCATCAGGCTGCGGGTCACCTGCGCGAACAGGCGGTACTCCCGGCTGCGCGGGTCTTCCGTCTTGACCTGGGCGGTGCGGTAGGCGTTGACGCTCATGCCGTTGTTCCGTTCTCGACGCGTCCGGCGGCGGCGCCTTGCGGCCCTGCCATGGACACTGGTCTAGGCCCAGGGGCTTGCGATTAGGTTAACGCTTCCCCTCGATGCGATCGGCTCGATACCGTTGGCGCACGCGCAAACCAGGTTCAGGCACCTGAAGCGTCCGCGATGGTCGCCGGCTGCGCCGCCGCCGCCAAGCGCTTGGCCTCGAACTCCAGCAGCTTCCGGCAGGTCATCAGAGCCTGGTAGTAGTTCGTCTCCAGGACATGGCGGCCGATCTTCAGGCACAGGTCCAGTCCTTCGCTGGACGATATCGCGCTGATGAACTCGGACGACCGCAGCGCGAACTCGGCATAGTGTTCGGCATGGCCATCGGCATCCAGGTACATCATCATGATGGCGAAGTAGATGCGCCGGGCCGGCGTCGTCACTTCGTCCGGCTGCATGATGTCCCGCTGACGCAGGATGGAGGCCTTGTTCAGGATCAGGAGCGAGGCGCGATGGTCGCCGTTCTCGATCACGGCGCCATTGATGACCAGCTTCTCGCCCGGCTTCAGGTTGATCTTGAGCGCCATGGGTATCCTCCGCGGGGCGGAGAGTGCAGCGAAGCAAGGCCCCCTGTCGAGTGCCGCCGAACCGAACCGCTGGCCGTCCCGCCGCGTGGGACTGGAGGTGCCGCGTCGTTCGGGGCTATAGAGGGCCCCTGCATCTCCCGGTTCTTACCGGCCGGTAGGATGCCAACTTGATCGGCAGGGGCAGCGCCACTATGGTCGCAGGCTGCTGCACGCGCGAAGGGCTAAGGAAACCCATGAAGTTCACCGGCACCGACTCCTATGTCGCGACCGAAGATCTGATGGTCGCGGTCAACGCGGCGATCACCCTGGAACGTCCGCTGTTGATCAAGGGAGAGCCCGGAACCGGCAAGACGGTGCTGGCGTTCGAGGTGGCCAAGGCGCTGGGCGCCAACCTCATCACCTGGCACATCAAGTCGACGACCAAGGCCCAGCAGGGCCTTTACGAGTACGACGCCGTGTCCCGCCTGCGCGACAGCCAGCTGGGCGACGACCGCGTGCACGACATTTCCAACTACATCGTGCGTGGCAAGCTGTGGAACTCGTTCACGGCGACCGAGCGGCCCGTGCTGCTGATCGACGAGATCGACAAGGCCGACATCGAGTTCCCGAACGACCTGCTGCTCGAACTCGACCGCATGGAGTTCTACGTCTACGAAACGCGCGAGACGATCAAGGCGGCCCAGCGCCCCATCGTCATGATCACGTCGAACAACGAGAAGGAACTGCCGGACGCCTTCCTGCGCCGCTGCTTCTTCCACTACATCAAGTTCCCCGACCGGGACACGATGCAACAGATCGTCGACGTGCACTTCCCCGGCATCCAGAAGGAGCTGGTGCGCGAGGCGCTGAACGTCTTCTACGACATCCGCGAAGTGCCGGGCCTGAAGAAGAAGCCGTCGACCTCGGAACTGCTCGACTGGCTCAAGCTGCTGATGTCGGAGGACATCCCGGCCGACGTCCTGCGCGAGAAGGACCCCAAGAAGCTCATTCCCCCGCTGCACGGCGCGCTGCTGAAGAACGAGCAGGACGTCCACCTGTTCGAGCGCCTGGCCTTCCTCGCCCGCCGCGAACGGACCTGAAGGCGCGCCGGCGCCACGCGGGCTGACCCGTGGCGCCAGCATCCTTCGAGACGCGCTTTCAGCGCTCCTCAGGATGACGCCCGTGGTTGACCGACAGCGTCATGCTGAGGAGCCGGCGAAGCCGGCGTCTCGAAGCATCGGTACTACGCCGACGACGTTCCCAGGCCGGACCGACCTGGACTAGACTGAAGCGCCTGGCAGAAGGCGACGCGAGGGCCGGAGATGTTCCAGAACTTCTTCTATGAACTGCGCAAGGCCAAGGTGCCGGTCTCCCTCAAGGAGTACCTGGCGCTGATGGAGGGCATGCAGGCGGGCATCGCCTCCTATCGCGTCGACGACTTCTACTACCTGTCGCGCTGCGTGATGGTGAAGGACGAGAAGGACCTGGACAAGTTCGACCGGGTCTTTGCCTCCGTCTTCAAGGGCCTGGAATTCGTCGACGAGACGCAGACGGCCGAGATCCCGGAGGAATGGCTCCGCGCGCTGGCCGAGAAGCTGCTGACCGACGAGGAAAAGGCGCAGATCGAATCGCTGGGCGGCTTCGACCAGCTGATGGAGACGCTGAAGAAGCGGCTGGAGGAGCAGAAGGGCCGGCACGAAGGCGGCAACAAGTGGATCGGCACGGCCGGCACCTCCCCCTTTGGCGCGCAGGGCTATAACCCCGAAGGCATCCGCATCGGCCAGGAGAAGAACCGCCAGGGCCGCGCGGTCAAGGTGTGGGACAAGCGCGAATACAAGAACCTGGACGATACGGTCGAACTCGGCACCCGCAACATCAAGGTCGCCCTGCGCCGCCTGCGCAAGTTCGCGCGCGAAGGGGCCGAGACCGAACTCGACATGCCCGACACCATCCGGTCAACCGCCCACAATGGCGGTTACCTGGACATCAAGATGGTCGCGGAGCGGCACAACAAGATCAAGGTGCTGCTGTTCTTCGACATCGGCGGCTCCATGGATGCGCACATCAAGATGTGCGAGGAGCTGTTCTCGGCCGCGCGGACCGAGTTCAAACACATGGAGTACTTCTACTTTCACAATTGCCTGTACGAGAGCGTGTGGAAGGACAATCGCCGCCGGCACAACGAGAAGATGAACACCTGGGAAGTCCTGCACAAGTATCCGCATGACTACAAGGTGATCTTCGTCGGCGATGCCTCGATGAGCCCGTACGAGATCACCTATCCGGGTGGCTCGGTCGAGCACTGGAACGAGGAATCGGGCGACGTCTGGCTGAAGCGGACGCTGGACATCTACGAGAAGGCGGTCTGGCTGAACCCGGTGCCGGAGAAGCACTGGGACTACACCCCCTCTATCCAGATCATGCGCCAGATCATGGGTGAGCGGATGTACCCCCTGACCCTGGGCGGCCTGGACAATGCCATGCGCGAGCTCAACCGCTGAGACGGATGCTTCGAGACGCGTCTTCAGCTTGTCATGAGGAGCCGCCACAAGGCGGCGTCTCGAAGGGGTACGCTCCTCAGCATGACGCCGTTGTTCTTGTTCATCTCAGTCCAACGATCGTCATCCTGAGGAGGACCGAAGGTCCGTCTCGAAGGATGCTGGCGACCGGTCGCCGCCAGCGGCCCGGAACCACGGGAGGCGACGGATGCAGCCTCACCTGACCGACGGCGACGCGCACGCGGCGGAGGGGCGTTGGCAGGAGGCACTGGCGGCCTATCACGCCGCGCACGACGCCGCACCCGACGCGCCGGAACCGCTGTTCGCGCTGGCCCGGGCGGCGACCGCCATGGGCCAGGACGACCACGCCACGGCCCTGTACCGCCTGCTGCTGGACCGGCAGCCCGGCTCGGTCGAGATCGCCAACAACCTGGGCAATGCCCTGCGCCGCGTGGGGGACACGGGAGCGGCGATCGAGGTTTTCCGCACGGCGCTGGCCCTGGCACCGCAGGAGCCTGTCCTGTGGACCAACCTGGGCGTCGTCCTGCTCGACACCGGCGACCACGACAATGCCCGCATCTTCCTGGGCGAGGCCCTGCGCCTGAATGCCCAGCACGCGCCGGCGCTGGCCAACCTGGCCGAGCTGGAATGGCGCCTGGGCAATCACGAAGCGGCGCTGCCACTGCTGGACGCCGCGGTGGAGCTGCTGCCCGACCACGCCCAGCTGCGCTTGAATCGGGCGGTGTCGCTGCTGTCGCTGGGCCGGCTGGGCGAGGGCTGGGACGCCTATGAATCGCGGCTGGACCCGGCCATGCCACGCGCGCCGATCCACGGCCTGGACCTGCCGCGCTGGGACGGCATCGTGCGGCCGGGCCTGCACCTGCTGGTCGTGGCGGAGCAGGGCCTGGGCGACCAGCTGCTGTTCCTGTCCTGCCTGCCCGACCTGATCGCGACCGGCATGACGATCACGCTGGACCTGGACCAGCGGCTGGAAAGCCTGATCGCGCGGACCTGGCCCCAGGTGCGCACGCATGGCTTCTGGATGATTCCGGAAAACGGGCGGCCGCGCTTCTTCTACGAATGGCTGGAGCGCCCGGGCGCCCAGGACCAGACGCCGGTCGATGCCTGGGTACCGATCGGCTCCCTGCCCGGCCTGTTCCGGCGCGACATCGCCGACTTCGAGCGCGCGCCCAACCTGTTGCAGGTCGATCCGATCCGCCGCACCGAATGGCTGGAGCGCCTGGCCGAACTGCCGTCCGGCCTGCGCGTCGGCATCTGCTGGCGAAGCATGATCCAGGGCACGGAGCGGCGCGTGAACTATGCGACGCTGGAGGACTGGGCGCCCATCCTGGCGGTGCCCGGCGTCACCTTCGTCAACCTGCAGTACGACGACCCGCGGGAAGAGCTCGACCGCTGGATGGCGGCGGGCGGCGCACCCATCTTCCACTATACCGACCTGGACCAGATCCGCGACCTGGAGGAGACGGCCGCCCTGACCGCCGCCCTGGACCTGGTCATCACCGCGCCCACATCGGTCTCGGCCATGGCGGGTGCGCTGGGCGTGCCGTCGCTGCGCGTTGCGGCTGGGCCCGGCTGGCCCGAACTGGGTACCACGCGCTATCCCTTCCAGCCGAGCGTCACGCCACTGGTGCCCAAGGTCTTTGGCGACCTGTCCGACGCGATCGCCCAGGCCGCCGCCGTCCTCGCCGCCCAGGCCCAGGCCCACCACGCCTGAGGCCGCGGCCCCGCGCCAATCGGGAGAGGCCGCGCCCCTGCGTCAGGCCAGCAGATGGTCGCGGATGCGGTCCTGCATGGCCGGCGTCACACCCAGCGCGTCCTCCAGATAACGGTCGATCGAGCCGTGGCGCTCGCGGATCTTGGCGAATGCCGTGTCCAGGTACTGTGCCTCCACCCCCATGAAGCTGCGCACCACGTCCTCCGGCGGGATGCTGCCCTTCATCTCGGCCATGTACTGGCGCGCCGTCGGCAGGCGCTCGTCCATGCGCGAGGCGACATTGGTCAGCAGATAGTCGGCCATGATGTCGTCGTCGTGCGCGCCCAGCACATGGTGGGTCAGCGCGCAGATGATCCCGGTGCGATCCTTGCCCGCCGCGCAGTGCAGCAGGACAGGGCCCGGCGCGTCGGCCAGGACCGCGAAGTAGCGCCGGAACACGTCCAGGTGATGCTCGTTGAACGGTGCGTGCGTGTAGTAGCGCACCAGGAACCGCTGCACGCTGGCAACGCTGAGATCGGCGGCCATCAGCACCGCGACGTGGGGTGCCTCGGCCGTGTCCTGGTCCTGGTTCTCCAGGACCGTGCCGGCCCACGCCTGATGGCGGCGCGACGGCTCGCGCGTGCGCTCGGCCTGCCGACGCAGGTCGACCACAGTGGTGATGCCCAGCCCATGCAGGTGGTCCAGGTCGGCATCGGTCGCCAGGGCGTGGTGGGCCGAGCGGAACAGGACCCCCGGCTTGATGCGCCGGCCGGCGGCGGTGGCATAGTCGCCGAAGTCGCGGAAGTTATTGATGCCTTCGAGGTATCGAATGCGCGCGTCTGATTGCACTGTCACGGAGCGTCTCTGCGAATGTCTATCAACAAGGTCGGCAACGACCCTATCATGGCTGGATGACAGGTCGTACCGCGCTGGCGCTCACCAGACCCGCCCGGCCAATGGCGGAATACCAGCCATGATCCGCCTGGCCTGGATCGGCCTGGGCTGGACCAGCGTGGCGCTGGGCTTTGCCGGGATCTTCCTGCCCGTGCTGCCCACCACGCCGTTCCTGCTGCTGGCGGCGTTCGCGTTCGCGCGCGGCTCGCCCCGGATCGAGCGCTGGCTGCTGGCCCATCCGCGCCTGGGGCCGCCGATCCGCGACTGGCGCCAGCACGGCGCCATTCCCCGCCGGGCCAAGCGCATCGCCATTGCGGCCATGGTCGTGGCCTTTGCCGTCAGCCTGGCCCTGGGGCTGCCGGCCTGGATCCTGGCGGTGCAGGGGGCAGCACTGCTGGGTGCAGGTGCCTTCATCCTGACCCGGCCGGACGGGCCGGGGGCCTAGGCGTCCGACGATGCGGCCAGGGGCATGACGCGCTCCGGGCTGCCCGACCAGGACCACGCCATGCTGGGGCGCGAAATGCCCAGCATCATGCCGCCCAGCGCCGGCGGGTGGAGCCACAACTGGTCGGGCGGCAGGCCGGGGTCACGCCCGTCCGGCCGATCGACGGTCAGGCCCTGCTCGGCGGTGCGGACGCGCTCCTCGATCGTGGCGATGGCCGCGGCCTCGCCAAAAGCCATGTAGAGGCTGTGCCCGTGCCGCTCGAAGAAGCGGCGCATGGTAGTGCCCGGCTTCCACGGATCGATCACCTCGAACCGGTGCAGGATGCGCGGCCGGAACAGGGTGAGTACGCCGCGATAGCCAAAGGTATCCGACGCGATCGGCACGTGGGGCGCGGGGTCCAGGCCCAGCACGTCGACGAGGCGCGCGACGGCCCCATCCACGTCGGCGGTCAGCAGGGTCGCCTCGTACAGGAAATCGACCAGGCCCACGGCTGGCCGCTCGACCTCGGCACTGACGACCAGGCGCAGGCCGGGAATCCCCAGCGCCTGGGGGCTGAGGTGCAGCTGCTCGTGCTCCGCCACGGCCGCCACCCCGCGCGCCGCCATGCCTGCAGCCAGTGCCGCCGGGTCCGGCGTGGCGATGCCGGCGGCGAACAGGTGCGCCCCGCGCGCCCGGAGCGCGTCGTCCACCGGCCCGGTGCCGTCGGGCTCCAGCAGCTCCACCAGGCCCTCGCCCAGGCGCAGGCGGGTCCGCCGGGCCTGCAGCAGGGCGCTGCGATCCTCCCACTCCGGCTGCGCCTCCAGCAGGGTCTGCCAGCGCGCCGCGGCCTGCGCCCGGTCGGGCACGACCAGCACCGTTCGATCGATCCGTGTGACCATCGTGCCCCTGTTCCTTCCCCGGCGGCCATGTGCCCGGCCTGGCTTCAGGCGGGGGCCGCGCTCAGCGCGCCCCGAAGACCTGCACGGCGTAGGATCGACGACCGGCGACCGCAAGGCCATAGCCGATCAGGTCCAGTTGGGGATTGAGGATGTTGGCGCGGTGGCCGGGGCTGTTCATCCAGCCATCCTGCACCTGGGCCAGGCGGCGAGCGCCCAGCGGGTCGGGACAGCCGTCGCAGGTGGCGATGTTCTCCGCCAGCCTGCTCCAGGTCGTGCCGCCGGCCGCGGCGAAGCGGTCGCGCAGTGTACCGCCGTCGGGCGCCCGGTGGGCGAAGTAGCCGCGCGCCAGCATGTCCTCGGCATGGGCCTGGGCCGCCCGGTTCAGAACCGGGTCGGGCCGCAGGGGCGTCAGGCCGTTGGCCGCGCGGTCGCGATTGGCCAGCTCGATCCCCGCCGCCCGGGCCTCCTCCAGCGCGGGATCCGCAGCCGCGGCAGCGCCAGGGAGAACCAGGAGAAGGGTGAGCAGAAGCGGCAGAAGGCGGCGCGTCGTCAGGAACTCAGGTCCTCAGGGCTTGGCGATGGCGGCGCAGGCGAAGCGGCCGCCGGCATCGCCGGTGGGCTGCGTCGCATAATCGTCGCGGGCATCGTGGATGACCAGCGCCGCGCCATCCGAATCCATCAGCCCATGATCGCTGGAATCAAGCGCCACGGCCGTGTTGAGGACCTGCACCTTCAGCGCACCCGAGTCAGGCACGACCAGGTTCGGCATGTCGCCGGCATGGGGACCGTTCTGCGCCGTGAAGCCGTGCGCGTGATCGCCGGGATTGAAATGGCCGCCGGCCGATTCGAACTTCGTCGCGGCATCACAGGTCCCCGTCTCGTGGATGTGGAAGGCCCGCTCGCCCGGCTGCAGTCCCGTCAGGTCCAGGTCGATCAGGACGCCGGCAGCCGTCTGCGTCAGGCGGGCGGTGCCAACGCTCTTTCCGTCCACGTCATGGAAGGTGGCCGTGGCGCTGACGGGATCTGCCGCCAGGGCGGGGCCTGCGGCAAGGCCGACGCTGCAGGCCAGCGCCAGGGCGGCGAGCGCCCGCTGCGAACGGATGGGGGTCATGGGCTCGTCTCCAGTCTGCGCGCGCCGTGGCAGGCCCCGCCGCGCGGATGGGCAATCCCCGCCTTAACGCGTCGGACGGCGTTTGGTGCCCCGCCACGGCCGCATCCGGCCTCAGGGCGCAAGTCCGGCCACCCAGTCCAGGCTGGAGCGCGGCAGCACCGCCTGCGCCGCCGGGCGGCCGACACAGGCCCGCAGCCAGCGCCGCGTCGCGGGCCAGGCGTCCAGCGTGCTGCCGCCGGTGGGCAGCCAGGTCACCATCTCGGCCAGGCCGATGTCCGCCACGCCGAAAGAGGGCCCCGCGACGAAGGGCTGGCGCGCCAGCTGCCCGTCCAGGATTGCCATCGGCCCCGCCAAGCGGACACGGGCCGCGGCCGCTTCCTCCGGCCGGCGGGCTTCGTACGGGGACCAGCCCAGCGGCTCGCAGGTGGCGGCGATCGCCGGCTCCAGCTCGGTCATGGCCCACAGGCTCCACTGGAACAGCAGCCCCTCGCCCTGCACGCTGTCAGGCCACAGCCCGGGATGGCGCCGCGCGAGATAGAGGTTGATCGCCAGCGATTCCCACAGAACCAGGCCGTCCTCCTCGATCACCGGCACATGGCCGTTGGGGTTCAGGGCCAGGAAGGCGGGTGTGCGCGTTTCGCCCGTATCATAGCGCGTGGGGACGTGGCGGAACGGGATCCCCAGCTCAAGCGCCAGCCAGCGGGTGCGGTCGGCCCGCGATTCGGGACAGCCATGAATCACCAGCATCATTGCCTCGTTTTATAACCTTCAATATTGTGTTTGATGGTATACCGCGCCGCCCATGCCGGCAACACCTGCCCGCGCGACGGGTGCACCGGGCACGCCCGCCGTGCCAGGATCGCGCAATCGGCAACGGAGCGATCGATGGGTGACAGGCACGAGAGGGCGCGCGGCGGGGATTGGCGTCCACGTGCCGCCAATGCCGCGCTGGAGGGGATCATCCTGTTCGACGGGGTTTGTGTCTTCTGCTCCCGCTGGGTGCGCTTCGTGGCCGAGCGCGACCGCGCCGAACGCTTCCGGTTCCTGCCGATCCAAAGCGCGGCGGGCCGCACCCTGGCCCGGCGCCTGGGCATCGATGCCGACGCCCCACAGACCAACGCGGTCGTGCTGGACGGCCGGGCGCTGTTCAAGTCGGATGCGGCGCTGGCCGTGCTGGGCCACCTGCCGCGCTGGTCCTGGCTGCGGGGCCTGCGCCTGGTGCCCCGGCCGCTGCGCGATGCGGTCTATGACGTGGTCGCGCGCAACCGCTACCGGGTGTTCGGTCGCACCGAAAGCTGCTGGCTGCCGCCGCCCGACCTGGCCCGGCGCCTGGCCGACGGCGGGACGGTGGATGGGGGGAACGCCGCGGCATGACCCGCATCCTGGTAGCCGGCGCGTCCGGCGCCTTTGGCCGCAACCTGGTCGAGGGCCTGCTGGCCACGACCGACTGCACCATCCTGGCCATCGCACGGGACCATGTCCGCCTGGCCCAGGAGACGGAGGCCCTGCGCCGCCGCTTCGGCAACGAGCGCCTGGCCCTGCTGGTGCGCAAGGTGGGCGAGATCCGCACCGATTTCCTGCGGGCGGAGGGGATCGCGATCGTGGTCGACGCCGCCGGCCCGTTCCAGCAGTCCGACCTTCACCTGGCGCGGGCGGCCATCGCCGCCGGCTGCCACTACCTTGACCTGGCCGACTCGCGTGCCTTCGTCGCCGGCTTCGACATCCTGGACAGCGCTGCGCGAGAGGCGGGGGTGGTCGCGCGGACCGGGGCCAGCACCACGCCCGCCCTGTCCCAGGCGGTGCTGGACCACCTGACCGCCGGCTGGCCCGTGATCGAGACGGTGGAGATTGCCGTCTCGCCCGGCAACCGCGCGCCGCGCGGCCTGTCGGTCGTGCGCGCGATCCTCTCCTATACCGGCCTGCCCATCCGCGTGCTGGACCAGGGTGCGTGGACGACGCGGCCCGGCTGGTCGGCGCCGCACCGGCGGCGGATCGGCAACCTGGGCCGGCGCTGGCTGGCGCTGGTGGAGACGCCCGACCTGGACCTGGCGCCGAAGCGCCTGGGCGTCCGGCGCACGGCGCTGTTCCGCGCTGGCCTTGAACTGGGCGTGCTGCACCTGGGCCTGTGGTTGGCCTCGTGGATCGTGCGCGCGGGCGTCGTCACCACGCTGGAACCCATGGCACGCGGTTTCCGCGTCCTGGCGCAGGGCACCTACCGCCTCGGGACCGATCGCGGCGGCATGATGGTGGAGGCCCGCGGCCAGGATGCCGCCGGCATGCCGGTCGGTGCCCGCTGGACCCTGGTGGCGGAGGCCGGGGACGGGCCCCATGTCCCCACCCTGGCGACGCTGGCGGCGATCCGCGCCATCCTGTCGGGCCAGGGCCCGGCGCCGGGTGCCGCTGCCTGCGCCGGCTGGCCCAGCCTGGACCAGATCGCGGCCGAGATGGCGCGCCATCGCATCACCACGCAGGTGGAGGCGATCGCCGCCGGCAGCGTGCTGTCCCAGGTCCTGGGCGCCGACTTTCCCCGCCTGCCGCCGCCGCTCCGGGCCTTTCACGGCAGGACGGGGCAGCATGCCTGGGAGGGCCGCGCCACGGTTGAGGGGGGCAATTTCCTGGGCCAGTCCATCGCCCGCCTGATGCGCCTGCCGTTCGAGGGGGCGGACGTGCCCGTCCGCGTCGACGTCGAGGCGGGGGAGCGGGCGGAACGCTGGACCCGGCGCTTTCCCGGCCGCCGCTTCGCCACGATCCTGCGGCCGGTGCCCGACCAGCCTGGACGCATCGCCGAACAGATGGGGCCGGTGACGGCCACCATGGCGGCCACGGTGGAGGCGGCGGGCCTGGTCCTGCGGCACCAGGGCTGGCGCCTGCTGGGCATCCCCCTGCCGCGCGCGCTCGGCCCCCGGATCGCGGGGCGCGAGGGCGTGGACGCCAGCGGTCGCTTCACCTTCGACGTGACGATCTCGGCGCCCATCGTGGGCCGCATCGTCCATTATCGCGGCTGGCTTCGCCCGGTCGGCGGCGACGAACCCCTCGCCCAGTCCTGAGGGCCTGTCGGTATCGCGGTTCCCCCCGCGTCCTTGAGGGACCATCCAGCCCGGGGCAGGACCGATGACGCGACGCGAGGGACAGGCAACGGGAGCGCCGATGGCGATGGGTGGAGGGGGATCAGGATCGGCCGCTGTGCGCGGACGGTTCGCCGCCGTGCAGGAGGGTCTGGCGGCGCAGGTCGTGCCGGAGCGCCTGCCCGGCGCCGTTTGGCTGGTCGATCATCGCGGCGCGGTTTCGGCGGGTGCGGTCGGCACGCGCGCCATCGGCAGCGCCGAACCCATGGCACGCGATGCGATCTTCCGCATCGCCTCGATGACCAAGCCCGTGACCAGTGCGGCCGTACTGATCCTGGTCGAGGAGGGGCGGCTGGACCTGAATGCGCCGGTCGAACGCTGGCTGCCCGAACTGGCCAACCGCCGCGTGCTGCGCCGGCCCGAGGGCCCCCTGGACGAGACCGAGCCCGCCCACCGGCCGATCACGGTGCGCCAGCTCCTGGACTTCACCTTCGGCTTCGGCATCCAGTTCGGCCCGCCGACGCCGGTGCACCAGCAGGCGGAGGCGCTGGGCCTGGTGCTGGCGCAGCCGGTGCCGATGACGACGCACGAACCCGACGACTGGTTGGCACGCTTTGCCACCCTGCCGCTGATGCACCAGCCGGGGGAGCGTTGGCTCTACAATGTCGGCAGCCTGATCCAGGGCGTGCTGGTGCGCCGCGTGGCGCGGCAGGATTTCGACACGTTCGTCCACGAGCGCATCCTGCAGCCGCTGGGCCTGCGCGACACGGGCTTCCACGTGCCGGCGGCAAAGCTGCATCGCCTGGCCGGCTGCGGTCTCTTTGCCGGACCGTCGGGCCAGGACGTCAAGGCAGACGGCGATGGGGCGGACAGCGCCTATGCCCGGCCGCCGGTGTTCCCGTCCGGCACCGGCGGCCTTGTCTCGACCGCCGACGACTACCTTGTGTTTGCCCGCATGCTGGCCGCGGGCGGTCTTCACGGGGACAGGCGGATCCTGTCCGCCGACAGCGTGCGCCTGATGACGACCAACCAGCTGAGCGCGG
Source organism: Zavarzinia sp. CC-PAN008 (assembly GCF_051903925.1). Taxonomy (GTDB): domain Bacteria; phylum Pseudomonadota; class Alphaproteobacteria; order Zavarziniales; family Zavarziniaceae. The sequence continues at coordinate 730,713 of NZ_CP173678.1, forward strand.
ACCAGATCGCACGCTCCAGCTTCTTTCCCGGCTTCTTCGACACGTTGGGCTGGGGCCTGGGCACGGCGGTCGCGCGCAAGGCGGATGACCTGTGGCCCGGGACCGGGCGCCATGGCTGGGATGGCGGGTTCGGTACGTCGTGGATCACCGATCCCAATGCGGGTGTCATCTCCATCGTGCTGACCCAGTCCACCGACTTCCTGTTCGCCGGCGGCCTGCACCGTCACCTGCAGGCCGTGGCCGCCGCGACGAGGTAGCGTGTCCCGCCAATATCCGCCTCATCCTGAGGTGCGGAGCGAAGCGCAGCCTCGAAGGATGGGCAACCCGCGCACCGGCGGCCCATTCTTCGAGGCCCCTTCCGGGGCACCTCAGGATGAGGTGGTTTTGGGCGGGAGAAGCGAAACCTCAGATCGGGCAGGCGGCGATTTCGAGCTGGAGCATGGCAAGGACGCGGCCAAAGCCGATGTACTGCCCGGCCATCATGGCCAGTTCCAGGAACTCCGCATCGCTGAAGTGGCGGCGCATTTCGGCCACGTCGGCGTCGCCGATATTGTGGTGGTCGACGGCCAGCTTCTCGGCGAAGTGGATGGCGGCGCGCTCGCGCGGCGTGAACCCTTCCGCATCCGGCGTGTCGACGCCGCGCGCCGCCTCGTCCTCGCTCACGACGTTGGGCGCCATGCGCACCGACTTGCACAGGACGCAGCCGTTCAGGGTGGCGATGCGCAGGCGCACCAGCTCCTTCAGCCGCGGCTCCAGCAGGCCGGCGCCGCCCGTGTGCCAGGGCTGGTAGAAGGACTGGTAGTCCTTGACCAGCGCCTCGTGCGCGCCGAAGACCCGCGTGAAATTGCGCGCCAGCCAGTTGTCCTCGGGCGTGGCGTCGTGCGCGGCGCGCATCGCGGGTGGCAGCTGTTCCGGCTCGATCAGGGGCAGTCGCGACATGGGGTCCTCCTCCCGTTGCTTTGCCGCGACCCTAGTCCATCGCATGCGATTTGAACATCCGGTCGGGCGCCTGCGGCGGCCCCCCGGTCACAGGCTTGTCGCGGGGCAACCGGGAACCGCACACGGCCTGCGGGCTTCTGGCGGGCAGGACGTATCCTTTGCAGGAGAGTTGAAGTGCGTAGGACAGCCCGCGTTCTTGCGGCCGGCCTCCTGGCCGGCACCGGCCTCTTCGCGACCGCCTCGGTTGCCGCGGCCGATACCCTTCCCTATCCGCTGACGGTCACCGCGTGGCAGAACCCGGATGCGCCGGGCTATGGCCAGGGCTCCCGCGCCGACTGGCGCCAGGACCAGCGTGCCGCCCATGTGGAACAGTATTACGAGACGCACCGCCGCGACGGCGCGTACTGGGACTGGCGCCGCAATGGCGATTCCTGGACCCGGGCCGACTATCAGGACTGGTATCGCGCGCATGCCGACCGCAATGACAGCCAGCGCGTCGCCAACCTGTTCGGCGCCGACGGCTTCCGCGACCGTGACCGCAATCGCGACCGCGGCCCGGACGTGGTGGTCGTGACGCCGCCGCCCGCCCCCGTCCCGGCGCCCCGCCCGCAGGTCGCGATCAGCAGCCTGCCGCCCGGCGGCGGCTATGCCGCGGGCACGCCCGAGTGGTACCGCTACTGCTCGGACCGTTACCCGAACTTCGACCCGACCTCGGGCACGTTCATCGGCGTGGCGGGCGACGTCCGCTTCTGCGAGTAGCAGCCCTTGATGGCGAGCGGCCCGCCGGGGACACCCGGCGGGCCGTCGTCGTTCGGCCGGCCGCCGGTCAGGTCCCGATCAGGCCGCCATCGTTCCGGCGCACCGCGACCATGGCGGGGCGCGGAACACCCGTTCCCTTGGGCCGGTTGTCGGGCCAGGAACTGACCTCGTCCAGGACACCATCCTCGCCTGGGTGCTGGATGTTGCAGAAGAACGTCGTGTTGTCGGGCGAGAAGATCGGACCGCAGACCTCGCACGCGGCCGGCCCGGTCAGGAAGCGCCGCGTCTCCACCGGCGTTGCGCCGCCGCGGTCGATCGTGGCCAGGACCTGGTCGTTGCACTCGAAGTTGGACGGGTTGCCATCCGTCGCGATCCACAGGTTCTTGTCGTTGTCGAAAGCCAGATTGTCCGGCGCGCCGAACCGGTCGCCCTGCAGCAGGCGGCGATTGGTGCGGGGGTTGATGACCGCCCGGACGTCCCCGGCCGGCAGCGCGGGATCACCGGCCAGCAGGAAGATGTCCCAGGTGAAGCGGGTGGCGCGGTAGTCGTTGCCGGCTTCCGTGATCTCGATGATGTGGCCGGCCGGATTGGGGCCGCGCGGGTTCGCCGCGTCGGCTGCGGCCGAGCCGGCGGGACGGCCACGGCCCGCGCTGCCCGTGTCGCCCGCCGCCTTGCGGTTCGAGTTGTTGGTCAGGGCGATGAACACCTTGCCATTGCCGCGGAAGCTGGCGTCGCGCGGCATCTTGATGTCCTCCGGCCGGTCCATCGGCGTCGCACCCAGCGCGTCCGCCGCCTGGCGGCAGCGGATCAGCACGTCCGCCTGGCTCGAGAACTTGCCCGGCGCCTTGGCGTTCACGTTGGCGAACGTGACCGGCAGCCATTCGCCCGTGCCGTCGGCCTTGAACTTCGCGACATAGAGCGTGCCGGTGTCGAGCAGCGAGAAGTGGGCAGCCGCGCGCGGATTGTCCAGGTTGAACGTGCCCGACGAGACGAACTTGTAGGCATAGTCGAAGCGCTGGTCGTCGCCGGTGTAGACGACGGCCTGGCCGGTGCGCGCGGTCGCGGTCGGATAGGCGATCACGACCTGTGCCGCCTCGTGCTTGAAGCGGCCCAGCGCGGTGCGCTTCTTCGGCGTGCTGGTCGGGGAGTAGGCGTCCGTCTCGACCACCCAGCCGAACTTGAACGGCTCCGTGACCGAGGACGCGTTACGCAGGTTGAACCGCGGGTAGTACAGGAAATAGCCGGGATTGAAGCCCAGGTTGTCGGCCGTCGCGTCGCCGATCCCGTGCACCGTCTTGTGGTCGAACTGGATCAGCGGGTTGGTGACCGAGCTGGCGCCCGAGAACAGGCCGTCGAAGTTCTCTTCCGCCGACAGGTACGTGCCCCAGGGGGTAAAGCCGCCGGCGCAGTTGTTGTAGGTGCCGATCGCCGTCGTCCCCAGCCAGGGATGGCCGCGCGCCGGCCCCGTGAACTCGCACGGCGTGGTCAGCGTGACGCGCCGCGCGACATAGGGCGCCGTCGCCACATTGTTGACCCGCATCGCCTTGTCATGGGTCCAGACAGCGTTGAGCAGCCGGATGCCCGCGAAGGTGAAGCCGACGGCCTGCATCTGCAGGTCGGCCTGGGCCTTGGTCGGTACCCCGGTGAAGCCCGGGAACATCGTCGCGCCGCTCGTATACTCGTGGTTGAAGGCGGCGATGTAGGTCGGCCAGGGAAAGCGATTGGCGACCTTGGCCGGGGCGCCGAACGGGTTCGGAAACAGCGCCAGCATGTCGTGGTTGAAGCCGACGCGACGCGCCTGCTGCGCGGCCGTCATGTTGGTGTGGTTGACCAGCGCGCGGCCCTGCGCATCCCGGCCATAACCCCAGGCGACGTCGCCGGGGAACAGCGGCTCGCCCCAGGCCAGCAGAGCCGTCGCGGTGTAGCCGGGTGGGACGGTCACGCGGTCGTCCGTGTTCTCCGGCACCGAGGTGAAGCGGGCGGTTGCCGCCTCTGCCGGCGGCGCCTGCAGCATGCCCAGCGTGCCGGCACCGGCCAGCCCGGCCGCGGCGACGCCCAACCCTGCCCCCGTCAGCACCGTGCGGCGGCTGAGGAACGTGTCCATCACGCTCTCGAACGTCTCCGCTTCCGACCGGCCGCGCAGGCTCAGGTCCTCGCGTTCGCACTCGCTCATCTCTCGTCCCCCAAAGCACCGCCGCGCCGGGCAGGTCCCGGCCTTGCGCGGACACTAGGCGAGGCGTTTGACAGTTCCAGGACGGTTCGATGACAGGTTTTGTCTTTCCGGGCTCAAGACGTCTGCCCAGAAGTCTTGCGAAGTCATCGCAATTCCTGCTGACGCCGTTCAGTCACAGGACTGAAACGTGGCGCGACTATTAGCCGATGCGGCTGGCGTGTTCGCGCCGAACGGGGGATCACATGGCATCGACAAGGAAGGCGTGGGCCAGCAAGGGTGCGGCCAGCGGGATCAGCCTGGCGGCACTGCTGGCCGCGGCGGCACCGGCCCAGGCGCTGGACGGCCTAAAGTTCTATGGCCGCGGAGACGTCGGCTATTCCTTCAGCGAGACCTTCGACGGCAACCTCTCGGCCGGCCAGCTGGGCCCCGGCGATTTCGACGAGACGGTGATCGCCGGCGGCGGCCTGGGCTTCCAGACCTGGAACCTGTTCGCGGGCGCGCCCTGGCTGGAGCTGCGCAGCGATGTCACCTTCACCCTGCGCCAGGGCTTCGAGCTGAGCGGCGTCGAGCCCTTCCTGGGCAGCACGCTGACGGCGCGCGGCGACGTCGACAACTGGACGGTCATGGGCAATCTCTATGCCGACTTCGACCTGGGCCGGCTGGGCGTGCTGCGCGGCCTGCACGCCTATGTCGGCGGCGGCGTCGGCTATGCGCGCAACCAGCTGGAGACGGTGAGCTTTGCCATCGACGGCTTCGCCCTGGGCACGCAGGACGGCGCAACGACGGACGAACTGGCCTGGGCCGCGATGGCGGGCCTCAGCTACGACGTATCCGACTGGATCGCGCTCGACGTCGGCTATCGCTATGTCGACCTGGGCGAGGTGTCGACAGGCACCACGCTCAGCACTGCACCCCTGCCCGTGGCGGCCGCGATTGCCGACCTGACGGCGCACGAGGTCCAGGCGGGCGTGCGCTTCAGCTTCTGGAAGCCACCCGCCCCGGCCGCAGCGCCGCCTGCGCTGCCCCCGGCCCCCGTGGTCCAGACGCCGGAGCCGCCACCGCCGGCCCCCATGCCGCCGGAAGTGGCGCGCAACTTCCTGGTCTTCTTCGACTGGGATTCGACCGAGATCCTGCCCCAGGCGGAAGACACGATCCGCCAGGCCGTGGCCGCGGCACAGCAGGTGGGCGTCACCCGCATCGACCTCACGGGCCATGCCGACCGCTCGGGCTCCCCTGGCTACAACCTCGCCCTGTCGGAGCGGCGCGCCCAGTCGGTCGCCAACGCGATGGTGGCGCTGGGCGTGCCGGCCAGCGACATCATGCTGGTCGGCCGCGGCGAGGAGCAGCCCCTGGTCCCCACCCCCGACGGCGTGCGCGAGCCGCAGAACCGCCGCGTCGAAATCGTGTTCTGATCCGCAGCAACGAACAGGTCGGCCAATCGGGAGGGCGGGTGCAGCAAGGTGCCTGCCCCTCCATTTTCCAGGGGCGGCGCCTTTGGAATCAATGCCGGTTCTCGAACCGCATTCCTGCCCGCATAATCCGTCCGAGCAATTGCTCTCGGGGTGCTTGTGATGGAGATGCGATCAATCCTCACGATCGTCGTCGGAACAACGGTGCTGTTTGCCAACGCCGTAAACGCTCAGTCGACATCTCGGCCGTCATTGGATGCACTAAAAGCAAGGCTGGACTTTTTCGAGCAGTTTTACGGAGATGTCCCATCGGCAATCGACTGCAATGCGTTCAATCAGTCGGTCGCAACTACACTGATATGTCGCGACGAGTATCTGATGGTTGCGGAGCTGCTGAACACTCGTTCTATGGTTTATGCAATAGAAAACGCCACGAAAATGGAAGTCGAACACCGAAAATGGCGTGGAGCCTTGCCGATCCACTGCTTGTCGGATGAATGTATTTTTCGATGGTTCCGGGATCAGACCAATGATTCCCTGGGAGGCATGTCGCCCTATCCGTAAGGTTTCATTTGGCTAAGTGGATCGTCTCCGGCCCCGCGAATGGGGTACTCGGTCTACGCTTGCCCATTTTCAACAGCGGCTTCAATCCCCGCTGCTCGGAGTTGCCTTCGGCTTGCGCTGCGGCGGGCGGCGCCGGCCGCGTGCCGCGCGGGGTGGGCGCAGGTTGGCCTGGATCAGGTCGGCCAGGGGCGCCGTGATCTGGTCATAGGCCGAGGGCCGCCGCTCGATCTGGCTGATCGCCATGGCGACCGCCTCCAGCGTCGAGAGCGCCTCGCGCCGGGGCTCGCGGCGGACCTTACCATAGGCCGACGGCGCCGGCGGGTTCAGCACGATGCGGCGCAGCTTCAGCAGCCAGGGATTGCGCCACCATAGCGTCTTGGCCTGCGACCAGGTCCCGTCCAGGGCCACGATGCCCTGCAGTTCGCCCAGCGTCGCGCGCTGGTGCGACAGCCGCTCGCCATGGCGGTCGAGCAGCGTCAGCGGCGCGTCGAGGTCCGTCGAATCCTCGCGGCTGCCCAGGTAGAGCACGCCCCAGAGATAGGGATCCTCGTCCTCCTCCAGCACGGCCTTCAGGCTGGGCCAGGACAGGCCCACCTTGATCGTCGCCTGGGGCAGGACCTGGGCGATCAGCGGCGCTGTCGCCAGGGCCTCGCGCTTTTCCTGGGGATGCTGCAGCACGACCACGCGCAGGCGGGTCGGCACCGGCACGATGGCAGGTACGGCGGCAACGGGAGCGTCGGCCGGGTTGAGGTCCGGGTCGTGGGCCACGTCCCCCGCGTCCGCGCCCGGCGGTGCGGGGTCTTGCGTCACCTGGGCCGTCCTACTTCGGAGCCATGACCATGGTCATCTGGCGCCCCTCCATCTTGGGGTGCTGTTCGACCTTGGCGATCTCCTCGACCTCGTCGCGCACGCGCATCAGCACCTTCATGCCAAGGTCCTGGTGCGCCATTTCGCGGCCACGGAAGCGCAGGGTCAGCTTGACCTTGTCGCCTTCCTCGAAGAACTTCCGGATCGCACGCAGCTTGACGTCATAGTCATGCTGGTCGATGCCGGGCCTCATCTTGATCTCCTTGATCTCGATGATCTTCTGCTTCTTCTTGGCTTCGTTGGCCTTCTTCTGCGACTCGTACTTGAACTTGCCGACGTCGAGCAGCTTGCAAACCGGCGGATCGGAATTGGGAGAGATCTCGACCAGGTCAAGACCCGCCATTTCCGCCAGGTTCAAGGCTTCGAAGAAGGACACCACGCCGCGGTTTTCGCCCGTCTCGTCGATCAGGCGCACCTTGGCCGCACTGATCTGGTCGTTGACGCGGGGACCCTCGCGAGTCGGCGGTGTAAGAATCATTGGGCGAGCGATAGACAAATCCTCCCAAAAAGGCTGGTTGGCGGCGCCCTGGTGGCACATCCGCCAACACGGCCGGGTCCAGTCTCATGTGATATAGGCGAATGCACGCCCCTCAGGAAGAGGCGGGCACAGAACCTTCAGCCCGGAGCATAGCAAGGCAGTCATCGAGAGCAAGGGTCTGCTGCGCGCCGCCCGCCAGGCGACGCAGGGCGACCGTCCGTTCTTCCGCCTCGCGCTTGCCGATGGCCAGCAGGATCGGCGCCTTGGCCAGCGTGTGCTCGCGCACCTTGTAGCCGATCTTCTCGTTGCGCAGGTCGACCTCGGCCCGCAGGCCCGCCGCCTTCAGCGCCGCGGCCACCTCCTGCGCATAGGCATCGCCGTCCTGCGTGACCGTCGCCACCACGACCTGGACCGGCGCCAGCCACAGCGGCAGGCGGCCGGCATAGTGCTCCAGCAGGATGCCGATGAAGCGCTCGAACGTGCCCAGGATCGCGCGGTGCAGCATCACCGGCCGGTGCTTTGCCCCGTCCTCGCCGATATAGCTGGCGCCCAGCCGCTCGGGCAGGACGAAGTCCATCTGCAGCGTGCCGCACTGCCATTCGCGGCCGATCGCGTCGCGCAGCGTGAATTCCAGCTTGGGCCCATAGAAGGCGCCCTCGCCCGGGTTCAGCACCGGCTCGATCCCCGCCGCGCGGGCCGCGGCCAGCAGGGCGGCCTCGGCCTTGTCCCAGGTCTCGTCCGTGCCGGCGCGGACGTCCGGCCGGGTCGAGAACTTCACCAGGACGTCGTCGAAGCCCAGGTCCTTGTAGATCCGCTTCAGCAGTTCGCAGAAACGCACCGACTCCCCCTCCACCTGGTCCTCGGTGCAGAAGATGTGGGCGTCGTCCTGCGTGAAGTTGCGCACCCGCATGATGCCGTGCAGGCCGCCAGAGGGTTCGTAGCGGTGGCACGAGCCGAACTCCGCCATGCGGATCGGCAGGTCGCGATAGCTGGTCAGACCCTGGTTGAAGATCTGCACGTGGCACGGGCAGTTCATCGGCTTCAGGCAGAACAGGCGTTCTTCCGATTCCGTGACGTACATCGCCTCGCGGAACTTCTCCCAGTGGCCGGAGGCGACCCACAGGCGGTTTTCGAGAAGCTGCGGCGTCTTCACCTCGACATAGCCGGCTTCTTCCAGCTGACCGCGCATGTAGCGCTCCAGCGTGCGGTAGAGCGTCCAGCCGCGCGGGTGCCAGAACACCATGCCGGCCCCTTCCTCCTGCTGGTGGAAGAGGTTCATCTCGCGGCCCAGGCGGCGGTGGTCGCGCTTCTCCGCCTCCTCCAGCCGGGTCAGGTAGGCGGCCAGCTCCTTCTCGTCGCGCCAGGCCGTGCCATAGATGCGCTGGAGCATCGGGTTGCGATGGTCGCCGCGCCAATAGGCGCCCGCCAGCTTCATCAGCTTGAAGCCGTTGCCCAGCTTCGCCGTCGAGGGCAGATGCGGCCCCCGGCACAGGTCGATGAAGCCGCCCTGGCGATAGAGGCCAATCTCCTCCCCGTCCGGAATGGAGGCGATGATCTCGGCCTTGTAGTGCTCGCCCTGCTCCTTGAAGAAGGCGACCGCGTCGTCGCGTTGCCAGTCCTCGCGCACGATCGCCTCGTCGCGGGCGACGATCTCGCGCATGCGCTGCTCGATCAGCGCCAAGTCATCGGGCGAGAAGGGCGTCGGCCGCGCGAAGTCGTAGTAGAAGCCGTCCTCGATCGCAGGACCGATCGTCACCTGCGTCTCGGGGAACAGTTCCTTGACCGCTTCGGCCATGACGTGCGCCGCGTCGTGGCGCAGCAGTTCCAGCGCCTCCGGATCCTTGCGCGTGATGATGCGGACGGCGTGCTCCCCCTCAAGCCGGTGGGAGAGGTCGCGCTGCCGGCCGTCCACCTCGATCGCCAGGGCCGACTTGGCAAGGCCCGGGCCGATGCTTGCCGCAAGCTCGGCGCCAGTGAGCGCAGCGGCGAAGGTCTTGACGCTGCCGTCGGGCAGGGTCAGCCGTACCGCGGGCACCTGGGCAAGCTCGACACTCATGGGACCAAGACCTTTCACCGGTTGAATGGACCCCCTGCGGGCCCGCAATCGCGGGCCCTATAGCACAAAAGGCGCAATCCGCCTCTTGCCGCGAGGGTGGGCCAGACTAGGATGCCTGCCTTCGCAGTGCAGCAGCAATCGGGAAGGGCAGCCATGACGGTGACGCGGTTCGAGACCAATGCGCGGATGAGCCAGGCCGTGGTTCATGGCGACACGATCTATCTGGCGGGCCAGGTGGGCGATCCGGCCCACGACTTCGCGGGCCAGATGCAGGACGTGCTCGGCTCCATCGACCGCCTGCTGGCCCAGCACGGCAGTGACAAGACGAAGATCCTGGCCGCCACGATCTACATCACCGACCTGGCCAACCTGGGCGCGATGAATGCCGCCTGGGAAGCCTGGATGCCAAAGGGCTGCGGCCCGGCGCGCGCGACGGTCAAGGCTGACCTGGTGGCGCCCGAGTACATCATCGAGATCGCGGTCATCGCCGCGAAGTAGCGCAGAACGCCTGCCCCTGCGGTCAGCGCCCCGGCAGGGGGCCGTAGAGCAGTTCGGTATCGCCGCCGGCGGCGGGAGCGCTGAAGCGGTCCAGTGCCGAGCGCCATTGGCTGAGCCGCGGTTCCGGGAAGCGGCGGGCAAAGGGCACCAGCCAGGCCATCTGGCTGGCGCTCCCCTGCCGCCGCAGGTCCTGGCCAAAGCCGGTCAGGGCCTGGAACGGGGCGGGGTCGTGGAGCCCGTCCAGGGTGCGCCGCTCCAGCCGCAGCAGGGCATTGCCGTTCTCGGCATAGAGGTCGAGGCCGTTGGCCGCCGCCGTCTCGGCCATGTAGACCAGGGGCGCCAGGGCGAAGAGGTGATAGCCCAGCGCCCGCTGCCGGCGATGCAGCTCAAGCGGCAGCGTGCCGTCCGCCGTCACCTGCCGGATGCCGACGCGATAGCTTTCGACCGCCCAGTCGAACAGGGGCCGGTCGTCCAGCGCGACCGCCGCCGCCATGACGGCCCAGCCGGCCCAGTAGCGATGGTTGTTGTTGTGGCTGGCCCGGTCCGGATCGGCATCCACCGTCGCGACGATGTTCTCCGCCAGGACCCGGAACCAGGCCAGGATGGCGTTGCGGTCGGCGTCCGTGATCGCCGGATCATCCCTGACCTGCAGCCAGGCCATGGCAAAGGTCGGCAGGTTCCAGGCACGCACCGCGGCGTTGGCGTCGGGCGGCTGTGTCAGCGCCTGGGCGCGCGCCCAGTCGGCCAGCCAGGTGACGGCACAGGCGGCGACCGGCGGCGCGGGAGGCTGCGACCGGACATAGGCATTGGCCATCTTGGTGAGGCCGTTGGCGAAGTCGCGGATCGGCTTGTCGGCCGCGCGGTTGGCCGCCTCCTGGTCCCTGTCGATCTCGGTGCTGTCGGTGTTGGGCTTGTACTTGCTGCGCATCACCAGGTCGCGCACCGGCTCCGGCGGCGACCGGCAGGCAAAGCTGTCGCGGGCCGGCTCCCCCGCCCGCGAGCGCGCCGCGGCCACGTCGAAGGGCGGCTGCAGGGCCGCCGCCCAGGACGACCCCACAGGCACCAGCAGGACCAGCAGGGCAAGGATCGGGGCGCGCATCGTCATCAGCCTGCTCCTACGCAACTGCCGCGGCCGCCGGTCGGCGGGCCGGGCCAAGCCTGCACCCGTCAGAAGGCGCGGGTGATCGTCAGCAGGAACCGCTCATAATTGCGGTCCAGCCGGTCCAGGTTGGAATCCCGGTCATAGGCGCGGAACGACGCCTCGACGATCCACTGCCGGTCGTCGAACGTGCGGCCCAGGGTCAGGTCCAGGGTGCTGATCCGGTCATGGCGCGCCACGCCGCGATCCTCTGGCCGCGATGTCGCCGCGGCGTAGTCCGTCTCGCCATAGCCCAGGCCCACCTCGCCATAGAAGCCGGTGAGGTTGCCGATCGCGAAGTCGTGGCGCCACGCGATGGAGCCGGCAAAGCCCAGGCTGTCCTCGGGCCGCGCGTTGAAGTTCTCGTTGCGGACGATGCCCGCCAGCGCGATCCGGTCGACCGGCGTCAGGTCGATGTTCGCCAGCAGGCGGCCATCGTTGACGATGCCGTCGCGGTCGGAATTGCCGTCGTCGTGGCTGGCCAGAGCATAGCGGGCACCGGCCTGCAGCCAGGGGGTGAAGCGGTACAGCGCCTGGGTGTTGAGGCTGACCACCGCGCGGCTGAAGTCATAGCCGCGCAGGCGCAGCGTGTAGCCGATCTGGGCATCCAGGTTCCAGCGGCCGTCCAGGGCATAGCTGGGTCCGGTCGAGAGTGCGACCTGCGTCCCGTCCAGTTCGCTGAGGTCGGGGAACAGCGTCTGGTCGACACGGCCCTGGGTGCTGAGGTAGTTGCCGTCGCCGTCCAGGACGTGGCGATGCTCCAGGGCGGCGCCAAGGCGGAACTCGGGACTGGCCCGGCCGGTGCGGGCGAAGCCGGTCAGGTCGTCCTCGTCCTCCAGGATGGTGATCGCGCTGACCACGTCGCTGGTATGGCCCACGCCCAGGGTGACGCGGCCGCGCAGGGGCTGGGGGTCCAGGCGCTCAGCCACACGGGCGCGATAGTCGGCCAGGCGCTCCGCCTGCTCGGCTCCGGCCGGCCCGGCCTCGATCGCGGCCAGCTGCGGCTCGACGGCGGAGGGCCGATCCTGGCGCAGCGACAGGTTGGCCAGGCCGAACTGCGCCCGCGCCGCAAGGCCCGGGTCCTGCGCCGCGTCAGCCCGGGCGGCCAGGTCACGCAGCACCTGCTCCGCCTCGGCGAAGCGCAGCGCCCGGCCCAGCTTGTCGGCATAGGCCAGCGTCACGGGCACGTTGGTCGGATCCTGGGCCAGGATCGCCTCGGCCTGCGCGATCCCCTCGCCGATCGGCAGGGCCGCGATGGCGTCGGCCTGCGCAATCTGGGCCAGGCGCACCTCCCGCTCCGCAATGCGCTGCTCCAGGGCATCGGCCCGCGCCGCGCTGCCAGGCGCGGCATCCAGCGCGCGCGCCGCGGCGACGCGCTGGCGGGACAGGGCGATGTCGTCGCGGCGCAGCGCCAGCGACGCCAGCGCCAGCTGGACCCGGCTGGCCACCGGGGCTTCGAACAGGTCCGGCGCGGCCTGAAGCAGCTGCTCCGCCTCCGCCGTGCGGCCCAGCAGGTCGATGAAGCCGGCCAGCTTCACGCGCAAATCCAGGTTTCCCGGATCCGCCGCAAGGCTCGCCTGCCCCGTCGCGACCGCCGCTTCGCCTGGCACCTCGCCCAGGGCGGCCACGGCCTGGCGGCGCGTGAAGTCCAGTTCGTCGGCGGCAATCCTCCCGTTCGCCTGCCTCACCCGGTCCATGCGCTCTGGCGCGATCCGACCGGCCAGGGCGGCGAGGCGCAGGCGCGCCGCGTCGAACTGGCCGCGTGCCGACAGGGAGGCGATCTGCGCGAACTCGATCCGCTCCAGCGCGCCCGGGTCGTTGCGCGCCAGGGTCCGACCCTGGTCATAGAGCGTATCCGCCTCCTGCACCCGCCCGGCACGGACCAGCAAGCCGGCCAGCCGCAGGCGCAGGGACAGGTTGCCGGGATCCGCGGCCAGCGCCTGGTCCCCGCGGGCCAGGGCCTCCGCCGTCGGCTCGGCGCCCAGGCCCTCGGCCACCGCATCGCGCCGAACGGCCAGTTCCTGATCCGCGATACGCTCCTCAAGCCGCGCCGCGACGCGCCCGACCTCCGCATCGCTCCGCGCGGCGCGCACCTCGGCGATCAGGGCACGGGCGCGCGCGCGATCCTGGTCCAGGACGGCAAGGTCGGCCAGGACGAAGCGCGCCCGTGCCCCCGCCACCGTGCCGGCGGGGGATGCGGCCGCGACCCGCTGGGCCAGGCGCCGCGCGCCGTCCAGGTCACCCGCCCGTCGCAGATAGCGGGCATATTCCGCCTGCAGGTCGAGGTCGCCCGGGTTGGCCGCCGCGGCGGCAGCGGCGCGGCGTTGGGCCGCCGGGCTGACGTCGTCGCCGAACGTGGCCAGCAGTTGGCGCCGGGCCTCGCGCGCCTGGCGCTCGGCCGCACGCTGGCCGCTGCTGGCCATGCGCTGGCGCAAGGCGGCAACGCGGGCCTGGACGCGGGGTGTGGGTTGCGTCCGCGCCACATAGTCCAGCAGGGCCGCGACCTCGCCCATGCGGTCCAGGCGGATCAGCGTGTCGGCCAGGCCAAGGCGCGCCATGTTGGCCAGGCGCAGGTCCTGCGCACCGGGTCCGGCCAGGATCGCGCGGAAACCCTGCTCGGCCTCCTGCAGCCGGCCGGCGCGCATCGCGGCACTGGCCTGGTCCAGGCTGGCATCCGCCGGTTCGTCCGGGCCGGGCGCCAGGATCGCCTGCGCCAGCAGGACGCGGGGCGGGCCGGACGGGGAGCTGGCCAGGGCCGTCCCGGTCCAGCCCAAGGCCAGCGCCAGGACGACGGCGCTGGCCCCATCCCACAGGCGCCGGCGGTTCACAGAATTGTTGCCTGAAGCCAAGTCCGTTCCCCCGGATCGTCGATGCCCAACGCCCACGCGCCTTGTCCGTCCGTTCAATGCCGCAGAGCAGCATTCCTGTTCTGCGATTTTCTCGTGATATGCGACATGCACCGCATACGTCGGCGGCGGCTTCGCTTGACCCCTGTCGATCGCCACCCCTAGCATGTTGCGGTGCACCCTTGGGCTTCTGTCAAGGTCGACCGGGTGCCCATGTCCTGCTTGCAAGGAGAGCGTCCGGGATGGCGAGGCTTCGAAACCTGGATAGCCCGATTACCGGTGCGCGGGATCTGGTGGGTCGCTTTGGTCATGTGGCTGTCCTGGCGCTGCTGGTCAGTGCAGCGGTGCTGGCCCTCAACTACGGCACCAATCTGGCGCTGTTCGCGGTCGACCGCGCGCCGATCCGCGAGCACCTGCGCGACGCCTTCGCCAGCGGTGACCTGGCACTCAACGAGGTGCGGCGCGGCGATTCGGTCATGGGCTCGCACCAGACGAACGACTGCCTGATCTATGACATGGCGGCGCGGGTGCCGGACGACCCCATTCTGTTCGCCTTCACCGGACAGCGCACGGGCGAGGTCGGGCGGCGGGGCCTGGGCAATTGCGAGATGCTGCGCGACTGGGTCACGCAGGACCCGATGCTGCAGTTCACCGAGAACAACTACCTGCGCTATGTCCACGGCTACCGTGCCGTGGCGATCGGGCTGCTCTCGCTGCTGCCGGTGGCGGAGGCGCGCGCGGTGCTGAAGGCCGTCAGCCATGGCGGCTTCGTCCTGGTCGTCGCGATCTGCGCCATGCTGCTGCTGCGTCGAGCCGGACCGCTGCCGGCCGTCGCCCGGCCGCAGGTGGCCTATGCCCTGCTGGCCATGGCCTTCCTGGGATTCTTCGGCCTCAGCTATTTCGGGCAGTCGGCGTCGCACGCGCCGTCGATCCTGGTGCTGGCCCTGCTGCTGCTGTGGTGGTGCTGGGCCGACCGCGCAGCGCTCCCCTTGCGCCGCAGCCGCATGATCCTGGCCGCCAGCGTGTTCGGCGCCGCCACCACGGTGTTCGAGTTCCTGTGCGGCTACCTGCCGGTGGGCGCGTCGCTGCTGCTGGCGCTGATCGCCATCGCCCGCGCGCGGCCGGACGTGGAGGCGGAGGCTGCACCCCGGACCAGCGCCTATGGCGACGCGGTCCTGGTGCTTGGCGCCTATCTGGGGACCGTGGTGTCGACCTTCGCCGTCCATCAGGTGGCCACCGCCGTCGCCCTGGCCGACAAGCATGATGTCATCGGCAACTTCTTTCACGCCCTGGCCGCCCGCATGAGCACGTCGCGCGGCAGCGCCGGCGTCGCCACCGGCGACACCACCACGCTGACACTGGGCGACGTGGCCGACAACCTGCTGCAGAACGCCGTCCATATCGGCCTGCCCGACGCGGTGACCGCGGCGGGCGTGTTGCTGGCGCTGTTCGGCTGGTTGCTGCTGGGCCTGTTCATCTGCCTGGGGCTTGCCCGCACGGCCGCCGAGCGTGAAAGCGCGGTGCTGACATTCCTGGTGCCGATGCCGGTCCTGGCCTGGTACCTGCTGTTCCAGAATCACGCCTTCATCCACGCCCAGTTCATGGTGCGGCCGCTGGTGGTGGTGCCGCTGGCCGCCGTCGCCATGCTGTGGCTGGTCGCGCTGCGCGCGGGCCGGGCCCTGCGGACGCCGCAGCGCCAGGCGCAGCCTGCCTGGTCCTGACGCCCTGAAGCCCCCCTGATGCAGGACGCCCCGCGGCGTGACCGCGGGGCGTGTGCGCGCCGGTGGCGACTGCGTGCGTTCAACGGGCGGCGCGGGGAGCCAGGTTCAGGTAGTGCAGGCGCTTGGCCTCGCGCCGGCCGCGCGCGACGGTGTCCAGGATCATGCCGCAGGCCAGCGACAGGAAGCCCAGCAGCATCGTGCTGGCCGACAGCACGGCGGTCGGCAGGCGCGGCACCAGGCCGGTCTGGGCATATTCGACGAAGACAGGACCCGCCAGGGCCAGCGACACAAGGAAGAAGCCGGCAAAGATCAACGAGAAGAACTGAAGCGGCTTCTCTTCCTTGAACAGCAGGATGATGGTGCGCAGGATCCGGAACCCGTCGCGATAGGTGGCCAGCTTGCTGGTCGACCCTTCGGGCCGCGCGCCATAGGCGGTCTGGATCTCAGCGCAGGGCATCTTCAGCTGCAGCGCGTGGACGGTCAGTTCCGTCTCCGTCTCGAACCCGCTGGACAAAGCGGGAAACGACTTCACGAAGCGGCGCGAGAACACCCGGTAGCCCGACAGCATGTCGTGGAAGCGATTGCCGAAGATCCGGGCAACGCAGCCGGTCAGCATGCGGTTGCCGAACTTGTGGCCCCGGCGATAGGCGGCCGGATCCTCGGTTGGCGCGCGGCTGCCGACCACCATGTCCAGGTGATCGTCCAGCAGGCGGCGGATCAGCTGCGGTGCCTGCGCCGCGTCATAGGTATTGTCGCCGTCCGCCATCACGTAGACGTCGGCATCGACGTCGGCGAACATGCGACGCACCACGTTGCCCTTGCCCTGCAGGGTCTCGCGCCGGACGATGGCGCGGGCTCCGATCGCCTCCGTCACCGTGCCGTCGCGCGAATTGTTGTCGAAGACATAGACCTCCGCTCCCGGCAGGGCCTGGTTGAAGGCGCGGATCGTCGCCGCGATCGTCCGCTCCTCGTTGTAGCAGGGCAGCAGGACCGCGATCCTGACCCCCTTCAGCATGTCGGGATCGAGTGCCGGCCCGTCAGCCGGACCTGGAACCAAGAGCCGTTCCGCCTGCATCGTCAGCCTCCTCTGCTGCACATGATCGCCGCCGCGGCCAGTCCGCTGCGGCCGCCGGGCACCTCGTGGCGCCGGCCGCGCCTGTCATTCACCCGTGCGGGTTGCTGGCAATCCAGCAACGGTCCCGGCGTCGTACTGAAACCAGCGGATTTTCGCTTGCCGACTGCCGCATGGCTTGGGCTAGTCTCGGCGGATCGGGGAGGCCAGGTTTGGCACAAGGAAGGGTTGCACCAGTGGCGACCGAGGGCGAGCGCGCGGTCGAGGGGTCCAGGGGCATGGCAGCCGAACTGCGCATTCCCAAGGCGGCCGCGATCCTGCGCCAGATCGAGGCGGACAACGAGCTGCGCGCCGACGTGCTGGTCCGCTGCTGGGAACTCTACCTGGGCAAGGCGTCGATCTATGACAAGGAATGGCTGCGCTTCCTGCGCCTGGTCGATGCCAAGGCCTGGATCGAGGCGACCATCGTCCTGATCGAGAAGGTCTATCCCAGCGCCCGGCTGTTCATCGCCAACGCCCGGGACAGCCGCAGCCCCGGCATCGCGCTGGGTGGGATCACCATGGCCAGCGGGGCCGAGATCTTCCGCCAGGCCAGCACGCCGGGCTGCGCCCTGCTGAACGCGTTCCTCAGCGTCGAGCAGGTGGGCGCGGACAATGTCGTCGGCCTGGAGCGCGGCCAGACGGCGTGACCGCGGCGCGCTAGTCATCGCCCGCATCGTCGTCGCCGGAATCGTCCTGGCGGCGGGGATCGTTCGCGGCCGTCATCCGCAGCAGCGCGCCATAGAGCAGGCGCGTGTCCCCGCCCACCCGGGTCGAGGGGACAGTCCGGAACTTGTCGATCAGGGCCAGGGCCCGGGCGTCGTGGAAGCGCCCGGCATAGGGGATCAGCCACATCATCTGGCCCGGCGACCAGGCAGCATCCATGTCCTGGGCATGGCCCGACTTCGCGGCGAACAGGCTGGGGTCGTCCAGGCCGGACAGGGTCACGTCGACCAGCCGGCGCAGGGCGCCGTCGCGTTCGCCATAGAGACCGACACCATTGGCCGCCGCCAGTTCCGCCAGCATGACCAGCGGCCCGATCGCATAGACGTGATAGGCCAGCGCGCGCTGCTTGCGCGCCATCTCAAGCGGCAGGGTGCCGTCGGCCTCGACCTGTTCGATGCCGCGGCGGTAGCCCGCCATCGCCCAGTCGAACAGCGCCCGGTCGTCCAGCACGACCGAGGCCGCCCCCACGCCCCACGCGGCCCAGTAGAGGTGGTTGTTGTTGCGGCTGCCCCGGTCGGTCCCGGTCGAGTAGTCGTGCCGGGCCGTGTCCGCCAGGACCCGGATCCAGGCCAGGACCCGCGCCTGCTTCGCGGGGTCGAGCCCCGGCTCGGCGCGGACCTGCAGATAGCTTGTCGCCAGCGTCGCCAGCGTCCACTTGCGCGCCGCCTCCCCCTGCGAGGACGCGGGGCCCTGCATCGCGCCGGCCGCGGCCCAGGTGTCGAGCCAGTCGAGCACGCAGGATGCCAGGCGCGGGTCCGACGGCTGCGACCGGACATAGGTATTGGCCAGCTTGGTCAATCCCTTGGCATAGGCGCGCAGGGGCGCCATCGCCTCCTCGTAGGCGCGCTCGGCCGCGGGGTCGACATCGGCGCGTCCCGGCACATCGGGGCGATAGCGGCTGTTCATGCGCAGCGTCATCACCGGCTGGGGCGGCGCCTTGCAGGTGAAGTCATCGTCCGGCTTTTCCGCATAGCGCTGGCGGGCATCGGCCACGGCGAAGGGCGGCTGGATCGCCGCCCGGGCCGGCAGAGCGCCGAACGCCATTAGGGCGACGGCCAGGAGGATGGCGTTGCGCATCGCGGGTGCCTGCATGGCCGGTGCCGTCAGTGCTGCCGCAAGCCGGCGGCGCCGGGATGCGGCATGCGGCCCAGGCGGGCCAGCTCGATCTTGGCGCGCACGTAGTTCTGCTCCCAGGCCCGGAACAGCAGGCGCACGCCCTCTTCCCGGTCCTGGGGCACGCCCACGCCCGACAGGTGGGCCATGGCCAGCAGGTAGGCACCTTCGCCGTTGCCGGCCTCGGTCGCGCGCCGGAACCAGCGGACAGCCATGGCAGGATCGCGCGCCACGCCGAAGCCGCGCAGATAGGCCTGGCCCACTTCCGTCATTGCGCGGTTGTCCCCGGCATCGGACGCGCGGCGCCACCAGGCCAGCGCCAGGTCCGGATCGGCCGGCGTCCCCAGGCCGATCGCATAGGCGCGACCCGTCTCGAACATTCCGGCGGGGTCGCCCTGGCGCGCGCTCTGCTGGAAGGCGCGGAATGCACCGCGCCGGTCCAGCGGCACGCCGAACCCCGCGGCATAGGCCCGGCCCAGCCGGTTGACCGCCTGGGTAGAGCCCAGGTCGCTGGCCCTGCGATACCAGTCCAGGGCCGCGCGCGGGTCATGGCGCACGCCAATGCCCTGGGCATAGGCATTGGCGACCTCCAGCATGGCGCGCAGCTTGCCCATCTGGGCCGCGCGCAGGTACCAGTCGAAGGCGGCGGAATCGTCGTGCTGGACGTGCTCGCCCCGCTGGTACTGGCGCGCGACCAGCATCATCAGGTCGGGCTGGCGGGCCCCCGCCTCCACCGCGCGGACGCGCCAGGCCGTCGCCTCCCGCGGGTCGGGTGCCACGCCGATGCCACGGGTCAGCGCGCGCGCCACGTGGACCATGGCGGAGCTGGACCCGCGCTGCGCCGCCAGCCTGAACCAGTCATAGCTGGCCCGGGCGTCGCCTGGCACCACGTCGCCCGCGGCATAGGCCAGGCCCAGCGCATAGGCACCGCTGGTGCTGCCCGCGTCGGCCGCACGGCGCCACCAGGTCAGCGCGGCGCGCGGATCCTGGCGCACGCCCAGACCCAGTTCATAGCCCTGGGCCAGCGCGTTCATGGCATCGATCGAGCCGCGTGCCGCGGCGGTGCGCAGCATGGCCGTGGCACGGTCCGTGTCCAGGTCGACGCCCCTGCCCGCGCGATAGGCCAGCGCCAGTTCGACCACGGCGCGCAGGTCGCCCTCGGCCACAAGGGCCGTCAGCAGCCCGTTGGACCGCGCCAGGTCGGGCTGCGCCGCAGCGGGTGAGGCGTCCGCCTGGCGCAGCAGCATGGCCAGCCGGAAGCGTGCATCGCCGTCGCCGGAATTGGCCGCCCTTTCGGTCCAGTACAGGGCCTGCCCCGGGTCCCGGGTCAGCCAGGTGCCGCTGGAATAGAGATCGGCCAAGGCCAGCATCGCCCCGACCGAGCCGCGCTCGACACGCTGGCGGTAGAGGTACAGCGCCAGGTCGACCTGGTCCGCCACGGCGCGGCTGCTGGGCGGCGCGATGCGGCCGGCGCGGTAGAGCGACGCCATGGCCAGGGCGGCATCGGGAATCGAGTTGCGCGCCTTCTCGTACAGGGCCGCGGCACGGCCGATGTCCTGCCGCACGCCCTGGCCCAGTTCATAGAGGCGTCCCAGGGCATATTGCGCCGGGCGGTACTGCTGGTCGGCCGCGCGTTCCAGCAGGCGCGCGGCCTCGCCCAGGGTGCGGCCCTGTACGCGGCCGGTAACGATCAGGTTGGCCAGTTCATAGCTGGCCCGCGCCTGGCCCGGGCCGGGTGTCGCGGCCGCCTGGGCAAAGGACCGGGCCGCCGCCTCGAAATCGGGGACCGCGCCGGACGGTCGGTCCAGGCCGGCCGACAGCGCACGCCCCACCGCATAGTCGGCAAAGGACGGATCCCGCGCCGCCGCCGTCCGGACCATGTCCAGCGCCGCCGCCCCGCGCTCGGCCGCGGCACGGTCCAGGGCCGCGTCGGTCGCTGCCTTCAGCGCGTCCTCGCTGTGCCAGGCATAGCGATCGAACAGGCTCCAGGCACCGGCGGCGTAGAGGCCCAGCAGGCCTGCGGCACAGACCGGCAGCAGCCACGCCCTCACCCGGCGCAGGGATGCCGCACCCTGGTTCCGTGCCGCGGGCCGCGCAACCAGCCCCTCCGCGATTTCCCAGTCGGCCAGGCTGCTCATTCGATCACCCCGAAGGCGGGCAGCGTGCTGCTGTGCGCCGTGGCCGTGTGCGTCGCCTCGTTCAGCGGCGGCTCGGGGAGGGCCGCGGTCGTATCGTCGCCCAGGGCCTCGTCAAGGTCGGGGAGTGCCGCCGTATCCTCGGGCAAGACCTCGCCGCCGGTCCCGGCATCGGCCGCGTCGGGGCCGACCTCGGCCCCCGCCGGGTCCGCATCCTCCAGCGTGTCGGGCGCCGCGGCCGGCGCCTCCTGCGCGGTGCAGGCCGGCCCCGGCATCGTCTGCGCCGCCAGGATCGAGGCCAGGGCATCGCCCGCGAACACGCCCCCGGCGCGCAGCGCGCAGGTCGCGGGCGGCGGCGGGGCCGCGCAGTTCAGCGCCAGCGCGACGCCCGTGGGGGAGTCGGCAACGGCGCTGCCCACCGCGTGCTTGAAGTCCCCGGCGAGGGTCCGGTTGCCCGCCCCCTCCACCCGGTTGCCGCGCAGCGCCAGCCAGCTGAAGCCGTTACTGGAGATGCCGCCCTTGCCATTGTCGGCGAAGTCGTTGCCGATCATCACGCTGGAGCCGTGGCGGACATAGGGGTCCAGCGCGAAGTCGCGCGTCTCCGCCGCGGAAGACTGTTCCAGCACCGCGACATAGGCGTTGACGCCACTGCCCGAATTGCGCCGCACCACGTTGCGGAACAGGGCGACATCCCAGCTGTTGCGCAACTTGATGCCTTCGCGGCCATTGTCCTCGACCACGTTGCCGGCGACCAGGTTGCAGGCGCTCTCGTAAAGCGTGATGCCGTCGGCCTTGTTGTCGAAGACCAGGTTGGCATAGACCAGCGTGTTGACGCTGGTTCGGTCGATCATGATACCCGACCCGCCATTGCCATAGCTGACATTGCCGACGATGAAGCTGTCGTCGACTTCCCGGCTGATGATGATCCCGTGCTTGTGCTCGTTCGCGCGGGCGGTGTTATAGGCAAAGATCAGGCGGCGCGACCGGTCGTGCGGATCGATGCCATAGACCAGGTTGTGGGCCAGTTCGGTGCCCACCACGGCCACGTCGTCCGCCTCGTAGCTGTAGAAGCCGTAGTAGTTGTGCTCGATCAGGCTGTCGACAACCGCGCCGGTGGGCCTGCGGGCATAGCCGCCGCGCGGCTGCACGATCTGCTTGGGCCCGGCGCTGTAGCTGAGGCCATAGGCCTTGCCATTGGCATAGCCCAGGCCGTCGACATGGGTCCCGGTAATATAGAGCTCGGACCCGCTCCAGGTCGTGAGGAAGGGGCGGAAGGTGCGCCGCGTCTCATAGGTCAGCAGGCTGGTCGCCTGGGCCGCCGCGTCCCAGCTGCGCAGGACCGTGTCGGCGACATAGAGCTTGCCGGCATTGACGACATAGCTGCCGGCATTGGTGTCCATGCGCAGTTCCGCCACATCGGCCCCCGACACGACGAGGGAGGCACGCGGCCCGATCAGCAGCGGCGCGCGCAGCGTATAGACCTTGCCCACCTGGGCCAGGAGGTCGGCGCGGCCCTGCGCCTCCAGCTGGCGGGCGACGCCGGGCAGGTCGAACGTCCCCGATTCCAGGTAGACATAGCGGGGAAAGCGCTCGTCGGGCGCCAGCAGGACGGCGCTCTCGTCCTCCGGCCGCGGCCGGTACAGCACGGCAGAGACGAACTTCTCGTTATAGGTGTCATAGATCAGCGGCACGACGTGGACCTTGCCCGGATCGACCGGGGGGACCAGGGCGCGGATCGCGGAGTCGGTGTAGCGCTTCAGCGGCGGCAGGGCGGGTACGGTATCGCCCAGGGTGGAAATGGGCAGGCGGTGCACCGCATAGCTGTCGGTCTGCGCCACGGGCGGCCGCGTCGCCTCGGCCGCGGCCATGACCGCCGGCTGCGGATCGGCATCGCGCTGGAACAGGTCATAGACATCGCGCGCCCGGGCGTGATCCTCGGCGATGGAGCGCATCGCGCTGCCGCGCCGGCGCCAGTCGGTGATCCTGTCGGCGACGGCCAGCGCCTCGCGAAAGGCGCCAGCCTCGCCCATGGCCTGGGCCACCTGCTGGGCGATGACGGCGCGTCGCTCCGGGTCCTGCTCGGCCGCGATGCGCGCCTGGGCGGCATCGGTCTGGCCCTGGGCCGCCTCCGCCGCGGCGATGCGCGCGACGGCCTGGATCTTCAATGCCGGATCGGCGATGGCCGTGGCCAGGCCGTCGGCCGCCGCCGTGTCGCCCAGCATGGCCAGCGCACCCGCCAGGCCGAGGCGCAGCGTGTCGGCGACGACCGGGTCGGACGCCTGCCCCGCCACGCCGACCAGCGGTCGCAGCAGCGGCAGGGCGGCACCCGCCCCCTGCTCTCGCGCGCGGCGCAGGGCGATCGGCACCGTGGCCAGGGCCTGGCGCGCGGGATCGCGGACCTGGGCGCGGACGCGCTCGGCCTCCGGCACCTCGCCCCGCGCGGCAAAGGCCGTCGCCAGCCCGACCAGGGCGGCATCGCGCGCGGCGGGTTCGGCGATCAGGTCGATCGTCTCGCGCGCGTCCTGCGGCCGGTCCTGGGCCGCCTGGGCCAGCGCCAGCTGGGTCAGCAGGGCCACCTGCTCGGCCCCGGTGGCATCCGCCAGCGCGCGCCGCGCGGTCGTCAGATCGCCGCCCTGCAGCGCCGCCAGGCCGATGTCGCGGGCCAGCAGGCTGCGCGTCGCGGCATCCGTCACCCGAGCGGCCGAAGCTTCCGCCCGGGCGACGGCATCGGCCATCTGCAACGCATAGTTCTGCGCGCCCAGATATCCCGCGATGGCGGCCCAGGCCCGGGCCGCACCAGCGTCCTGCGCGATCTCCAGCGCGGCCCGCCGGGCAATGGAGATGCGACGACGCTCGACCGCCGCCAGGGCCAGCATTTCGAACCCGCGGTCGCGCGCCGCCGGATCGGCCATCACATAGGGGGCCAGGATCAGTTCGGGATCGGCCCGGCGCTGCACCTGGTCGGTCAGGATCGCCAGCAGCAGCGCATCGCGCCGGGCCGCATTGTCGTCGCCGACGCCCAGCGCCGCCGCAAGCGCCAGGTCATGGCGCTTGGCCGTCGTATAGAACTGCGTGACCAGTGCCAGGGCAGCATCGCGCGATGGCGACGGATCGCCGGCCAGCACCTCGCGCAACTCTGGCGCCGCCTCCCCCGCCATGACCTGGGCGCTCGACACGGCGCGCAGCAATTGGCCGCGCAGCGCCGGATCGGCCAGGTCGCGGGCCAGCAGCCAGGCGCGCTGGCGTCCGGTCGCCGTGCTGCGGATCGCATGCTCGATGATCGTCTGCGCCAGGCGGTCGCGATCAGCCGCGCCCTCGACCATGGCCAGGTTGGCGGCGGCTTCGGACAGGGTGTCCACGGCACCGTCGGCCGCACCCTGGTCCAGCTGCCGCTGCGCCAGGACGACATAGCGGTCGACCCGGCGGACGGGGTCGGGCAGGCGGGCGATCAACGGGGCCAGGCGCTCGCGGTCGCCCTCCGCCAGGCGGGCGAAGGCCTGGGCATCGTCCAGCACGGCCAGTGCCGCGGCTGCGGCCTGCTCCTCCACCGCCGGCATGGCGGCCTGGTCGGACGTGCGCAGTTCGTCATAGGCGGAAAGCGCCTGGAACAGCAGGTCCAGGCGCTTTTCCAGGTCGCCCTCGCTGCCGGCGGACGCGACCAGGGCCTGAACCGCGTCGGGCGTGGGCTGGGCCTCCTGCGCCAGGGCGGGCGCCGCGGCCAGGGCCAGCAGCAGGCCGCCCACGGCCAGGCGCCGCGCGGAGGTGGATCGGCTCGGCATCGCGGGCCCTTCCCTGTGCGGCGCCACTATTCGGCCGCGCGCCCGTAGACGTCCTGCACCCGGACGATGTCGTCCTCGCCCAGATAGGTGCCGGATTGGACCTCGATCAGTTCCAGGTCGATCTTTCCCGGGTTCTCCAGCCGATGGCAGGCGCCCAGCGGGATGAAGGTCGACTGGTTCTCCTGGTAGAGCTTGACCTCGTCGTCGCAGGTGACCCGCGCGGTGCCGCGCACCACGATCCAATGCTCGGCCCGGTGATGGTGGTACTGCATCGAAAGCTTCTGCCCCGGCCGCACGATGATGCGCTTGACCTGGTAGCCGTTGCCTTGCGCGATCGACTGGTAGGTGCCCCAGGGCCGGGTGACGACGCTGTGGCTGGCGACCTCCGTCCGCTTGGCGGCGGCCAGGCGCTCGACCACGCGCTTCAGGTCCTGCGACCGCTCCCGTCCGGCCACCAGGACGGCGTCGCCGGTCCGCACCACGACCAGGTTCTGCACGCCAAAGACGGTCAGCAGCGCACCGTCTGAGCGCAGGTAGGAGCCGCTGACATCCTCCGCGATGACGTCGCCCACCACGACATTGTCGCTGGGCCCGCGGGTTGAGACATCCCACAGCGCGCTCCACGAACCCACGTCGCTCCACCCCATGTCGACGGGGGCCACGGCCGCGAACTCCGTCCGCTCCATCACCGCATGGTCGATCGAGATGGACGGGGCCGCGGCAAACGCCGCTTCCGCCGGTTCGACGAAGCGGCCGGCGACGCGGCCCGCCTCCAGCGCCGCCTCGCACGCGGCCAGCACCTCGGGCGCGTGGCGCTCGATCTCCGACAGGCAGACATCCGCGCGCAGCAGGAAGATCCCGGCGTTCCACGAGCAGTTGCCGGCAGCGATCAGGCCCGCCGCCGTCTCCTGGTCCGGCTTCTCGACGAAGCGCTCGACCCGGGCGCAACCCGGCGCCAGCAGGCCGGCGCGATCGGCCACGATGTAGCCGAAGCCCGTTGCCGGCTCCGTCGGCTGGATGCCAAAGGTCACGATATGGCCCAGGCGTGCGGCATGGGTGGCGCGTTCGACTGCCGCCAGGAAGTGATCGTTGCGCCGGATCATGTGGTCGGCAGGCATGACCAGCAGTAGCGATTCGCCATCCCGGGCACAGGCGCGCAGCGCCGCCAGCGCGATCGCCGGCGCCGTGTTGCGCGCGCACGGCTCCAGGATCAGCTCGAAGTCCGAGACCTGGATCGCCTCAAGCTGCGAGACGACCTGGAAGCGGTGCGCCATGGCGGCGACCAGCATCGGCGCGGCAAAGGCGGGGCCAGTCGCCCGCGCCGCCGTCTCCTGCAACAGCGTCCGGTCGCCGGCCAGCGGCAGCAGCTGCTTCGGCATGTCGGTCCGCGACAGCGGCCACAGCCGCGTGCCGCTGCCGCCGCACAGGATCACAGGCTGGATGGTCGTCACTTCGGTCATGGCAACGGACCTCGCTAGCGGGCGGACGTTTGCAGGGATGCGGAATGAACGGGTGCGGCCACCGCCTCGCGCGGGGCGACGCCCAGGCCAAAGGCGGTCAGCCGCGCGGTGTGGATGCGCACGTCCACCGGCTCGCCCACATTGGCGATCGGCAACGGCGCGTCGGGCACGATCGTGACCACCGCGAACGAGGCTGACAGCGGCGTCAGGCTGCTGCTCTCGATCGGCGCGTGGCGCTCGACGCGGCGAACGGAGCCCCAGCGGATCGGCGTCCCGTCGAACGTCTCGATCGAGGCGCGATCGCCTGCCTCGACATTGCGGGCGGATTCGATGGGCAGGCGGACCGAGGCGACTGCTTCGCCTCCGCGCGGCACCAGCATGGCGACGACCTCCCCGCGGGAGACGACGCTGCCCTCCGGGATCGGTGCCGCGCCCACGAAGCAGTCGCACGTGCTGGCGACGCTGGTGTCGATGCCGTCCGCACCCTCGATCGTGGCGATCACGGTCTGCGGCGTCACATCCTGCTGCACCCGCAGGTTGGCGCTGTGGAAGACGCCGGCCTTTGGCGCGCGGACCAGCTGCACGTCGGGGCTGGACACCGTCCCGGCATAGGTGACGACGAAGGTCCGCTGGTAGACGGCATAGCCGACATAGCCGGCCAGGCCCAGGCCCACCAGGCCCAGCGCAACGCCTGCGGTTACGCGGCGCGCCGTCCGGGCGACGCGGCCGCCGAGCGTTGCCGGCACCGGCACCGGCGGCGGCTTGCGCGGGGCGACGAAGCTGTCGCGCTGCACCACTTCCAGAAGGTCGCCGGCATTCACGACCTCGCCCGAGATGTAGGCGTCGACCATGAAACGCAGCAGGGACAGGTCGCCATGGCTGAGCCGCGGGAAGCGACAGCCCATCCGACCCGTCGCCGCATCGAAGAAGCGCACCTCCGCCTGGGTATCCAGGGAGAAGGAATAGGTCTCGAGCGGGAAGGACAGGCGCACGTTGAACGTGTCGCCCAGGCGGCGCGGCTTGCGCACGCCGTCGACCGAGAAGCCGGCGACGGACCAGTCGGCCGCGGCATGCTTCTCCCCATCGAAATAGATGTCGACGGGCAGCCGCAGGCGGATGTGCTGGCGATGCGTCTCGGCTTCGTGAACGACCCGGGGAGCAGGCGCAGCCGCGCGCCCAAGCTTAATCGTCTGGCTCATTGCGGCACCAAGCTGGTCAGGAGGTGGAGGTCGAGAGGTGGAAGCGCGCCAACCAGGGCAAAGACCAGAAGCACGAAGGACGTGCAGGTCAGGACGTGCATCCCGGCCGAGCCGAGGGCCACGGCCTGGGCCTTGCGCGCCGAAAGGCCGCGCTCGGTCGTCGTCTTCTGCCGCGTCCATTTCTGGCGATCCAGGCGGAACAGGATGTAGGTCTTGATGGCCGATCCCCAGATCTGGTTGAAATACAACAGGAACGGGTAGTACCAGGAGACGTCGCGCCGCGCGGTCAGCAGCATCAGCGTCTGCAGGTAGCGACTGATGGCGATCCACAGGAAGTAGATCGGCAGCGTCATCGCATCATGCGTGATGGTCAGCGCGGCGACGGCGACCGGTCCCACCAGGCTGGTCCACATGGACAGGCGCTGGTCGAGGATGCACCACCAGACGAACAGGCCCATCCGCCCCGGCCCCAGGCGGATCGCCCGGGCATTGGTGCGCAGCATGTTGCCGAACCAGCGCACCATCAGCATGGTCGCCGCGGGCACGAAGCGCGGGTCGGGCGGATGTTCCACCGTGCGGATGCGCGCGTCGGGAACGTAGAGCATCTCCCACCCGTCGCGCAGCAGGTGGAACCAGCTCGACTTGTCGTCGCCGGTCAGGAACTTGAAGCGTCCCAGGCGCCAATGGTCGACATAGTCGACCTCGACCGTGCGGATGAACTCAGGGTCGGTCACCAGGTGGGCGCGGAAGGCGGACATGCGCCCGGTCAGGGTCAGCACCCGGCGCGACAGGCCCAGCGACGACATCAGGATCTGCCGCTGGGCGAAACGCATCGCGTACCATTCGCGAAAGATGCGCGCGCCCTCGACGTCGCAGACCTCGTCCGTCGTCAGGGCGCCGGCCTTGGGAAACAGGTCGAACAGCGGCAGACACTTCTCCAGCAGGCCAGGCTCCAGGATCGTGTCCCCGTCGATGACGCAGACGACGGCGTTGTCGGCCGGCCGCAGGGCCGAGATCGCCCGGAAGCCGAAGGCCAGGGCGTCCCGCTTGCCAGTGCCCGCGATCCGCACGAAGGCCAGCTCGACATGCGGCGGCGGGTTGGCGCGCGCGAAGATCGCCTTGATCAGCCGCTGGTCCGACATCTCGACGATGGAGGCGACGATGGTCGCCGGCGCGCCATAGGCGATTGCCTCCTCGATCGCGGCGCGGTAGACGCGCCACGTCGTGTCGGTGTCGATGCGGAAGCTGGTCAGCAGCAGGTAGACGTGCGGCGGCCGCCCGCCATCGGGCAGGGCCGCCGCCCGCCGGCGCCAGCGCGGGAACACCACCAGGCGATAGACCAGGGAGCGCACCAGGTGCAGCGCCCCCCAGGAATAGCGCCAGGCCGCCACCGCCCCGATCAGGAAGATGAACTGGTGCGAGGCGGGATCCCACAGGTCGGTGGGCGTGGCCAGGACCAGGACGGTCAGGACCAGCGCATAGATGGCAAGGCCGAACATGGCGTCGCGGGCCCTGACGGGACGGCCTGGGGCTTACCAGCAGATCCCGTGATAGTTCTGCGCCGAGCGGCCCAGGGCACCGACCCGGACCAGGTCGATCACCTGCTGCTCCGGCCGCATCCCCTCCAGCGCGGTGCTGAAGCGCGGGTCGCCATTGCCGATCACCAGCGTCTCGGCATGGTCGACCACGATCTCGGGCGTGGGGACCATCAGCGACGACAGGTGCGGCAGGTGCGAGCGCACGAACTGCAGGTTGGCCCCCTTCAGCGACGAATAATGCACGTTGGGGTCATAGATCCGCAGGTCGTAGCCCTTGCCATGCAGGCGCTCGGCCACTTCCAGCAGCGGGCTTTCGCGCAGGTCGTCGGTGCCCGCCTTGAAGCTGAGGCCCAGCATGCCGACGCGCCGCTTGCCCTGGGCCGCGATCATGTCGAAGGCGCGCGCGATCTGCCGCTCGTTCGACTCGGCCGCCGCCTCCAGCATGGGCAGGGCGACGTCCAGCTGCCGCGCCTTGTAGCGCAGGGCGCGCAGGTCCTTGGGCAGGCACGAGCCGCCATAGGCGAAGCCCGGTTTCATGTAGGCGGACGAGATGTTGAGCTTGTTGTCCATGCACAGCGCGCGCATGACCTCGTGCCCGTCCAGGTTCAGCGCCTTGCACACATTGCCGACTTCGTTGGCGAAGACGATCTTGACCGCGTGCCAGGCATTGTTCGTGTACTTGATCGCTTCCGCCGTGGCGTAGTCGGTGACGAATTCCGGTGCCTCGATCCGGGAGTTCAGGACGCGGATGCGCTCCAGCGTGATGTCGTCCAGGCGCCCGATCACGACCACGGCGGGGAAGTCATAGTCCTTGATCGCCGTGCTTTCGCGCAGGAACTCAGGATAGATGGCGATGCCGAACCCCTTGCCCGCCTTCTTGCCTGAATAGTGCTCCAGCAGCTTGATGACGGTCGCGTCCATCGAGCCGGGCAGCATCGTGCTGCGCACGACGATCGAGTGGAAATCGTCCTTGGCCGCCAGTGCCGTGCCGATCTCCTCGCACACCCGGGCGACATAGCTGAGGTCCAGGTTGCCGTTCAGCAGGCTGGGCGTGCCCACGCAGATGAACGACAGGTCGCTGTTGGCAATGGCGAAGGCGGCATCGTCGGTGGCGGCCAGGCGCCCGGCCTGCACCGCGTCCTGGATCAGCTCGTCAAGCCCCGGCTCCACGATCGGGGCCAGGCCCTTCTCGATCATGGCGACCTTGTCCGCGTTGGGGTCGACCGCGATGACGGGATAGCCGTCCCGGGCCAGGCAGGCGGAAGTCACTGCACCAACATAGCCGATGCCGAAAACGCTGAGCTTCATACCGGCCTCAATGTGTTTGTGTCACCCGCAGCGCCCCCGCCGCCCCCTGGGCAGGCCGGTTAAGCACTTGCTAACCATGCTCTTGCTGCGGTGCGATATAAGTCAAGCGAAATTTAAACCGACTTTTCCGTATATTGAGATATTTGTAGATTATCGCCACGAGCCGCCCAGAGGTAACTCCCTCTCCGGGATCACCTTTTTGCCCTTTTCCTATTTTGTGAGACATCTCTGTGATCACGCGATCAAGCTGTGACCGCGCCGCAGCATGTGCGTCAGTATGCGGTCCAACCGTTTCGGCTGATCTGCGTTCCACGTGATCGAACGCGATGACGTGGGGGTGGCCGCGGAGGCAACGCGGGCGGCCTGTGCACCCCCCAACCCGCCGCGCGAGACGGGAGGGGGGCGGCGATCTGCGGCTCAGGGTGCCGGTTTGGGGTGCTTCTCCAGCCAGGCCTTCATCCAGGCAATCTCGCGCTCCTGCGCCACGATCACCTCCTCGGCCAGTTTCCGCACGTCCGGATCCTTGCCGTATTGCAGCACCACCTTGGCCATGTCGACGGCCCCCTGGTGGTGCGGGATCATGCCGACGACGAACTCGTAGTCGGCATCCTCGCTGAAGGTCATCGGCATGTCGGCGTGCATCTTGTGCATGGCGGCGCCATACGCCTTGGCCACGGGTCCGGGTTCGGCCGCTGCCTGGCTGCCGCTGGATTGCAACGCGACGAAGCCGGCACCAAGGGCAAGGATGGCCACGCCCAGTCCCATCAACCTGTTACGCATCGACTGCTCCTGTCTTGCTCGGAAGTAGCCGGGGCAGCGTCGACCTTCCCCCATGGTCAAGGTCAAGCGCAATCGACCCTTGACCTTGACCATGGGGGAAGGTCCACATGAGGCGGCATGGAGGACCCCATGGGCCATACGCATGCACACGGCGCCTGCTGCGGCAGTGCCAAGGCCGGCATCCCGTCCGGACCTGCGCCGGAACAGACCGGAGACGGGCGGGTGATCGATCCCGTCTGCGGCATGACGGTCGATCCCGCAACGGCCCGCCACCGCCACGATCATGGCGGCCACACCTGGCTGTTCTGTTCCGAGCGCTGCCGCGGCCGGTTCGCCGCCGACCCGGACGCGTTCCGGAAGCCCAGGGCCGCGCCCCCGCCGTCCCCGGCGGCCGTGGGCGTGCCCCATACGTGCCCGATGCACCCGGAGGTGCGGCAGATGGGGCCCGGCACCTGCCCCATCTGCGGCATGGCGCTGGAACCCGCCATGCCAAGCCGTGATGACGGGCCCAATCCGGAACTGGTCGACATGCGCCGCCGCCTGTGGGTCGCGGGCCTGCTGACCCTGCCGGTCTTCATCCTGGAGATGGGGGGCCATGCCCTGGGCCTGCACCTGGTCGATGCCCGGACCGCGGCCTGGATCGGCCTTGTCCTGGCCAGCCCCGTGGTGCTGTGGGCGGGCTGGCCTTTCCTTGAGCGGGGCTGGCAATCGGTCGTCACGCGCCAGTTGAACATGTTCACCCTCGTCGCCCTGGGCACCGGCGTCGCCTGGATCTACAGCGTGGTGGCAACCCTGGCGCCCGGCCTGTTCCCGGCGGCGGTGCGCGCGCCCGATGGCAGCGTCGCCGTCTATTTCGAGGCAGCGGCCACGATCACCACGCTGGTCCTGCTGGGCCAGGTCCTGGAACTTGTGGCGCGGGAACGAACCGGCCGGTCGCTGCGCGCGCTCCTCGACCTCAGCCCCCGGACGGCGCGCCGCCTGTCGCCCTGCGGCCGGCACGAGAAGGACGTGCCGCTGGACCAGGTCGTGCCGGGCGATGCCCTGCGCGTGCGCCCAGGCGAGACGGTGCCGGTGGACGGCCGCATCGCCGAGGGCAATGGCACGATCGACGAGGCGATGGTGACGGGGGAGCCGCTGCCCGTGGCGCGTGGCCCGGGCGATCCCGTGATCGGCGGGACCCTGAACCGCAGCGGCAGCTTCGTCATGACCGCGGAAAAGGTGGGGTCGGAAACGCTGCTGGCGCGCATCGTCATGCTGGTCGCGGACGCGCAGCGCAGCCGCGCGACCGTCCAGCGCCTGGCCGACCAGGTTTCGGCCTGGTTCGTGCCGGCGGTGATTATCGCGGCGCTGCTGGCCTTCGCCGCCTGGGCGCTGTGGGGGCCGGAGCCGCGCATCGCGCATGCCCTGGTGGCGGCGGTGTCGGTGCTGATCATCGCGTGTCCCTGCGCGCTGGGCCTGGCAACGCCCATGTCGATCATGGTGGGCGTCGGCCGCGGGGCCGAGGCCGGCGTGCTGGTCCGCTCGGCCGAGGCGTTGGAGCGACTGGAGCGCGTCGACACGCTGGTGGTGGACAAGACCGGCACCCTGACCGAGGGGCGGCCCCGACTCACCGCGGTGGAACCGACGGCCGGCATCGCCGGCGATGACCTGCTGCGCCTGGCCGCGGGGTTGGAACGGGCCAGCGAGCATCCCCTGGCCGAGGCGATCGTGGCGGCCGCAACAGCGCGCGCATTGGCGATCCCGGGCGCCGAGGCGGTCGAGACGGCCAGCGGCAAGGGCGTGGCCGGCAGGGTCGACGGCCACGCCGTCGTCCTGGGCAATGCCGGCTTCCTGGCCCAGCATGGCATCGTCGCCGAATCCCTGGTCGCCCGGGCGGAGGGGCTGCGCGCGGATGGCGCGACGGTCATCCTGGCCGGCATCGACGGCCAGCCGGCCGGCCTGCTGGCGGTCGCGGACACCGTCCGGGACAGCACGGCGGGCACGCTGCAGGCCCTGCGCAACGCGGGCCTGCGAATCGTGATGCTGACCGGGGACAGCGCGACCACCGCGCATGCCGTCGCCCGCAGCCTGGGCATTATGGAGGTTGAGGCCGACATCCTGCCGGAGGGCAAGGCCGCGGTCGTCGCGCGCCTGAAGGCGGAGGGCCGCGTGGTGGCGATGGCCGGCGACGGCATCAACGATGCGCCTGCACTGGCCGCGGCCGATGTCGGCATCGCCATGGGCACCGGCACCGACATCGCCATGGAGCAGGCCGGGCTGACCCTGCTGGGCGGCGACCTGGGCGGCATCCTGCGCGCGCGCCGCCTGTCGCAGGCCACGATGCGCAACATCCGGCAGAACCTGTGGCTGGCCTTCGTCTACAATGCGGCCGGCGTGCCCATCGCGGCGGGCGTGTTGTATCCTGTTCTGGGCCTGCTGCTGTCGCCGATGGTTGCCGCCGCGGCCATGGCCCTGTCATCGTTCAGCGTGATCACGAACGCGCTGCGCCTGCGCCGGGTGCCGCTATAGTGTGACGGCTGTCCCGCGCCGCGGGATTGGCGAGTGTTCTGGGCGCGCTGCGTTTGTCGCTGGGCCGCCCAGATGCTATGGGAGGCACCGCGCCCGCAAGGGCTGTGGGAGGGGATCTGGATGCCGGTGAAGAAGCCCGTGGTCGTGGTGACGCGCAAGCTGCCTGAAGCCATCGAGACCCGCATGATGGAGCTGTTCCAGGCCCGCCTGAACCATGACGACCATCCGTTCACGCAGGCCGAGCTGATCGAGGCGGTGAAGACCGCCGACGTCCTGGTGCCCACGGTGACCGACCGGGTCGACGCGCGGGTGCTCAGCCAGGCCGGCCCGGACATGCGCCTGATCGCCAATTTCGGCACCGGCGTCGACCATATCGACCTGGCCACCGCGCGCAGCCGCGGCATCACCGTCACCTCCACCCCCGGCGTCCTGACCGAGGACACGGCCGACATGACGATCGCCCTGATCCTCTCGGTCTCGCGCCGCGTGGCCGAGGGCGAGCGGGTGATCCGCCGGGGCGAGTGGAGCGGCTGGTCGCCCACCTGGATGCTGGGCCACCGCATCTGGGGCAAGCGGCTGGGCATCATCGGCATGGGCCGCATCGGCCAGGCTGTCGCCAAGCGGGCGCGCGCCTTTGGCATGTCGATCCATTATCACAACCGCAATCGCGTGCACGAGGGCATCGAGCAGGAGCTGGAGGCGACCTATTGGGAGAGCCTGGACCAGATGCTGGCCCGCATGGACATCATCTCGGTCAACTGCCCGCATACGCCCGGCACCTACCACCTGCTGTCGGCCCGGCGGCTGAAGCTGCTGCAGCGCCACGCGATCGTCGTCAACACCGCGCGCGGCGAGGTGATCGACGAGAACGCGCTGACCCGCATGCTGATCGCAAGCGAGATCGCCGGCGCCGGCCTGGATGTGTTCGAGCACGAGCCGGCGGTGAACCCCAAGCTGCTGGCGCTCGACAATGTCGTGCTGCTGCCCCACATGGGCAGCGCCACGATCGAAGGCCGCATCGACATGGGGGAAAAGGTCCTGATCAACATCAAGACCTTCGTCGACGGCCACCGCCCGCCCGACCGCGTGCTGGAGGGCCTGCTCTAGGGGCCCGCCGGCATGAACGTGGCCGCAGGACGCGCGGCACAGGCGGCCACGCAGGGGCAGGGCGCGATCGCGCTGCGCACCAGCGTGAACACCTGGGAATGCGACCAGATGGGGCACATGAACGTGCGCTTCTATGGCCAGCATTTCGACGACGCGGACGAATACCTGAAGCAGCGCATGGGCCTGGACCGGCGCGCCGGTCCCATCCTGCGCCCGCGTCAGGAACGCCTGCAGTTCCGGCGCGAACTGCACGCCGGTGCCACGATCCTGGTGCGTCAGACGCCGGTCGCCTTCGGCGCCGGGATCGCCGGGGCCGGCACGCTGCGCCTCAATGCCGTGATCGAGGATGCGGTGGCGGGCACGCTGTCGGCCAACCTGGACACCGACTTTGGCCTGCTCTCGCCGGCGGGCTTCCTGCCCCTGCCAGCACTGGCCGCGCTCGACCTGGCGGAGCAGGCGCCCCTGATCGCCACGGGCGGCGTCACGCCCTGTGCGGCGGCGGCGGATCGGCTGGGCCTGATTCCGACCTATCAGGGCGTGGTGCGCCCCGCCGACTGCGACCGCGCGGGCCTGCTGACGCGGCGCTCGCTCATCACCCGCTGCTCCGACGCGATCGGCCATGTCCGCCTGTCGGGCATGCCGAGCTGGGAGGAGATGAAGGCCCGCGGCCTGGGCTCCGCGGCGCTGGAATACCGCATCGACTGGATCGCCCCACCGCGCGCCGGCGACCTGATCGAGCTACGCAGCGGCTTCGACACGATGGGGCCCAAGACGCTGCACCTGTTCCACTGGATGCTGGACGCCGAGACGGGGGCCGCGTGCGCCACGATCGAGGTCACGGCGATCTATTTCAGCTTCGAGACGCGCAAGTCGATCGCGATCCCCGACGACATCCGCGCCGGCCTGGCCGCCGCCCTGCGCCCCTGGCGGGGAGTGCCGCAGGCCTAGTCCACCGGCCTCAGGTCGTCGGCTTCGGGCCACAGGGCCATGATGCCGTCGATCAGGTCGTCGACCATCGCGGTCATCAGCCGCTGGCCCAGGTCCTCGCTGGCCAGGGTGGGATCGCCAAAGACGCCGGTGGCACTGTAGTCGGGACCGGACTGGGGGTCGGGATCCAGGTTGCCGGGCCGCACCAGGACATGGGCGGGGACCGTCCGCTCGTGGCCATAGTCACGCTCCGCCAGGTCCATCAGCACCCGCTCGGGCGCGATCGCCAGCAGGCAGGACGTCTCAAGCTCGTCTCCATGGCCGCCCATGCGCTGGCGCGCGGTGCGGCGCACCTCCGTCCCCAGGCGGCGCAGGTGGCCGGTGGCGATGCGCACGCCCGTCGCGTCGAAGATCGCCCGCGCGGCCAGGTCCACGACCGGCTCGGTCGAGACGCCGGTATTGATGATCAGGATCCGGGTGGCCCCATCGTCCACCAGGCCGCCCAGCACATCCTCCAGCACCCGGCGGAAGGTGTCGGCCTTCAGGCTCTGGCTGCCGCGATAGTGCCGGAACGCCGGGTAGAAACCGTGCGCGATGACGGGCGCCACCAGGACGGGCAGCGCCTCCGCCACCCCCTGGGCCAGCGCGCGGGCGGTCAGGTAGTCGGTCATCATCGGCAGGTGATGGCCATGTTCCTTGGCCGCGGCCCCGATCGGCACGACCACGACGGCGCCCGCATCGAACCAGCGCGCCGCCTCGGGCCAGGTCAGGTCTTCAAGCCAGACACCTTCCATATCTGCCATCCATTCTGGGGATACACGCTTGACTGGCTGAGTGAACAAAATCAATGCTGTACCCACGCTCAAGGCGGAACAGTATCATTCGATGAGAGGTATGTGCTGTGGGTTCACCCGAAGCCATGAGATCGGACCTGTTCGGATTGGAAGGCGATGCTCCTGCCGAGAAGATATCCGACCGACGTGCTGTTGAACTGATTTTTGCGTTTGTAGGACCGGTCGGTTCTGGTGTCACCAAATCGGCTCAAGTGCTCTCTGAGGTTTTGGATAAGGAGTACGGTTACGAAGTCTTCAAGCCGATTAAGATGAGTGATATTATTCGGGAGGAAGCGCCGAGAGTCGGGTTCGGCCCGCATAAGGGAGAAGATCTTTCTGAAAGGACGGTTCACCTTCAAGAGGTAGGCAATGAACTTCGACGGCGCTATGGATCGGACTACCTGGCGAGGAAGGTGGTAGAGAAGATTGCATCGAAGCGTCATCAAGATGGATATCAAGTAAATTCGCAAAGTGGAAATCCGGTCCCAAAGATATTTCGTAGGGCGTTTATAATAGATTCACTGAAAAACGATCAAGAGTATAAATGTCTTAAGGAACTGTATGGAGATTTGATGTGGACAGTTGGCGTCTTTGCGCCAGTCTCTGTTCGGGAAGGCCGCCTGTTAAAACTTGGATATCCGCGAAAGGCGTTAGTCCCAATTTTTGAGCGCGACGACGGAGAAGATATAGATTTCGGACAGAAGGTCCGAAAGATCTTTTCAGAAAGTGACTTCTTTATTCGAAATGACAAATCGGATGACGGTCACCTACGCGACACAATCAGAAGATATCTTGAATTGATATTCTTCACAAAAATCCATACGCCCCTACCTTCGGAGTCGGCAATGTATGAGGCAGAATCTGTGGCGGCGAGATCAGGGTGTCTCTCTCGACAGGTTGGTGCCGCGATTGTGGATGAACGAGGTGAGCTCATTGGTGTTGGCTGGAACGACGTGCCACGTTTCAATGGTGGGCTATATTCTGCGAGTACAGGCACAAATGGATCAGATAATAGATGTTTTCGTTGGGATGAACCGATTTGTCACAATGATAAGAAAAAGGGAGAAATATTTGGCGAAATTTGGAATGCCCTTAAGTCAAAAAAGTTATTCAAGAGGGATATATCAAAGTATGACTTCTCAAAGGTCGTATCTGGAACCAGAATCGACTCACTTACTGAGTTCTCGCGTGCAGTCCATGCGGAAATGGAGGCGATTTTGTCAGTGGCTCGTACAGGCAGTAAGGGTTTGGTAGGAGCCACATTATTTTGCACCACCTTTCCCTGTCACAGTTGCGCCCGCCACATAGTCGCAAGCGGGATAAAGGCTGTGTATTTTATTCAACCGTACAAAAAGAGTTTGGCTCTGGAGTTACATAGCGATGCAGCGTCGGACGATGAGGAGAAGCATGGGGTAGTACATTTTCTACAATATGAAGGTGTTGCGCCGAAAAATATATTACGCCTTTTTAATAATCACTTAGACCGAAAGAAGAACGGTAGACTTGTGCAATTTGACCGAATAACTGCTCGGCCGATATACGCACCATTTATCGATAGCTTTACCTCATACGAGGACAGAATTGTCCGGGAGCTTCGCGAAATCGAAAATAGAGACAATATAACTTGACAAGATTATAAAATTACTGTATGGAAACCGCCTTAAGGCGGCGAAGGGGGCATGCAATGGCAAATCAGGATAACGCCGAAGAACGGCAATTAAGCATAGCCTTCTCTGAATCCCGACACACGTCGAGCAAGGCAAATGCAAACCTGGATGTCGATTTGCCACACCGGAAGCCAATTTTATTGGCAGACGTTCGAAAAGAGAAGGTTATACAAGAGATAATTAATCGCTCTATTAGATCTGGAATTTTTAAGTAGTGTCCGACGACTTGACTGCGGCGCAAAGCTTCGTGCTGCCGCAGGGGTTCTATCCGCTCAACTGGTTCCGCGGCTTTGGCCGGATCATCGGGCCGCTCTACGAGAAGGTGGAGGGGGACAGCTATACCCGTGCCTTCATGGTGGAGGAGCACCACGCCAACGGCATGCACAATTGCCATGGCGGCATGCTGATGGCCTTTGCCGACATGGCATTCGGCCATGTCGTCTCGCTTCAGGCCGGGCACTTCTGGGTGACGGTGCGCCTGATGGTCGACTTCGTGGCCGCCGCCCATATTGGCGACTGGGTCGAGGGGACGGGCGAACTGGTCGGCCGCAATGGCGACCTGACCACGGTCAACGGCCGCATCTGGGTCGGCGACCGAACCGTGATGACCGGCACCGGGGTGTTCAAGTCGCTGACCCCGACGCCTGGCGGCTTCACGGGGTAAGACCGCGAAGCCCCTTGATTCGCACGCCATGCCGGGCCTAGGGTGCGCGCTCGTGGGATTTGAGCCGGCTGGCTTGCGGACACGTTAAACACCGCTAAAATGGCCGGAGCGTCATGCCCCGGCTTCAGGCCGGATTTTTTGTGCCCGACGGCACCCCGCGCGGGGCCAGGGCATGGAGGCATGGATGGCGCGCATCGTCACGAAGGACATGGCCAGGAACTGGCGCACCGCGACCCGGCTGGTCCGCGGCGGCACCCGCCGCTCGGACCTGGGCGAGACGTCGGAGGCGATCTACATGACCTCCGGCTTCCGCTATGACGATGCGGAAACGGCCGAGGCGCGCTTCAAGGGGCAGGCCGAAGGGTTCACCTATTCCCGCCTGGCGAATCCCACCGCCAGCGTGTTCGAGGACCGCATGGCCCTGCTGGAGGGGGCGGACACCGCCCGTGCCACCGCCAGCGGCATGGCCGCCGTCGCCGCCGCCCTGCTGTGCCAGGTGCGCGCGGGCGAGCGGGTCGTGGCGGGCCGGGCCCTGTTCGGCTCGTGCCGCTACATCCTGGAGGAGGTGCTGCCCCGCTTCGGCGTGACGGTGGAGCTGGTCGACCCGACGGATCCCGCCGCCTGGGAGCGCGCCCTGTCGCAGCC
Source organism: Zavarzinia sp. CC-PAN008 (assembly GCF_051903925.1). GTDB lineage: Bacteria > Pseudomonadota > Alphaproteobacteria > Zavarziniales > Zavarziniaceae. The sequence continues at coordinate 769,661 of NZ_CP173678.1, forward strand.
CACGCGCTGCGTCTTCCTGGAAAGCCCGGCCAATCCGACGCTGGAGGTCGTGGACCTGAAGCGGGTGGCCGACCTGGCCCATGCCGTGGGTGCGGTCGTCGTGGTCGACAACGTGTTTGCCACCCCCCTGCTGCAGCATCCGCTGGAGCTGGGCTGCGATGTCGTCGTCTATTCCGCAACCAAGCACATTGACGGGCAGGGCCGCTGCCTGGGCGGCTGCATCCTGGCGGGACAGGACTTCCACGACCAGCACCTGAACCAGTACCTGCGCCACACGGGTCCGTCGATGAGCCCGTTCAATGCCTGGGTCCTGGCCAAGGGGCTGGAGACGCTGGAACTGCGCGTCACCCGGCATTGCGAGAACGCGGCCAAGGTCGCCGACTTCCTGGCGGAGACCAAGGCCGCGGGCCGGGTGCGCTATCCAGGCCGGCCGGACCATCCGCAATACGACCTGGTCCAGAAGCAGATGGGCGGCGTCGGCGGCTCGGTCGTCACGTTCGAGCTGCCCGGCGGCCAGGCCCGCGCCTTCGAGGTGATGAACCGGCTGCAGCTCATCGATATCTCCAACAACTTGGGCGATGCCAAGAGCCTGATCACGCACCCGGCCTCGACCACGCACCAGCGCCTGACGCCGGAGCAGAAGGTGGAACTGGGCATCGGCGCCGGCATGGTGCGCCTGTCCGTCGGCCTGGAGGATGCGCAGGACATCATCGAGGACCTGGAGCAGGCGCTGCGTTGATCCGGGCGCCGGTCCCGCCCGTAAGGATGTCGGGGCTACGTTGCCTGGACATCCGGGCGGGCCGGTCCGATAGTCAGGCAACGACATCCATCCTGGCCACCATGTCCAGGCCAGGGTTCATCATGGGGGGCTGGGGCTCGCCCCAGGCATTGGCGCATGTACACGAAGACGACACGATCGATCGGCGTGACCGTTCGCCCTCTCTACCTCGACGATCAGTCTTCGCCTGAGGAGAACTATTATGTCTGGGCCTATCGGGTGACGATCGCCAACACAGGCAACGAGACGGTGCAGCTGCGCGACCGCTATTGGCGCATCACGGACAGCTTTGGCCGCGTGCAGGAAGTCCGCGGTCCCGGCGTCGTCGGCGAGCAGCCCGTCCTGAAGCCGGGCGAGACATTCGAATATACCAGCGGGACCCCGCTGACGACGCCATCGGGGATCATGGTCGGCACCTATCGCATGGTCACGAATGACGGCGAGAGCTTCGACGTGGCGATCCCCGCGTTCTCCCTGGACAGCCCGCATCAGGCGGTCCGCCTGAACTAGCGGTCGTCCGACGCGCGCAAGACCCCTTCATCGGGATCGCCGATCCCTTACCCATTCCTTCAAACGGGGCGGCTCGCCGCGGCACAAGACCCCGGCCGGCGGGCCGACGCACCCAGGATATGACCGCCATGCCCGACAATGACGCCCTGGCCCTGGAGCCCGCAGCCCAGCCCCGCCCGACGCGCGAGGAGGCCGAGGCCGCGATCCGCACCCTGCTGCGCTGGGCCGGTGACGATCCCACGCGTGAGGGCCTGATCGACACCCCGTCCCGCGTCGCCCGCTCCTACGAGGAGTTCTTCGCGGGCTACCACGCCGACCCGGTCGAGCTGCTGCAGCGGACGTTCGAGGAGGTGGAGGGCTATGACGAGATGATCGTGCTGCGCGACATCCGTTTCGAGAGCCATTGCGAGCACCACATGGTGCCGATCATCGGCAAGGCGCATGTCGGCTACCTGCCCTCGAACCGCGTCGTCGGCATTTCGAAGCTGGCGCGGGTGATCGACGCCTATTCCCGGCGCTTCCAGGTGCAGGAGAAGCTGACGGCGCAGATCGCCAACTGCATCGCCGAAGTCCTGCGCCCGCGAGGCGTCGCCGTGGTGATGGAGGCGGCGCACCAGTGCATGACGACCCGCGGCGTGCACAAGCCGGGCGTGACGATGGTGACCAGCCGCATGCTGGGCGCCTTCCGCAACGACCCGCTAACCCGGCGTGAATTCCTGACGGTGATCGGCAACCCGTCGAGCAGCGTGGGCGGCTGAGCCGGACAGGGAGCCAGGACCCGGGGAGCCAGGACCCGGGGTTCAGGGCGCGGCGGTCCTTGGTGCCGTCACGGCCCTGCTTCAGCTTTGGTTCTGCCAGACGATGATGGGGTCCCAGACCTGGCACTGGTGCTGCTGCCAGAACGTGGCCAGCGGCCGCGTCACCGCCGGCGGCGGGACCAGGGCCTGGACCGGCTGCGTCGCCGCCGCCTGGGCAGGCCAGGCGGGGACGGCGCGGCCGACATTGGGATCGACCGACTTCACGAAATTGCCCCAGTAGGTGCGCATCATGCGGGCCTGCTGCTGCTCCACGCTCGACAGGGGCGCGCGGAAGTCGAACAGGAACTGCAGCTCTGCCGCATGGGCCGCGCCGCTGGGAAAGCCATGGCGGTTGTTGGGCGGCGCGATCGGCGGGCCATCGACCGGGGGCGCGTTGGGATCGTCGAACTCATAGGCGAAGACGCGCGCGAACCCCTTCAGCCGGGCATTGGCCCAGGCAGCGGTGCAGGCATAGGTCGCATCGGTGAAGATCTGGGACAGGGCCATGTCAGCGCTTGCGGCATTGGCCTGGTAGCGGTTGGGGAAGCGCGCCAGGGGATAGGCGGCGGCCAGCTGCGCCACGAAGGTCGGGGTGTTCAGCGCGGGCGCGCCGATCGCGTTCAGGAAGATGCCGATGGCCTGGGCATAGGTGCATCGTGCGGGGACCCCCGGCACCACGGCGCACAGGGCGTTGGGCGTCTTCATCGCATGGCTGGCCGGCCCGCCCGCCGCCGTGACCGTCGCCGCGCTGCCAAGCCAGGGAAACAGCAGCGGCTCGAACAGGCGGCCTTCATGCGCGTTGGTGCCGTGCAGGATGGGCACCCGGATGAACTGCCCGGTCTGGAAGGCCGGATCCAGCGCGCGGGGCAGGATCCGCGTGCCCCATGCCGGCGCGATGCCAAAGGATCCAAAGACCGCCTTCTGCGCCGCCAGGATGGTGGCGACAGGCCGCGCGCGCAGGCAGGCGACCGCCCCCGGTGCACAGCTGGCAGCCCGGTCGAACGCCGTGGCATAGGTCGCCTGATAGGCCCCGACCGAGCGCAACTGGTGCACCATGTAGGCGCCGCTCTGCACGATCGCGGCGCGGAACAGCCCACGGCCCGTGGTCGTGGACACCAGGTGCCCCATGACGCTGAGGCCGCCGGCGGACTCGCCCCCGATCGTGACCTTGGCCGGGTCACCGCCAAATGCCGCGATGTTGCGCTGGACCCATTGCAGTGCGAACTGCTGGTCCATCAGCCCGTAATTGCCTGAGTCGCCCTTGCCCTCCAACGCGCTGGCAGCGGCCGCCTTCAACCCCGGACTGGCCAGCCAGCCCAAGGCGCCCAGCCGGTAGTTGAGCGTGACGACAATGATACCGTTCTCGGCGACTAGGGCCGAGGGGTCATAGGCGGACCCGCTGCCGCTGACCAGGGCGCCGCCATGGATCCAGACATAGACCGGCAGGCGTGCCGTGGGCAGGGCGGTCGCCGGGACGTAGACGTTGAGGGACAGGCAATCCTCGGACTGCGCCTGGGGCGGATTGGTCGGGGCCTGCGGGCAGATCGGCCCCCGTGTCCGCGCGACGACGGTCCCGGCGGGGACGGCCGGCGCGCGTGGCGGCGTCCAGCGCAGGGCGCCGACCGGTGGGGCGGCATAGCGGATGCCCAGATACGCGTTCACGGCCGCATTGCTGGGGGATGGCACGCCCGTGAAGCGCCCCGTCGTGGTGGCGACCGTCGGCGGCGCCGCCTGGGCCGCACCTGCGCCCGCCAGGAGCGCCAGGGCAATCAGACCCGACCGCATGCGCCTGCACTTCGGCAGGATCTTGTTGAACATGTCCTGGACTCTCCCGTACGGCCCCAGGGTACCAGATGCACGGGATGTCAGCAGCACCAGCCCGGCGCGGCGCACTGAGCCTGCGGCTTGGGGCAAGCGTCCTAGCCCAGGATGCGGAAGACGCCGGTGGCCCTGAGGACGGCCTTGCCGTCGGCGTAGAGGAAACCGCTGGAATAGGCGACGGAGCGGCCCATACGGTCGACCTGGCCGCGCGCTTCCAGCCACTGACCGACCTTTGCCGGGGCCAGGTAGTCGAGCCCCAGGTGGATCGTGGCAAAGGTCGCATCAGGATTGGTCGCCTGGATCAGCAGGCGGCCCAGGTGGGTGTCGGCCAGCGCCGCCATCACGGCGCCATGCGTCTCCCCCCGGCGGTTGGTGTGCCGCTCGTCGATATAGAGGCCGATGCGGTAGTCGGCGCCGGCCCCCGCCTCATAGGCCGGGCCGATCAGCTGCATGTAGTGCGAGATGCGGCGAAAGACGGTGAAGCCCTGCGGCGGCGGCCGGGCGCCCGCGGCCTCGGCCGCCGCGATCTCGCTCACAGGATGAACTTCGACAGGTCGGTATTGGCGGCCAGCGCCGCCACATGCGCCTGGACATAGGCGGCGTCGATCGTGACGGTCGAGCCCGGCTGGTCGCTGGCCGTGAAGCTGACCTCGTCCAGCACCCGCTCCAGCACGGTGTGCAGGCGCCGCGCGCCGATGTTCTCCACGCTGCCGTTCACCTCTGCCGCGATGGTGGCCAGCGCGTCGATGCCGTCGTCGGTGAAGTCCAGCGTCACGTTCTCCGTCCCCATCAGGGCGACGTACTGGCGGATCAGGCTGTTTTCCGGCTCGGTCAGGATGCGGCGGAAATCGGCGCGGGAGAGCGCCTGAAGCTCGACCCGGATCGGCAGGCGGCCCTGAAGCTCCGGCAGCAGGTCCGACGGCTTGGCCAGGTGGAAGGCACCGCTGGCGATGAACAGGATGTGGTCGGTCTTGACCGTGCCGTGCTTGGTGGCGACCGTCGTCCCCTCGATCAGGGGCAGCAGGTCGCGCTGCACGCCTTCGCGGCTGACGTCCGCCCCCTGGCGCTCGGAGCGGGCGCAGATCTTGTCGATCTCGTCGATGAAGACGATGCCCGAATTCTCGGTGACGCTGATCGCCTCCTTCACCAGCACATCCTGGTCCAGCAGCTTGTCGCTTTCCTCGGCCAGCAGGACGGCGTGGCTGTCGCGGACATTCAGCTTCTTGCGCTTGGTCCGGTTGCCGAACGCCTTGCCGAAGATGTCGCCCAGGTTGACGACACCCATGGAGGCGCCGGGCATGCCGGGAATGTCCAGGCCCGGCATCTGCATCGCCGAATTGTCGGCAACGTTCAGCTCGATCTCCTTGTCGTCCAGTTCGCCATTGCGCAGGCGGGCGCGGAATTTCTCGCGCGTGTCCTTGCTGGCGCCCTCGCCGACCAGGGCGTCGAGCACCCGGTTCTCGGCCGCCAGTTCGGCCCGCGCCGTCACCTCCTTGCGCTTCTTCTCGCGCACCAGGGTGATCGCCACCTCCACCAGGTCGCGGACGATCTGCTCGACGTCGCGGCCGACATAGCCGACCTCGGTGAACTTCGTCGCCTCCACCTTCAGGAAGGGGGCACCGGCCAGCTTTGCCAGCCGGCGGGAGATTTCCGTCTTGCCGACCCCCGTGGGGCCGATCATCAGGATGTTCTTGGGCTGAACCTCGTCCCGCAGTTCGGGGCTCAGCTGCTGGCGGCGCCAGCGGTTGCGGAGCGCTATGGCGACGGCACGCTTGGCATCGTGCTGGCCGACAATGTGGCGGTCGAGTTCGGAGACGATCTCGCGCGGGGAAAAGTCGGTCATTCCTGGATCGTCTCGATGGTCAGGCGTTCGTTGGTATAGACGCAGATGTCGGCGGCGATCTTCATCGCGCGCCTGGCGATCTCCTCCGCGTCCAGGTCGAACTGGACCAGCGCGCGGGCGGCGGCCAGCGCGTAGGAGCCGCCGGAGCCGATGCCGATCAGGCCGTCGTCCGGCTCCAGCACGTCGCCATTGCCGGTCATGATCAGGGCCGCCGACTTGTCCGCCACCGCCATCATCGCCTCAAGCCGGCGGAGATAGCGGTCCGAGCGCCAGTCCTTGGCCAGCTCGACACAGGCCCGGGCCAGCTGGCCCGGGTGGCGCTCCAGCTTGGCTTCCAGCCGCTCGAACAGGGTGAAGGCATCGGCCGTGGCCCCGGCAAAGCCGACGATCACGTTGCCGTCGCCGATGCGCCGCACCTTGCGGGCGGATGCCTTCATGACCGTCTGGCCCAGGCTGACCTGGCCGTCGCCGGCGATGACCGTCCGGCCGTTACGGCGCACGCACAGGATCGTCGTGCCGTGCATGGTGGGGGCGCCGTCGCTCAAGGCCGGGCTCCGCGAAATGGAATTTGGGGCATGTCGGGACCATGTGGCGATCCCGCCCCCGCGATCAAGCCCTTCTTCCCCCGGCGCACGCGCGGGACGCTATTCCGGGCGGCCGGGAACGATCGCGCGGCGCACCCAGGCGCGCGGTGCCGCATCGTCCAGGGCCAGGCCCCGGTCGCCTTCGGGCCGGATGCCCAGGTCACGCCAGAGCGCGGTCAGGTCGACGGGGCTGCCGCGGGTCACGTGCCCGGCGACCAGGCGCGCGAATGTGTCTCCGTTCGTGATGCCATCGCACAGGGGCACGACCGGGCCGAAGGGGATGCGGGCCGACGCATCGCCAATGCGGCGCGACAGGGCGCGCACGCAGTCCTCGGCCCCGACGCGGCCGCCGCTGCGCTCCCGCAGCTCCAGGTCGGCCAGGAGCCAGAACAGGGCACCACCCCAATAGGTCGCTGCATGGTCGCCGCCGTCCAGCCCGCTGCCGGTCATGGCGGGCAGGCCACGGGGCATGTTCTCCACCCATTCGCGCCAGACGGATGCCTCGGACCGCAGGCCGGCGCGGGCCCGAGCGATGGGCTCGAAATAGACGGCAGCCCCTTCCATCAGCCAGTCGGCGAAGATGTACGGCATCCCGGCGTGGATCAGTTCGTGCACCAGGACCCAATCGTCGTTGAGGCCCTCGACCGTGCTGCGATTGCCGACCGCGATCGCCACGCTGACGCCCCCCGCCCCCATCGTGCGGCCGAAACCGACGCCGGCGCGCCCGCTGCGCGGCATCACCGCCAGCAGCATGGCGGGCGGGGGAAACCCGCCATAGAAGTCGCCCACCGCCTGGGCCTGGCGGGCGATCCAGGCCAGCAGGCGCGGACGCGGCAAGCCGAAATCCCCGTCCAGCAGCGCGACGTCGATCGTGGCCTCGGCCCCGTCACGGCCCGGCAGGGCCACGGCGTGGCGCGCGATCCGGCCAAAGGCGCTGTAGCCCATCGCCCAGACCGCACCGGCCAGGATCACGCGCCGCCCGTCCTCCACGGACAGGGCGCTGGCAAAGTCCAGGCCTGGGGCGGGGGTCACGGCGATCGACAGGGACAGGTCCCGCGGCGCTTGCGGCTGCATCAGCCACGAACTGCCGACGGCCAGCACCGATTGCCCCAGGGCACGCGCGGTATCGCTGCTGTCCTCTGCCCGGCCATAGGCCAGCAGGTCGAGGCGGTAGCGCAGCCCCGTGCCGCCCCCCGGTGCTGACGGCAGGACGATCCTGCTGCGGGTGGTCAGCGGCGTACCCGTCAGGTCCGTGACCACCAGGAAGGGCAGCATGGACGCGTCCAGGAAGCGGCCGGCCGTCACCTCGGCCGGGCAGTGCACCGCCATGACCAGGACCAGCGCCTCGTCCAGCGTGCCGTCATAGCGACAGGCAGCGGCCTGCGCGCGGCCTGGGCCAGACAGCAGGGCAAGGAGAGCCAAGGCCAGGACGGTGCGCATTGCTTGGCCCTCCATCGGCCCGCGCTATGCTGGCGGACCAAGAACCAGGATAACCAGGGGAGGAGCATTCATGGGCCAGCTTGATGGACGGGTCGCGATCGTCACGGGAGCCGCGCGCGGCCAGGGAGAGGCAGAGGCCAGGCTCTTCGCGAAGGCGGGCGCGCGCGTCGTCCTGACCGACCTGGAGGCGGAGCGGGGCGCGGAGGTCGCGGCCTCCATCGGCCCGAACGCCCTCTTCGTAAGCCATGACGTGGGCTGGGAAGCGGGCTGGGCGCATGTGGTGGAGCGAACGCTGGACGCGTTCGGGCGCATCGACATCCTGGTCAACAATGCCGGGATCTACCGCGTCGGCCGCCTGGAAGACACGACCGTCGAGACGATGGAGGCGCTGCTCCGCGTCAACCAGATGGGCGTCTTCCTGGGCATGAAGGCGGTCGTGCCGGCGATGAAGGCGCAAGGCGGCGGGGCGATCCTGAACATCGCCTCCGTCGCCGGCACCCAGGCCACGCCCATGATGTTCGGCTATGGCGCCACCAAATGGGCGGTGCGCGGCATGACGTTGAGTGCCGCCGCCGACCTGGCCCGCCATCAGATCCGCGTCAACGCGATCCTGCCCGGCGTCATCGACACGAAGATGCTGGAGGCGAACGACGACCGGCTCAACGCCGCCGTGCTGAAGTCGACGCCTCTGCGCCGCATGGGCACGCCGGAGGAGATCGCCGAAGCCGCGCTCTACCTTTGCTCCCCCGCCGCCAGCTTCGTCACCGGCGCCGAGCTCCTGGTCGACGGCGGACTGGCGCTGTAGCGGCGGAGGCGCGGTGCGTTGGGGATCATGCTTCGAGACGAGCCCTGCGGGCTCTCTTCAGCATGACGCCGTTGTTATGATTGGACAATTCCAAGGGGCGTCATCCTGAGGAGCGCGCATTGCGCGCGTCTCGAAGGATGTTGGCGCAACACTGGCCGCAGCGTTGTCTCCAGTCCATCCCCACCCAATGCCCAGCTTATGTTGCGAGCGATTCTCAGGTAAGCTGCGACAATCGGATCGAGGGGGAAACGGGAATGGCTGAGGCGGAAGCGGCCCGGCAGGACGGGGCTGCGGGGGCGTTCAGCCTGGTGCCGCTGGTCGTCGCCGGTGCGTCGGGCATCATGGCGACGATGGCCTTCGTCTCCCTGGTCGGGCCGTTGTCGCATGTCCTGGGGCTGCAGCCATGGCAGGCGGGCTTCATCCTGACCGCGTCGGGCGTGATGTGGCTGCTGTCGGCCAGGGCTTGGGGCAGTGCCAGCGACCGGATCGGGCGGCGGCCGATCCTGCTGGCCGGCATGGCCGGCTTTGCCGTGGCCTACTTCGCCATGTGCCTGTTCATCGACGTCGCGCTGCGCACCTTGCCTACCGTATGGCTGGTGGTGCTGGGCCTGACCATCGGCCGCGGCCTGTCGGGGGCGTTCTATGCGGCGATCCCCGCCGCGTCGACCGCCCTTGTCGCCGACAACCTTCCGCCGGAGCGGCGGGCGTCTGCCATCGCCTCGCTGGGGGCGGCGAATGCCATCGGCATGGTGATCGGACCAGCCCTGGCGGCGGTGCTGGCCCCCTATGGGCTCAGCCTGCCGCTTTATGGCCTGGGCCTGCTCCCGCTGCTGGCTCTGGTGTTCCTGTGGCGGTCGCTGCCCAAGGTCGAGCATCACCGGCCGACCACGGCACCGCCGGTGCGCATTGGCGATCCGCGCCTGCGTCGCCCGATCGCAGTAGCCTTTGCCGCCATGCTGGCGGTGTCGACCGCGCAAGTCGTGGTCGGCTTCTTTGCCCTGGACCGCCTGGGCCTGCCGCCGGGCGCGGCGGCGCGGGCCTCGGGCATCGCCCTGACCACGGTCGGCGTTGCGCTGATCCTGTCGCAACTGGTCGTGCGGCGCCTGACCTGGACGCCGGACCGCCTGATCCGCGTGGGTGGCACGGTTGCCGGCCTGGGCTTTGCGTCGACCGCCCTTGCGACCAGCGACTGGGCGCTGTGGGCCTCGCACTTCGTGGCGGCGGCGGGCATGGGCTGGGTCTTTCCCGCGTTTGGCGCCCTGGCGGCCAACTCGGTCGGGCCGGACGAGCAGGGCAGCGCGGCGGGGACGGTCTCGTCGGCGCAAGGGTTGGGCATCGTCCTGGGCCCGATGGTGGGCACGCTGGCCTATGACATCGATCCGGGGGCGTCCTATGTCGTGGCCGGCGGGGCCATCCTGGCCGCCGCCCTGTGGCCGGCCCCGCGACGCCTGGCGACGGCGGTTTGAGGGCGGGGCGTGCGCGGCTAGACTGGCCGCCACATGGACTCCCTTCCCGACGAACCGCCCGCCCGCGATCACCTTGACCGCCGTTTCATCCTGGCGGCCCGCACCATCGTGGTCCTGTTCCGCGACCTGGAGCGGGTGGCGCGCGGGGCCGACATCACGATCCCGCAATACCGCTTCATGCTGATGCTGAAGCGTGGGCCGAAGCGGGCGATCGACCTGGCCCAGGCCGCGGCCATCGGCCGGCCCGCCGCATCCGCCCTGGTCGCCGACATGGAGAAGCGCGGTCTGATCGCGCGCGAGGCCGACATCAGCGACGGCCGCGCCTTTCGCCTGCGCCTGACGGCGGAGGGCGTGCGCCGCCATGCCCAGTTCGAGGAGGCGCTGGCCCGCTACCTGCCGACCGTGTTCGAGCAGGGCGATGCCGAGCGCCTGCTGCAGGCGTTCGACGAACTGGCCTATGTCCTGGACGCCCGGCGCCATGACGGGCCGCTCGACCCGCTGTCGGTACTGGACGATTGACCTCCGGCCCTGGCGGCTTATTGTTCGCCTCACGAACAATCGGGAGGGCGCCATGAAGTCCGTTCTGTGCGACATGCTGGGGATCGAGTTCCCGCTGATGGCCTTCAGCCATTGCCGCGACGTGGTGGCGGCGGTCAGCAAGGCCGGCGGCTTTGGTGTGCTGGGGGCGACCGGCCTGCTGCCCGAACAGCTTGAGGTCGAGCTGAAGTGGATCGACGAGCATGTCGACGGCAAGCCCTATGGCCTGGACGTGCTGATCCCCGAGAACATGGCGGTCAAGGAGGAAAAGACCCTGACCGCGGGCACGCTGGCCAAGCGCATCCCGGAAGCGCACAAGACCTTCGTCAAGGAGCTGCTGGAGGCGCACGGCGTCGAGACGGCCAGCAACGCCCTGCCCAACGTAACGCGGGAGGATGCACCGCCGCCGTTCTGGCCCGAGAACGCGATGAAGCTGCTGGAGACGGCCTTCAACCATCCGATCAAGCTGATCGCCAATGCCCTCGGCGTGCCGCCCAAGGAGATGATCGACCTGGGCCACAAGCACGGCGTCCCGGTCGCCGCCCTGGCCGGCGCGCGCGAGCATGCCGTGCGCTTGGCCGATGCCGGCGTCGACCTGATCGTGGCGCAAGGGGGAGAGGCCGGCGGCCATTGCGGCGAAGTCTCGACCCTGGTCCTGATCCCTGAGGTCGTGCGCGCGCTGAAGGGCCGCAACGTGCCCGTGGTCGCGGCCGGCGGCATCATGACGGGGCGCCAGATGGCGGCCTGCATGGCGATGGGGGCGGCCGGCGTATGGACCGGCTCCGTATGGCTCGCCACGACCGAGTCCGAGACGAGCGAGATCTTCCGCGAGAAGATGGTCGCCGCCCGGTCCCGCGACACGGTGCGGTCCAAGAGCCGCACTGGCAAGTACTCGCGCCAGCTCCGCTCGGCCTGGACCGATGCGTGGGAAGGCTCGAACAGCCCAGGCCCCCTGCCCATGCCGCTGCAGACGCTGATCAGCGAGCCGGCCCTGCACCGCGTGGACAAGTCGGCCGCCGGCGGCAATGCCCAGGCACGCGAACTGGTCACCTATTTCGTGGGCCAGGGTGTCGGCCTGGTCGACGACGTGCTGTCGGCCCGCCAGGTGGTGCAGGACTTCAAGCAGGAATTCGCCGAGGCGATTTCCGACATGGTGGACTTGGCGGAGGGCTGATCCCACAGGCAACGCGTGGCGGTGCGTCCGCGCGTCCCACCCGTATCCCCAGGTGTCACCGGCGTGTCATGCCGGCAACGTTAAGGTCCTTGGCGATGGTACGCCGGTAATGGTGTACTTGGTCCCCAGTCCCGCCCGATTCAGACGATGGGCGGCGGGATGGGGACGCCTGGTCCTGCCTGGGTGGAGGGTCGCTTGTACGCAGCCGCCATCATTCCGTGCGAAGCCTGTCCGGCGCTGGTTCTCAACGCCGACTACCGGCCGTTGAGCTACTTCCCGCTGTCCGTCTGGTCGTGGCAGGACGCGATCAAGGCCGTCTTCCTGGGCCGCGTGAACATCGTCGAGGAATATGACCGGGTCGTGCGCTCTCCCGGCATGGAGATGCGGCTGCCCTCGGTCGTGTCGCTGAAGACCTATGTCCAGCCGGCGCGGCACCCCGCCTTCACCCGCTTCAACGTCTTCCTGCGCGACCGCTTCCGTTGCCAGTACTGCGGCGCGCCCGACGACCTGACCTTTGACCACGTGATCCCGCGCAGCCTGGGCGGCCGCACGACATGGGAGAACGTGACCACCGCCTGCTCGCCGTGCAACCTGCGCAAGGGCGGACGCCTGCTTGCCGAGTGCGGCATGCACCTGCGCAGCCGTCCCGACATGCCCACCGTGCGGATCCTGCAGGAGAACGGCCGCTACTTTCCGCCCAACTACCTGCACGACAGCTGGAGCGACTATCTCTACTGGGACAGCGAACTCGAGCCTTGAGGGGCCCCGGGCATCATTTGGTGGCCTGCGTCCCGTCGGCCAGGGCCGCGGCGACGTGGGGGGTGATGCGCTTCACGATCTCGTCCACGCCTTGCGCGTTGGGATGGATGCCGTCCGCCTGGTTCAGGGCCGCTTCGGCCGCGACGCCATCCAGGAAGAAGGGATAGAGGGCGACGTCGAACTCCGTCGCGAGGTCGGAATAGATCGTGTTGAAGGCCTGGCCATAGTCCGGGCCCAGGTTGGGCGGCGCCATCATCCCAGCCAGCAGCACCGGCGCGCCCTTCTCCTTCAGCCGCTGCAGGATGGTGCGCAGGTTCTCCCGCGTGGCCTGCGGGTCCAGGCCACGCAGGGCGTCGTTCGCACCAAGCTCCACGATCACCAGGTCGGGCGTCGCCCCGTTGAAAGCGCCCAGCGCCCAGTCCAGGCGCGCCAGGCCGCCGGCGCTGGTGTCGCCGGAGACGCCGGCATTCTCGACCCGTGCATCGATGCCCCTTGCCTTGAGCGCTTCCGCCAGCCGTACGGTGAAGCCCTGTTCCGGATCCAGGCCATAGCCCGCGGTCAGGCTGTCGCCCAGGGCCAGGACGCGGACCTGGGCCGGGGCGGCCTGGGCCGAGGAAGCCTGGGCATGCGCGGCCGAATCCGGTCCGATCGCGGCCGCGACATTGAAAGCCAGGAACAGCGCGATATATCGCCATAGGGCCCACAGCCGGGTCTGATCCGCGTTCCGCCCCCAAGCCGTAAGCGATGGCATCAGACCCGTCGCGGCGCTATCCAGGGGGCGGCCCGACCGGCGGCCAAGGGGGCCCATGCCACAGTCTCGCATTCCAGTATCCCATCCGCCTCAGGTTCAGCACGACGTGGGGCCTGTCATCGCCCTGGACAAGGTCAAGCTGCAACTGGCCAGCGACGCCGGCCCCGTCACGATCCTGCGGGGCATCGACCTTCGCATCAATCCAGGGGAAAGCGTCGGTCTGGTGGGCCCCTCCGGCTCTGGCAAGTCGAGCCTGCTCAGTGTCATCGCAGGCCTGGAACGGCCGACGTCCGGTACGGTCGAGGTTGTGGGCCGCAGGCTGAACGACCTGAGCGAGGATGGCCTGGCCCTGCATCGGCGCGCCGGGGTCGGCATCGTCTTCCAGTCGTTCCATCTGATCCCCACCATGACGGCGCTGGAAAACGTCGCCGTGCCGCTGGAACTGGCGGGCCGTCGCGACGCCTTCACCCAGGCAGAGGCGGCGTTGCGACGGGTCGGCCTGGGCCAGCGCGTCCGCCACTATCCCGCGCAGCTTTCGGGCGGCGAGCAGCAGCGCGTGGCATTGGCCCGGGCGGTCGCCCCGGGGCCCCGCCTGCTGCTGGCGGATGAGCCGACCGGAAACCTGGACGGCACCACGGGCGAGGCGATCATCGAGTTGCTGTTCTCGCTGCAGGGCGAGCGCGGCGCCACGCTGCTGCTCGTCACGCATGACATGGCCCTGGCCGCGCGGTGCGACCGCGTCATCCGCCTGCGCGATGGCCAGGTCGAAAGCGACAGCCCCACCCAAGCCCTGCGCGCGGCCCATGCCTAGGGCGTGCCGGGCTGGTGTCCGCCATGGCCTCCCCATGGGGGGCGATCGAGGACGTGGGCACGAGGCTACGCCATGCCGTTGAGCGTGCGGCTGGCGCTGCGGGAACTGCGCGGCGGGTTGAAGGGCTTTCGCGTGTTCCTGGCCTGCCTGGCGCTGGGCGTCATGGCGATTGCGGGTGTGGGCTCCCTGGCGGCGGCGATCGGCAGCGCGCTGGATGGTGAGGCGCGCACCCTGCTGGGCGGCGATATCGAGCTGCGCCTGACCAGCCGCGCGGTGCTGCCCCAGGAGCAGGCCTGGATGGCGGAGCGGGCAGAGGTCAGCCGCATGACCCAAATGCGGGCCATGGCCTATGCCGTCGACAACGACGAACGCACGCTGGTGGAACTCAAGGCGGTCGACGACGCCTATCCGCTGTTCGGCGCCATGGCCCTGGAGCCGGCGGGCGACCTGCCGGCAGCACTTGCCCAGGAGGGCGACGTCTTTGGCGCGGTGGCCGATCCGGAACTGCTGGTTCGCCTGGATATCGCCGTGGGCCAGACGGTTCGCGTCGGCACCGCCCGGCTGCAGATCCGCGCCGCGGTCGCGCAGGAACCGGATCGCGGCTCGGACGCCTTCTCCCTGGGCCCGCGGCTGATGGTCAGCCGGGCGGCGCTGGCGGCCACGGGGCTGATCCAGCCGGGCAGCCTGTTCACCGATGCGCTGCGGTTGAAACTGCCCGGGGGCGCCGACCTGGCGGCCACGACCGCCGCGATCCGCGAGGCCTTTCCCGATGCGGCCTGGCGCCTTCGCAGCAGCAGCGAAGGGGCTCCGGGGCTGAGCGACTGGGTCGAACGGCTGGCGCTGTTCCTGTCCCTGGTGGGCCTGACGGCGCTGCTGGTGGGCGGTGTCGGCGTCGGCAATGCGGTCGCGGCCCACATGCAGGCGCGTACCAGGACCATTGCCACGCTGAAATGCCTGGGCGCCACAAGTGGACTGATCGTGCGGACCTATCTGGTCCAGGTGATGCTGATCGCCTGCCTCGGCATCGCCGCGGGCCTGGCCCTGGGTGCTGCCATCCCGCCGCTGGCAGGCAGCGCCGTGGGCGAGTTGCTGCCCGTGCAGGTGCGCTTTGGCCTCTATCCCGGACCGCTGCTGCTTGCGGCCTTCTTCGGCCTTCTGGTGTCGCTGGCCTTTGCCCTGGTCCCGCTGGCCCGCGCCCACGTGATACCGCCCGCCGGCCTGTTCCGCGCCCTGGTCGTGCCGCCGGGGTTCCGCACGATGAGCCTGTACTACGTGCTGGCCGGCTTGGCCTTCGCCGTGCTGGGCGCGCTGGTGATCGCAACGGCGGTACGGCCGATGATCGCCATCTATTTCGTGATCGGCGCCGCGGCCGCATTCGTCGTGCTGCGCGCCGCCGGCTGGGCGATCGTGCGGCTGACAGCCAGCCTGCCCCGGCCACGCCGCCCGGGGCTGCGCCTGGCGCTCGCCAACCTGCACCGGCCCGGCGCGCCGACGGCGACGGTGATCCTGTCGCTTGGCCTGGGACTGACCCTGCTGGTGATCGTCGCCCTGATCGAGGGCAACCTGATCGTGCAGGTGGAGCAGCGCCTGCCGGACCAGGCCCCTACGTTCTTCTTCGTCGACGTCCAGTCGAACGAGGCCGATGCCTTTGACCAGACAATCGCCAGCATCCCCGGCGCCCGCCTGTTGGACCGCGTCGCCTCGCTGCGCGGCCGGATCAGCGCCATCAATGGCACGCCGACCGAGCGCTGGGACATCGCACCGGAGGGGCGCTGGGCGGCGCGCGGCGACCGCGGCCTGACCTATGCCACGGCCCTGCCAGAGGGCAGCACCCTGGTCGCCGGCGAGTGGTGGCCCGTCGACTATCGCGGGCCGCCGCTGATCTCGTTCGACGCCGCCGTGGCCCAGGCGATGAACATCGGCGTGGGCGATCGGCTGACCATCAACGTGCTCGGCCGCGACGTGGAGGCGACGATCGCCAGCCTGCGCCGCATCGACTACACGAACCTGGGGATCAATTTCGCGATCATCTTCGCGCCGGGCGTGCTGGAGGCCGCACCCCATACCTTCCTGGCCACGGCCAAGGCCGACGGGCCAGCGGGAGAGGCGCTGTACAAGGCCGTCACCGACCGCTTCCCCAACATCTCGGCGGTGCGGATCCAGGACGCGCTGGATACGGTCGAAGCCACGCTGCGCAACCTGGCGACTGCGCTTGAGGTCAGCGCCGCCGTCACGCTGGTTGCGGGCGTCCTGGTGCTGGCCGGTGCCATGGCGGCCGGCCAGCGGCACCGCCTGTACGACGCCGTCATCCTGAAGGTGCTGGGTGCCACCGGGCCGCAGGTGGTGCGCGCCTATCTCCTGGAGTACCTGGCACTGGGCCTGGCCGCGGCCACCATCGGTGCCGCACTTGGCACGGCGGCGGCCTGGGCCATCATCACGCAACTGATGAACCTTGGCTGGACATGGCTGCCGCTGACCGTCCTGGCAACGGCGCTTGCGGCGATTGCCGTCACCGTGGTCCTGGGCCTGGGCGGCACCTGGCGGGCCCTGCGACAGCGCCCGGCACCGGTCCTGCGCCAGGCCTGAACCCGCCCCCGGTTCGGAAAGCGCAACGCGGGTGGCGCGTTCGCTTGACCGGGGGCGCGCGCATCCCGATATCTAGTCGCGGAATGTCACACTCATCTTGCGGGAGCCGTCACCATGGCTGACTTCTACAGGGATCGCATGCCGACCGCTGCGGGGTCCGCCGCGCAGGCCGCGATCGACGAAGGCCTGCGGGCCTACATGCTGCGCATCTACAACTTCATGGCGGTAGGCCTCGCCGTCAGCGGCGTGGTCGCCTATCTGGTCTACAGCGTGCCGTCGCTCCAGGCGATGTTCTTTGCCGTGAACGAGATGGGCTATGTCCAGGGCTTCTCGGGCCTGGGCTATGTCGCGCTGTTCGCGCCGCTGGGCATCCTGCTCTGGATGAACTTCGGTGTCCGCTCCATGTCGGGCGCCACGATGCAGGCGCTTTACTGGGCCTTCGTGGCGCTGCAGGGTGTCGGCCTGTCGGTCCTGCTGATGGTCTATACCGAGGCGAGCATCGTCCGCACGTTCTTCGTGACGGCGGCGGCCTTCGGTGGCCTCAGCCTCTATGGCTACACCACCCGGCGCAGCCTGTCGGGCATGGGCAGCTTCATGGTCATGGGCCTGTTCGGGCTGGTGATCGCGTCGATCGTCAACATCTTCCTGGGCTCCAGCCAGCTCCAGTGGGTGATGTCGGTCGCGGGCGTGGTGATCTTCTCGGGCCTGATCGCCTGGGACACCCAGCGCCTGAAGGAAACCTACATGGAGGGCCTGGGCCACGAGAGCGCGACCAAGATGGCGGTGCTCGGGGCGATCTCCCTCTACCTCGACTTCATCAACCTGTTCCGCTTCCTGCTCTACTTCATGGGCGCCCAGCGCGAATAGGAAGCCGAAGCCTGACCGGCATTGCGAAGGGGCAGCCCACGGGCTGCCCCTTTTGCGTTTGGGCTCATCCCCCCTTCACGAAGTAGCCGCCGGGGGCGCTGGCCCAGGGGAACTTGGTGATTCGGGGGACCTGGCCGTCAAAGAATTCTTCCAGCGCCTCGCTCTCGCCAGGCCATTCGCGGATCGCGTATTCGTCTAGCAGGACGACGCCACCCGTCAGGATGCGCGGCCAGAAGGCCCGCAACGCGGCCAGTGTCGGCGCGTACAGGTCCATGTCCAGGTGCAGCAAGGCAATGCGCAGGCCGGGATTGTCCGCGACATAGGCGGGCGCCGTCACGGTCACGTCGCCATCGACCAGTTCGACACGCGGGCGCTTCGGCACGAAGCTGTCAGCGTTGAAGGCATCGACCAGTTCGAACAGCGTGTCGCGGAAGGTGGCGGGGTTCCAGCCGTCCGCCGTGTTGCCCACCCGCTCGTCAAAGCCATCCTTCTCGCTGCGTTCCGCCAGGCCCTTGAAATGGTCGAAGCCCAGGACCTTGCGCGTACGGTCGCCGGTGCAGAACGTCTCAAGGAAACGGGCGAAGGAGAGCAGGGAGGCGCCCTTGTAGACGCCGCATTCGACGATGTCGCCGGGGATGTCCTGGACCAGCTTGAACACCTCGTAGTGCGCGAAGGCCTTCATGAAGGTCATGCGCCGCGCAAACGAGCCCAGGTTGGTGATCAGGTCGGGCTCGTCGATATGGCGCTTCAGCAGGCTGCGCAGCGTGTCCTCAGGAGTGGTCATGCTCTTCCTCGAATTCGATCAGGTCGGGATGCAGCGCCTTGAACGTGTGAAAGCCCTCGACCCGCCGGTTGGCCCAGGCGCGGGCCACGACCTCTGGCGCCAGCAGGTCGCCGAAGCGGACCTGGATCGAATAGCGATGGCGGGGCCCCGGATTGTGGCCGGAGCGGTGGACGACGCGGTTGCCGAACAGGGCGACGTCGCCCGGCGCCAGGCTCAGCTTCACCTGGGCTGCCTCGAACGCGGCATGGAAGCGGGGCGCGATGAAGGCGTCGGCCGTTCGGCCACGGCTGCCGTCGGCATTGCGCTTGAAGCGGATCTCGACCGGCCAGACGCGGTCCGACAGGGCGGGCACGGCGTCGATCGCGCCATTGTGGGGACCGGAGTCGGTCAGTGGCGTCCAGGCCGTGAGCGAGCGCCCGCACAGCATGTTGTAGGGATAGTCCTGGTGCCAGCCAAAGCCGCGATAGCCCTCACCCGCCAGGTCCATGCGGAACACCGCGTGCTGGAACGGCGAATGCAGGCGCGCCGTGCCCAGGCCTGCTGTCTCCAGCCTCTGCGCCACCGCGTCGACCAGTTCGGGAGCAGTGACCACGCGGCGAAAGGCCAGTGTCTCGCGCATGGCGTCATAGACCTGGGACAGCAGGCGCCGGTCGCGTGCGACGACGGCATCGACCGCCGTATCCAGGTCGGTGCCGGGATCGTGGCCCAGGACCGCGCCGATCAGGTCCAGCAGCGTCGCCCGCACCTCGACCACCAGCGCCTGCGGCAGGAGGTTGCGCACCAGGTCGAGGGTGCCGCCCGGATCGGCGGCGGGGTTCGTTGGAGCGAAGGCGGGTTGGGCCATGGCGGCAGGCTAGGACGTCCCCCTTACAAAGGCATTAACCACGATGCAGGCCCCTCAGCGCCCCACGAGCGGATCGGACGGCGGCAGGGCGGCCGGCAATTCCGTCACGCTGACAATGCCCCAGCCAAGCGGATCGTCTGGCCGGCGGCGCGCGGTATAGAGGTAGCGCAGCCGCTCGAACGCCGTGCCGTCGCCGCGCAGGCGGTCCAGGTCTGAGGCAATCAGCGCCAGATCGGCTTCCAGCGGCCAGACCTTGAGCGCCACGATCTCCGTCCGCTTCCAGTCCAGACTGGCGAAGCGCTGCTTCAGTCCGTCGGCGGCGGCCTGCATGTCGGTCAGGACCTGCACGCCGGCCGCGGACGTGACCAGGGCAACCGGCGGCCAGAAGCAGCCGATATAGCGCGCCATGTCGCCCGCGTTGAAGGCACCGACATAGGCGCGGTAGAAGGCGGTGACGGACGCAGCAGTGTCGTCAGGGGTCATGGCGTCAATCCTGGCCGTCGGGTTCGGGCAGTGTCGTGGCGGCGGGGCGGGGGCGGAAATCGGCCTCCACCACCTGGCTCACGCGGGCCAGGAAGTCCATGCCGGTGTGGATCTGAATGTCGCTGAGGTGCGCGACGATCCGCGCGATATAGGCCTGGCCGCTGGCGATCATCGTCGCCACGAAGTCGACGCCGCCGGGGGTCAGGCTGATCGTCTTCTCTCGGCCCGAATCCGGGCTCTCGTCGATGGTGATGAGGGAGAGCGGGGGCTGCGCCATCTTGCGCAGGGCCTTGGTGATGGCGGGACTGCCCAGTTCGTACCATTCGCCCACCAGCTGCTCGATCACCTTGCGCTTCAGCACGCGGCCGTCCTGGCCCCGCGAATGGATCAGCCACAGGATCACCGTCTGGTGCCGGTTCAGGACGCCGCTGCTCAGGTGCTTCTCGACCGCCATCCCCACGGTGTAGTGGAAGGGGAAGAACAGCTGCAGGAAGTTGCCCGGCGCATTGTCCCGGGTGATGGGGGTTGCGGGCCGGAACCGGGACACAGGCCGCGCCATGGGATCCTCAAGCGTTGCGGACCCTCACCATACAATCCCTGCCCTCGCGGGCAGCAACTCCCCACGCGGAGAAATTCAGGATGCGCGAAAGGCTGCCTCGGCCACCGCCGTGTTCATGAAGTCGCGGAAGTGCAGCCAGCGGGCGTCCGCCACGGTGATGACGTGCACGAAGTCGGAGCGGATCTCGCGCCCCGTCGACCGGGCGGTCAGGCGCAGGCGGCCCGTCACCACGACCTTGTCGCCGGCACAGATGAACTCGTCGGCGTCGAACTGGTGGATGTCGACGCTGGCCAAGACCGTCTCGAAGAAGCGCCGGGCCTGCGCCAGCCCCTCATAATGGCCGGCATAGGGAATGACCGCCGGGCCATAGAAGTCGATCACGACCGCGTTGTGCAGCAGCGCCACGATGCCATCCACGTCCTGCGCGCCAAAGCGCTCGAAAATGGCTTGCGTCACATCCAGCGGCGTCGGTGCCATGGCAGGTTTGTCCCTCATTATCGTTTCCAATGGAAATATATCAGGCCGGTTTGCGCCAGAAGGCGATGCGGTTGCTCGCCGGCCCGTGGTTCAGCAGGCTGACCCCCTGCCAGTCGAGGCCCCGGGTGTCGGCGCGGCCCAGGCGGTCGCAGCGGGCCAGCAGTTCCAGCGCCGTCTGCCCCGCCTCCAGCCGCGCCAGGGGCGCGCCCAGGCAGCGGTGGATGCCGTGGCCCAGGCTCATGTGGCGATGGGAATTGGGCCGGTCCAGGCGGAAGCGGCGTGGCTCCGGGAATGTTTCGGGGTCGTGGTTGGCCGCGCCGAAGAAGCAGGCGACCCAGTCGCCGGCGCGGATCTCGGCCGGGCCGATCGTCACGTCGCGCGTGGCGATGCGGAACAGGCGCTGCGGCGGCCCGTGCAGGCGCATGGTCTCGTCATAGACCGCGCCGAAGCGGGACACGTCCTGCTGCAGGGCGGCCCAGGCCGCGGGCTCGTCCGCCAGGACGGTGAAGAGATTGCCGAGCAGGAAGCTCGTGGTCTCCGCCCCAGCGACGGTCGCGGTCATGCAGAAGCGGATGACCTCGTCCCGGGTCAGGCGCTCGCCCTCGACCTCGGTCAGGATGAAGGCGTCGAGCAGGCTGTCGCTGCGTGGCGCCCCAGCCGCCAGTTCGGCCAGGCGCTGGTCAACATGGGCGGTGTAGAAGGCCATGACCGCATGGTTGCAGGCCTGGCGCTCTGCCGGCTCCAGGTCGGCGGAGAGCATGAAGGCGGTCGCCCAGCGCCGGATTTCGGCTGCGCGATCCTGCGGCACCCCCAGCATCAGCGCCATGACCCGCGCCGGCAGGACGTCGCAATAGCCGTCCATGACGTCGACGGCGGCACCATCCGGTCGCCCCGCCAGCAGCGTGTCGAGCGTCGCCCGCACCAGATTGCGCACCGCAGGCGCCAGGGCCTGGACAGCCCCCGGCGTGAAGGCGAGGGAGGCGATGCGGCGCAGGCGCGTGTGCTCTGGCCGGTCGTGGTTGACCAGCATCAGGCTCGGCGCGCTCGACGCCTCCTGCAGCGTATCGCGGGAAGAGAACGTCTCATGGTCGAACGCGACGCGCTGCACGTCGGCATAGGACAGCACGACCCAGGCCGGCTGTGGCCGGTCGACGCCCGGCACCGTCCCGGGCGGATAGTCCAGGTAGCCGAAGACCGGGGCGGCATCGCGCAACAGGTCATAGAAGGGGTAGGGATCGCGCACCACCGCCGGCTCGGTCAGGCGGGCAGCAGTGAACGGGGCTTCCTGGGGGGCATGGGCGCTCATATCCGCCTCTTGGAAATTGTTTCCAACAGGAAGTTATGTACGATCCTGAACGCCGTCAACCTGTCCCTGGTCGACCGGGCTGACCCGGCCTAGACTGGTGTGCCGGGTTGAGGTTGGAGACTGCCGAAATGCCAAGGGTTCTGAGTTGGCCGCTGATCGTCGCGATCCTGATCGGAGAGGCGGTCTTCGTGGGATTTCTGCTGGGCTTCATCGACACGATCGTGCCCCTCCCACAGGCGGTCCTCGTGGGGGGTGTTGGGGCCGCCGTAGGTGTTCTGGCCGCCTTCCTGCTGAGTGTCCGTCGCAACCAGCTGGCGGCCCGCGACGGCCGGCCGCCGTAAGGGAAATCCACGCCGCGGGACCCGGAATCACGGGAATAGAAGGAGTCTCACAGGAATTCTCGTGAGTGGCCCGGGAGTTGCACAGTCCTTGCCCATCCGGACAATCGGCCGGCGGGTGGCGCAGATTGCGCGCAAGGCAGGCAGGGCATGCGCTTCACGCTGAAGCAGATCGCCTATTTCGTAGCCGCGGCAGAGGCGGGCAGCATCGCCGTCGCCTCGCTGCGCATCCACATCTCGCCACCCTCGATCTCGGCGGCGATTGCAGCGCTCGAGGCAGAGTTCGGCTTCCAGCTGTTCATCCGCCACCATGCGCAAGGGCTGTCCCTGACGCCGCAGGGCCAGCGCTTCCTGAACGAGGCGCGCAGCCTGCTGAACCAGGCGGAGGACCTGGCCGCCGCTGCCAGCGAGCTGTCCACCAGGGTCGGCGGCGTCCTCAATATCGGCTGTCTGTCGACGCTCTATCCGCTCGTCGTGCCGGAACTGCTGCACGTCTTTCGCCAGCGCCATCCCAGCGTTCGGGTCGAGGCCCTGGCGGGGCATCACGAGGAATTACTGGCCAGGCTGCGAGGCGGGCAGATCAGCCTGGTGCTTGGCTATGACCTGGGCGTCCGGGCGCCCGACATCGACTTTGCTCCCCTGGCGACACTGCCGCCCTTTGCCTTCGTGTCGTCCGCCCATCCGCTGGCCGATGCCGGACGGGTGGCGCTGGAGACCCTGGCGCCGGAGCCATTCCTGCTGCTCGACATGCCGGTTTCCCGCGACTACTTCCTGGCCCTGTTCCACCGTGCGGGCCTGGTGCCGCAGATCGGCGGCCGCTTCGAGCATATCGAGATCATCCGCAGCCTGGTCGCCCGGGGCGAGGGCTTCGGCATCGCCAATGCGCCGCCACGCAACCGCATGTCCCTGGACGGCCATCCCTTGCGCTACCTGCGGCTGGAGGGGGCGGTGGAGCCGCTGGCCCACGGCGTCATGACGATGAAGGGCATCCGCGCCACCCAGACGATGGAGGCGTTCCTGGCCCTGTGCCGCCAGCTGGTGACCGACCGCGGCATGCCGGGCGTCGATCTCCATCTCTGATCGGCCCAAGTCGGATTGGCCCAAGTCGGGTTGGCCCAAGTCGGGTTGGCCTTGAGGCCGCGCGCGCTTTAGTCTCCGCGCTTTCCGTCAGCAGCCTGGATTGCGCACGACATGGACTTCACCCGCACGCCGCTCGAACTCGAGCTTGAGGCCCGGACCCAGGCCTTCATCCGCGATGTCGTGATCCCCTACGAGAAGGATCCGCGCCTGGGCCATCATGGGCCGTCGGACGACCTGCGGCTGGAACTGGTCGCCAAGGCCAAGGCGGCAGGCCTGCTGGCGCCGCACCTGCCCAAGGAGTATGGCGGCCATGACCTGAATCACCGCCAGCAGGCGACGGTGTTCCGGGCGGCCGGCTATTCGGTCCTGGGGCCGATCGCGATGAACATCATGGCGCCCGACGAGGGCAACATGCACCTGCTGCACAAGGTGGCGAACCCCGAGCAGAAGGCGCGCTACCTGAAGCCGCTGGCGGCGGGCGAGACGCGCTCCGCCTTCCTGATGACGGAGCCGGACGGCGGCGCCGGCTCCGACCCCGCCCTGCTGGCGACGACGGCGGTGCAGTCGGGCAACCATTGGGTCATCAACGGGCGCAAGTGGCTGATCACCGGGGCCGACGGAGCGGACGCCGCGATCATCATGGCGCGCACCGGCTCCAGCGCCACGCTGTTCCTGACCGACATGAACCAGCCCGGCATCACGATCGAGCGGGTGCTGGACACCATCGATTCCTCCATGCCCGGCGGCCATGCCGTCGTCAACATCCAGGACCTGCGCCTGCCCGCGGACCAGGTCCTGGGCGAGGTCGATGGCGGCTTCCGCTATGCCCAGGTGCGCCTGGCGCCGGCCCGCCTGACGCATTGCATGCGCTGGTGGGGCTCGGCCAAGCGGGCGCACGACATCGCCGCCAACTACGCCCTGCACCGCAAGGCGTTCGGCAAGCCGCTGATCGAGCACGAGGGCGTCGGCTTCCAGTTGGCTGACAATTTGGCCGACCTGCAGATGGCGCTGCTGATGATCGACCACACCGCGTGGGTCCTGGACCAGGGCGCGCGCGGCACCGCTGAATCCAGCATGGCCAAGCTGACCGTGTCGGAGGCGCTGTTCCGCGTGGCCGACCGCTGCGTGCAGATCCTGGGCGGCCTGGGTGTCACCGGCGACACGCCGGTCGAGCAGATCTTCCGCGAGATCCGCGCCTTCCGCATCTATGACGGTCCGTCAGAGGTGCACCGCTTCTCGATCGCCCGCAACCTCCAGCGCGACCTGCAGAAGGCGCCGCACTGAGCGGTCCGGAAGGATGCTTCGAGACGCCGGCCCGATGGCCGGCTCCTCAGCATGACGCCGTTGGTTGTGTTGGGATTCTCCCAACGGCCGTCATCCTGAGGAGGGCCGAAGGCCCGTCTCGAAGGATGCGTGCCCAGCGCGTCCGCCGCCCCCCTCAGCCCTTCTTCCCGAACGGTGGGGGCAGGCGGACGGCGGATTGGCGCTTCAACATCCAACCGGGATATTCGGGGGGCAGCTCGCTCACCGCGTCGAGCGTCGCGATCTCTTCTGGCGAGAGGGTCAGTTCGGTCGCGGCGATGTTGTCCTCCAGCTGCTCGACCGTGCGGGCACCGATGATGACGGTCGTCACGTGCGCCTTGGACAGCAGCCAGGCCAGGGCGACGCGGGCGACCGTCACGCCATGCGCATTGCCGATCTGGCGCATTGCCTCGATGCAGGCAAAGGCACGCTCCCTGTGCACTGGCGGGAAGTCGAAGGTGACGCGCCGCGCCCCTTCCGGCCCGTTGGATCCGGGACCGAACTTGCCCGACAGCAGGCCGCCGGCCAGCGGGCTCCACACCATCAGGCCGACCCTCTCCTCGGTCAGCAGGGGCACGATCTCGCGCTCCAGGTCGCGGCCGGCGATCGTGTAGTAGGCCTGAAGCGTCTCGAAGCGGGCCAGGTTCTGCCGCTCGGAAATGCCAAGCGCCTTCATGATGCGCCAGGCCTGCCAGTTGGAGACGCCGACATAGCGGACCAGGCCCTGCCGCACCAGGTCGTCCAGGGCGCGCAGCGTCTCCTCCACCGGGGTCACGATGTCGTTGCCGTGAATCTGGAACAGATCGATATGGTCCACCTGCAACCGGTCCAGGCTTTCCTCGACCGAATCCATGATGTGCCCGCGCGATGCGCCGCGATCGTTGGGCCCGCGCCCCATGTCGCCAAAGACCTTGGTGGCGATCACGACGTCCGCCCTGCGCACGCCAAGGTTCCGTAGCGCCTGGCCCAGCAGCGCCTCCGACTCGCCCATGGAATAGACATTGGCCGTATCAATGAAGTTGATGCCGGCGTCCAGCGCGGTCTTCACCACCTGCTCGGCCTGGGCCAGGTTCAGGTCGCCGACCTTGCTCCAGATCTCGCCCTGGCCGCCGAATGTCATGGTTCCCAGGCACAGCTCGGACACGAACAGGCCCGTGCGGCCCATCTGGTTGTAGCGCATGCGTTCTCCCTCCGATGGTCGCGGCCCGCCGCGGCTGCGGCTTCCGCCGGGCGCCCGGGCGAAGAAACCGAGGGTACAAGCCTAGCGCCCCCGCCCCTGCGCGCGCGCCGCCCGTCCGGTCTGGTCGGGAGCAAAGCAAACTTGGCGCCGTGGCGCTTGGCCAAGACAGGGGCACTGTCCTAAATAGGTTTCGAAGGGCGTTGCCGTGGCGCGTCCGCCGGGTTCGGGCTGTAGCGACTGGAGGCAGAGATGAGCGCCATAGAGACGGAGCGGTTCGACAGCCGCAGGTTCCGCGATGTCCTGAGCCGCTTCTGCTCCGGCGTCGTCATCATCACCGGCCTGGACGAGGGCAAGGCCGTGGGCTTTGCCGCGCAATCCTTCACGTCCGTCTCGCTCGACCCGCCGCTGGTGGCGTTCTGCCCTGCCAACACGTCCAGCACCTGGCCGCGCATCCGCAAGGCGGGCAAGTTCTGCATCAACATCCTGCGCGAGGACCAGGAGCCGGTGTCGCGCAACTTTGCCCAGACGGGTGTCGACAAGTTCGCGACCGTGCCCTGGCGGACCGAGGCGACGGGCAGCCCGGTGCTGACCGACAGCCTGGCCTGGATCGACTGCGTGCTGGACGCGGAGCACGTGGCGGGCGACCACACGATCGTCATCGGTCGCGTGCTGGACCTGGCCGACCACGGCGACCACCCGCCCCTGCTCTACTACCGCAGCCGCTATGGGCGCTTCCACGCCGAGGGCTGATCCCGCGACCCGAAAGAGTGGGCCTTCGGCCCCGTTCGGGTAATTCCGCCAGGCCGCTCCGCCGCCGATCCTGAACCCCGCTTGGGGAGGATGACGGCATGGCGGCAGACGGCACAGCGGACAGCACGGCGCTCGTCATCGGGGCCAGCACCACGGGCCTGATCACGGCCGGTGTGCTCGCCCGCCATTTCGGCCAAGTCCTGGTGCTGGAGCGGGATGCCCTGCCCGCCAGCCCCGACTGGCGCAAGGGCGCGCCCCAGTCGCGCCATGTGCACCTGCTGCTGCAGCGGGGCGAGCGCATCGCGGCCGGGGTCTATCCCGGCCTGCTGGACGACCTGAAGGCGGCCGGCGGGCGAGCCGTCGACATGAGCCGGGACACCGCCTGGTTCGACAATGGCGGCTGGCGCCTGCGCTTCGACAGCGGCATCGCGATGCACTGCCAGAGCAAGGGCCTGCTGGAGTTCACGCTGCGCCGCCGGGCCTTGGCCCTGAACAATGTCACGATCATCGACCGCGTGACGGTCGACGGCTATGTGGTCGAGGACGGTCGCGTGACCGGCGTCCGGCGCAAGGACGGCGGCATCCATCGCGCGGACCTGGTGGTGGACGCCAGCGGCCGCGGCTCGCCCACGCCGCAGATCCTGGAGGCGTTGGGCTTCGGCCCCGTCCCGGTCTCGGACCTGCCGGTCGATGTCGGTTATGCGACGCGCGCCATCGCCCTGCCAGAGCCGTGGACGGCCTGGGGTTCGGCCATCGTCCATCCGCGCTTTCCCGACCACGGCACGGCGATCATCATGCCGGTCGAAGGCACGGCCAATGGCCAGGGGCGCTGGCTGGTCACCCTGGTCGGCGCACGCGGGGCGCATCCGCCCGCCGACGATGCGGGCTTCCTGGCCTTTGCCAAGGGGCTGGCCGCGCCGCACATCCACGACGCGCTGTGCCAGGCAACGCCCCTGGGACCCGTCGCGCTGTGGCGCTTCGTCGGCAACCTGCGCCGCCATTACGAGCGGGTGCGCCTGCCCGACGGCCTGGTCGTCGTCGGCGACGCGGTCTGCTCATTCAATCCGATCTATGGCCAGGGAATGAGCCACGGCGCCACCGCGGCGGAGGTGCTGGACGCCTGCCTGAGGCGCCGGGGTGCCGCCCCGGGCGGCCTGCGCCTTGCCGGCCTGCCGCGCGAGTTCCATCGCCGCTATGCCCGCTTCACCGACCAGTGCTGGTTCATCTCGACCACTGAGGAATACCTGGACGACAGCCTGGCCAGCCGGCGCCCGGCCTGGGCGGGCCTGGCCAACTGGTACCTGCGCCAGGTGCACCAGTTGGCCTGGAGCGATCGCGACGCGGCCCAGGCATTCCTAGAGGTGATGCACCTGGTCAAGCCGGCCAGCCGCCTGCTGCGGCCCGGCCTTGCCATGCGCGCGCTGCTGCATAGCGCGCGCGCCGATACCGCACGCACGCACCAGGGGGGACCCGCCCATGTGGCTCACTGACCGCCAGCGCCGCCTCGTCGCACCGGCGGACGAGACGCTGCCCCGGACGCCGATCCCGACGCGGATGGTGTCGAACGGGGAGTTCCTGCCCCTGCCCCAGACGCCGGAGCAGGCCCGCGTGGAGCGCACCCTGGCCGAACTGGCCGATCGCAATGGCCGGCCGCTGGGCCTGGACCGCCGCCGCTTCCTGGCCAGTGCAACGGGCCTGGCGAGCGCGTTCCTGGCGCTGAACCAGGTATTCGGGCCGGTCTTCACCGTGGCACGGGCCGAAACCACCGATCCCGACGCCGCGGCCGAGCGGGCGACGCGCTACCGCGACCAGGCGGTTGTCGACGTCCAGCTCCACTTCATCCGGGACGACTATGCCTGGGATGGGATCCTGGCCCTGGGCACCTATGCCGCGCGGTGGAACCCGGTCCTGGAGCGCGAAGGCATCAGCTTCGAGCGCTTCAAGTTCGACAACTTCCTGCGCGAGGTCTATTTCGACAGCGACACGCGCATCGGCCTGATCAGCGCCGCCCCGGCCGACCATGGCGACAACGTCATCCTGAACAATGACGGCCTGGCCGAGGCCCGGCGTCTGGTGAACCAGGTCGCGGGATCGCGCCGCATGCTGGCCCATGCCGTGATCGCGCCGGGCCAGCCCGGCTGGCTGGACGAGATCGACCGCGCGGTCGAGGTGCTGAAGCCCGACGGCTGGAAGGGCTACACGCTGGGCGATCCGTTCGAGGATTCGCGCTGGCCCTGGCGCCTGGACGATGCCGCCCTGATGTACCCCGCCTATGAGCGGATGGTGAAGGCCGGCGTCCGCAATGTCTGCATCCACAAGGGCCTGCTGCCCGAGGACTACCCAAACGTCTTCAAGCACTGGCGCCATGCCATGGTGGACGACGTGGGCCAGGCGGCACGCGACTGGCCGCAGCTGAACTTCATCATCTACCATTCGGGTTTCCGCCCGCTCCTGACCTCGCCCCAGCCCCTGCTCGACGCGTTCGAGGCACAGGGCCAGATCGACTGGGTGACGGACTTGGCGGCGGTGCCGGCGCGCTTCGGCGTCAGCAACGTCTACGCCGAGCTAGGCACCACCTTTGGCTCGTGCGCCATCACCCATCCGCGGCTGGCCGCGGCCGTGCTGGGCCAGCTGGTCAAGGGCATGGGCGCCGACCATGTCGTCTGGGGCACCGATTCCGTCTGGTACGGCTCGCCCCAATGGCAGATCGAGGCGTTCCGCCGGATCGAGATTCCGGAGGACATGCAGGCGGCCCACGGCTTCGCGCCCCTGGGTCCTCCCGACGGGCCGGTGCGAAACGCCATCCTGGCCGGGAATGCCGCGCGCCTGTTCGGGCTGGAGCGGGACATCGCGCCCGATGGCGCCTGGCGCGACGACCTGCTGAGCCGGACCAAGGCCGACTACCTGGCGGCGGGGGGCCAGCCGTCCAACACGTTCTATGGTTTCGTCGCCCGCGCCGGAGGCCGGTCGTGAGCGGGTTGCTTGCCGGGCGCGTTGCCCTGGTCACGGGTGCGGCCAACGGCATCGGTCGCGCCATCGCCCTGGCCGCGGCGCGCGAAGGGGCCGCGCTGGTGCTGGGCGACGTCGATACGGCGGCGGGCGAGGATCTGGCCGCCCTGCTGCGGGCAAAAGGCACCCAGGCCCACTTCCGCCGCACCGACGTCACCGTGACGGCGGACGTGCAGGCCCTGGCCGCCCTGGCCGAGGCGGATGCCGTCTTCGCCAATGCGGGGATCGAGGGCGCCGTCGCGGCCCCCCAGGACTATGACGAGGCGACCTTCAAACGGGTGCTGGACGTCAACGTGGCCGGCGTCTGGCGCACCATGGCGGCGGTGCTGCCGGCGATGCTGGCCAGGCGGCGCGGCAGCATCGTGGCGACCGCCTCCGTCGCGGGCCTGGTGGGCGCCGGCGGCATGGCGGCCTATGTCGCGTCCAAGCACGCGGTGGTGGGCCTGGCCAAGTCGGTTGCGATCGACGTGGCCCCGCAAGGCGTGCGGGTCAACGCGATCTGCCCCGGCGTGATCGAGACCGCCATGGTCAGCCGGCTGGAACAGTACGCGCCCGACCTGCGCACCGCCCTGCTGGGGCGCAAGCCCATGGGCCGCACGGGCAGCCCGGCCGAAGTGGCGGAAGCCGCGATCTGGCTTGCCTCCGATGCCGCCAGCTTCGTCACCGGCCAGGCCTTCGCCGTCGATGGCGGCTTCGTCGCGCAATAGCACGACAAACCAACCCCGCTCATCTCCGACTGCGCGGGGTGAGCGGAACAATAAACCCAGAGGAGGACTATTCGATGTCAGAGCCGCAATTGAGTGCCGACGCATCCCGCCAACTGGTCGTGGATTTCCTTGGCTCGTGGCTGGAACGCGATGTCGATCGCATCATGAGTTTCTTCGCCGACGATGCCGTCTATCACAACGTGCCCGTCGCCCCGATCCAGGGCCTGGACGGAATCCGGGGGATCTTCAACGGCTTCCTGGGTGCGTTCCAGGAAATCAATCTGGAGATCGTGGCAATCGCCGCCAGTCCCGGCCTTGTCCTGGCCGAGCGCATCGACCGCTTCCTGCTCAACGGCAAGTGTTTCGACCTGCCCGTCAACGGCGTGTTCGTCCTGCAGGGCGCGAAGATCCGGCGCTTCAGCGACTATTTCGACCTTGCCTCGTTCGAGGGACCCAGCGGCTTTAAGCTCTGAGCCCGCGCTGAGCCAAGGCGCCGCCTTCGCAGGGGCGGGATCCTGGTCTAGGGTCCCGCGCCATGTGGCGCCTTCTCGCTTTCCTGTTCGTGCTGGGCTGCGGCCCGGCCCTGGCGGAGCCGCAGGCCGGCATCGCGATGCATGGCACGCCGAAATATGCGGCCGGATTCGATCATTTCGACTACGCCGTGCCCGACGCGCCAAAGGGGGGCGAGCTGCGCCTGGCGGCGTCCGGGACGTTCGACAGCCTGAACCCCTTCATCGTGCGCGGCCTGGGGGCGGCCGGGTTGAACACCTATGTCTATGACAGCCTGATGGCGCGGTCGTGGGACGAGCCATTCTCCCTCTATGGCTATATCGCCGAGACGATCGACACGCCGCCGGACCGGTCGCAGGTCACCTTCCGCCTGCGGCCCCAGGCGCGCTGGCACGATGGTCGGCCGATCACGGCGGCCGACGTGCTGTTTTCCTGGGCGACGCTGCGGGACAAGGGCCGGCCGAACCACCGCGGCTACTATTCCGGGGTGGTGGAAGCGACATCACCCGATCCGCTGACCGTGACCTTCCGCTTCGAGCCCGGCTCGGACCGCGAACTGCCCCTGATCATGGGCCTGATGCCGATCCTGCCGGCCCATGTGTGGACGGACCGGGCCTTTGACCAGACGACGATGGAGCCGCCGCTGGGCAGCGGGCCCTATCGCGTGGCGCGGGTCGATCCCGGCCGGTCCATCACCTATGAGCGGGTGGCCGACCATTGGGCGCGCGACCTGCCCGTGATGCGGGGACTGTTCAATTTCGACCGCATCCGCATCGACTATTTCCGCGACGAGTCGGTGTCGCTGGAGGCGTTCCTTGCCGGCGCCTATGACTTCCGCCGCGAGCCCGACCCCGGCCGCTGGGCGACCGGCTATGCCACGCCGGCGGTGCGCTCCGGCCGCATCGTGCTGGAGGAACTGCCGACCCAGCGCACGCAACCCTATCGCGCGCTGATCTTCAACACGCGCCGGCCGGTCTTTGCCGACAGCCGGGTGCGCCGGGCCCTGACGCTGGCCTTCGACTTCGACTGGATCAACGCGACGCTGTTCCACGGCGCCTACCGCCGCAGCACCAGCTATTTCCCGAACTCCGAACTGGCGGCCAGCGGCCCCCCGACCGAGGCCGAGCGCGCCCTGCTGGCACGCTTTTCCGCAACCCTGCCGGCGGAGGCGACGACCCAGGCCTTCGACCTGCCTGGCACGGGCGGGCAGGCGGGAGGCATGCGGCCGATGCTGCGCCAGGCGACGCGCCTGCTGGCGGAGGCCGGCTACAGCGTCCGGGCCGGCACCCTGGTCGATGCCGCCGGCCAGCCCTATCGGTTCGAGATCCTGCTGAACGAGCCGGCGTTGGAGAAGGTCGCCCTGGCCTATGCCAATGCCCTGGCCAAGCTGGGCATCACCGTACGGGTGACCAGCGCCGACGCGGCGCAGTTCCAGACGCGGCTGAATGCCTTCGACTACGACATGGTGCTGCATGGCTGGACGTCCAGCCTGTCGCCAGGCAACGAGCAGATGGTCTACTGGTCGTCGCGCGCGGCGGACCAGCCGGGCAGCCGCAATTATCCGGGCATCCGCGATCCCGCGGTGGACGCCCTGGCGGCTTCGCTGGGGGCGACGCAGGACCGCGCCGACCTGGTGAACCGGGTTCGGGCGATGGACCGGGCCCTGCTATGGGGCTGGTGGTCGATCCCGCTGTGGCATCCGCCGGCCGACCGCGTCGCCTATTGGGCGCGGCTGCAGCACCCGACGGTCACGCCGCTCTATGGCCTGGTCCTGGAAACCTGGTGGGCCAAGCCGGACTGACGGGTCCGTGCCGGGGCAGTCGGCCCCGCCGGCGGATGGGCCACCGGCAGGGCCTGTGCCGGCCTGTTCCCGGTCAAAGCGGCACCGGGAACAGGCCGCGCTGGCGTGACGGCCCTTAGAGCGGGCCGCCGAAGCCGAAGTTGAAGTAGCCGCCCGGGCGCGACGGGTAGTAGTAGCGCGGCGGCGGAGGCGGCGGCGCGTAGTACACCGGCGGAGGCGGGGCGTAGTAGTAGCGCGGCGGGGGCGGCGGCGGGTAGTAGTAGCCATAGCGCCGGTCGCGCCAGTGACGCCCATGGCGGCGGTGATGGCGATCGCCCACCAGTTCCACGCCGGCGACCAGGTCGCCGCCCTGCGCGGCCATGCCGGCGGCGCTGGCGCGATCGGTCGACGGGGTCGCCAGCGCGCCGGGCGCGGGGGCGATCGGGCCCGCCTGGGCCGAGGTGCCGACGATCATCGCCATCGCGACGACGGCACCGGCAATCAGGGTACGCATGTCCAATCTCCAAACCTAGGCTGCCGCAGCCTGTCCAGTTGCCACGTAGATTGCAGTGAATTCCTGCGCTCGCAATCGACGGAAACACGGGCGGGCCCATCCGGTGGCCCAGGTCACAGATTTGCTACAAACCGTCATGCTGGGTCATGGCCGGTGGGGGACGCCCACGGACCATCCGCGTCCGAAGCGGTGCCGCAGCAGCGGGATCCGGACACAAAAAAAGCGGCCCGGGGATGCCCCCGGGCCGCTTCCTGCGCGAATCGAAGTGGATCAGACCGCGCGCAGATTGTCGGCGGAGGTCTTGCCCCGCTTCGGATCGCGCTGCTCTTCGAACGAGATGCGCTGCCCTTCGATCAGGCTGCGCATGCCCGCACGCTCCACCGCCGAGATATGAACGAAGACGTCCGCGCCGCCGTTCTCAGGCTGAATGAAGCCGAAACCCTTGGTGCTGTTGAACCACTTGACCGTACCGATAGCCATAACTGTCGTCCTAGACTGGAGAACCGCAGCGCCAAGAGGGGCGCCGCGCATCAAACTGGGGTCGAGGAAAGCAGTATCGATGGCCGTCAATGGGAACCGGGCCGCAGTCCACGCAGAGTGATGAACGTCAGATGGACCGTGTAACGCCAAATTGCAAGGCCGCTGACGCCGATTGGCCGGATTCGGTCGGGCAGGCCCGGCGGGCGCGATGCGGCAATCCCGCAACCTTTCCCAATCGTAAAAGAATCTCATGAACCAATCCGGAGGCAGGGCGTTAGTACGGGCAACGTAACCAGCACAACAACGGGTGACCCGATGCCGCCACGCACCAGCAAACGCCAGGACGAAGCGGACAACGCCCAGGCCGTGGAAGAGTTTCTGGCCCGCGGCGGTCAAATCACCAAGGTGGAGCCGGGACCGCTTGAGTTCTCGCCCCATCCCAAGCGGGCGCGCCGACGCTTCGTCAGGACGATGACGCCCGAACAGTCCCTGGCGGCGATTCCGCCCACGACGGGCAGCTGACGTCTCCTGTTCGCGCCGTCACTGGCTCAAGGTGACGGCGATATTGACCGCCAGCGCCAGGATGACGGTGTTGTAGAAGAACGCGACGATGCTGTGGGCCAGGGTTGTCCGGCGGATGACCCGGCCCGTGGCCTGGACGTCCGACACCTGTGCGGTCATGCCAATCACGAACGCATAATAGAGGAAGTCCGACATGTCGGG
The DNA here is from genome assembly GCF_051903925.1 of Zavarzinia sp. CC-PAN008. Taxonomy (GTDB): domain Bacteria; phylum Pseudomonadota; class Alphaproteobacteria; order Zavarziniales; family Zavarziniaceae. The sequence continues at coordinate 804,016 of NZ_CP173678.1, forward strand.
CTCCTGCCGGCCTTCTGCTCTGCCGGTGCCCCCGTCCGGCTGGGGGAAATCCAGGCCACCCGCATCCTCGCCCGGCCGTTCGGGGTGTCGGTCGTAGTACAGGTGGGCATAGCGGATCGCCATCACCGTATGCAGCGTGGTCCAGCCCAGCGGCACGCTGAGGACGCCCAGCGCCAGGGTCCAGCCCTGCCGATGTCCGCCATCCGCCAGCAGCGACACAAGCGACCAGGTGCTGATGGCGATCGCCGCCAGCGTCAGCGCGATGATGATGCGCACTCCCTCGTCCTCCACCGCCGCCGTGCGCCGCATCTCTTCGGGCTGGGCCGGAAAGCGGAGATGCGCCGTCGCCAGGAGGTAGGTCAGGTAGAATGCATCCCCGCCCGGCGCCAGGGCGGGCTGATCCAGCCACGCCGCCAGAAGGCCGACGGTGACGCCGACCAGGATGCTGGCATAGAAGCGCAGGTGGACATGGACATGGCGGACGGGACTCACGGCACGGCCGCCCGTACCGGTGTTGCTCAACTGACCTGGGGCAGCGCCGGCCGGGGCAACTGGAAGACGTTGCCGAAACTGCCCTTCCCCTGGACCGGGTCGGGCGTGGGGCGGGAGCGGAGGGTCACCGACTGGCCCCCGCTGCCGGGAAAGGATGACCCGTTGAGGCGCGAGACGCTGCCCGACTGGACCGCCACCTCGGTCGCGGTGTCGCCCACGGTGATCTGCAGCGCCGCATTCTCGGTCCGGAAGGTCCCGGCCGGCGTCTCGATCCGGGCACGGGCGCGCCAGTCCTGGCCGCCGGCAGCGCCATTGGTCGCGGTATAGACGATGGTTCCGCTGGAGATCCAGGTGGCCAGCGTGCCCTCCTTGTCCGGCCCTTCATAGGACACGTTCACGGTGGCCCCGTTGGCGATCCTGATGCCCGATCCGTCGATCAGCTCGATGGCCGCGGAAGCCTCGGCCGCACATTGGATCATGTCGCCCGAGACGATGCCGTCCCGCGGCAGCAGGCGCCGCGCCACCCCGTCACGCGTGCGCACCACATAGCCGCTGGCCAGGGTGCAATGCCCGATGATGGCGGGATTGGCCGCAAGGGGCCGGATGGGCAGGCCCATGGCCAGCAGGGAGACGGTGCACAGCGCACCCTTCAGCACATCGCGACGCGTCGGCACGGCGGCCCCCTTCGATCAGCGGGCGGAACTGGTCCGACCATAGTCCCAGGCAGGCCCGACCTCCAGCCTTGCCGTGGTGACGGCCGGCACAGGGCGAACGGGTCGCGACCCTCAGGCGGTCGCGCGCGCCGCAAGGCCCGCGACGAACAGGTCGGCGACGCGCCCCGCCAAGCTCGCGGGCGATACCACCCCGCCCGGGTCGTACCAGGTATAGGTATAGTTCATCATGCCCAGCAGCAGCATGGCGTCCACCTTGCGCTGCGGACCCCGCGCCGCCCCGGGTAGTGCATCGATGGCGCCGGCGAACAACTCGACGATGCGCACCTCCAGCGCCTTGATCCCGCGCTGCACCGGCAGGTCGAGGGCGGACAGGTCGTTGAGCAGCACGACCTGTTCGTTGCGGAACCCGGCATAGAGCTCGAGCGCTGCCGCGACCAGGGCATGCAGCCTGGTATCCGGCTCCATCTCCCGCGCGGCCACGGTCTCCAGCACGGCGAGGAGTTCACCCACATGGCCCTCCAGGATCGCCTGGAGGATCTCATGCTTGGACGTGAAATAGTGATAGAGCGCGCCGCGCGAAACGGCGCACTCCACCACCAGGTCGGCGATCGTCGTCCGCGCATAGCCGTCCCTGGCGAAGCGCGCCGCGCAACGGGCCAGGATGGTACCCCGCACCGTGTCGTATTGCGGTGATCGCGTCCGCGCCATGGGCGCGACCCGCCGCCCTGCAACCTCAGAGCGTGCGGCTGATCAGTTCCTTCATGATCTCGGACGTGCCGCCATAGATGCGCTGCACGCGCGCATCGACATAGGCGCGGCTGATCGGATACTCGGTCATGTAGCCATAGCCGCCAAAGAACTGCAGGCACTTGTCGACGACGCGGCCCTGCAGCTCGGTGCACCACAGCTTGGCCATCGCCCCGCCCGTCGCGTCCAGCTCGCCCTTCACATGGCGGTCGACGCAAGCGTCGATGAAGGCCCAGGCCACTTCCAGCTCGGTCTTGATCTCGGCCAGGGTAAAGGCGGTGTTCTGGAAGCCCAGGATCGGCTTGCCGAAGGCCTTGCGCTCCTTGACATAGTCGACCGTCCACTCGAAGGCGATCTGGGCCGCGGCGACTGCGCCGACGCCGATCACCAGGCGCTCCTGCGGCAGCTGGCTCATCAGATAGATGAAGCCCTTGCCCTCCTCGCCCAGGCAATTGGTGATGGGCACGCGCACGTCGTCGAAGAACAGCTCGGACGTGTCCGCTGCCTTCAGGCCCATCTTGTCCAGGTTGCGGCCGCGGCGGAAGCCGGGCGTGTCGCGGTCGACCAGGATCAGGCTGGTCCCCTTGGACCCCTTGGAGGGGTCGGTCTTGGCGACGACGATCACCACGTCGGCATGCTGGCCATTGGTGATGAAGGTCTTCTGGCCGTTGATGACGTATTCGTTGCCCTCGCGCCGCGCCGTCGTGCGCACCGCCTGCAGGTCGCTGCCGGTGCCGGGCTCGGTCATCGCGATGGCGCCCACCACCTCGCCCGAGACCATCTTCGGCAGGTAGTGCTGCTTCTGCTCGTCCGAGCCGTAATGCCAGATATAGGGGGCGACGATGTCCGAATGGACCTGCCAGCCCAGGCTGCCGGTGCCGGAGCGCTGGCCCTCCTCCGCGATGATCGCGTTGTAGCGGAAATCTACGCCCGCCCCGCCATATTCCTCGGGAATGCCGGGGCACAGCAGGCCGGCCTCGCCCGCCTTCGTCCACAGGTCGCGCGGAATGATCCCGGCCTCGTCCCAAGCGGCGGCATGGGGGGCGACTTCCTTGGCCATGAACTTGGCAACCGAGTCGCGGAAGATCTCGTGTTCGTGCTCGAAAATGCGACGCGGCATCATGGGCGCGGGTTCCTTCCTTGTCCGTCCGACCGTGCGGTATGCCCGCGCGAGTATCACGGGCGGCGGACCACGCCAATGGTTTTGGCGCCGCACCGTTTGCCGCTTGTGCGACCGCTCACGACCGTTCACGCGGACGTGTCGACCGGGACGTGCCTGTCACAGAGACGGCACAGGACGCGGCCCGCTAATGTGTGACCTTAAGCAGGCTGAGAATCAGGGGCGGGGGCTGCATGTTCGGTCGGCGCGTGGCGCTCGATCTGGTCGAGCACTTGCACGACATGTGCGTGGGAATCTCGGACGTCTACACGTCCAGGGTGGGGGCGGACTGGCCCGCCATCCCCAACCGCTACACGGCCGGCTGGTACCTTGGCCTGGCGACCGAGGCATTGCGCGTCCACGGCATCCTGGATCCCGGCCGGCCCGCGGAACTGGTGCGCCACGTCGTCCGGTCGGCCTATGGCTGGGATGCCAGCCTGGTTCATGATCGCTACGGCTTCGACCCCGCCATCAACGAGCGCGACCATGTGAAGATGGCGGCTTCGGCCGATGCCTCCCGCGCCTATGGCGAGTTGCGGCGGCGCAGGCCCGGCGCCATGTGGGCGCGCCACCTGTCGGTCCTGTTCGAACATCTGCACGAGACGCCCGTCGGCAGTGCCGAGCCCGGTCTTGTCGTCTTCGTGCCCAAGCTGCGGGTGGCGGTCTGATGTCGTTTGTCGGGCGCGGCTCTGGCGGGGCCTTCGGACGGCGCAGCGGATTCGATGCCGCCGCCGAACTGTTCGACATGCTGGAAGCCCTGCGGGCGGAGGTGGAGGCCGCGGGCCGGACCATGCCGCGCAGCCCCGGCCGCTATACCGTGGGCTTCGTCATCGGCATGGCGCGGGAGGCGATCCGCCTGCACGGCGGCGACGGGGACGAGGAGGCGATGCTGACGGCCCGCCGGGTCGGCGCGCGCCTGCTGGAATGGGACGCCGCCTTGATCCACGACCGGATCGGCTTCGACGCGACCCTGGGCCGGGCCACGGACCGCGAGAAAGGCCGCGCGATCGAGGATGGCGCCCGTGCCTTTCGCGCAGTGGCCCTGGCGCGCCGGGCCCGCGCCTTTCACGACATGGCCGCGTTCGAGGAGTTCCTGGCAGCACTTGAGCGCGACGTCGGCGCCTCTGGCGCGGTCCAGCGGGTCGCCGTCGCCACGGACTAACGGCCCCTCCCACCCTTGACAGGCGGCCGGCGCGCCCGCTATCGCTCCGGCCATGGACACCGCTGCGACGATCGCGACCTGCAAAAAGGCCCCCCTGGGGGCCACGGATCGCCGCGCGCGCTAGGATCAAGCCGCACTTCGACCAGGACCCCGCCGGTGCGACGGGGTCCCTATTCCGTGTCCAGTCCCGTCTCCGGCCCTTTTTTCGCAAGGGATCGAGACATGACTTTTCCCAATCGCCCCAGTGCCGCTGGCCCTGCCGGCCTCTGGCTCCCGCTCGTGACGCCGTTCCGCGACGGCGCCCTGGACGAGACGTCGCTGCGGCGCCTGGTCCGGCACTTCCTGGCCCAGCCGCTGGACGGCCTGATCCTGGGCGCCACGACGGGTGAGGGCCTGGCCCTGGACGCGGACGAACTGGCCCGGATCGTGGCCGTGGCGGCCGAGACGCGTGCCACGAGCGGCAGCGTCATGCCCCTTCATATCGGCCTGGGCGGCAGCCACACCGCACGGATGGTGACACAGCTGGAGCGCATGGCCGACTGGCCGGTTTCGGGCGTCCTGGTCCCGGCACCCCACTACAGCAGGCCGTCCCAGGCCGGCCTGCTGGCGCACTTCCGGGCGCTGGCCGACGCCGCGCCCTGGCCGCTGATGCTCTACAACATCCCCTATCGCAGCGGCGTCGGCATCGCCAACGAGACGATGCTGGCCCTGGCGGCACATCCCAACATCGTGGGGGTCAAGGACTGCTGCGCCGATGCACTCCAGTCCTTTGCCCTGCTGCAGCAGCGGCCGCGCGGCTTCAGCGTCCTGACGGGGGAGGACGCGCTGTTCTACTCCGCGCTGGCGCACGGGGCGGACGGCGGCATCCTGGCCTCGGCCCACGTGCGCACGGCGGAGTTCGCGGCAATCGGCCGGCACGTGCGGTCTGGCGACCAGCGCGCCGCCCTGGCCGCGTGGCATTCCCTGGCGGAGGTCCCGCGCCTGCTGTTCGCCGAACCCAACCCCGCCCCCATCAAGCACTGGCTGTGGCGCCAGGGCCTGATCGACAGCCCGGAAGTTCGCCTGCCGATGACCGGGATCAGCGATGGGCTGGCAGCCCGCATCGATGCCGCAATGGCCGAGCCGCGCCTGTCGGCCTGTGCCTGAACCGGGACGGGCCCCCTCACCGGTGCCCGGGATCTCAGTGCAGGACCTGGCCGGGCCTGCGCTGCGGTGGCTGGGCCGCAACCGGGCGGGGCCGCGGCTCCGCCAGCGGGCTGGCCTGGTGATGGACCATGCGCCACGCCCCGTTCTGCCGCAGGAACGTGTTGGTCGCGACCAGCGTGTCGTTGCCCAGGCGCTCATAGCAGATCACCAGGCCCACGGCGCCGAGCACCACGGCGACCGGCTCCTCCGGCACGATGCGGGGGGAGCCGGGATTGGCGACGATGGCGCGCCAGCTCTCCATCACCGCCTCCCGCCCGATGCGAGGCGACCAGCCGGGATGGATGCAGGCGACCGTGACATCCTCGGCCCACAGGGCGTCCAGCGCATCGGCGTCCCGCCGGGCAAACGCGGCGTAGAATGCCGCGTTGGCGGCGATCAGGGCGCTTTCGTCGCTGGCCATGCCTGCGGGATCGGTCATGCTTGGCGCCCCCTCGTCGTGCCCCCCATGCTCAGGCCTTGCGCCCGCTGAAGTCCAGCAGGCTGGGGGCACGGGCGATGATTTCGGACAGGATGTCCTGGGCCTTGGCCAGATCCTGCGCCGCCTTCTCGTCGAGCAGGACCTGCAGGTGCGGTTGCTCCAGGCGCTTGCGCGCATGCCAGAGGGAGCGCAGCTCGCTCATGAAGACGTCGCGGGTGCCGACGGGCAGGCGTGCCAGGCTGGACATCACGAAGAAGAAGCGAATGCTGGTCCGGATCATCAGGCCCATCATCCCGGCCTGGGCGTGGTCGAAGCGGGACTGCAGGGCGGCGTCCGGCCCGGCCGACAGGTTGGAAAGCCGTTCCTCCACCAGGATGCTCAGGGTGTCGAACTCCTGAACCTTGTCGCGGAAATGATTGTAGACGCCATAGGACTGCGCCTCCGCGTCCTGGGCCGCATCCTGTGCGATGGTCGTCGCTTCCTCGATCTGTCGCTCAAGGGCGTCGATCAGGCCATCGGTCTCGGCCGCGGAAAAGGTGCGCGTGGGCTTTCGCATGGGCGCGGCCAGCTTAGGCGATCACGGCGCGGCGGCAAACGCCTGCAACGCCGTCGGCGATTCTGACGCTGGACAGGCGCCATCCAGGGGCTCACAGTGAATGAGAGAGCCCAAGGTTCATCATTCACGGTCGGGATCGGCGGCGCGACTACCGCCAGGGACCGTGGAAACGGGCCACAGACGTGGGAGGACACGCGATGATCCAGCCGGTGGCGACCCTTGCCCGCGTGGCAACGCATGACCCGATCTGGGCCGAGATCCGCCGCGATGCGGAAACCCTGGTACAGGACGAGCCGGTGATGGCCGGATTCCTGCACGCGGGCGTGCTGGTCCATCGCTCGCTCGAGGATGCGCTGAGCTACCAGTTGGCGAACAAGCTGGCTGGGGCCGCGGTCGGGCCTTTGCTGATGCGCCAGGTCATCGACGAGGCCTTTGCGTCCGACCGCGATATTCCGGAGGCGGTGCGCGCCGACTTCCATGCCGTGCGCGACCGCGATCCGGCCTGCCGCTCGTACCTGGAGCCGCTGCTCTACTTCAAGGGGTTCCACGCGATCCAGGCCTACCGCATCGCGCACTGGCTGTGGCGGTCCGGCCGGCGGGGGCTGGCGCTGTTCTTCCAGAACCGCATCTCGGAGGCGTTCGGCGTGGATATCCACCCCGCGGCCCGGATCGGGCGCGGCATCCTGCTCGACCACGGCACCGGCGTCGTGATCGGCGAGACCGTGGTGATCGAGAACTGCGTGTCGATGCTCCAGGGCGTGACCCTGGGCGGCACGGGCAAGGAAACCGGCGATCGCCACCCCAAGGTGCGCGCCGGCGCCCTGATCGGTGCCAATGCGACCATCCTTGGCAATATCGAGGTGGGCGAAGGGGCCAAGGTCGGCGCCGGCAGCGTGGTGCTGCAGAACGTGCCGCCCCATTGCACCGTGGCCGGTGTGCCCGCCGTGGTGAAGGGCTGCCCCGACTGTCCGGAGCCGGCCCGCGCCATGGACCACTGGTTCCCCTGCGGCAACGCCGAGCAGGGCTGACGCGGCGGCCTCAGCGGCGCGGCAGGATCAGGTCCCGCGCCGCCAGCGCGCCGCCCCCGGCGATCAGCAGGCACGCGCCGATCAGGCCGGGCTGCATCGCCGCCCAGCCCAGGGCGAGCAGGATCAGGGTCGAGAACAGCGGCGCGCCATAGGACAAGGCGCCCAGCACCGCGGCGTCGCCCCGCTTCATCCCGACATCCCACAGGAAGAAGGCCAGGCCCACGGGCCCCAGGCCCAGGCCCAGCACCGCGGCCCAGGCGGTCCAGCCCGTGGGCCAGGCGGTCTGCTCGAAGGCCAGGTGGCAGGCCAGCGCCAGGACCGCGACGCCGCCGCAGAACCCACCCACCGCATCGGTCGAGACGCTGGGCAACTGCCGGCTGAGCAGGGAATAGGCCGCCCAGGTGAAGGCCGCGGCCAGCGCCAGGCCATAGCCCAGCAGCGAGGCGGCGGCGAAATCGACATCGCCCATCAGCAGGGCCGTTCCGGCCAGCCCGGCCAGCGCTCCGCCCAGGTGGTACCAGCGCAGGCCCTCGCCGAAGATGGCCCCGCCCAGCACGATCAGCAGCGGCCACAGGTAGCAGATCAGGCTGGCCTCGGCCGGGGGTACGCGCTGCAAGGCGGCGAAGTACAGGGCGTGATAGGCGAACAGGCCGCCGACGCCCAGCAGCCACACCGCCGGCCGCTGCCGCAGGTGCGCCCAGGCCCTGGGGCCGCGCAGGCACCACGCGCCGAAGGCGATGCCAAAGGTCAGCGCCGTCATCTGGAACGGCGGCACCGCCCCGGCACCCGCGGTCAGCGCGGCCAGCAGCGCCCATAATGCGATGGCGCCCAGGCCCGCGAGCGTTGCCGAAACCGAGCCGCGCAGGCGCGCCGGCGATGGCGCCGCCAGGGTCCCCTCGACCTGTCCGGTCATGATCGGTCGATCAGAGCTGGGCGGCAATCCGCGCGGCCTGGTCCTTCAGCTCCGCCAGGTCGGCCATCTGGCCATGGGCATGGCCCTTGATCGCCTTGCCGTCCCACCGCGGGATGATGTGGAAATGCAGGTGGCCGACCGTCATTCCGGCGGCCGCCCCGCTCAGCTGCATCAGCATGATGCCATCGGGGTTCAGCGCCCGGTCGACCGCCTGTGCGATGCGCTGGGTCGCGGCGATCAGCTTCTGCAGGAGCTCGGGCTCGATCTCCAGCAGGGTGATGGCCTGGCTGCGCTTGGCGATGACCAGGGTATGGCCCGGTGCCTGCGGGAAGACGTCCATGAACGACAGCACGTCGTCGTCCTGGTAGACGACGACGCTCGGCGCCTCGCCCCGGATGATCTTCCCGAAGATGTTGTTCCGGTCATAGGCCACACGCTGCATCGCGCCTCGCTCCCCATTGCTGCGGCCGGCACCACCCTCCGCCGCACCGCCCATCGAACGCACTGGCGGCAGTGAAGCCCGAGCGCTGCCCCAGGGGAAGGGCCAAGGCATGCGATACCGCGCACGGCGTCACCGGCAAGGCAATAACCCATCCGGTAATTGATGAACGTGTGGTCCTATTCACATCGTTCAGGGCGGGAATCCTGCACCATAGTGCATCGCACAACGGCCCGGACCACTGATTTCCAAGCCATGCAGAAGAGTTGGGGTGCACCCGCAAAAAATCTCTGCCTCATCCCTTGACGTGAATGAAACGAATATCATTTACTGTTCATCGTTCAGGGGTGAACCCCACAGGGCCGATGGGCGGCCCGGAAGCCCCGGACGGTAACGGAGAACAGTCATGGCCCGGATCGCAGCCTTCTCGAACGGCAACGTCGTCGCGCGCTTCGCCCAGATCGTGGTCGGCGCCTATGCGTTGCTGGTGGTGTCCCAGTTCGTCGCCGTCGCCGCCGTCTGAAGACGCGAAGCGACGGTCTGGTCCTTTGAGGGAGAACGACAATGACCCGGTTGCACGACCGCCTGAGCGATGGACTGGCCAAGGTGTCGGCCGTCGTCCTGGTGACCTACGCGGCGGCGGTCCTGGCGCTTTACGCAGGCGTCCTGAGCCCCAGCCTGATCTGACGCACACATGCACAGCCGGGGCCTACCCCACCCCGGCCGATCCGCTGCCGGCGCCGCCGCCCCTTCCCTGACGGCGCCGGCAGCGGATCAAGCCTTCCCAGGGGACGGGCCGCAGATGCCCGGATGAGCCTGCCCGGTCAGTGCTCCAGAACATCGTCCTGGCCCACCTGTTGGGGCCGATCCATCACCATAAGACACGCGTGGCCTCGCCGCTGCTCCACCGCTGCGCATCGGAAACGAGCTGAAATCGGCGCCGTTACGCCTTTGGCCGCAGGCGCTCGGGGACGCCGGGGCGCAGGATGGCGCCGGGATCGAGCGGCCAGCGGGCACGCGGTGCGATGTCCAGCGGATCGGTCAGGCCCGCGGCAAGGCGCTCGTGACCGGCCCAGGCGATCATCGCCGCGTTGTCGGTGCACAGCTTCAGCGGCGGCGCCACCAGGCGCTGGCCCTGGCTGTCGGCAAGCACCCCCAGCCGCGCGCGCAGCACCTGGTTGGCGGCGACACCGCCCGCCACGACCAGCGGCATGGGGCCGGCCAGCGCCATCGCGCGCGCCGTCCGGTCGACCATCACGTCGGCCACGGCCGCCTGGAACGACGCCGCGACGTCCGCCTGGTCCTGCCCGGACAGGGGGCGCATGCGGTCGACCAGTTGCCGCACGGCAGTCTTGAGGCCGGAGAACGAGAAGTCGGGTTCCGCCCGCCCCAGCAATGGCCGCGGCAGGTCGAAGCGCGTGGCGTCGCCGTTGCGCGCGGCGCGCTCGACCGCGGGACCGCCAGGAAAGCCCAGGCCCAGGATCTGCGCCACCTTGTCGAAGGCCTCCCCGACGGCGTCGTCCTGGGTGGTGCCCAGGCGGCGATACTGGCCGACGCCCTGCACGCGCAGCAGCTGGCAATGCCCGCCAGAGACCAGCAGCAGGAGGTAGGGAAAGCCGATCGGCTCGACCAGCCGCGCCGTCAGGGCGTGCCCCTCCAGGTGATTCACCGCCAGCAGCGGCAGGTCATGCACGGCGGCGATCGCCTTGGCCGTGACCAGACCCACCATCACGCCGCCGATCAGGCCCGGACCCGCCGTGGCCGCGATCGCCGCCAGATCGCCGAAGCCGACGCCGGCCGTGGCCAGCGCCCGGGCGATCAGGCGGTCCAGATGTTCGACATGCGCACGCGCGGCGATTTCCGGCACAACGCCGCCGAACGGCGTGTGCTCGGCCACCTGGGACAGGACTTCGTTGGCCAGGATGTCGCGGTCGCCGGAGACGATGGCCGCGGCCGTCTCGTCGCAACTCGTCTCGACACCCAGGACAAGGGGTGCTTTGGTCTTCACGGCGCAGCCCCTACACCCGTCGCCGCATGGGTGCAAGGACGCACACTTGCAGGAAGAACAGAGCATTGCCCGATCGTTCCCCTCATGACCGTCTCCTGATCATCGGCAGCCGCGGCAGCCCGCTGGCCCTGGCCCAGAGCGTGATGGTGCGCGACGCGCTGATGGCGCGGCACCCCGGCCTTCAGGTCGAGATCCAGACGATCAAGACCAGTGGCGACCGGATCCAGGACCGCACCCTGTCCGAGGTGGGGGGCAAGGGCCTGTTCACCAAGGAGATCGAGGAGGCCCTGCTGGCCCGCACGATCGACCTGGCCGTGCACTCGATGAAGGACATGCCGACCGTCCTTCCCCCGGGCCTGGAACTGGTCGCCTTCCTGGAGCGGGAGGACCCGCGCGACGCCCTGATCGGGCCCGGCATCCAGTCCCTGGCAGGCCTGCCGGCCGGCACCGTCGTCGGCACCGCCTCCCTCCGGCGGCAAGCGCAGGTCCTGTGCCGCCGCCCCGACCTGACGGTCGTTCCCCTGCGCGGCAACGTGCAGACCCGGCTGGCCAAGCTGGAGCGGGGCGAGGTGGGCGTGACCCTGCTGGCTCTGGCCGGGCTGAAGCGCCTGGGCATGGCCGAGCGCGCCGATGTGGTCCTGGAGCCGGACGAGATGCTGCCCGCGGTGGCGCAGGGCGTCGTCGGCATCGAGATCCGCAGCGACGATGCCGTGACCCGTGCCCTGGTCGAGCCGCTGAACCACGGTGCGACCGAGATCGTCCTGCGGGCGGAGCGTGCCCTGCTGGCGGCGCTGGACGGGTCGTGCCGCACCCCCATTGCCGGGCTTGCGGTGCATGACGGGTCGGGCGGCCTGAGCCTGAAGGCCGCGATCTATGCAACCGACGGCCATGCCTTTGTCGAGACGGTCCGCCTGGGCCATATCGACGATGCCTCGGCCATGGGGCAGGACGCCGCGGCGGAACTGCGCGCGCGGGCATCCTTCGCCTTCGCCGGCTGATCCCCGGGCCTGCCCGTGCGCCTGCTGGTGACGCGGCCGGAGCCCGACGGCTCACGCCTGGCCGAAGGCCTGCGCGCCCGCGGGCACCAGGTCGTGCTGGACCCGCTGCTGGACATGGTGCCGGTCACGGCCGATCCCGCCTGTCTGGCCGGCGTCCAGGCGGTGCTGGCGACCAGCGCCAACGGCGTGCGCCACCTGGCCCGGCTCAGCCCCGACCGTGCGCTGCGTCTCATGTGCATCGGCCCCGCATCCGCCCGGATCGCGCGGGACCTGGGCTATGCCCGGGTCGAGCATGCGTCTGGCGACGTCGCCAGCCTGGCCGACCTGGTGACCGCGCGGCTGAGCCCCGATGACGGACCCATGGTGCACGCGGCGGGATCGGTCCTGGCCGGCGACCTGGCGGCGATGCTGCGTGCGCAGGGGCACGACGTCCGCCGCGTCGTGTTGTATGACGCACAGCCCGCCGACGCCCTGGCGCCGGCGACGGAAGCGGCCTTGCGGGGGGGAACCCTGGATGCCGCCCTGTTTTTCTCTCCCCGGACGGCGCGCACCTTTGTTAGCTTGGCGCGGGCTTCCGGAGTGGAAGGACCTTGCGCGGAGGTGGATGCCCTGTGCCTCAGCAACGCCGTGGCCGCCGCCCTCGACCCGGTTCCGTTCCGGGCGGTGCGGGTGGCCGCGCAGACGACGACCGCAGCCCTGCTGGCCCTGCTGGGGATCGGGGACCTGGACTGACTCCGGGCCCGGATCGCGGCACGTCGCCCATGGCCGCACCGTCTGACGCAGATCATGACCTGTCGGGAGTAGGATCCAGCATGCCTTCCGGAACGACCCAGCCCGGCGGCCCGGCGGCCGAACCGGATTTGCCGGACGTGCAGCCCGCTCCGCTGGCCGACGTGGACTCCACCACGGCTCCCGAGGGCGCCGAACCGGGCACGCCCGCGATCACGGAGCCGCTGGCCGACCCCCAGGCCCTGGGGCCAGAGGCCGTGCCGCCGATCCAGCCGCTCCCCGAGGAGGCACCGGGGAGCATCGCAGCCAAGGCCACGGCGGCGTCGCGCAACGATGGTGGTGGCTATGCCGCCCTGGCGGAACGCACGGCGCCGGCACCGCCGTCGCGCCTGGCCGTTGGCCTGTCGCTGCTCGCCCTGGCGGTGGCGCTTGGCGTTGGCGGGGCAATCGCTGGCGGTCTCCTGAAGCCGGTGCCCCCGGCCGAGCTGCTGGCCGCCAACGAACGCCTGGGCGACCTGACCCAGCGGCTGACCCGCGCCGAGCAGAAGCTTGCCGCGCTGGAGGACCGCACCCCCCTGCCCGCGACGGCGACGACCTCGCCCACGGCCACGACGCCTGCCGCGACCGATCCGGACCTGCTGCGCCGCCTTGCGGCGCTGGAGGCCCGCCTGGCCGAACCTGCCCCGCCCCCGCCCCCCGACCCGCGCATTGCCACACTGGAGGAGCGGGTGGCACCGCTTGAGCAGCAGTTGCCCCCTTTGGCCCAGCGCATCGCGCCGCTGGAGGAGCGCCTGGCTCCCCTGGAAGAGGGGCTGCCGGGGCTGGAGGAGCGCGTGCAGGGCCTGGCGACGCGGCTTGACGCCATGGGCCAGCCTGCCCGCGTGCAGGACCTGGACCGGGTGCAGGAGGCGATGGCCGCGCGGATTGCCGCTCTCGATCGGACGCTGGCGGTGCAGGATGACCGCCTGGCCGCCGCCAACCAGGGTGCCGCCCTGGCCCGCCTGGCGGCCGCCGCTTCTGGCCCCGCCCCCTTCGTCGCGGCCCTGGACGCGGCGCAGGCGGCCTTTGGCGATGCCGCGCCCGACCGGGTCAAGGCCGCCCTGGCGGCCGCCCGTCCCGCGGCGGAAGCGGGCGCCCCGCCCCTGGCCCAGCTGCGCGCAGACTGGCCGGCAACCGTCGCCGCAATTCGCAATGCGCAGGCGCCAGCCGACCTGGGCGAGCGCCTGACCGATGGGCTGGGCGGCCTGATCACCATTCGTCGCACCGATGCGGGAGAGGCCGCGGGCGATCCCGTGGTCGCGGCGCAGGCGGCGCTGGAGGGCGGCGACCTGCGCGCCGCCCTGGACGCGGTGGACACGTTGGACACCGCCGCCGCCCAGGCCGCCGCCCCGTGGCGCGCCGCCGCGGGCCGCCGCCTGGCGGTCATGGACGCAACGGCGGCGCTGCAGCAGGCGCTGGCCGCGTCGGAGGATGCCACGCCCGACGGCACTGGGCCTGGGGAGACCGGTCAATGACCCGCCTGCTGTTCTGGTTCGTCGTCGTCGTCCTGATCGCGCTGAGTGCCGCCCTGCTGGCCGACAATCCCGGCCGCGTCGTCGTCGACTGGCAGGGTTGGCAGGTCGAGACCAATGTGGGTGTGGTCGCGGTGGGCTTCCTGCTGGGTGTCATCCTGCTGGGCGCGCTGGCGACCGCTCTGCGCGCGCTGCTGCGCGGGCCGCGCACCTGGCACCGCTGGCGCCGCCGCCAGGACCAGCGCCGGGGCGAGCGCGCCCTGGTCGATGGCCTGTCGGCCCTGGCCGCCGGCGACCTGAAGGAAGCGCGGGCCCGCGCGGACGAGGCCAAGCGCCTGCTGGGCAATCCCCCCGTCGCCCGCCTGCTGGCCGCCCAGGCCGCGCAGCTGTCCGACGAGCCCGAGATCGCGACACGCGAGTACGAGGCCCTGCGCCAGGCCAGCGCCACGGAGTTCCTGGGCCTGCGCGGCCTGATCGCCCAGGCCCGCCGGCGCGGCGATGACGAGACGGCGCTGGCCCTGGCAGAGCGCGCCGGCACCTTGCGCCCCCGCTCGGCCTGGAGCACGGGCGAGCTGTTCGCCCTGCAGGCAGCACCCGGCCACTGGCACGAGGCGGAGCGCACGCTGGAGCGTGCGAGGCGCCGGCAGAGCCTGCCGGCGCAGGACGTCCGGCACCGCCGCGCCATCGTCCTGCTGGGCCGGGCCCGCGACTGCGCTGGCGTCGGACTGATCTCGGATGCGCTGACCCTGTCGCGCCAGGCGCTGGACGTCGAGCCCGACCTGGTTCCCGCGGCCTTGCTGTCGGCGCGCCTGCTCGGCGAACAGAAGCGCGGCCGCAAGGCGCAGAAGGTGCTGGAAAAGGCGTGGCGGGCCGTCGGCCATCCCGAACTGGCCGCCGCGTGGCGCGCGCTGGGCGATGACGAGGCCCCGGTGGTGCTGCGCCTGGCGCGGATGCAGGCCTTCGCCTCGCTGCGTCCCGACGATCCGGAGGCGACGCTGGTCCTGGGCGAGGCGGCCCTGGCCTGGGGCGATTTCGAGCGGGCGCGCCGCGAGCTGGAAGCGGTGGAGGCCAGGCGCCCGTCGCCCCGCCTGTACCGCCTGCTGGCCGAGCTGGAACGCCAGGAGCGCGACGACACCGTGGCGGCCGCCCATTGGCTGGCGCGCGTGGCGACGGCACCGCCCGACCCGCGCTGGGTCTGCCAAGCCTGCAACCATGCCGAACCGGCCTGGTTCTCGCACTGCCCGGCCTGCCAGGCCTTCGGCAGTGCCACATGGACCGTGCCCACCGCGCAGGGCGAGCTGCTGCCCATGGACCCGCTGCTGCTGGTCCCCGGCACGCCGCCCAGCCCGCCCGGGGCGTCCGCCGCGCCGCGCCCCGCGTCCATGCCACCGCCGGGCAGCCTGTCGACCGGACCGGCCTGATGCCCGATCTCCCGGTGGCGCCAGGTGGGGGCGCCGCCTGGCAGCGCGTCACCGCCGTGATCGTGACCCACGACAGCGCCGCGGTGATCGAGCCCTGCCTGCAGTCGGTCGCCGGCATCGGCCGGGCCATTGTGGTCGACAATGCCAGCACCGACGACACGCGCGCCCGGGTCCAGGCGGCCGGTGCCGAACTGGTCGCGAGTGCCGTCAACCTGGGCTATGGCAACGGCGCCAACCTGGGCCTGGAGCGGGTGACCAGCGATTTCGCCCTGCTGCTCAATCCCGACGCGGTGCTGCTGCCCGGCTGCCTTGAGGCGCTGGTGGCGGCCGCCGATCGCTGGCCGGAAGCTGGCATGGTCGCGCCTTCGGTGCGCGACGCCCAGGGGCGGCTGGTCCTCGCCCACGATGTGGGCCTGCTTGCGCGGGGCCGCCACCGGGGGACGGAGGGGGCGGTAGCGGCGGATGGCGACCTGTGTACCTGGTACCTGTCGGGCGCGGTCAGTCTGGTCCGGCGCACGGCGCTGGAGCGCGCGGGCGGCTTCGATCCCGCGCTGTTCCTTTACTTCGAGGATGACGACATGTGCCTGGCGCAGCGCAGCGCGGGCTTCAGCCTGGTCGTGACGCCCCAGGCCGAGGTGATGCACCTGGGCGGCGCCTCCGCCCCCGCGACGCTGGCGCGGCATTGGCTCAAGAACTGGCACTATGCCTGGTCCGAGCTCTATGCCACCCAGAAGTGGCAGGGCCGCGCCGCCATGCATGCCCGCGCGCGCAGCGGCATCGCCCGCACCGTGCCAAAGCTCGTCGGCCATGCGCTCAGCTTCCGCGGGCGCAAGCTGGTGCGCGACGCGGCGAGCCTGTGCGGCATGCTGGCCTACCTGGCCGGCCGGCCCGCCTCGCCCACCACGCGACGCGCCCGGCCGGAAGCGCCCGTGGCCACCCGCGCGCCGGCCTGACCCGGGCATGGGCCTGCGCAAGCTCCTGGGGCTGAAGACGCCGTTCAACCGCCGTCGCGTGGCCCTGCCCCCGCATGTCACGGTGGGGCGCCATACCTATGGCCACGTCTTCGGCACGTTCGTCCGCCCCAGCGCCGCAGCACCCATCGATGTCGGGGCCTTCTGCTCGTTCGGGCCTGAGGTCCTGCTGTTCGGCGCGGCCGACCATGCGACCGACCGGGTCGCGACCTATCCCTTGCGCACCAACCTGTGGGCACCGCCGGGCCAGAACACCGACGCGGTCACGCGCGGGGGCGTGGTCATCGGCGCCGACGTCTGGCTTGGCGCCCGCGCGCTCGTCCTGTCGGGTGTCACGGTCGGTCCGGGTGCCGTGATCGGCGCGGGCGCCGTCGTCACCCGCGACGTCGCCCCCTATGCCATCGTCACCGGCAACCCCGCCCGCCAGGTCCGCCTGCGTCTGCCCCCCGAACTGGTCGCCGGTCTGCTGCGCATCGCCTGGTGGACCTGGCCGGACGAGCGGATCAGGGCGGCGGAGACAGCCTTCTATGGTCCGGTCGCCGAGTTCGTGGCCCGCTTCGACCCCGGCCCCGCCTGAGCCCCGCGCCAATGACCTTGCAACCCGCCGCCGCTGGCGCTATGGTCCGCGGCCTTCGGGACCCCCCGCGCTGCCGCCTTAGCTCAGGGGTAGAGCAACTGATTCGTAATCAGTAGGTCGCAGGTTCAATTCCTGCAGGCGGCACCAGCGATTTCCAGAATCTTGATTCCGGACCGGGCTGCGGGATGCGGGCGATTTCGAACAGATGCTGCGCGGAGCGGCGTTCCTCGCTAGGCTTGGCCCATGGCTGAGGCTTTGCACGTCTTCCTGTTCCTGGCGGCGTTCGTCGCGATGGAAGGGTTCGCCTGGCTGATGCATCGCCATGTGATGCATGGCGTGCTGTGGACCTGGCATCGCAGTCACCATGAACCGCGCACCGGGCGCCTGGAACGCAACGACCTCTTTGCAGTGGTCTTTGCCCTGCCGTCGATCCTGCTGATCTATCTGGGGTTTCACGTCTCGCCCTGGTTCCTGGGGCCGGGGCTGGCCACGGCGGCCTATGGCGCCGTCTACTTCCTGTTCCATGACGGGCTGGTGCATCGCCGCTTTCCGGTGCCCATCGCCGGCACGTCCCCCTTCTGGGCCCGACGGATCGAGGCCCATCGCCTGCATCATGCGGTGCGTACCCGGCAGGGCTGCGTCTCGTTCGGCTTCCTGTGGGTGCGCCCGGTGGCGGCGCTGCGCGCCGAGCTGGACCGGCGCCGCGTCGCCGTGGGCGAGCCCGCGGAATGAGGCGATCCGCCAAAAGGCCGGTGAACCGCCGCGCACTGCGACACGTAGACCACTGGCGCGCGATGGGCGCCGGTTGAGCAATGGGCCCGGGCATGGATCTTGTGAGTGATGCTGCCCTGCGCCCCGCCCTGGTGCTCGACACGTCGGACTGGACGTCGATCCGGCGCGCCGTGAACGAGCGCCTGGCCGCGCTGCTGCCGCACCGCTCGCGCCAGCCGCTGCTGGATGCCGCTGTGCGTGCCGCCCTGCTGAGCGGCGGCAAGCGGGTGCGGCCGACGATGGCGGTGCTGGCCTGTGCCCATCATGACGGCCTGGGCGCGCGCGCCGTCGATTTCGGCTGCGCGGTCGAGATGGTGCACACCGCATCCCTGGTGCTGGACGACCTGCCCTGCATGGACGATGCGCACCAGCGCCGCGGCGCGCCGGCCCTGCACCGGGTCCATGGCGAAGACGTGGCGATCCTGGCGGCGGTCACGCTGCTGAACCAGGCGCATGTCGCCCTGGCCCAGGGCGGCGATCAGGCGCCCGGCGTGCAGCTGCGGCTGATCGGCGAACTGGGCGCCGCGATCGGCTTTTCCGGTCTGGCAGCGGGACAGGTGCAGGATCTGCGGGCGCCGGAACGGGCGCGCACCGAGCAGGGCCTGGCCGACCTGAACCACCTGAAGACGGGTGCCCTGTTCGTGGCGGCCCTGCGCGGCGGCGCCATGGTCGCGGGCGCCGATCAGGGCGGACTGGACGCGATGGAACGCTTTGGCCGCGCCGTGGGCTTTGCCTTCCAGCTGCAGGACGACCTGTTCGACGCCGTGGGCGATTCCGCCGCCATGGGCAAGTCGGTGGGCCAGGATGCCGGACAGCTCACCTTTGTCGACCTGTGGGGCGTCGAGCGCGTGGAGCGGGAGATCGCCCTGACCCTGGACCAGGCCGCCGCGGCGCTGGAGCCCCAGGGCCATGACAGCCCGCTGATGCGCTATGTCCGGTTCCTGTTCGCGAGGGCCGGTGCCGCAGGCTGAGCCGGCCGTCCCGCTCGCCCTTCAGCAGGTGGTCGCGCGCTATGGCGCACGGGTCGTGCTGCATGGCCTGGACCTGGTGCTGCATGGCGGGGAGGTCTACGCCCTGCTGGGTCCCAACGGCGCGGGCAAGTCCACGATCGCGCGCCTGGCCTGCGGCCTGCTGGCGCCGGCTGCGGGTCGGGTGCGGGTCCTGGGCCAGGATCCGCAGCACTCCGCGGTGGCGCGGCGGGCGATCGGCTTCGCGCCCCAGGAAACCGCCCTGTTCCCCAGCCTGACCATCCGGGAGAACCTGGAGACGATCGCCGGCCTGGCCCGCGTGCCGGCCGCCGCGCGCCGGGACGCCGTTGCCCGGGCGCTCGACCTGACCGCCTGCACCGCGCGCGGGGACGAGCGCGTGGGCCGCCTGTCCGGCGGCTGGCGGCGGCGCGCCAACCTGGCGGCGGCCCTGGTGCACCGGCCGCCCCTGCTGATTCTGGACGAGCCGACCGAAGGGGTGGACGCGACCACGCGCGGCGTCGTCGCCCAGGGCCTGCGCGCGGTGGTCCAGGCCGGCGCGGCCTGCCTGCTGGTCAGCCACGATGCCGCCTTTGTCGAGAGCGTCGCCGATCGCGTGGGCATCCTGTCCGCGGGCCGCATGGTGCGGGAGGGGGCCACGGCCGCCCTGCTGGCCCAGGCCTTCCAGGCGCGCCGGGTGCTGGTGCTGCGCCATGACCGGCCGCCCGCCGCCGCGGCCGCCGTCCGCCTGCGCCAGGCTGGCCTGGCGCCGGGGCCGGACGGCCTGAGCTGGAGCGGCCTGCTGGAGGACGCGGTGGGAACGGCCGCCACCTTGGCCCCCGGCGGGCCAGACGCGCCGGCGGAGATTGCCATCCGCGCGCCCGGACTGGACGACCTGGTGGCCGCCACATTGGCCACGGCCGAAGCGCCATGAGGGCAATCCTGGGGGCGCTGGCCCTGGTCTTCCTGCGCGACCGGGGCGGCCTGGTCCTGGCCTTTGCCCTGCCGCCGCTGATGTTCGTGATCTTTGCCGCCCTGTTCGGCGCCAGCACGCGGGGCGAGCTGGACCTCAGCATCGCTGCCGTCGACGCCACGGGGACCGCGCAAGGCGCCGCCCTGATGGCCGGCCTGGAAGCGCGCCAGGGCGAGCGCCTGGTGCGGTTGGCCGATACCGCCGCGGTCGACGAGCGCGTGCTGGCGGGCCGCGCCGACATCGGCATCGTGATCCGCGGTCCCCTGGGCGGTGCGGCCCCAGCGGTGGAGCTGGTCGTCAATCCCGGCCGGCCGGTCGCCGCGACCATGGCCCAGGGGCTGGTGCAGGAAGTGGCGAGTGGCCTGGGCGGCGGCGGTGGCCCGCCCCAGCCCGCCCTGACCGTGGCGCGCAGCGTGGGCAGCGGCATCGACACGGAGGCGACCTACTACGCGGGGGCGGTCAGCATCCTGTTCCTGCTGTTCAATGCGATCCATGTCGCGATGGCCGGGCTGGAGGAGCGGCGGGCCGGGCTCACCCACCGGCTGGCCCTGCTGGCGGGCGGGGTGGCGCCGCTGCTGGCCGGGCGCCTGCTGTGGCTGACGCTGCTGGGCACGATCCAGGCCGCGACGATCTTCGCCACCGCCGGCCTGCTGTTCGATGTCCCCGTCCTGCCCGTCGGGCCGTTGCTGCTGGCGACGGCCATCCTGGCCGCGGCGGCCGCGGCGGCGACCGGGATGGCCCTGGTGGGGATCTGCCGCACGCGGGACCAGGCACAGCCCTTCGCCACCTCGACCGCGCTGGTTCTGGGCGCGCTGGGCGGCTCGATGGTACCGCGCTTCCTGATGCCGGAGGCGTTCCAGCGCCTGAGCTGGTTCACGCCCCATGCCTGGGTGATCGAGGCCTATCAGGCGATCTTCTGGCGCGGCAGCGCAACGCCCCTGGTGTGGACCGCGTGGGGCGTCCTTGCGGCGATCGCAGCCACCGCCTTCACGCTGGCCGCGATCGCCGAACGCCGCCGCCTGACCGCGTCGTAGCGCAAATCCCGCTTATGCTGGCGCCTGGCCAGCGTGCAGGGGTGCCAGGGGCCCGTCAGCAGGCATGCTGGACCGCAGTGCCGACTGCCCCTATAGCCCGTAGAGCTCGGCCTTCTTCAGGGTGTTGCGGACCAGGCGCAGGACGGCGACGTCGATCATCACGCCGTCTACCTGGACGGCGCCCAGGCCGCGGGCCTCGGCCTCGCGATAGGCCTGTTCCATCTTGCGGGCGCGCGCCACTTCCGCCGCGTCGGGGGAAAAGACGTCCAGCGCCGGGGCGACCTGGGAGGGATGGATCGCCCACTTGCCCACCATGCCCAGCGAACGGGCGCGCAGGGCCTCCTGCCGGTAGCCGGCCTCGTTCCTGAAATTGGCGTACGGGCCGTCGACCGCGTCGATCCCTGCGGCGCGCGCCGCCATCGTGATGCGGAAGCGGGCGAAGTGGAAAATGTCGCCGGGGTAGTTCCCGCTCTCGCCACCAATGTCCTTGGTATCGATCCCCTGGCTGCCCGAATAGTCGCCCATGCCGAAGACCAGGCATTCCATCCGGTCGGTGCAGGTGGCGATGGCCTCCACGTTCTGCAGGGCCTGGACCTCCTCGATCAGGACTTCGATCCCGATGCGGCGGTCCAGCTTCAGCTTCTTCTCAAGCTGGGTCAGCATGCGGTCCAGGAACAGGACGTCGGCCGCCGTGTACGGCTTGGTCAGCATGATCGTGTCGAGGTTGGTGCCCGCCTTCTCCACGATCTCGATGATGTCGCCGTGGCACCATTCGGTGGTCACGTCGTTGATGCGCACGCAGCGCGTCTTGCGCCCCCAGTCCAGGTTGTTGAGCGCCCAGGCGATCTTGCCCCGCGCCTCGACCTTGGCGGATGGGGCAACGGCGTCCTCCAGGTCGCAGAAGACGTGGTCGGCCTGGGACTCCGCCCCCTTCTGCAGCATCTTCTCGCTGCTGCCGGGCACGGAAAGCTGCGAACGGCGCGCGCGCTGGGGGCGGGTGGACATGCGGTTCCTCCGGTTCGGTTTGGCGGCCACCCTGGCGCTGTGGACGACCGCCGGGCAAGGGCCATCTCACCCGCCGGATCATCCATCACCAACATGATGATCAGGCGGGCACGACCCGCAGCAATGCAGCGCCCTCCGTCACCTGCTGGCCGGCCACCGCGTCAAGCGCCTCGACATGGCCATCGAAGGGGGCGAGGAGGGCGTGTTCCATCTTCATCGCCTCCAGCACGGCGAGCGGCTGGCCCTTCTTCACACGGTCCCTGAGCGCCACCGCGACCGACAGGATGCGCCCCGGCATGGGCGACAGGATCAGGCCGTCGGCCGCATCGCCGCCCTCCCCCCCGTCATCGGCGCGCGCCGCGGACAGGGCGAAGGCGTCGCCCTCCTCGAACACGACGAGGCGGCTGCCCTGGCGCAGAACGGTCAGCGCCGACGCCGCGGGCTGGACCGATACGGCATGGGCACCGTCATCGGCCGCGACACGGATGACCGGGGTCGGCGCGCTGTTGACGCGAAACCCGGGCAGCGCTGCCCAGGGCCCGGCGGCGCGCGTGGCGCTGTCGGCCAGGATCGCCTGGGCCGCCGCCTGGAGCACCGCGAGCGACGCCACCGGCTTCGGCGCCAGGGCCTCCCGATGCCGGTCGATGAAGCCGGTATCGACGCGGGCCGCCAGGAACTCCGGATGGTCCAGGGCCCGCGCCAGGAAGGCGGCATTGGTCCGCACCGGCCAGACTTCGACCCCGCGCGCAGCCTGCGCCAACTGGCGGGCGGCGCCCCGGCGGGTGGGCGCATGGACGATCAGCTTGGCGATCATGGGGTCGTAGTGGGGCGTGATCTCGCCCCCCTCCTCGACCGCACTGTCCAGCCGGAGGCCGGCGCTCGGCACGCGATACCGCTCCAGGCGCCCGGTGGAGGGCAGGAAGCCCCGCGCCGGGTTCTCGGCATAGAGCCTGGCCTCGATCGCGTGGCCGCTCCTTGTGATCTGGTCCTGGGCCAGCGGCAGGGGCTCGCCCGAGGCCACGCGGATCTGCCATTCGACCAGGTCCAGGCCCGTGATCGCCTCGGTCACCGGATGCTCGACCTGAAGCCTGGTGTTCATCTCCATGAACCAGATGCGATCGGCGCGCAGCCCCTCCGACGCGTCGGCGATGAACTCGATCGTGCCCGCGCCGACATACGACACCGCTTGGGCGGCGCGCACGGCGGCGGCGGTGACGGCATCACGCGTCGCCTCGTCCATGCCGGGGGCGGGGGCCTCCTCGATCACCTTCTGGTGGCGGCGTTGGAGCGAACAGTCGCGCTCGAACAGGTGGACGACGTTGCCGTGCGCGTCGCCGAAGACCTGGACCTCGATATGGCGGGGCTTCTGGACATAGGTCTCCAGGAGGACGCGGTCGTCGCCGAAGGCGCCCGCTGCCTCGCGCCGGCAGGAGGCGAGGCTGGCTGCGAAGTCCTCCGCCCGGTCGACCTTGCGCATGCCCTTGCCGCCACCGCCGGCCACCGCCTTGATCAGGACGGGATAGCCGATCGCATCCGCCTCCCGCGACAGGCGCGCGTCGGACTGGTCGTCGCCCAGGTAGCCGGGCGTGGTGGGAACGCCGGCCGCCGCCATGCGCGCCTTGGCTGCGTCCTTCAGGCCCATGGCCAGGATGGCGTGCGGCGGTGCCCCGATCCAGGTCAGGCCTGCGTCCGTCACGGCCTGGGCAAAGCCGGCATTCTCGGACAGGAAGCCGTAACCCGGATGGATCGCGTCCGCGCCCGTCGCCTTGGCCGCTTCGATCAGGCGGTCCTGCACCAGGTAGCTCTCGCGCGCCGGCGCCGGGCCGATGGCGACCGCGGCATCCGCCTCCTGCACATGGGGGGCCGTGGCATCGGCGTCGGAGAAGACGGCCACGGTGCGGATGCCAAGCCGGCGGGCGGTGCGGATGATGCGCCGGGCGATCTCGCCCCGGTTGGCGATCAGGATGGTGTCGATCATGGCCGCCTCACATGCGGAAGACGCCGAAGCGGGCGTCGGGAATGGGGGCGTTGAGGGCCGCGGCCAGGCCCAGGCCCAGCACGTCGCGGGTCTGGGCGGGATCGATGATGCCGTCGTCCCACATGCGGGCGGTGGCGAAGTACGGATCGCCCTCGCGCTCGTAGCGCTCGCGGATCGGCGCCTTGAACGCGGCTTCCTCCTCCGCCGGCCAGGTGCCGCCCTTCTGCTCGATGCCGTCGCGCTTGACCGTCGCCAGCACGCTGGCGGCCTGCTCGCCCCCCATGACCGAGATGCGCGAATTGGGCCAGGACCACAGGAAGCGGGGGCTGTAGGCCCGGCCGCACATGCCGTAGTTTCCGGCGCCGAAGCTGCCGCCGATCAACACCGTCAGCTTGGGCACGTTGGCGGTGGCCACGGCGTTCACCATCTTGGCGCCGTCCTTGGCGATGCCGCCGGCCTCGTACTTGCCGCCGACCATGAAGCCCGAGATGTTCTGCAGGAAGACCAGGGGAATCTTGCGCTGGCAGGCCAGTTCGATGAAGTGCGCGGCCTTCAGCGCGGACTCGCTGAACAGCACGCCATTGTTCGCCAGGATCGCCACGGGAAAGCCCCAGATATGGGCAAAGCCCGTCACCAGGGTGGTGCCGTACAGGCGCTTGAACTCGTCGAACTCCGAACCGTCGACCAGTCGGGCGATCACCTCCCGCACCTCATAGGGCGCGCGGACGTCCTGGGGCACGATGCCATAGAGCTCGGCCGGGTCGTATGCGGGTGCAACGGGTTCGGCCATGGCGAGCGGGAAGCGCTCAGCCCGGCCAAGCCGCCCCACGATCGAGCGCACGATCTCCAGCGCGTGCGCATCGTTGGCGGCCACATGGTCGACCACGCCGGACTTGCGCCCATGGGTGTCGGCGCCGCCCAGGTCCTCGGCCGAGATCACCTCGCCCGTTGCCGCCTTCACCAAGGGCGGGCCGCCCAGGAAGATCGTGCCCTGGTTGCGGACGATCACCGTCTCGTCGCTCATGGCCGGGACATAGGCACCACCGGCGGTGCACGAGCCCATGACACAGGCGACCTGGGGAATGCCCAGCGCACTCATGTTGGCCTGGTTGTAGAAAGTGCGGCCGAAATGGTCCCGGTCGGGAAAGACGTCGGCCTGGTGGGGCAGGTTGGCGCCACCGCTGTCGACCAGGTAGACGCAAGGGAGGCGGTTCTGCAGGGCCACTTCCTGTGCGCGCAGCTGCTTCTTCACGGTCTCCGGGTAATAGGCGCCGCCCTTGACCGTCGGATCGTTGACGATCATCAGCACCTCGCGCCCGGCCACGCGGCCGATGCCGGTGATGATGCCCGCGCCCGGTGCCTCGTCCCCGTGCAGGCCATGGGCGGCCAGGGCCGAGAATTCCAGGAACGGCGCACCGGGATCGAGCAGGTGCTCGATGCGGTCGCGCGGCAGCAGCTTGCCGCGCGCGACGTGGCGCGTGCGGGCGGATTCCGGGCCGCCCAGCGCGGCACGGGCGGTGTGTGCCCGCAAGGTGTCGACCAGGGCACGGTTGGCGGCGTCATTGGCGCGGAAGGCGGCAGCCCCCCGGTCCACGTTCGTGGGCAGGACGGTCATCTGGCTGCTCCTACATCGCCATGAGTTCGCGGCCGATCAGGTAGCGGCGGATCTCGTTCGTGCCGGCCCCGATGTCATAGATCTTGGCGTCGCGCAGCAGGCGCTCGACCGGGAAATCCTTGAGGTAGCCGGCCCCGCCCAAAGCCTGGATTGCCTCGAGCGAGGTCTTCACCGCGTTCTCGGACGCCAGCAGGATGGCGCCGGCGGCATCGAAGCGGGTGGTCCGCCCGGCATCGCAGGCCCGCGCCACGGCGTAGACATAGGCCCGGGCGGAATTCAGGGCGAC
Organism: Zavarzinia sp. CC-PAN008; assembly: GCF_051903925.1. Classification (GTDB taxonomy): domain Bacteria; phylum Pseudomonadota; class Alphaproteobacteria; order Zavarziniales; family Zavarziniaceae. The sequence goes on from NZ_CP173678.1 coordinate 829,652, forward strand.
GTACATGTCGGCGATCTTGCCCTGCATCAGCTGGAAGCTGCCGATGGGCTGGCCGAACTGCTTGCGCTCGCGGACATAGGGCAGGACCACGTCCAGGCAGGCCTGCATGATGCCCAGCGGCCCGCCCGCCAGCACGGCACGCTCATAGTCGAGGCCCGACATCAGGACCTTTACCCCGCCGTCCAGGGGACCCATCACGTTCTCAGCCGGTACCTCGCACTCCTCGAACACCAGCTCGCCCGTGTCGGAGCCGCGCATGCCGAACTTGTCGAGCTTGGGGCTGACCTTGAAGCCGGCAAATCCGCGCTCGATCAGGAAGGCGGTGATGCCGCGCGGGCCGGCATCGGGTTGCGTCTTGGCATAGACCACCAGCGTGTCGGCGTGCGGCGCGTTGGTGATCCAGAACTTGGTGCCGTTCAGGACGTAGCGGTCGCCCCGCCTGTCGGCGCGCAGCTTCATCGAGACGACGTCGGAGCCCGCCTCCGCCTCCGACATGGCCAGCGAGCCGACATGCTCGCCGCTGATGAGCCTGGGCAGGTAGCGGCGCTTCTGGTCCTGGGTGCCCCAGCGGCGGATCTGGTTCACGCACAGGTTCGAGTGCGCACCATAGGACAGGCCGACAGAGGCAGAGGCGCGGCTGACCTCCTCCATGGCGACGACGTGATCAAGGTAGCCCAGGCCCGAGCCACCCCATTCCTCCTCGACCGTGATGCCATGCAGGCCGAGCGCGCCGATCTCTGGCCACAGGTCGCGGGGGAAGGTGTTCTCGGCATCGATCGCGGCGGCGCGGGGCGCTATGCGGTCGGCGGCGAACCGTCGCGTCGTCTCGCGGATCGCGTCGGCTGTCTCGCCCAGGTCGAAATCGAACGTCGGCGCATCCATGGCCGGCCCTCCCTTGTGCGCGTCCCCCGCGGTCGAACAAGAATTGGTCGACCGTCCGTTTCATGAAAGAATAGCCGAACACGACGGGGCTGCAAGCGGGCAGGACAATGGGGCGCAAGGTCGGCTCTGACGGAGCGCGGACGCTGGAAGCGATCCGCCAGGCAGCAACCCGGCTGATCGCCCGCCACGGCTTCGAGGCGATGAGCCTGCGCCAGCTGGCGCGGGAGGTCGGGCTGCAGACGGGCGCCCTGCACCGCTATTTCCCCAGCAAGACCGACCTGCTGAAGGCGCTGATGGTCGATCACCTGGAGGCCCTGCTGGCCGGCTGGGCGGCCGAGAAGCCGCACGGTGCCGAGCCGCTGGCAGCCCTCCACGCCTTCTGCGCGTTCCACATCCGCACCCATGTCGAGCGGCGGCTGGAGGTGTTCGTCGCCAACATGGAGCTGCGCAGCCTGCCCGGTGCCGATTACCAGCAGGTGGTGGCCCTGCGCCGTCGCTACGAGGCGGCTTTGCGCGAGATCCTGGAGGCAGGGGTCGCGGCCGGCACCTTCCGCCTGCCCGACGTGCACGTGGCGTCCTATGCCGTGCTGGCGCTGCTCACCTCGGTTGCGACGTGGTACCGCGAGGACGGACGGTTGTCGCAGGGCGAACTCACCGACATCTATACGGCACTGGTGATCGAGGGCGTGGGCCTGCAAGGGCCCGCGAAGACATAATGGAGCATGGCGAGGCGGAAGGCCCGGCCCGGCGGGCGGCAGCGACGGCGGCGATCCGGGCGCGGACGGGCATCGACAATCCGATGATCGAGCGTCTGGTGCGCAGCTTCTATGACCGCATCCGCGCCGATGCGGTCCTGGGTCCGATCTTTGCCGCGCGGATCACGGACTGGGAGCCGCATCTGCTGACCATGATGCGCTTCTGGTCGTCGGTCGCACTGCTGACGGGGATCTATCACGGGCAGCCCATGCCGAAGCACGCGGTGCTGCCCATCGACGCGGCGCATTTCGACCGCTGGCTGGCGCTGTTCCGGCAGACCGCGCGCGAGGTCTGCCCCCCGGCGGCGGCCGATCACTTCATCGAGAAGGCTGAGCGCATCGCCGAGAGCCTGGAACTGGGCGTGGCCCTGACCCAGGGCACCCTGTTGCGCAAGGGCGAGCGTTTCGTGCGCGAAGACCCCGCGCCCGCGGCCTGAGCGCGCCTGGTGGCGGAGCGGTCACACCGCCGTCACGCCGCGGGGCCAGCGGGAAAGATGTGACAAGCACCGGGCCTGTCGGCATCGCACATCGTCACCAGTTCGTTATGTATTCGGCAACGGACTTGCGCCTAGAGTCCTGGCGCCAGTCGGGGGGATGGCCTGCCGGCGGCACCATCAAGGAAACACGTTCCATGCTGACGATGCGCACGGCTGGGGTTATGGGGGCTCTGGCGGTTGCTCTTTGGACTGCGGGTCCCGCCCTGGCGGAAGGCAAGCAGGACTTTCGTCTGATCAACCAGACGGGCTACGAGATCCATCAGGTCTACGTATCGCCGAACACCACCAACGACTGGGAAGAGGACGTGCTGGGCCAGGACACGCTGGCCAATGGCGATGCCGTCGACATCAGCTTCAGCCGCGATTCCAAGCCCTGCATGTGGGACCTGAAGGTGATCTACACGGTCGACGGTTCGGACGCGATCTGGACCAATATCGACCTGTGCACCGTCAGCGCCGTGACGATCCACTATGACGCCGGCAGCAACACGACGAGCGCCACGTTCGACTGACACGACAGCCCTGCCCGGGTTGCCCAGCGGCGCGGGCAGGGCCTGACGCGACCAGGCGCCTCAGCCGTCCTGGTCAGCGGTCCGCTGCACCGGAAAACCGTGCGCATCGATCATGGCGTCCCCCGGGCGAACCAGCGGATTGCCATAGACATTGTGTGGCACGGGGGCATCGGGATCGACCAGACGCAGGGTCGGCTCGGCATCCCGGCACCCACCAAGCGCCAAGCCGGCCGCCACCACGCAGCCCAGCAGCGTCGCCATGGCCGCATCATCCGCGACTTGGCGCCCCGACTGGCCCTGCTTCATCCGCGTGCTCCCCGCATGGCGTCCCGCCTGGGGACATGGTCGCCATGCTGACGATACACAGGCCGAACTGCAACCACCGCCCGGGGCGCCGTTGTCGCGGGCCCGCGTGGCAGCTGGCGCGGTGCTACAGCCCCAGCGCGCCCTTGGCCATGATGTTGCGCTGGATCTCGTTCGAGCCGGCATAGATCGAGCCGGCCCGGTCGTTGAAGTACTTGGCCGTCACCGGCCAGGAATAGCGCGGGCCGGCCGGATCGCCGTTGGCGGCGATGCGCGGTGCGTCTGGCACCGGTCCGCCGGGCCGCGTCGCATGCGGCTGCCAGGGCTGGGCATAGAAGCCGACCGCCTCCAGCGCCAACTCGGTCAGGCGCTGCGACAGCTCCGTCCCCCGCGTCTTGAACATCGAGCCTTCGAGGCCCGGCGCGTCCCCGCGCGAGGCTGCCGCCATGTAGCGCAGCTCGGTAAAGGCCAGCGCCTCGATCTCGACGGCGGCATGGTCCAGGGCCGCGGCAAAGGCCGGATCATCGGCCAGGCGCGCCCCGCCCGCCTGCTCCTCCCGCGCCATGCGGCGGACCTTGTCCAGCCGCACGCCGAGGCCGGGGCCATAGGCATGGCCGCCGCGCTCGAACGACAGCAGGTACTTGGCGACCGTCCAGCCCTGGCCGATGCGTCCCACCACGTTCGCCTTGGGCACGCGCACGTCGGTGAACCAGACATGGTTCTGGATGTGCTCGCCCGACGTCATGATGATCGGCGTCACCTCCACCCCCGGCGTGTTCATGTCGATGAGCACGAAGGTGATGCCCCGCTGGGGGATATCCTCCCGCGACGTGCGCACCAGGCAGAAGATGCGGTTGGCCAGGTTGGCATGCGTGGTCCACAGCTTGTGGCCATTGCAGATGAAGGCATCGCCGTCATCGACCGCCGACATCTGGAGCGAGGCGAGGTCGGAGCCGGAATTGGGCTCGGAGTAGCCCTGGCACCAGAAATCCTCGCCGCTCAGGATGCGGGGCAGGTAGAACGCCTTCTGCTCCGCCGTGCCGTGCCCGATCAGCACCGGGCCGCACATGCCCAGGCCCATGGGCGACAGGGCGGGCGCGCCGGCCGCCGAAAGCTCGGACGAGAAGATGTAGTGCTGGGCCGGGGACCAGTCGCAGCCGCCATGCTCGACCGGCCAGGACGGCACGGCCCAGCCTTGGCGCACCAGCTTGCGCTGCCAGGTCATCATCGTCTCGCGGTCGCCATAGACGCTGGTCATCAGCGCCGACGTCGCGCGCAGGTCGTCCGTCAGTTCACGGTCCAGAAAGCGCCGGACCTCGTCGCGGAACGCCTCATCCTTGGCGCTGAAGCCGATATGCATGTCTCTCTCCCGTGTGGGGCGCAAAGGGCTGAGAACGTGTGGAGCGTCACGCCAGCATCCTTCGAGACGCGCGTTCCGCGCTCCTCAGGATGACGACTGTTGAGAAAGGGCCTTCAATTTCCCAACGGCGTCATGCTGAGGAGGCCGAAGGCCGTCTCGAAGCATCGGTCGCGACGGCAACGCCGCTCAGCTCAGGCCCAGGACCTTCTTGGCGATGATGTTGTGCTGGATCTCGTTGGTGCCGCCGTAGATCGACTCGGCGCGCGCGCCGTAGTAGCGGGCATGTCGCTTCGCCCACGAGGTCAGTGCCTCGTTCGAGCCGGCGGGCGGCTGGGCGACGCTGGAATGAGCGTGCCAGGGAACGCCGGGCGTGCCGATGAAGGCCAGCGCGTTCTCGCTGATGTCCTGTTCCAGTTCGGTCGCCGCGATCTTGATGATCGAGGCCTGATCGCCGGCCGAACCCTCGCTCTCGGCCCCCGCCAGGCTGCGCAGCACGGTCATCTCAAGACAGTCCAGCCGCACCTCAAGCTCGGCCAGGCGGGCGGCCAGGCTGGCGCGCGCGGCGGGGTCCTCCACCTGCGCCAGCCAATCGCGCTGGGCCTGGAGGTAGCGGCGCTTGCCCGCGACATGGGCATAGGACGTACGCTCGTGCCCCAGCAGGAAATTGGCATAGGTCCAGCCCTTGCCCTCCTCCCCGATGCGGTTGGCGACAGGCACGACGACGTCCTGGAACGTCACGCGGTTCAGGCTGTGCTTGCCGTCGATCGTGATGATCGGATGAACCTCGATCCCCGGGGTCTTCATGTCGATCAGCAGGAAGGTGATGCCCAATTGCTTCTTCGCCTCTTTCGAGGTGCGGACCAGGCAGAAGATCCAGTCGGCATGCTGCGCCTGGCTGGTCCAGATCTTGGTACCGTTCAGCAGGTAGGTGTCACCCTGGCGTTCCGCCTTGAACTGGAGGGAGGCAAGGTCTGAGCCGGATTCGGGTTCCGAATACCCCTGCGCCCAGAACACGGTCGAATTCAGGATGCCAGGAAGGTGCCGGGCCTTCTGCTCCTCGGTCCCGAACGTGTAGATCACGGGCCCGACATAGATCAGTCCCATGGGCACGACGTTGAGCGCGCCGGCCCGCTCCAGTTCCTCGTCGAAGATGTACTTCTGGGTCAGGTCCCAGCCGGGCCCGCCGCATTCGCGCGGCCAGTTGACCGCTAGCCAGCCCTTCTTCGACAGGGCCTGTTCCGAGGTCTGGTGGTCCTGCTTCGTCGGCTGACGCCCACTGGCCAGCACCTCGACCACGCGGGCCGGATATTCGGTCGCGAAGAAGGCGCGCACTTCCCTGCGGAAGGCCTCGTGATGCGGCTCGAACCCGATGCGCATGGGCGACCGTCCCCTCAAATCCTGCTCTAATGGCTCAGCGATTAGCCGACTTCGCATACGCTGCCAAGGTCAAACCTTGAGGCGGTAGGCATCTCCATCGCGCACGATGTGTCCCGCGGTCGGGGTCGCGAAGTGCGTGCCGATGACCAGGGTCGGCGTCTCGGCCAGCTGTCCGAACATGGCGTGCCGGGTCGCCGTCGACTGGGTCTGGTCGCTGTCGACGATGGCCGCCCAGTCCGGCCTGGCCAGCTGGCAGGGGTGGTGGATGAAATCGCCCGTGATCAGGGCTGCCTCACCCTGCGATTCGATGGCGATCGAGACATGGCCCGGCGTATGGCCCAGGGTCGGCACCAGGCGCACGCCCGCGCATACGACGTGGTCCGTCTCGACCAGGTCGACCAGGCCCGCCTCGAACACCGGCTGCACCGAATCGGCAAAGACCGTGACCTGGTCGGCCTGCGCGGTCTGGCCGCGCCAGTGCTCGAATTCGACGCGGCCCAGCAGGTAGCGCGCCTTGGGAAAAGTGGGCACCCATCGGCCATCGACCAGCATCGTGTTCCAGCCGACATGGTCGACATGGAGGTGCGTGCACAGCACGGTGTCGATCGTGTCGGGGGCAAAGCCCGCCGCCGCGAGATCGCGCAGGAATGGCCCCTGCATATGGTCCCAGGCCGGGATGTGCGGCCGATCCTTGTCGTTGCCGATGCAGGTATCGACGATGATGCGGCGGTCGCCGGCCTCGATCACCAGGGCATGGACGCTGGCCTTCAGCCGGCCCTTCTCGTCCATGAAGTGGGGATACATCCACTGATAGGGCTGCACCGCCTCGCGCGTGGCCTGGGGCAGGACGAAGCCAAGGCCCCCTGTCACCTCCAGTTCCAGGATCCTGGTGATGCGGATGTCACCGACCTGCCATGTGGTCATGCGCGCCGTCCTCCCATTGGCCCTCTGCGGGGCTCTGCCGGGCCAGACTAGCGGGTTGCGCGCTCCGCCGCGATCCGCTCGATGGCCTGGCGCATCGCGGCGCCACGGGTCGCCCAGTCGAACGCGGCCGTCGCCTCCACGTACGCGGCGTCCTGCATGGCGTTGAGGCGCGGCAGATCGTCGATCGCGGCGATGCAGGCCTGCGCCAGGGCGGGCAGGTCGGGCGCCACCACGACGTGGGCGCGCACGGCCTCCGGCACGCCGTTCAGCGAATTGGCCATGGCCGCCACAGGCACGCGCCGGAACAGGTAGTCCAGCGTCTTCAGCTTGAACCCCCCGCCGGACGGTTCGGCGATCAGGCCCAGTCGCGCGCTCTCGAACCAGGGGCCCGGATCCTCGACGAAGCCATGGAAGTGCATGTTGGGATGACGCGCCCCAAGCTCGGCCACCAGGTCGTCCGGCACGCCACCCACCACGTCGATATCGATGCCCGCCGCGGCAAAGGGCGGGGCGCAGGCGGCGGCGATGTCGCGCAGGTTCATCTGCTTGGCCAGCCAGTGGAACGAGCCGAACAGCAGCACGCGGCGCGGCGTCTGGGCCGTGATGGTTCGGGCGGGGATCCGATCGCCGTCATAGCCAGGCGTCGTGACCAGGGTGCGGCGGGCGCCATCGGCCGTGAAGCGCTCGGCATCCAGTTGCTGGATCGCGATCACCAGGTCCACGTCCCGCACCAGGGCCTTCTCGTAGCGCAGGGTGCGCCGCCAATTCAGCCACAGCGCCGCCCGCCTGGCCGGATCGCCGCGGAAGTTGCGCACCATGGACGAGGTGACGGAGACGGCGTGGTCATGCGCGATGAACCCGACGACGGGGCGCCGCGGCCCCGCCGGGATCAGGTGGCGGGCCCAGCCCATGCCGTATTCATCCAGGATGACCGCGTCCCAGGACCTTGCCGCCAGCAGGGCTGCGATGCCCTGGCGATGCGCGGTCGTGGCAAAGCGCCCCGCCACCAGCGGCCCGCGGCTCAGCGCCATGGCGGCCAGGGTGCCGCGATGGCGCCCCTTGATGCGGTGAAAGACCAGGTTCGCCGGTCCCCAGGGCGCCGCCGGTCCGCCCTGGTCGGCAAGGCCCGTGAACGTCACCGCGACACCCGCCCCGGCCAGCGCCGCGGCCAGCTTGGCGCTGAACACCCGGTCTCCCGAGTCGAGCGGGAAAGGGTAGATGCGCGAAAGCCAGAGGCAATCCAAGCAGCAGGTCCTTCTTCGGCGTCCTAGACGATGCGGTCGAGCAGGGGCGGCAGGGGGGTCGCCCGCTTGTTCAGGATGACACCCAGGATCGGGGCATGGGCGCGCAGCAGCGCGTCGCGCGTGCGCCGGGCCTGGGCGGCGGTCGTCTCCTCGGTCGCGACCAGGACGACCTGGGCGCCCAATGCATGCGGCAGGGTGGCCATGGCGGGCGACTCCTCGATCCCTGCGCTGTCGATCACGATCAGGCGGAATGCCTCCTGCAGCATCGTCCAGACCACGCCGAAATCGGCCCGCCCGACAAGGCGGAAGGGTTGCGGCCCCAGCACGGCGAGGGCGGGCCCGGCGGCGGCGCCCGGGGCCTCCGCGATGGCGTCACGCCAGCCGGTGCCGAGTTCGACCACCTGCGCCAGGTCCGGCGGCGCCGAGCGTCCCAGGCGGTGCGCCAAGGCGGGGTTCTGGGCGTTGGCTTCGACCAGGAGGACGGGGCCCAGGCCCGCCTCCAGTGCGACGTCGGCCAGGGCAAGGCCCACGGTTGTCCCCCCTGCCCCCCTATGGCAGCCTAGGACCTGGATGGCTTGGCAGGCCTTTCGTCCGCGGCCCTGCTCGATCTGGGCCAGGACGTTGAGCAGGCCCGTCCGCAGGGGGTTGTCGCGAGGGGGATCGCCAGTGCCGTCCATTACCAGCGTCGCATCCCTGCATCTGCCTGCCGCATCATGCCCACCCGACATCCGCTGAAGTTCATTCCATCCCCACGCACCCGCCCCGCGGATGCGCCCCACGCCTGCCGATCGGAACCATGACCCAGAACCCGCGTCAACCGGCCCTGCCCCCCTTTTCTGCGATGCGCCTGGGCCAATGGCTGGTCTGCCTGGTCGGACTGCTGCTGCTGGCGGCCTGTGGCAATGTCGTGCGCAATCCCACCCCGGTTGCGACCGCGACGAGCGAGGCCCGCGCCCGGCTGACCGAACCCTATCGGATCCAGGCCGGCGACGTCATCGACGTCACCTTCTTCTACACCCCCGAATACAATCTCAGCGACGTGCTGGTCCGGCCCGACGGCGGCGTATTCCTGCCGGCGATCGGCGAGGTGGCGCTGGCCGGCCTGACCGCAACCGAAGCCTCGCAGGAGGTCGACCGCCGCTATCTCACCATCCTGCGGCAGCCGGGCTCCGCCGTCATGATCAAGAGCATTGCCGGCAGCGTCGCCTATGTGACGGGAGAGGTGCGGGCCGCCGGCGCGCACAAGCTGGATGGGCCGACCACGGTGCTGGGCCTGATCGCCTCCTCGGGCGGGGCGGCGGACACGGCCCGGATGGACGAGGTCGTGGTGATCCGCACCACCGGCCCCACCCGGCGCGCGGTGATCCCGGTCAACCTGGCCCAGGCCATTGCCGGCATCGACACCGACCAGGACCTGCGCGTGATGCCAGGCGACATCGTCATCGTGCCGCGCAGCCAGATTGCCGACATCAACCTGGCCATCGACCAGTACGTTAAGCGCGTGCTGCCGCTCGATAGCAACATGTCGTTCCAGTACGACTTCACGCCCTCCAATTTCTGAAGGGGGCGACGGGCCCATCGATCGCGGATCGGGCGATCGTGGAGGGGTCGATCGTGCACCGCGGCACGGGCGCTGCGGTGCACCAAATCCTGGCATATGACGCGGAATTGATGCACCCGAACGTTATCGACAAGTTTAATGGTGTTCGCTTTAATGTTTCATAAAGGCCGAGCGATCGACCCTGGTGTCTGACCAAGGTCCATGCCCACGCAGGCAGGACCGGATCGCGACAGGGGACCGGCGATGGTGAAGGCGGATGCGATGGGGGATACGACGACCTTGGGACGGGGCAGCGCGGTGCCGGGCCGGCGCGCCATCCTGTTCAGTGCGCTGATGACCAACGCGGCGATCTGGCTGCTGATCGTCAACGCGCTCGGCATCGTTCGCTGACCCGCCGCGCGCGGGGGACCCGCGCCTGGTAACGACGGCCGCGCGATCCGCGCGCCATGGCAAATGGGTCGGCGCGGTCAGCCCTTGGCCGGGCCTGGGGCCGGGTCCGGGCTAGGGCGTACGGACCCCTGGCGGTGGCGCTATGCCCCCGCCCTTATGCCAATGCCGTCAATGGGCGCGCTGGTGCCGGGCGCGATAACGCCCATCCTCGATCCCGGAAAAGATCTCCTCGACCATCGGATGACTGACCGGGCCGTTCTCGTCGTCCGTGACCAGGTTCTGCTCCGAGACATAAGCCTCGTAGTGCCCTTGGGCGTTCTGCGCCAGCACGTGATAGTAGGGCTGATCCTTGGCCGGCCGCCGGTCCGCCGGGATTGACTGGTACCACTCCTCCGTATTCGAGAAGACCGGGTCGACATCGACCACGACGCCGCGAAACGGATAGATCCGATGCCGGACGATCTGACCGATCGGGAACTTGGCGATACGGTAGGTCATACGGCCCTCTTCATTCTTGCTGTTCGGCTGGCACGGCCCCTGAGCATAGAGCGCGATTGCGGCGCAGCAAGATGGCGCCGCCGATCCGCGTGCCGCGCCGCGTTGACGCAGGGCCGCACGATGCTCCGGACGCCGGCCTGCGAACCCGCGCATCCCCGCGACCATTGCCGACCAATTCGACGCCCGGGCGATTGACAGATGGCGGCGCGGCCCTATTCTCCGCCGCGGGCCACATCCCCCCACCGGGATGCAGCTAATCTGGAAGGATTAGTTACAAAATGAAACCGGCAGTCCGTCCTCAGGTCCCCCTGTTCTCCTCCGGCCCCTGCGCCAAGCGTCCTGGCTGGACGCCGGCCGCCCTGGCCGATGCCGCACTGGGCCGCTCCCACCGCTCGACCCTCGGCAAGGCCAAGCTGGCCGAAGCCATCGACCGCACCCGCGCCGTCCTGGGCGTGCCCGCCGACTGGCGCATCGCCATCGTGCCGGCGTCCGACACCGGTGCCGTCGAGATGGCGCTGTGGTCCCTGCTGGGCGCCCGCGGCATCGACCTGCTGTCCTGGGAGAGCTTTGGCGAGGGCTGGGTCAACGACGTCACCAAGCAGCTGAAGCTGAAGGACGTCCGCACGTTCGAGGCCGGCTATGGCCAACTGCCCGACCTGGGCGAGGTCGATCCCGCGCGCGACGTCGTCTTCACCTGGAACGGCACGACGTCTGGCGTGCGCGTGCCGGATGGCGACTGGATCGCCGCCGACCGCACCGGCCTGACGATCTGCGATGCGACCTCGGCCGCGTTCGCCATGGACCTGCCCTGGGACAAGCTCGACGTCACCACCTTCTCCTGGCAGAAGGTCCTGGGGGGCGAGGCGGCGCACGGGATGATCATCCTGAGCCCCCGCGCGGTCGAACGGCTGGAGACCTATACCCCCGCCTGGCCGATGCCCAAGCTGTTCCGCATGACCGCCAAGGGCAAGCTGAACGAGGGCCTGTTCAAGGGCGAGACGATCAACACCCCGTCCATGCTGTGCGTCGAGGACTACCTCGACGCGCTCAAGTGGGCCGAGGGGATCGGCGGCCTGCCCGCCCTGATCGCGCGCAGCGAGTCGAACCTGGCCGCCGTCGCCCAGTGGGTCGAGGGCAGCGAATGGGCCGGGTTCCTGGCCGAAAGCGCCGCGGTCCGCTCCCCCACCTCGATCTGCCTGTCGTTCAAGGACACCTGGTGCCAGGCCCAGAACGACGGCGTGCGAGGCGAACTGTCCAAGCGGATGGTGAAGCTGCTGGAAAAGGAGGGGGTCGGCTTCGATCTCGGCTCCTATCGCGATGCGCCGCCGGGCCTGCGCCTGTGGGGCGGTGCCACGGTCGAGCGGTCCGACCTTGAGGCGCTGCTTCCCTGGCTGGACTGGGCGCGGGACGAGGCCAAGACCTCGCTGCTCGCCACCGTCTGATTCCCCGGGCCCGTTCGCCCGATCCCTGAACAATCCGCATCCAAGCGAACACGGAGTCGCAACCATGACTCGCGTCCTGATTTCCGACGACCTCAGCCCCCGCGCCGCCGCCATCTTCGAGGAGCGCGGCATCCAGGTCGACCAGAAGGTCGGCCTGAAGAAGGAGGAACTGATCGCCATCATCGGCCAGTATGACGGCCTGGCGATCCGCTCCGCCACCAAGGTGACCGCCGACGTGCTGGCCGCCGCCACGAACCTGAAGGTCGTGGGCCGCGCCGGCATCGGCGTCGACAATGTCGACATCGCGGCGGCCACCGCGCGCGGCGTCTGCGTGATGAACACGCCCTTCGGCAACTCCATCACGACGGCGGAACACGCCATCGCGATGATGTTCGCGCTGGCTCGCGAACTGCCCGCCGCCGACCGCTCGACCCAGGCGGGCAAGTGGGAGAAGAACCGCTTCATGGGCGTCGAGCTCTATGGCAAGACGCTGGGCGTCATCGGCTGCGGCAATATCGGCGGCATCGTCGCCGAGCGGGCGCTGGGCCTGAAGATGCGCGTCGCAGCCTATGACCCGTTCCTGAGCCCGGAGCGCGCGGTCGAGATCGGCGTCGACAAGGTGGAGCTGGACGAGCTGTTCCGCCGCGCCGACTTCATCACCCTGCACACGCCGCTGACCGATGCCACGCGCGGCATCATCGACGCGAAGGCGATCGCGAAGATGAAGCCGGGCGTGCGCATCATCAACTGCGCCCGCGGCGGCCTGGTGGTCGAGGCCGACCTGAAGGAAGCGCTCGATTCGGGCCATGTCGCCGGTGCCGCCCTGGACGTCTTCGCGGTCGAGCCGGCCAAGGACAACCCGCTGTTCGGGCACGAGCGGCTGGTCGCGACGCCGCATCTCGGCGCCTCGACCCTTGAGGCGCAGGAGAACGTGGCGCTCCAGGTGGCCGAGCAGATGTCCGACTTCCTGATCGACGGGGCCGTCACCAACGCGCTCAACATGCCGTCCGTGACCGCCGAGGAGGCGCCGCGCCTGCGCCCCTACATGAAGCTGGCGGAACAGCTGGGCAGCTTTGCCGGCCAGTTGACCGAGACGGGCCTGAAGAAGATCGTGATCGAGTACGAGGGGCACGTCGCCGGCCTCAACACCCGGCCGCTGACCGCGATCGCGCTGAAGGGCCTGCTGGGTCCCCTCATGGACTCGGTCAACATGGTCAACGCGCCGATCGTCGCCAAGGAGCGCAACATCGACGTGGCCGAGGTGAAGCACGAGCGCAGCGGCGACTACCAGACGCTGATGCGTGTCTCGGTCACGACCGACAAGTACACGCGCGACGTGGCCGGCACCCTGTTCGCGGATTCGAAGCCGCGCATCGTGGGCGTGAAGGGGATCCGGGTCGAAGGCGAGCTGGGCCCGCACATCCTTTATGTCACGAACCGCGACACGCCTGGCTTCATCGGCAAGCTGGGCATGACGCTGGGCAATGCCGGAATCAACATCGCGACCTTCGCCCTGGGCCGCGCAGCCCCTGGCGAGGATGCGGTCTCCCTGATCGAGGTCGACCAGGCGATCCCCGACAGCGTGGTCGCCCAGATCCAGGCTTTGCCCCAGGTCGTCCAGGTGAAGCCGCTCCGCTTCGCCTGATCGGGCGTCGATCCGACCTCGACGATGAGGGAATCCGTGTCCATGTCCCGGGCGCGGTGTCCCGGGCGCGCTGCGGTCAGGCGAGATGCACGGAATGGCGCGCAGGTCACCGCCCCTGCCGCCAGCGCTCAGAGGGCCAGGGTGAAGCCGCCGTTGACGGGGTAGACTTGGCCCGTGATCCAGGGTGAGGCGTCGGACGCCAGGAACAGGACCATGTTGGCAACGTCGCCCGGCTGGCCGGGCCGGCGGATGATGTAGCGCTCCATCTGGCGCTTCAGACGTTCCTGGTCGCCCTTCAGCGTCCGCTCGACCGCCGGGGTCGCTGTCAGCGCGATGGCGACGGAGTTCGCGGTGATCTGGTGGCGGCCAAGCGTGCGGGCGACGGAGCGCATGAAGCCCGCAGCCCCCGCCTTGGACGCGGCGTAGATCTCCAGGTTTGCATCGCCCCAGCGCCCGGCGTCCGAGATGATGGTGATGATCCGCCCGGGCGCGTTGCGGGCGATCATCCCCGGGATGACCGCGGCGGTGCAGTTCATGACCCCGTAGAAATTCACGCCGATGAAGCTCTGCCAGACGTCGGGCCCGGTTTCCCAGAACGGCTTGGCGAGTTCCGGCGAGGGGTTGGCGCCGGCATTGCCGGCATTGTTCACCAGGACCCCGATCGGCCCCAGTTCGGCCTGGCCCCGCGCGACCATCGCCTTGACGCTTTCAAGATTGGAGACGTCGGCCTGGACGCCGATGGCCTTGCCGCCGGCGGCGCGGATCTCGGCCGCCACGGCCTCCGCCCGGTCCAGCACGTAGTCGTTGACCACGACGCCGCCGCTGTTCAGCGCGGCCCCCAGATGCAGGGCGACCTGGCGCCCCACGCCCTGGCCCGCCCCGGTGACAAGCGCCACGCGCCCGCCGAGATCGAGAATATCCGTCATGCGTTCCCTCCCTTTTGACCGGAGGGTATCACGGCTCGATCGGGCGCGACGATTGCCGCGGCGGGACCGTTGGCCAGGCGTCTGGCGGGCCTTTGGCGTGTCGCCAAGGCCGGATTGCTTCCCAAAGGATCGCGGGTCGAGGTGTGGGTCGTTCAGTCGTCCGGGTCGCCGCCGCCTTCGACGGGGCGGTGGAGGAAGACGACGCGTTGTTGCGCGGGCAAGCCCTTGCCGGGGAAGCCCGCGGCAGTGCAGGGAGAGGTCGCCGTCGACACGGGGCAGTAGTCGAGCACCACCTCGTGCGTGGTCGCCATCGTGCGCAGGGCCGCTGGCGCGCCGGCCGTCGCCTGGAACTTGTGGAAGCGCAGGCGCACGGCCCAGTTGCTGTCGGGCGACGGATCGGCGTGCATGTCGAAGCGGAAGGCGTAGTCCGCTCCCGCATCCGGATAGCGCCAGGTCCGCAGGTCCCGGATCTCGTCCAGGTAGTTCTTCGCCTGGGCGGCATAGCGCGGATTGTCGGCCGAATTGTTGTCGCTGCCGCCCTGGCGCATGGTCCGGCTGAAGACATAGGTTGTGGCGCCCATCGCCGCCCAATAGGCTCGCGTCTGGGCCAGGCTGTCCTCGACCGCGCGGGCCTCGATCGCCAGGCGCCCCAGCACGGCGACCACCGTCATCAGGGCAAGACCCGCAGTCACGATCACGACCAGCAGCGCGCTGCCCCTGTCATCCCGCAGCGTGTCATCGCGCAGCGTGTCCGCCGCCGGTACCTGCCCCCGATCCATCGCCGCAGCATGGCCGCGTGCCGGTTAATTCCTGGTGCAGGCGGGGCGCGCGGCGTGAAGGCATCCTCAACCATTTGCCGGCAGGCTGTCCCGATGGCGCAGGAGCAGGTCTTGGCAGGGTGCAGGCAACGCGCGGGGCAGGGCCAGGCAGGCTTCACGCTGGTGGAGCTGATGATCGTCGTCGGCTGCATCGCGATCCTGGCGGCACTCGCCGTCCCCAGCGTCCGCGGCTACATGCTCGAGGCACGGCTCCAGGCCGCGAAGCCCTATCTGGCTGAGATCGCGGCGAAACAGCGGATGCACGCGATCCGCACCGGCCGCTATTGCTGTTCGACCTATACCAGCTTCAACGAGCAGGTCCTGAGCAACGGCCTGGGCCTCAGCCTGGCAGAGGCGGGCGACTTCTGCTTCCAGTTCGTCTGCCGCAGCGGGACGCTGTGCGAGGCGACGACGGGCGCCAACTTCATCGCGCCCACCCAGGCCGGCGGCACGACGCCGGAGTTCGAGGTCTGGGCGATCCTGCGCGCCACGACCGGGGCGACCGTCACCGGCCCCAGCGGCGCCGCATGCACGGTGGCCACGGGCAAGGCCGCCCCCACCGGCTGGGTCCGCCCCGCCACCGCCACGACCAGCGCCGGGCGCGCCGGCCAGGCGGTGGTCCTGCGCTATGCCCCGCCCGCCAATGGCCGGGATGCGACCAACGGCGCCTATCGCGCGATCCGCTTCGACTGGCTGGACGGCGTGAGCATGAGCGATGCGGTTCGCCCCTGACGCGGGCCGTGGCGCAGGCCGTGGCGCCGGGCGGGGCGACCAGCGCGGCTTCACGCTGGTCGAGGTGCTGGCCGCCGGTGCCATCCTGTCGATCCTGGGCCTGTGCCTGGTGCGCGGCTGGTCGGCGCTGGAGCGCACGTCCTTCGACCTGCTGCTGCGGCAGAAGGCGATCTTTGTCCTGAATGGCGAGATGGAGCGCCTGGCCGGCCTCTACACCACCACACCCTTCGGCAGCGGCCTGGCGGCACGCGTCGACCTGACCGTCTATCCGCCGCTGCCGGGCGTCACCAACAGCACGTCGCGCTACACCTATGGCGGGCTCGGTGGCGCCGTCAGCTTTGCCACCACGTCCGAGGCGACCTTCCGCGCGTCCGACACGGCCGTGCTGCTGACCGGGCTGTTCACCGGCTACCAGAACCATGTCTGGCTCGACCGGAACGAGGGGCGCGACCTGGTGGCACGGCTGAGCTGGGTGCTGTGCGACGTGAATTCGCGGACCGCGGCATCGTGCTGGGGCACGACATCGCCGGGGACGGTCTCGAACTGCGCCTCCGCCGGCCTGCTGGGCGGCAGCGCCCCCTGCCGCCTGGTGACCCTGGTGCTCGACTATCCCTATCGCTATCGCAACGGCACGATCACGCCCGTGGGCAGTGTCTCCACCCTGACCCTCAGCACCATCGTCGGCTGGCGTGCCGCCTCATGAGGGCTCCGCTCCAGGTCCAGGAGGCGGAGAAGGCCCAGGCTGAGGCCGGCTTCACCCTGGTGGAGGTGATGGTGGCTGGTGCCCTGGCCCTGGCCCTGTGCCTGCCGGCCGCGATCCTGCTTCAGCGCACGCTGGACATGCTGGGCCGTGTCGAGACGCGGTTCCGCCAGGCGGAACAGGCGCGGCAGGTCCTGGCCCTGCTGGGCGACGGCAGCGCCGTGCTGGCCAATATCGGCGCCAGCACCAACCCGCGGGGCTATCGCCAGGTCGAGGGGCTGCACAGCCGGCGCGCGGTGCCCGCCAACTGGACCAGCCTGCCGGCGGGCCGCAACCTGCGCAGTGCCGGCCGCTTCGTGATGGCGGACGGGACTGTTGCGGGACGTACCCTGACCCTGTCGGGCGATGCGGTGGCGCCGCTGGCCATCGCCTGCACCGGCGCGGGCGTGCCGGCGCCAGACTGCGCGGGGACGGAGGTGCTGACCCTGACCGGCTTTGTCGGCCGTGACCCGGTGCTGCAGCGGCAACCGGCGCAGTTCGGCATCACCAGCCGCACGATCGCGGTCGACCTCACCATCACCGATCCCTATCGCGCGGCGTCCGAGGCAACGGGCGCCGGGGCCAGCGAGCGCTTCCGCACCATGTTCAATCTCAATGTCGACATTGACCCATGATGGGCAACCCGACAGGGCGCGGTTTACGCCCCGTTTACGCGCGCGTGACAGTCTGGCCGTCGGTTTGGTTCAGGCGTGGCACGGGCGGTCGATGGCGGAGCGGGGCAGCATCACGGGACCGGGCACCGCGAATCGCCACGCGGACCGCCGCCGGGAGCGCCGCTACGAGGTCGACCTGGCCGGCGCGGCCGAATTCGACGGCGCCAGCTGGCCGGCCGTGATCTCGGACCTGTCGCCGTCCGGCGCCCTGATCAGTGCCGATGCACCCTTTTCCACGGGCCAAGTGATCGTTCTGGACGTGGCCGAGTTCGGCCGCATCGACTCGCGCATCGTCCATGCCGGCGCCGGCTTCTTCGGACTGCAGTTCCTGAAGCCCCACCTGCATCGCGACCGCCTTACCGACTGGCTGCGGCAGGAAGTCGGCTGACGCGCCATGGACGTGCTCGCAGCCCTGGGCCCGGCGCAGGCCGTGGCGGTCGCAGGCCTGTTCGCCGTGCTGGCCTGGCTCAGCCTGGTCGACCTGCGCAGCGGCCGCCTGCCCGACCGCGTCACGCTGCCGACGCTGGCGGCGGGGCTGGCCGTCAACGCCTTTGGCCTGCTCGTGCCCTGGGACCAGGCCCTGCTCGGGATGGTATGCGGCTATGGCGCGCTGTGGCTACCCAATGCGCTGTATGCGCGGCGCGGCCGGGTCGCGTTCGGCGGCGGCGACCTGAAGCTTGCCGCACTGCTCGGCGCGTGGCTTGGCGTGGGCGCCCTGCCCGGCCTGTTCCTGGTGGCCTTCGTCGCCGGAACCTGTGCCTGCGCCCCGCTGCTGGCGACGGGGCGCGTGGCGTTGGCCTCCCGCGTGCCGTTCGGCCCGGCTTTGGCCCTGGGCGGCGTCGTCGTCTTCCTGGTGCCCGACATCCTCGACTGGCCCGCCCGCCTCGCCTGGGGTCTTTAGCCCTCAGCGCGCCAGGGCATAGGCGGTCAGGACCCGCGAGCCGGGCGGCGCCGTGCCATAGCGGTATTCCATCCGCACATAGTTTTGCACGTCCGGGCTGAACCACCAGCGCTCGTAGCCGGTCCAGCCGGTGGCCGCATTGCGCGTGCGCATGACGATGATCCAGCAGTCGAACTCACCCGCCGGCACCTTCACCCGCTCGCGCCCCTCGATGCTCCACGAGGTGACGTGCTTGCGCACGATGCCGGCGGCGCTGTACTCGCGCGTATAGGTCAGGGGCTCTCCCGCCGTCAGGACCAGGCCGCTGGTCGCGGGCAGGTCCTCGAACACGATCTTGCGCAGCGTCGTCGCCGACTGCGAATCCTCCCGCAGGAAGCCGCGCCGCGTCACCCACTGGCCCGGATCGTCCAGCCGGCGAAAGGTCGTCAGCAGGCCGCTGCGGGCCTCCACCTGCAGGCCGTAGCCGTCGCTGTACTGCCAGCTTGAGCCCGGCTTCCAGACCGGCGCCGCGATGCGTCGCCCGGCTTCCGCCGGCTGGGCGGCGGGTGCCGCCGCAGGCTCAGGAGCGGCACTCGTGGCGAACGCGCCCAGCTGGCCATTGGCGCAGGCGCCCAGCGCCAGGGCCAGGAGCAGCACCGTGGCGGCGGACCTGGTGCGGTGCTGCGCCGTCATTCGTCCTCTTCCAGGCGCGCGGTGTCGGGCAGGTCCGCCGCGGTGCCATGGTCGATCTGGTTGGTCACCCCACGCAGCAGCTGGCGTTGCTGCTGGACATAGCCCATCGGCTCGGCTGCGGCGGCAATGTCGCGGGCCAGCACGCGCTGCTCGTCGACGATGCGCGGCGTGATAAAGAAGATCGTCTCGCCCAGGTCGTCCGTCGTCGCGTCGTCGCGGAACAGCGCGCCCATCACGGGGATGTCCTTCAGCACCGGCACGCCGGAGGACCGGCCGATGCGGCTGTTGTCGAACAGCCCCCCGATCACGAACGTACCGCCATCGGGCACGCGCACGTCGGTCTGCACCTCCTGCGACAGCACGTCGAGCTGCCCGGTCGAGCCTGAGCCCGGCTGCGAGTTGACCGCATTGACGCTGAGCCTGACCAGTTCCTCCCCCGCGCCGGGCAGTGCCGGCACCAGGGAGGGGGTGATCTCCAGCGTCAGGCCGGTCTGGATCTGGGAGAGGCCCTGCCCGTTCAGGCCGCCGGTGTCGACCGGAACGTAAAGGTCCTGGCTGCGCGTGATGCGGGCGGTGACGTTGTCCAGCGTCACCAGGTGGGGCGCCGAGAGGACACGCGCCTTGTTCTCGCTGGCCAGCAGGCGCAGCTGGGCCTGCAGGAAGCCCTCGCCCCCCTGGATCACGAACGACGCGGCGGTGCCACCCGGCGTCGGCGCGATGGGCAGCAGGGTGATCGCGTCGACCCGCGGCGTGCTGCCTGTGGCGCGGCCCCCGGTCGTGCCCGTGTCGATGGCGACATTGCCCAGCGAGGCGCGCCAGTTGACCCCCAGCTGTTCCGAAACCCCGATCTGGGCGGTCGCGATCACGACCTCGATCTCGATCATCTTGACGGGCTGGTCGAGCTCGCGGATCACCGCCTCGACCGCGGCGATGGCCTGGGGCGTGCCGCGAACGATCACCGAATTGGTGCGCTGGTCGATCGAGATCGTGGGCCGGCCCAGGCTGCGGATCGCGTCGACCGCGGCGACGGGGCCTGGCCGCTCCACAGGGGCGAAGGGGGCGGGCTCCGCCGCTGGCTGCGGCGCGCCATAGGGGCCAATCAGGCGCACGGTCGCCGGAATCGGCTGGGCCGGGGTGAAGCTGGTGCCGTCGGCGCCGCTCCCCGCCGGTGCTGCATCCATGCCCAGCATGGCGCGCAGCGTGTCCAGGATGCCGGGGACGGAGATGGTGCGGCCGTGGAACTGGCGCGTGCTGGGACCGACATCGGCAAAGCGCAGGCGGATGACCTTCACCTGCAGGTTCTGCTCCTGCTCGATCGCCATCTGCTCGATCGGCGTCGGCCGCGCGGCATGCAGCCGGGCCTCCAGCGCCTGGTCGGCCTGGGCCTCGACCAGGCCGCGCTCCTCCAGCGTGCGGACCAGTTCCAGGATCTGGTTGACGTATTCGGGCGTGCCCTGCACCGCCAGGGTGGCGGTCGCGGCGTCGTAGCTGATGCCGCCCGGGTCGATGGCGAAGTTCGCCAGCGCCTGCTCGATCGTGTCGATGCCCACATTGCGCAGCGCCACGAAGCGACGCGCGGCGGCGCTTGTGGCGCTGCCGGACCCGGGACCGATGACCACGGTCCGGGTCGCGGGGTTATAGGCGACGGTCAGGTTGTTCTCGTCGACGATCTGCTGGAAGGCGGCGGCGACCGGCGCATCCTGGAAGGCAAAGGACAGGCTGCCCTCCACCCCCGGGCGGAAGATGACCGACAGGCCGTTGCTGGCCAGCAGGCCGCGCAGCACGTTCTTGACGTCGTCATTGACCGAGGTGCGGGTGAACGTCTCACCCGCGCGCCAGGGGATGTCGGCACCCTGCGCGCGCGCCATCGCCGGCAGCATTGCCAGCCCCAGGACAAGCACCAGGGCCAGCACCGGCACGCCGGCCAGGCGTCCGATCCTGCCCCTGCCGGGACTCAGGGGGCCTTTTGCGGGCCGACTCACGGGCGGACCTCCCCCTCGCACAACACGTTCCAACTCAGGACGATCCTCGAATCAGCCCGCCGACTCAACCACATGATGATAGCGGACCGGGCTCATCTCCCGGTTCGACGGATCGACGCCCAGGTAGATGGCACCCTCCCCCTGCAGCATCAGGTGGCCGTCCTGGCGCAGGAACGCGGTGCGACCGCCCTGCACGACATAGGTGCCGCGCTGGCTGTGGTCGGTCAGGATGAAGCCGCCCTGCTCGAAGCGGATGCGGGCATGGGGCCGCGACACGCGCGGATCGTCCACCACCACGTCGCAACGCACCTCGTTCGGCTTGTCGCGGTTGCGCCCCAGCAGGACCGTGCCCGAGCCCGCGAACATCGTGATGTCGCGGCCTTCGAAGCTCAGCACCAGCCGGTGCGAGAATGGCGCCTGTGGCTGCGTATCGAAGTCGACGATCGTCGCCTCGTCTGGCGCGGTGCCGCCCTCGACCCGGTAGCGGGGAAGGATCACCTCAATCCGCGTGCCGACGCCCAGCCTGGTCTCGACCTCGAGCGAGCCGTCATGGATCTCGACCAGGCCGCGCGCCAGCGGCAGGCCCAGGCCCGCCCCCTCGTACTCCCGGCTCAGCCGCTCGTCCGCCTGGGTGAAGGGCTGCATCAGGTGCTCGACCAGGCCCGGGTCCATGCCGATCCCGGTATCGGTGATGCTGAAGACGAAGCCGCGGCCTGAGTCGAAGCGCGCGCCGATATGGACGTGCCCATCGCGCCTGGTGAACTTGACCGCGTTGCCGACGACATGGACCAGGGCGCGGCGCAGCGCGCTTTCGTCGACCATCAGGCGCATGTCGGGCGCCGGCTCGCAGTCCAGGCGCACGCCGCGTTGTTCGGCATCGCGCCGGACCAGCTGCATGACCGAGCCGAGCAGGGTCGCAACCGGCACGGGCGCAATCTCGAGGTCGATCTTGCCGGCCTCGATCCGGGCCATTTCCAGCACGTCGCGCAGGATCCGCTCCAGCTGGCGCCCGCCCTCGACGATCGATTCGGCATAGGACCGCGCCTGGTCCAGGCTGGCGTCGCGGCCCATGGCCGCGATCAGCTCCGAGAAGCCCAGCACGGCATTGAGCGGCGTGCGCAGCTCGTGGTTCATGCGGGCCAGGAATTGCGCCTTGCTCAGGGCGGCGTGCTGGGCCTCGATCTTCAGGGTCGAGATTTCCGCCCGCGTGGCATCGAGCTGTCGGCGCAGTCCGTCCGCAACCTCCTGCGGGTCCACGATCGTCAGTCCCCCCTGGACAGGCGCAGGACCATGCGGCGCCGCCCGTCGCTGAGGACCACGGCATCAGGGTGGATCTCCAGCACCTGGGCGTCGGCGACCGACTGGCCAACGCGATAATCGGCGTCGTCGATTGTGGCCCATCTCACCGACCCGACGGAAGACACCGCAGTCAGCCGGTGGGCGCCCGGCAACACAGGCAGGCGGTCGGTCGCGGCCTGACCCGCCTGGGCCGCGACGTCGCGCACGCCGGCGCCCTCCGCCCGCACCCGCAGGGCCTGGAAATGCGCACCTGTCAGGGGCTGGCCGGAGCCAGGCGACAGGACCAGGTGCGTCGCCGTCAGATCGCCGTCGGCCGACGCGCGGCCGGTGCCAAGCGAGTGGATCAGGGCGCCCGACGCCTCGACTCCCACCACGAACCGCACCAGGGAAACATGGTCGGCAACCACCTCGACATCGTACATCCCCGCATCCTGCGTCCGTGGCGCCAACCGTGTGATCCGGGCAGACGCGGCGGACGCCGTGCGCTCGATCCGGGAGAGGAAAGTCGCGGCACCCGACTGGGTTCCGGCATCCGGCCCGTCCGGCTGGGCGTCCGCCGCGCGCTGCCGCGCCGCCACGTCGTCACGGATCCGCGCTGCCTCGGCCACGGCCTGGTCGGCCTGGCTCCCGCGCAGCCCGGCATAGCCGAACTGGGCGAGCGCCAGCGCCACGCATCCCCCGATCGCCAGGTGCGTCAACCGGCGGCGCAGGGCCGGGTGGAGGTCGGGCAGGAAGCGCCGGGTCATGGCGCGGCCCCTGGTCCCGCCAGGTCGCGCCGGCGGGCATCGTCGAACCAGGCGCTGATCGTCACGCTGACGACGTCACCCTGTCCGTCCTGGGCCATGCTGCTGCCGTCGAACGTCACAGCGCGGAAGTCGCGCATGAAATCGGCATCCGCCTCCAGCCGCGTCACGAAGCGGGACACGAGGTCGAGCTGGCCCGCGGCGTTGGCCGGCACCGCACCCTCCAGCACAAGGCGCTGGGGCGGCCGGCCGGGTTCGCCCGCCACGTCGATGCGCGTCAGCCACATCTGGTCGGGCAGTGCCGCCGACAGGGCCAGCAGCTTCTCCGTCCACAGGAAGCGCGCCGCGCCGTCGACGGCCCCCCGCTGTGCGCGGCGGGCCAGGGCGGCGTCGACGTCCGCCTGCATTGCCTGGGCGCTGGCCAGGTCGGCCTGCGCCGCGGCATGGCCCGCATCGGCACCGTCGATGATCAGCCACAGCCCGGCGGCGACCAACCCGCACAGGCAGGCCGGAAGGGCCACGGCGGGATCGTTGATCCGCTCGCGCCAGGGACGGCCTGAGTGCCGCGCCAGGGCGCCCAGGTTCAGCCGCGGCAGGCGCACGCCAGCCGGTGCCCGCCCGGAGCCGGGGACGGGCGTCGCCGGCTTCCTCTGGCGCGGCTCGAACCGGCCGTTCAGGTAGCGGTACTCGATCTTGCCCAGCGTCAGCAGCCCGTCGGGCGAGCCTTCCAGCAGGTTGAGCTGCGGCGCCTCCGCCTCCTTCAGGAAGCTGTCCAGCAGGGGCTGCGCCACCTCGACCTCCAGCCCCAACGCCCGGCTCAGCCATTGGGCGAAGCCCTGGAGCCGCGTGCCCTCGCCAGTCAGCAGCAGGCGGGCCGGACTGCCCGCCAGCCGGTGATAGCTGAAATAGTCGAGCGTCGTGCGGATCTCGGCCACCAGCCGCTCCAGCACCGGGGCCAGCGCCTTGGACGTGGAGGTCAGCGGCCGTGGCGCCGTGCCGGTCCACTGGTTCTCCGGCAGGCCGTCGCGCCGCTCCAGCCCGGCCACCGCCTCGCGCAGCGGGATCGACATGATCTCGGCCAAGGCCGCGGCGAAGCTGGTGGCGCCGACGTCGACCGTGCGCAGGGCGACCGCCCCCGTCTCCGGATCGGCGACCAGGATCGTGCTGGCGCGCAGCTGCACGTCCAGCGCCACGAACGGCTCGCTCTGGCCGCGGTCCAGCATCACGGCCGCGGCCGGCACCACGCTGACCAGGCGGTCGGCCAGCGTGTTCAGCGCGCTGAGGTACTCGCGCAGGCGGTCGCCCGCGATGAAGCCATAGAGACCGCGCTCAACCTCGCGCTCGCTGGACTGGCCGAACGGCACGAAGCCATAGCTGGCGCCCTCGCCCACCTGCTGGCTGCCCAGCTGGCGCAGCGCGACCGGATCGGGCGTGCGGATGCGGGCCGCGCGGCTGTCCAGCAGGTCGATGGCGGGATCCGCGGCCAGGATGGCGATGGCGCCGACCTGGTCGTGCAGCCGCGCCGGGATGGCGCGCACCGCGCGGCGCAGGGCGGCCACGGCGGTGTGCGCGTCGTCCCCGCCGGCAGCGCCCGCGACTTCCGCCAGCGGCGGCTCGGCCATGCCGTCGGCATCCACGAAGACCATGCGCCAGCCGCTTTCGGCAACGGCGATCGTCAACGTGCCTCGGCGCCCGGCCTCCGCCTCCACGCGGCGGCCGGCGGCGCCATGGCGGGCCAGGAATGCCGCCACGCCAGCGCGCCAGGCCGGCAATGCCCGGGTCAGGCCAGGTCCGATCATGGCGCTAGCCCATCGCCCCGGGCAGGTCGAACACGGGAAGGAACGCCGCGATCATCATGCCGGAGATGGCGGCCCCCATGACCGCGGTCATGGTCGGATTGACCAGGGAGGTGACGGTGTCGATGCGCTGCACCAGCAGGCTGTCGAAATAGACGGCGGCCGACAGCAGCAGCTCGTCCAGCTGGCCCGCCTCCTCACCCGACGCCACCATCTGGGCGACGATGCCGGCGAACAGTTCCTGCTCGCGAAAGACGCGCGCCACGCTGACGCCGCTTTCGATGTCGCTGGCCATGCCCAGGGCCAGCACCTCCACATGGCGGTTGCCGGCCGCCGCCGCGGCCAAGCGCAGGGCCCGCACGACCGAGATGTGGTTGCTGACCTGCACCGCCAGCGTGCGGCTGAAGCGGGCCAGCGCCGCCAGCCGCCAGATCGGCCCGACCACCGGCACGCGCATCTTGACCCGGTCCCAGTGCAGGCGGCCGGCGGGCGTTGCGATCCAGGCGACGAAGCCGGCCAGCACGACGCCCGCCACGCTGGCGATCAGCAGGCCGTTGTCCTCGATCACGACGCCGAGATCGAGCAGGAACCGGGTCGGCCCCGGCAGCTCCCGGTTGAAGCCTTTGAAGACCTTTTCGTACTGGGGCAGGATGAAGAACATCATCCCGGTGATCGTGCCGACGAACATCACCAGCAGGAACAGGGGATAGGCCGCGGCCGAGAGCACGCGACGGTTCACGTCGTTGACCCGCTCCAGGTACTCCACGATCTGGTACAGCGCCTCGGACAGGCGGCCCGATTCCATGCCCGTGCGCACCAGGCCGACAAAGACGCCGTTGAAGATCTGCGGATGGCGCGCCATCGCGTCGGCCAGGTCGGTGCCATTGCTGACCTGGCGCACGATGTCGCGCACCGCCTCGCGCAAGGGGCGGTTGGGCGTCTCCCGCGCCAGGTTTTCCAGCACCGCCACGAGCTGCAGCCCGCTGCGGATCATGGAGGCGAACTGGCGGCCAAAGATCAGGACATGCGCGCCCCGGCCGGCAATCACCCCGCGCCATCCCCGAAGACGCGGACGACCTCGGCATAGGTCGTCACTTCCTCGTCCACCAGCTGCAGCGCGTGTTCGACCATGCCCACCATGCCGGCGCGGCGCACGGCCCGGCGCAGGTCCTCCGCGCTGAAGGTCTCGGCCGCGATCAGGTCGCGCAGGTCTTCCGTCACCTCGAACATCTCGAACACCGCCTGGCGCCCGGCATAGCCGGTATGGCGGCATTGCGGGCAGCCGGGCGCATGCGTCGTGTGGCTGCGCGGGTCGATCTCGATGCCCAGCGCCCGCAGCTTCTGCTCCGACACGCTGTCGGCGCGCAGCATGGCCAGGACCTCGTGCCCCTCGACCGTGATGCGGCAGCTGGGGCAGGCGACGCGCATCAGGCGCTGCGCGATCGCCAGCGACAGGGACGTGGCGACCAGGAACGGGTCGATGCGCATGTCCAGCAGGCGACTGATCACGCCCACCGCGTCGTTGGCATGGATGGTGGAGAACACGACATGCCCGGTGAGGGAGGCCTGGATCGCCATCTTCGCCGTCTCGACGTCGCGGCACTCGCCCACCATGACGACGTCCGGGTCCTGCCGCAGGATCGTGCGCAGGCCGTTGGCAAAGGTCAGGCCGATGCGCTCGTTCACCTGCATCTGGTGCACGCCCTTCAGCCGGTACTCGACCGGATCCTCGATGGTCAGGACGTTGCGGCGATGCCGGTCGATCGCCGACAGGCAGGAATAGAGCGTCGTCGTCTTGCCCGAGCCGGTCGGCCCGCTCAGCATGACCAGGCCGTGGGGTGCTGTGATCTTGTCCAGCAGCAGGCGCAGGTTCTGCTCGCGCAGGCCCAGCTTCTCGGGAGTCGGGCGCAGCGCCTTCTCGTCCAGCAGGCGCATCACGATCTTCTCGCCCGACACGGTCGGCAGGCTGGAGACGCGGATGTCCAGGGGCAGTCGGCGGATCTGCACGGTGATGCGGCCGTCCTGCGGGCGCCGCCGCTCGGCCACGTCCATGCCGGCCAGGATCTTGATGCGCGACGTGACGGCGGGGTGCAGCGCCAGCGGCAGTCGGCATTCCTCGTGCAGCATGCCGTCGATGCGCGTGCGCACCACGGTGCCGTCCTCCACCGGCTCGATATGGATGTCCGAGGCGCCCTGCTCATAGGCGCGGTGCAGGACGAAGTCGACGATCAGCGGCACGTCGCAGGTTTCAAGCCGGCCGCGGATCTCCTCCTCCTGCTGCCAGGTGATATCGATCGGCACCAGCATCTTGCCGTCGTCCTGGGCGGCCTGGCGGATGCGCAGGCGGCTGATCGCGTCCAGGAACACGCCGGGCAGGACCGGCACCGGCCGCGCCGCCTTGCGCGCCTGGCGGGCGATCCAGTCGCGCGTGATCAGGTCGAACGGATCGGTCGCGGCATAGCGCACGCAGTCGGGCCCCTGGTCGGCCAGGACCAGGACGCCGCGCTGCTCGGCCAGGGGCAGGGGCAGCCACGGCACCTCCGCCACCTGGTCCAGCAGGCTGCCATTGCGGCTGATCAGCTCGGTGCCCAGCTTGGCCGCGAACAGGGCATAGATCGCATCCAGGTCGGCGGCAGAGGCATCCTGCGCCAGCACGGCGACCAGGGTCTGCCCCGTCTCCCGCGCCTTCAGCGCCAGCGACACGGCGCGCCGCTCGGTCAGAAGGCCCGCCGCCACCAGGTCGGCTGAAATCCCGCCGATGAAGGGCGAGGTGGGGCGCGGCGCCACGGGTGCGACCACGGGGGGCGGCATGGCCCGCGCCAATGAGCGGGCGCTGCCCGCCACTGCCTGGGGCATCGTCTCCGCCTGGGTTGCGTCGTCGCCATCGACCAGGGCAAGCTGCGGCGCGGTGCGCGCGCGCCGGCTGCCCGGGAAGACCAGGCGGGCAACGTTCGCCGCTCGCTCTACGATCACGCCCGGGCGGGTCAGGGGGGCGGTCTCGTCATCCATCGCGCTGGCCCTCCTCCGGCGCATAGACGACGCGGAAGCCGATATCGGCGCGCACCTCGTCGGCCGGGGCCCGGGCGCGGAAGCTGCACCGGCCGGTCTCGCTGAAACTGTCGAAGCTGCCCCCCCGCAAGGGGCGCAGGCTGCCGTCGCCCTGCCCCACGGGATCCAGGGCATCGCCCTCCGCCCGGCGGTGCAGCGCCTCGTCCCAGGGATCGGCGCACCATTCCCAGACATTGCCGCACAGGTCCCACAGGCCCCAGGCATTGCGTCCGGCCGGATGGCTGCCGACGCGGCTGGGTGCATCGGACACGCGGTCGATATTGGCGTGGGTCGGGCCCGGCGCCTCGTCCCCCCAGGGAAAGGTCAGCTCATCGGCACCCGCCTTGGCGGCCACTTCCCACTCCGCCTCGGTCGGCAGGCGCCCCCCGGACCAGGCGGCGAAGGCGGCTGCCGCCTCCCAGGTGACGGCGACGACGGGCGCATCCGCCACGCCGAACACGGGATCGTCGGCCAGTGGCGGCAAGCTGTAGCCGGTGGCGCCGGCAAAGGCGCGGAAACGCGCGTTGGTCACCGGGTGGGCGTCGATGTCGAAGGCGCTGAGGCGAACGCACCGCGCCGGACGCTCCGCCGCCGGCGCGCTGGTGCGGCGCGACCCGATCGTGTAGGTCCCTGCCGGCACGCGCACCACGTCGCGCGCGCCCTGCCTGCCGGGGGCTGGCGGTGCCGCCAGGGCCGCGTCCAGGTCGATGCCGGCCAGGACCTCCACCACCTCCGCCGCGGAGCGCGGGCGGCTGTCCTGGTCCAGCTGCACCAGTTGCAGCACCAGGCGGTCCAGGGCCGCCGGCAGCGACTGGCAGAAGGTGCTGGGTGGCGTCACCCCCTGCGCCGGCACGACCGGCAGGGCGCGCGTGCGCAGCACCTCGCGCAGCGATGTCTCCGGCAGCTGCCCGTCGGTCAGCAGCTCATAGGCCAGGACCCCCAGCGAGAACAGGTCCGAGCGGGCATCGACGCGCGCCGGTGCCGCGTACTGCTCCGGCGCCATGTAGCGCGGCGTGCCGCCCACCGACGTCGCCTCGCGCGCGTCGCCAAGGACGGACAGGCCGAAATCCATGATCAGCGGCCGCGCGATGTCGCCCCCCGCCAGGAAGATGTTGGCGGGCTTCAGGTCACGATGGACGATGCGGCTGTGGGCCACGACCAGCGCCTCGGCCAGGCGGTGCAGCAGCGTGATGCGCTGTCCCAGCGTCGCCAGGAGGTGGCCGCGATGGTCGGCCATCCACTGCTTCAGGTCGCAGCCCTGCAGCAGGTCCATCAGGATGCCCACCCCCTGCGCACCCTCGTACAGGTCGTGGATCGGGCAGATGTTGGGGTGGCGCAGCGCGCGCGAGATCAGCACTTCCCGCTTCAGCATGTCGAGCTGGGACGCGTCGCGGCAGAAGGCCGGCTTCAGGATCTTGACGGCCAGCGGCACGCCCAGGTCGCGGTCGAAGACGCGGTAGACGTCGGCGCAGCCGCCGCTGCCGATCGGTTGCCAGTCGGCATAGCGATCGGCATGCAGCAGCCGGAATGACGTCGCTGCCATGGCGCGCACGATCCGCCCCGTTTCAGGCCGGCCCGTCAGCCCTGCGTCGCGCTGGCGACGGCGGCCGCAGTGCAATAGCCCCCGGCGGTCAGGCCGGTGGTCCCCGCGTTGCCGGTCAGGTAGGCCGCCTTGTTGATGCGCCCTTCCCAGCCGCTATTGCCGGCGACCGCAGGCGAGGAGGAATAGGCGACGATGCCGTTGGGCACGCCCGCGGTCGTCCGCCCGATCGCCTGCAGGCAATAGACGGTATTGCCGTTCTGGGTGCCGGCGGTCGCCACGATCGCGGTGACGCTGTAGTTGAACTTGGCATCGGGCGGCACGTTCAGCGCCGGGATGATCGCGGCGAGCGATGTCGTCCCCGTGGGCAGCGTGTCGGTGCCGGCGACGATCGCGGTGTTGTTGAACAGCGTCTGGGCCGCAGCGGGGGTCAGGTTCTGACCATCGGCATAGGCATTGATCGCGGTCACGATCTGGCCGCCGATCTGGCTGACTTCCGCCGCCTCGCTCGACCGGACATAGGTGATGAAGCGCGGCACCGCCACGGCCGCCAGCACGCCGATGATCGTGACCACGATCATCAGCTCGATCAGGGTGAAGCCAGCCTCGTCGGCCGCACGGAGATTACGCAATCCAAACATCCGTCCACCTTTGGAAGACCAGACACACCAAATACCCGCCGACACCGCAAGGCAGCGTCAGCTTCGGACGTAACGCGTAAAGAAGTGCTTAAACGAGCAACCACCCTGACGATGCGAAAGCGAAGTGTCCGGTCGAATACACATCGACCAAACGTTTCACAGTCAGATGTTGTTTTGTCTACAAGTAGACAGACCGCCACCCCGGCGGGGATGCGGCGCGCCACTACGTTCCGTTATTCGGTTAGTCCCAGACATTAGTCGGCTGGCAGATTGCAAGGACCTAAGAAGGGCTTGCCTGCAAGCGGACACAAGAGGCTAGAACGAGACGAACTCAAGGCGGTTCCCGCCGTGTCTATTTTTTTGCACTCCATCCTGGCCCAGCGCGGCCCCCCGTTGTGCGACAGGGGCGAGATTCATTCCGACTGGAATTCATCCGGACATGGCGCTTCTGCCAGGGACAACCTCAAGGAAATAGCAGTGTGACGGCGACAGCCCCGCACGGAGTACGCCCGATAGCTGCAAACCTCTCATGAATCCAGTGATTTGGAGCATCCCCCGCGCCGTATCGCAGGACAGGCGAATACGGACGGTCAGACGACAGAGTTTTCTTGATGCCGCAAACCTTTTGGTAATAACCCTACTCGATAGTTCTTAGTGTTGCCTAAATTGCTTGACGCCCCTTGACGGGAGTCGCGGGCAACGGAGGGCGCGGGGACCCGCCAGCACGGTCCTGGGGAAGCATGTCGATGACTTTCGCGGTCCTTATCCACGGCTTGGCAGCGAACATGGGGGTGGCCATCGCCGCTGCGTTCGGCCTCAGCCTGATCCTGGCGACCGAGGCCGAGCGCCCGGCCTGGGCCACCCGCGTCCTCACCGGCATCACCTTCGGCGCCGCCGCCATTTTGTGCATGGCTTTGGCCGTGGAGGTGCGCCAGGGCCTGCTGTTCGACATTCGCTCCGCCGTGCTGATCCTCTCCGCCCTGTTCGGCGGCCCGGTCGTGGCGGCCGTCGCCACCGCCATGGCGATGGCTTTCCGCGCGACGCTGGGGGGCGACAGCCTGATCCTGCCCCTGGCCAGCCTGGCGGCGACGGGCCTGATCTCGTCCGCGGCCTGGTTCTGGGGCGCCCGCGCCAGCGGGCCGCTGCGCGTGCCGACCTTCCTGTATCTGGGCTGCGCCCAGGCGCTTCTGACGCTGGCCACGACCTATGTCCGCTATCCGGTCGAGGTCTATGCCCTGACCGCGCCGCTCTATGCGGTCGCGTTGCCGGGCGCGGCTGGCCTGGTCGGCTGGCTGCTCAGCCAGCAGGTGGCCGCCGCCGCGGCCATGACCGATCTGCGCAGCGCGCATGCCAGCCTGGGCGCCAGCGAACAGCGCTTCCGCCACCTGGCGGCCAACATCAGCGACGTCGTCGCCGTGCACCGCCTGGACTCGACCCTGGTCTATGTCACCCCGTCGATCGAGAAGGTGCTGGGCCACCGGCCCCAGGACGTGACCGGGCGCAGCGCCCTCTCGCTGATCGAGCCGCGTGACGTCGCCCATATCGAGGATGTGATCCGCCGCCTGGCCACCTCGCCCCCCGACACCGCCATGCACCTTGAGGTGCGCCTGCGCCATGCCGATGGCCGGTGGGTCTGGATGGAATCGGCCATGCGCCTGCTGGACGAGGCGGACGGCCCGGTGGTGCTGGTCGCCTCGCGCGACATCACCGAACGCAGGCTGGTGATGGACCGCCTGGCTGCGGCCCGCGCCGAACTCGACCGCCTGGCCCATACAGACAGCCTGACCGGCATCGGCAACCGCCGCCGCTTCGACGAGGCGCTGGAGCACGAATGGCGCCGGGCGGAACGCTGGACCGTGCCGCTGACGCTGATGATCGTCGATGTCGACTGCTTCAAGCTGTTCAACGATACCTATGGCCACCTGGCCGGTGACGAATGCCTGCGCCAGGTGGCCCAGGCGATCAACCTGACCTTCACGCGGCCCGGCGACTGCGTCGCGCGGTATGGCGGCGAGGAATTCGCCGTCCTGCTGCCGGGCATGGGCCTGGACGCCGCGCGCAAGCTGGGCGAGCGCCTGCGCGCCGCGATCGAGGCGATGGCCATCCCGCATGCCGCCAACAGCGCCGCCGGC
Source organism: Zavarzinia sp. CC-PAN008 (assembly GCF_051903925.1). GTDB lineage: Bacteria > Pseudomonadota > Alphaproteobacteria > Zavarziniales > Zavarziniaceae. The sequence continues at coordinate 861,685 of NZ_CP173678.1, forward strand.
GTCGTGACCGCCAGCATCGGCGTCGCCGTCGCCTTCGATCCCGGCTCTGTCCCTGTCCAGGCCTGCCCCGCCGATCTGGTGCGCACGGCCGATGCGCTGCTCTATGCCGCCAAGCGCGGTGGCCGCAACCGCACCGTGGTCGGCGCCTCCGCCCTGACCGGCCGGGTCGTGGACGATGCACCGCAAGAGGACAAGCGCCTGGCCGTCGTGCGCGCCTACCGCCAGGCGGGCGCCCTGGCGCCGTCGCAGGCGCTGGACGACGTCGCCCGCCTGGCGGCGCAGCTCTTCGGCACGCCCGTAGGCCTTGTCTCCATCGTGCAGGAAGACACCCAGGTCTTTGCCGGGCGGCAGGGCCTGGACGTCGACCAGACCAGCCGCGAAGTGTCGTTCTGCGCCCATGTGATCGAGAGCGACGATCCGATGGTGATCCCCGATGCCACCCGCGACCCGCGCTTCGCCGCCAATCCCCTGGTGACGGCCCCCGCCGGCATCCGCTTCTATGCCGGGGCGCCGCTGATCAGCCCGATCGGCGGCGAGCGCCTGGGCGCGCTCTGCGTGATCGACCGCGTCGGCCGGCCGGAACTGACGACCGGCGAGAAGGAACTGCTGGCCGCCCTGGCGACGATGGCCGTGGAACGGCTGGAGGCGCAGCGCTGCGGCCGGGGCGCCATGGCCCTGCCGGCGGCGGCGGCCTGAACCGCCGGCCCCTTCAGGCCGGACGTGCCGCCGTTTCCAGGAACGCGGCGAATGCCGCCGGCACCTCCGGGTCGTCGAAGATGCGATGCTTGCCGGCCGCGATCCGCGCCCGCAGCGCGTGCCGCAGGTCGGGCGTCCGCGCCAGGCGCACGGCCAGGGCGACATAGTCGTCCAGGTCGCGGGCGATCATGTCTTCCAACCCGATCCGGCACAGCATGGCGGCCCCCATGCGCCCACGGAAGACCGGCCCCGGCACCGTGACCAAAGGCAGGTCATGGCCCAGCACCACGGTCCCGGTGACCCCGCCGGTCCAGGGAATGGCATCCAGGAAGACGTCGCCCAGCTGCAGCAGACGGCTGTAGTCGTCGCGGGACTGGCGCGGCAGGAACACGACGTGCCGCGCGGGGTCCAGGCCCCGCGCGGCGAACGCCGCACCCAGCCGCTGCTCCATCGCGACGCGCGCCATGGGATAGCGTGGCAGATCGGCAAAGACGAACTGGCAATCCCCGGCCTCCGCCGCGATGCGGGGATACAGGTCGTCGTGCTGCGGCAGGCACTTGAACAGCGCGTTGGTGGCCAGGAACACGCAGGCCCCGGCGCGCAGGCCAAAGCTGGCGCGGTCGCGCGGACTGTCCGCCACCACCGGGCGCTGATAGCCAAAGCCCAGGCCGGGCAGGCGGACCAGGCGCTCGCTGTAGTGCGCGGCGGCGTCCGCCGGTTCCGCCAGGTCCGAGCTCAGGAAATAGTCGATCGTGGGAAACCCGCTGGTCGTCGTATGCCCAGCGGCCAGGGCCTGTACCGGCGCCAGGCGCAGCATGGCCAGCGCCGTGACCAGCGACAGGTCGCCGACCGCGGGATACAGCAGGACGTCCAGCCGGTCGCCGGCAATGGTCCGCGCCCAGTCCTCCAGCGAACGCTCGCCCGCGACGAAGTGGCCGGCCAGACGCCGCGCCTCGGCCGTGCAGGCATCCTCCCGCGAGCCCAGGCAATAGGCATGGACGTCGAAGCGCGCGGGATCCAGCGCCACCAGCCAGCCATGCAGGATCGCCCGCCAGTTGGAATGGGCGAAGAAATGGCGCGACACGATGCCGACGCGCAGCCGCTCGCCCGGCGGCAGGGCGCGCGGCGCCGCCTGCGATGCCAGGTCGGGATGGGCCAGCGCCATGGTCCGGCAGGCCAGTGCGCCGAAAGCCCGCATCGGCGCAACGTCGTTCAGCCCACGATAGGGCAGGTAGTAGGGATAGGCCCGAACCAGCCAGGGGGCCAGGCGGCGCGCCGCGGCGGGATCATCGCCCATATCGGCGTCCAGGGCCTCGACCTCGTCCTGGAACCGGGCGCCGGAAGACACGACCGTGCCGGCGCTGCGATGGATCGACGGGACGTGGAAGGTCGCGTGGAGCAGGCGCGCCTCGACCGCATGGGGATCGAGCGCCAGGGCCGCACGGCAGGTCGCCTGCGCGTCGGCCTCCTGCAACAGTTCATGCTGCGCCAGGGCCAGATGCAGGCGCAGGTCGACGCGCGTGGGCGCCGCCTGGATCGCCCGCTGGAACAGTGCCAGCGCCATGGGCCCCAGGTCAGGGCGCGGCGGGTCCCGCAGCAGGCGCGTAGCGCGGGCCGCCAGGACATCCGGATCGTGCACCGCGTCACCTCGGCTCAGGCCGGGCAGGGGGATCCCCGCCCCTGCATCGGGTGACGACGCGGTCAGGCGCTCAGGAGACGGCTTTCGCCGACGAATCCTCGAACGCCATCGGCATGTACCCGCCCTCGGCCTTGTGGGCGATGTCCAGCCGGTCGATCCGCGGCCCTTCGCCCCAGGCCAGGCGCTCGCCGGTTACGCGGGCCGGGTCCGGCGTGTCGTTCTTTTGCGTGCGTTCTGCCATCGGATTGCTCCCGGATCTGGTGGGTGCCGAGCGTAGACACTCGACCGGATGAACACAAGAACGCAGGCCGTGGGCGGAGTACCGGCGCGTCAGGCCACCGGCTCGACCAGGCCATCGTCCGCCATGCGCGCGACCATCGCCCCGACCTGGCGCAGCGCGACGTCCAGGCCGACCTCGTATTCCTGCGTCAGCACGGCACAGAGTTCGTCGACGCTGCGCGGCTCCTCCAGCAGCGCCCAGACGCGGGCGCCGATGGGGTCCAGGCTGAAATAGCTGTCGTCGACCAGGTTCAGCAGGACAAGCTCGCCCCGGATCTCCGCCTCAACCACCTCCGCGCCGCGGCGGAAGCGCGCGGTCGGCGCGCCACTCATGTCGCCCAGGCCCGCGACAGAAGGCGCACGCGCGCCGCCTGGCGCTGCGCGAACAGGGCCACCGGATCGGCCGCCGGCGCCTCCAGCACCTGCTGCAGCGCCGCTCCGTCCAGCCAGGCGAAGGGTGACGCGACGGGCAGCGCGCGCGCCTGCTCGACCAGTTGTGCCGTGGCGGCGTCGTTGACGCGGCCCAGCGCGCGGACACGGGCCGTCTCGGCAGGCTTGGCGCGCAGGCGGATGGGATCGGGAAGCAAACCGGTCATGGCCCCCCGGAACATGCCGCGCGCCTGCCCTGGCGTAAAGGTCGCCTCCGGCGGCAGGGCAAAGCACAGGTCCAGCACCTCGCGGTCCAGCAGCGGATAGCGATAGGCCAGGCCATGCCGCGCCCCTGCCAGCGCCCAGGATTCGATGCGCGCCGCCAGCCCGCCGGAAGCCAGCACCGCCTGGAACCCGGCATGCAGGCCACGCGCCGGATGCGGCCGCGCGAAGGGCTGCAGGTCCGGATCGGCCAGCGCCCGCTCCGCGAATGCCTGCTCCACGAAGGGCAGTGCCAGGGGGTCGATCCCGCCCCAGCCAGGCTTTGGCGCGGCCGCGGGGCCCCTGCCACGCAGCGCCCACGTGGCCAGCGCCCGGGGCAGCGACGCCGCCGGCCGCGCGCCCTGGCGCCAGGCACCCAGGGCCGTCCCCCAGCGTCCCCGACGCAACAGGTCGAACCAGCCGGCCAGGTGCCCCAGGCTGGCGAACTCATCCCCGCCCCAGCCCGACAGGACCACGCCGATGCCGGCATCGCGCGCCGGACCCAGCGCGTGCTGCTCATAGTCCAGCATCGCGACCGGGTGCCGGGTGAAGTCCGTCGCGGCCAGGGCCGCCTGCCCCGCCAAGGTCGGCGCCACCACGCGCGGCGCCACGCCCAGGTCGCGCGCCAGGCTCTCGACCAGGGACCAGGCCCGGATGTCGTCCGGCCCCGCGTCGGGCCCGGGCGGCGCCAGCCAGGTCCATGCAGCGTCCAGGCGGCCATCCCGCGCCGCCAGCAGGGCGATGGCCGAACAGTCCAGTCCCCCGCTCAGGTGGCTGGCGACCTTCAGCGGCCGCGCGGTGCAGCGCCGCACGGCGCGCGTGATGCGCTCGCGCAGCACCTCCTGCGCCTCTGCCCGCCCGCGCACGGCCAGGGGGGGCACGGCGGCCCAGTCGTGCCAGGCGTCCAGCCGCGCCCCGCCCTGCCCCACGACCAGGCGGTGCCCGGCCGGCAGGCGCGCCACGTCGTGCCAGAAGGTCCGCCGCGCCAGCGCAGGCAGCATCCGCACCGGGCGCAGCAGGTGCACGGCCAGCAGCGGCTCGTCCAGGCGCCGCGGCACGCCGGGCACCGCCAGCAGGCGGTCCAGGTCACCGTCGAAGGCCAGCCGCCCCTGGTCCAGGTGGTGGAACAGCGGCCGCGCGCCCGCGGTGTCGCGTGCCAGAAGGATGCGCCCGGCCGCGCGGTCCAGCACGGCAAAGGCAAAGTCCCCCAGCAGGCGGTCGCAGCACGCGATCCCCCAGCGGCGATAGGCGGCGGCGATCAGCGCGGCGCCGTCGGCCTCCCGCTCATCCAGGCCCAGCGCCCGGCGCAGCGCCGCCGCTTCGTCCAGCCAGGCATCGGCGCGGACCAGCAGGCGGCCATCGTCGAAGTCGTCCGCGGCGCCTGCGTCGCCCGGCAGGGGCCCCGCGACGGACCACAGGCCGCGAATCATGGCAGCGCCGCCTCCAGCCGATCGAGCGCGGTCGCGAAATGCGCCCAGCCCCAGTCCAGGTCCAGCGCCCCGATCGGGCAGACCCGCGCCACCGCCGCCGCCCAGCGCAGATGCCCCGCCGCCCGGCCCAGCGTGGCCGCCGGGACGCCGCCGGCGGTCGCGCGGGCGACGCGCGCGAAGTCGCCGCCACCGCCGCCATCCTCGACCCCGTACATCAGGCTGCCCAGGGGCGGCGCACCGCGCCAGCGCGGCACCAGGATGGCGCCCAGGGGCAGTGCCGCCGCGGCCTGCCGCACCGGCACCCGGAGCAGGCTCATGTCCCGCCGCACCAGGCTTGCGGTGGACCAGGCGGCGGCGGTCCAGCCCTGCTGCTCCGGCCACAGCAGCAGCCAGGGCGCCTGAACCTGGCATGTGACGGCCCCCGCCGCCGGGCATAGGCGCAGCAGGCCGTCGGCCACGACCGCATGCCCCCGCGCCGCCAGGCCCGCGGCAAGTGCCGACTTGCCGATCGCCGACGGACCGATGATCGCCATCACCCGGCCGCGGATCGCGACGGCCGAGGCGGCCAGCAGCCAGTCGCCGCGCAGCGCGCACGCCAGGGCAAAGACGGAATGCAGCAGCAGCAGCGCAACCGCCGCCGGATCGGCGGCGGCGGCCGGCTCCACGGTGATCTGCGTGCCATCCGGGACGATGTGATATCGGGCGACCCCTGCGACCTGCCACAGCACGCCCCCATCGCCCACGGCGTGCACGGGATGACCAGCCTCCGCCGCCCCCGCGGGCACAATGCCGCGCCGCACCACCAGGTCGGGCTTTGCATCGGGCGCCGCCGGGAGCAGGCCAGGCAGGTCCAGCGCGCTGTCCAGGACCAAGCCGCAATAGCTGAGCTTCACCGCGTCGCCGCCCTAGAAGCCGCGCGCCTGCAGCGCCGGCTGCACCGCCGCATGCGCAGCCGCCAGCCGCTCTGCCAGGTCGGGGGGCAGGGCGCGCGCGCCCTGGCCGATGCGCCCATGGCGGAAGAACGGGCGGCCCAGGCGCCCCTCGGCAAAGCCGGTGGCCGTCTCCTGCGCCTGCAGCCGGTCCAGCCGCGCCGCGTCCAGGGCGGCCATGATGGCGGCGTCGTCATGCGCAAAACCCAGGAAGCGGATCGCCGCGCGAAAGGTGCGCAGCGGAGCGGCGCGCGCCTCCTCATAGCGCATCACGTGCAGCGCCAGCGGCGCCGTCGCCCACGACCTGACATGGCCCGCCCAGTCCAGCAGGCGCTGCGTCAGCTGGCCGGACAGGCGGCGCCCGGGCGCCGCCAGCATGGCCTCCGGGCGCAGCATGGCCGCGGCTTCTGCGGCCGGGTGATGGCCGAAATGATCGGCGGCGGACAGCGCCACATCGGCCGGGTCGCGCACCAGGTACAGCGCCGCGACGTCGGGCGCTGCCCCCAGCAGCGGGCGCCCATCCGGCAGCAGGGTCCAGGCGTCGTGCGCCTTGCGCAGCAGCACGGGCGCCGGGCTGGCCGCCGCCATCAGGCGGTCGGCCTGGGGCCGCAGGCGCGCGATCTCCGCCGCGGTCAGCAGGGCCGAGGGCACACCCAGCAGCCGGTCGAAATCCGGCCGTGCAGCCGACAGGGGCGTGCGCATGGGCAGGCGGTTGATGTCGACCGGCGCCCGGTCCGGGTGCAGCAGGTTGGCCAGGACGATGCGCAGCCAGGTGTTGCCCGACTTGGGATAGGACGCCAGCCACACCGTGCGGGCCGGATGCGGCGGCAGCGCCGGCCGTTGCGCCTCCGGTGCCTGGCGATCCAGCACCAGGCGCAGCATGTCCGCCCGCGCTGCCACCTGGCGGAATCCGCAGCGCCGGTACAAGCGCAAGGCCGGCGCGTTGTCGGGCTTGACGTCCAGGCCGATCGCGTCCAGGCCCAGGTCGTCGAAGGCGTGGCGGATCACGGCGCGCAGAGCGGGCGCCTGGTGGCCGCCGCCGCGCGCTTCCGGCGCCGCCATGACGCGCCCCAGTTCGCCCACGCGGCCGCCCTCGCCCAGGCCGTGGAGGGACACCAGCCCGACCGCCGTGCCGGGCCGGGCCGCGTCCTCCACGATCCAGGCGAAGTCGCCGGCGCGGGCCCGCTGGGCCGCCACCCAGGCCTGCTGGGCGACCGCCGCGACGGGGGCGCTGTCGACGAACCAGCGACGCACGTCATCGCGATTGCGCCAGGCGCGCACCCGCTCGCCATCCTCCGGCGCCAGGGGGCGCAGCCGCACCCCCGCCCCCGCCAGCGGCGGCGCCACCGCCATCAGGACGCGACCGCGGGTGCTGCACCCACCGCGTCCAGGCCCTGCCGCACCAGGCCGGCGACATGGTCCACCGTCGCCTCGTCCAGGCCCAGGTGCAGCGGCAGCGAAATCAGCGACAGGCTGGCCGCCCGCGCCGCCGGGCAGTGCCCCGCCTGGTCGGCGTACATCGGGTACTCGGTATTGTCGCGATAATGGACGCCCGGATAGACCTCGCGCGCGTTCAGCCAGGCCATCAGGTCGTCCCGCCGGTCGACCCGGATCGGGAACAGGTGGCCGGACGGCACGCAGTCCGGCGCCTCCGGCTGCAACGTCACGCGCGGGTCTTCGGCCAGGCGGGCACGATAGCGGGCCGCCAGCTGCCGCCGCCGTGCGTTGTCGCGTTCCAGATGCCGCAGCTGGACCAGGGCGATCGCCGCCATGATGGAATTGCCGTGGTACTTGAAGCCCGTGTCGGCGACATCGTAGCGCCAGCGATAGGTGGCGTCGGACTGCGTGCGCGCATAGGTGTCCTTGTCGATGCCCAGCCAGCTCAGCCGCCGCGCCGCCGCGTCGTCCACGCCCTGGGCAAAGCAGACGGCCCCCGAGTCGCCGGTGGGCAGGTTCTTGACCGCGTGGAAACTGAAGACGGCGGCATCCGCGTCGTGCCCGACATGGGCTCCGTCCAGGCGGGTGCCCGCCATGTGCGCGGCGTCCAGGATCAGCGCGATGCCCCGCGCGCGGCACAGGTCGCGCACGGCCGCGTAGCGCCCCGCAGTCCCGCCAAAGCCCACGAACATCACCGCCCGCGTGCGTGGGCTGAGGCGCGCCGCCACCGCGTCGGGGTCCAGGCACAGGAACCGGTCGACATCGGCCATGACAGGGCGCAGCCCGGCATGCAGGATCGCGTGATTGGTGGAGACGAAGGTCAGCGGCGTGCTGATCACCTCGTCCCCCGCGGCCCAGCCCAGGCGCCGCTTCAGCACCTCCAGCGCCAGGTGCAGGCCGGCCGTGGCGGAATTCAGGAAATGCGCATGGGCAAGGCCGGTCTGGCGGCACCATTCCGCCTCGAACTCCAGCGTCTTGTATCCCGCACCGGTCCAGCCGCGCTCCAGGCAGGCCCGCACTTCCTCCAGGCACTCCTCAACCGAGAAGTGCGGTACGAACAGATGCACGGCCATGGCTTGCCCGATCCCCGGTCACCGCTCCCCTGCCCTGTATCGGCCCTTGGCAGGTTCCGGCGCAAGCGCGGGCGAATGCTGCGTGCGCCTGGCGGCGCGCCCCCGCCGGCCTGCGAGCTGCCCCGGGCGTCGATTCCTTTGGAGCGTCGGCGCCCTGCCTGCGTTGTCATCTGGGCGCTGCCGGAGGGGCAGTCCCCCGATGCGGAAAGTCCATGACGGATCAGATCCTTGCCTTCGCCATCCTTGCCGCCGTCGTGGGCATGCTCATCTGGGACCGGTTCCGCTTCGACCTGGTGGCGCTTGCCGGCCTGGTGGCGGCGGTGGCGGCCGGGATCGTGCCGGCGGGGGAGGCGTTCCGCGGCTTTTCCGACGACATCGTGGTCATCGTCGCCTCCGCCCTGGTGATCAGCGCGGCGGTGGGGCGTTCGGGCATCGTCGACGCGCTCGTCCGCCCGCTGAACCCCGTGCTGCAACGCCCGACGCGGCAGGTCGGCATCCTGGCGCCGGCCGTCGCCATCATGTCGGCCTTCGTCAAGAACATCGGCGCCGTGGCAATGATGCTGCCGGTCGTTCTCCAGGTCTCGCGCCGGGCAGGGACGTCGCCCTCGCTGCTGCTGATGCCGCTGGCCTTTGCCTCGCTGCTGGGCGGCCTTGTCACCCTGGTCGGGACCTCGCCCAACATCATCGTCTCCCGCGTGCGGGAGGAGATCACGGGCACGCCCTTCGGCATGTTCGATTTCGCACCCGTGGGCCTGGGCGTCGCCGCAGTCGGCCTGCTGTTCCTGGTCCTGGGCTATCGCCTGGTGCCCCAGCGCATCCAGCAGGGCACGACCGGCGCCCTGTTCGACATCAGCGACTACAATGTCGAGGTGGTGATCCCCGCCGGTTCGCCCTTCATCGACAAGACCGTGTTCGACCTCGAGGCGGCGGGCGAGGAAGAGGTGACCGTCACCGGCATCATCCGCCTCAACAACCAGTACTTCGTGCCGCATGGCCATTGGTGGCTGTTCGAGAAGGACACGCTGTTCCTCCAGGGCGATCCCAACGCGGTGAAGCGCCTGATCGACGTCGCGCGGCTGAGTCTTGTCGCGCATGCGGAGGTGCCCGACGACGGCCCCCTGCGGCGCGACAATGTCAGCACGCACGAGGCGGTGGTGACCGAGACGTCGCCCCTGGTCGGCCGCAGTCCGGCGGAGCTGCGCCTGCGGGACCGCTTCCTGGTCAATCTCCTGGCGCTCAGTCGCGGCGGGGCCCAGGTCACGGCTCGCGTGCAGGACACGCCGCTGCGCGCGGGCGACGTGCTGGTCCTGCAGGGGCCGGCCGACACCGTGGGCGAAACGCTGGGCCGCCTCGGCCTGCTGCCGCTGGCCAAGCGCGATGTCCAGCTCGGCAGCGGCGGCAACCGCTTCCTGGCGGTGGGAATCCTGGCCGTGGCCGTCCTGCTGATCGCGGTGCAGGCTGTGCCCGTCACCTTCGGCTTTTTCGGCGCCGCGGTCTGCATGCTGCTGACCGGCTGCCTGACGCTGGAGGAGGCCTACCAGGCGATCGAATGGCCGATCCTGATCCTGATCGGCGCCCTGATCCCGATCAGCGAATCGATCCAGACGACGGGCGGCGCCGACCTGATCGCCGGTTGGCTGGCCATGGGGGCGGAGCATCTGCCGGGCTGGGGAATCATCAGCCTGACGATCGCTGTCGCGATGGCGATCACGCCATTCCTCAACAATGCCGCCACCGTGCTCGTCATGGCGCCGATCGCCGCGGGCCTGGCCGCCAACCTCGGCCTCAATCCGGACCCGTTCCTGATGGCGGTGGCGGTTGGGGCCGCGTGCGACTTCCTGACCCCCATCGGGCACCAGTGCAACACGCTGGTGATGGGGCCGGGCGGCTATCGCTTTGGCGACTACTGGCGCCTGGGCCTGCCGCTCAGCCTGATCGTCGTGGTGACGGCGACACCACTGATCGCCTGGGTCTGGCCCATGGCGGCCGCCCTGCCCTGACCGGCGGCGGCATGCCGTCGACCGCGGCCCGCACCGGCCACGGCAGCGGGGCCTGAAACGCGAAAGGCCGCCCAGTGGGCGGCCTTGCTCGCGCGGCTCTGTGCCGGATGCCCGCTATGCCGGGCGCTGCGAAGGGTGGCGGGGTGGTGGAGCCAGGCGGAATCGAACCGCCGACCTCTTGAATGCCATTCAAGATCAGCACCTTTGCAAACGTATTCGCAACGCTTCGGGTAACAGGTCGAAAGCTGCAAAAGACCTAGGTTTTCTGCGGTATGAAGCGTCGCGAAGCATTTTGTATATTCAAACGCTATCACTGCTGATACGTTACCCGGGAGCTACCCAAGGCCAACGGGGTAACGCCATGGCGGTTGAACTGAAAGACGCACTGATCCGGAACCTTCCCCCCGCAGAGAAGGGAAACCGGACTGAGGTATGGGACGCACTGATCCGCGGCCTTGGCGTGCGCGTCACTGACAGCGGGCGCAAAAGCTTCGTCCTGATGCGGCGCGTAGACGGGAAGTTGACCCGCGTGACGTTGGGCCAGTACCCCGCCATGAGCCTGAAAGCCGCCAGGGACGCGGCCAGCGCAGCGGTGCAGCAGATGGCCGGCGGGGTGAACCCGACCGCAGAGAAGCGCGCCAGGAAGGCCGCCGCGGCGGCGCTGGAGCGATCGACAGTCGCCCATGTCGTGGCGGACTTTGACGAGCTCTATCTTCAGAAGGCGACGCGATCGGCGGCGGAGACGCGGCGGACGCTGGACCGCTTCGCGGTGGAGGCCTGGGGGGATCGCCAACTATCCAGCATCACGATAGGTGACGTGCATGCGCTGCTGGACAAGATCGCGGCTGGCAAGTTCGAGGATGCCGAGGGCGAGATGCGCGGCGGGCCCGTCATGGCCAACCGCGCGTTGGCCGCCCTGGGCAAGCTGTTCAGCTGGTCCGTCAACCGCGGCAAGCTGGCCGCCTCGCCGATCCCGCGGGGAATGGAGAAGCCCGGCGGGAAGGAAGCGCCGCGTGAACGGGTGCTGACCGCTGATGAGATTGAGGCGGTATGGAAGGCCGCCACCGCGGACGGGTACCCCTTCGGTCCCGCCGTGAAGATCATGCTTCTGACCGGCCAGCGCCGGGACGAAGTGGGCGAAATGACATGGGGGGAATTGGACCTGGACAAGGCGCTGTGGCACCTGCCGGCGGCCAGGACAAAGAACGGCCTTGCGCACGTCGTGCACCTGAGCGCGGAAGCCCTGGCCCTGCTGCAGGCGATCCGGGACGGCGCAGAGAAGCGCGCCCGTGACGAGATGAAGCGCCGCCTTCCGGCCGCGCAGGACGAAGCGGCGAAGGCCGTTGCCGCGGCACTGGCCGGCCGCTTCGTGTTCAGCACGACGGCAGGGGAACGACCGATCAGCGGATGGTCCAAGGCGCTGGCGAAGCTCCGCAACGCCAGCGGCGTCGACGGCTGGACCTATCACGACCTGCGCAGGACCATGACCACGCACTTGGCGGACCTGAGCGTAGCGCCGCACGTCGCAGACAAGATCCTGAACCACAAGGGCGGCGCCGCAAGCCGCGGCGTGGCCGGAATATACAATCGCGCAGAGTATCTGTCCGAACGCAAGGCGGCGCTGGACGCGTGGTGCACCCGCGTCCTGATGATCGCGGCAGGCGAGGAAGGGCGGGGCAACGTCGTGCCCTTTGCGCGGCCGGCGTGATAGGCCGCCCGGTTGGCGCGGCTTTCGCGCGCTACATCGACGCCAGAATTGCCCGCCATAGGGAAGGCGCGTCGACAGACACGGAACGAGCCGTGGCCGCCGCGGCACGGGATGCCTTGCTGTCCTACGCCAGCGCCGCCAACTGGCATGGGACGTTGCCGCTAGAGCCCCTGCCGGCGGAGCTTGCCTTGGACGCCGCGACCCTACTGGACGACCTGCTAGGCGGCCGGACACGGGACCGCGGAAAGGACCGCATCGCGCGCATGCTCCGCCCTGGCAACAGGGCGGACCCATATCCCGTCGTGGCCGCCAAGCGGGACGCCGTGGCCTATCGCAAGTTGGCGCGTGCAATCCTGGGCGACAGGGCGCCCGGCCGTACTGTGTGCGCCGCCTATGGGATCGGGGGTAGCACGCTGAAGGCATGGGCGCGGCTCTATGGCGACGATGTACCTGCGGACGCGGGCGCCTTCGCGGCCGTGCTGCCTGGGGTAGCCAAAGAGACGCCACAAGCACAGGCGGAGCTTGCCCGCCAGGTGCTGCGCGATCGGCTGGCGGAAGGCGCGAAGGCATATCGGGCGCTAGGCCAGCCGGACGGGGTATCCAATCCCCCCTAATTCGACACCTATCCCGGGAGTTACAGTTAGCGCATAGAAATAGAGCCGCCCTTAGCCAAGAGGTGGCCAAATGCTGATGACGACCGAACGGGAAACCCTGACTGTGCAGGCCGCCGCGCCGCGCCTTCTGCGCTCCGCCCAGGTGCGCGCCATGGTCGGGGACCCAAGCGACGTGACTTTGTGGCGCTGGGTGAAGCTGGGTCGCTTCCCGGCGCCGGATCACGTCATTAACCGCCGCAACCTGTGGCAGGAAGCGACCGTGCGGGCCTGGCTGGACGCCAACCGCAGGGCCGCCTGAAATCCCCACGCCAAAGGAAAAAAGCCCCGCCGCGGGTGCAGCAGGGCCGTGGAAGTTCAGAACAATTCGCGGTGTCTGGATACCACGGCAGAAGCGCACCTGGCCAGCGGGATCGCAACAGGATCCCCGATGACACAGACCTATATGCAGCGGGAAATGGCAGCGCTTCGCGCGGCCCTGGCGGAACTCAAGGGTGCAGCGACCTACCTTCACCCGCGCGTCCGGCGGGCCGTTGAGCGTGCGCAGGATGCAGCCGGGAACATCGCCCGGGCGCTGGACTTGCCCGACGATGCCAGGCCGTCCGGCGGGGCCGCAGCATGAACGCGCCCGCACTTCATGAGATGCCGAAGCTAGAGGCGGCGCTGTGGTGGGCGGCGCGGGGCGTGCCTGTGTTCCCGATCGCTGAGGGCCGCAAGCGGCCGCCAGCGATCGAAGGGTGGAACGCCCGCGCGTCAACCGATCCCGAACGGGTTCGCGCGCTGTGGTGCCATTGGGATCCCGTGTTCGAGATGATGCGGGAGCCGGACTTTAACCCGGGCTTGGCCATGGGGCCGAACCTGATGGGCCTGGACGTCGACGTGAAGGACGGGAAGGGCGGCAAGGACAGCATCGCCAAGCTTGTGGAGGCGCACGGCAGGGACTGGCTGGACACGCTGAGCCAGGTCACGCCCAGCGGCGGCCTGCATTTCATCTTCAGCACGCCCCATGCCGTGGCCAACAGCTGCGAGGCTCTCGGCCCCGGCCTGGACGTGCGAGGCTTCGGCGGCTACCTGGTCGGGGCCGGCGCGGAGACGGCCGCCGGGCGGTACGAACTAGGCGCGGACAGGCCGATTGCACCCGCCCCCGCGTGGCTGCTGGAAGCCGTCGGGCCGTGGCGCGAACAGCCTGCCCAGAACGTGGCGGACTATGAGCCAGACGAGGCCCACACGATCGCGGCCGGCCGGGAACTGCTGCAGTGTGCCCCGCTGGCGATCCAAGGTGCTGGCGGGGACGCCACGACCTACCGGGTTGCCTGCGACCTGAAGGACCTAGGCCTGTCGGAACCGATGGTCCTGGAGCTCATGCTAGACGAGTGGAACGGCAGGTGCGTCCCGCCATGGGCGCCGGACGAGCTCAGCGTAAAGGTTGCCAACGCCTTCGCCTACGGCACCAGCCCGCCCGGCATCGCCCATCGCAACGCGCCGGAAGATGACTTCCCGCCGGTCCCGGAAGCCGATCCCCCGGCCAGGATCGAGCGCCCGCGCATCTACCTGGTGCCAGCTTGGGAGGTTGAGCCGGATCCGCAGCATATGCCGCTGATTGACGACGTGTTGGACCGGGAAGGCTTCAGCGCGGACTACGGCCCGTCCAACGTCGGCAAGACCTTTGTTGCCCTGCACCGCGCCTGGTGCATCGCCACGGGCCAGCCCTGGCACCAGTACAAGACGCATCAGGGCGCTTGGGCCTATGTCGCAGCGGAAGGCGGCCGCGGGATCATGAAGCGCGTGAAGGCGCTGCGGATGGAGCCCGGATGCCCTGAGCGCGTGCCCTTCGGGCTGATCCCTTGCCCGATCGACCTGTTGCACGGGCACGACGACACGAATGCGCTTCTGGACCTGATCCAGCGGTTTCAGGACGACGTGCGCATGCCTGTAGCAGGCGTGACGATCGACACCCTGAGCCGCGCCCTGGGCGGGGGGAACGAGAACACCAGCGAGGACATGGGCACGCTCGTTAAGCACCTGGACCAGATGCGGGCCCGGATGCCGGTGCACATTAATGTCGTGCATCACAGCGGCAAGGACGAAGCCAAAGGGATGCGCGGATGGTCCGGCATCCGGGCCGCGATCGACACCGAGACCGAGATTTCCGAGAACAGGATTGAAGTCACGAAGCAGCGCGACCTGGAGAAGACCCCCGCCATTGGCTTCCGCCTGCGGTCCGTCGTGGTGGGCCACAGGAGCGACGGCCGGCCGATTTCCAGCGCGGTTTGTGACCTGTTCGAGCCCGGCGGGGACGTCGAGGTGAACGCGGTTGAAGCAGGCATCCGGAACACTGTGTGGGCCAGCCTGCGCAAGCTGAACAAGGAAGGCGCGCGCCTGTCCGTGAAGCCGGGGACGCTCTACGCGGCCGACAAGATCAAGCGCGAAGGGCCATGCTGGGGACTGACGATCCAGCAAATTGAGGACGCTGTGGAATGCCTGAAAGCTGAAGGCCGCGTGATCGTGAACACGCACGGCCGCGGCAAGCACAGGCGGGACTGGCCGGAAGCGGTAGAGGTTTCCGCTACATCAGCGGCGGATTTCTTCTGACGCTGCGGCCTGAACGCGGGCGGGGGAAACGGGGAAACTCGGGGGAAACTGCCCTGGGGAAACAGGGGAAACCTTCGGGGAAACAAGGGATCCCCTCAGCAAGTTGTTGATATGCCTACGGGAAACAGCGTTGGGGAAACTTGGGAAGGGAAACAGGGGAAACAGGGGAAACAGCCGCTAAGCCCTTGAAAGCGTTGAGTGGGGAAAATGGGGAAAAGCTAGGTACTTCGTACCTCCCCGGCTGAGGGCCAGGAGGGTACTTGTACGGGACCGGGGAAAGCGGGATTGGGCGGATACCTGCCCTGAGGTACGGGCGGCCGGTGGAACGACTAGCGCCCGGGCATGCCTGCGGGCCGGTTGGGGTACCGGATTTCGCACACCACTGGCCAGAGCGCGTGCGCCCGCTGGCCAACGCCAGCCGCGGCCGGCCCCACTCCAGGCGCCAACCCTGGCCTAGATCAGGTGCGGAAAGCGCACCTCTTGATCGTCACTCAGGCGGTTTGGCCCGTGAAAGCGGCAGAATGCCTAGCCTTGGGCGATCCTGATGCCTGCCGGGTAGCGCCGGGGTAACGCACCGCCCTGGCGGCCAGGGATCGACCCGTGGGGCCCCCTCCCGACCTGGCGAAGGGCCGGTGGGGGTGGGGGCGGGAGGGCGCGCGCGATCGGCGTCGCGAAGTGTAGGGACCTCCCTCCCGCCTTCCGCTGAATTTTTTGCACAACATGTAATGAATGAAGCCATTTGAAATAGTCTGACAGTATTGGTCAAAATCTCTCCTAGCTGTATCGTTTAAGTCTCGAATGCACCCAATCGAATGCACCCGCCGATGACTTCACGCGTTGACGAGCTCTTGGGCTTGGTCCGTGTCACGGGACCTGAGCCCGCCCCGGAACTCCCGCCGGATCCTGCGCCCGAACCGGCCGCCGATCCCGCACCGATCCCCCTGGCTCAGCCGCCCGGGCTGGCCGCCCAACGCGAAGCCGCCAACCGGCGGCTTGCCGAGATCCAGACCGAACGCGCGACGCTTGTTGCTCAGCGCCGGCAAGCCCGCATCGACGGGCGATCGGATGACAGCCTGCGCTTGTGGGAAGCAATCGCGGGCCTGAACTCGGAAGAAGCCCGGCTGCATCAGGACCTGGCGGACCTGGACGCGCTGGACGCCGACGCGGCCGCCCAGGCGCAGCGCGATGCCCATGCGGCGCTGCTGGCGCGGTGCCGCGACCTGGCCACCCAGCGGGAGACGCTGGCGGCGGAACTGGAGCCGATCGCACGGACCTTCGCGGATAAGGCGGTTGAACTGGTCCGCCTGTCCCGTGAACTCGCCGCCATGCTTCCGGCGGAGGTGCTGGAAACGCGCATGCCGGCGGACAGCCTGGCGGGCCCGGTGCGGGTGGAAGCCGCCATCCGCATGGCAATCCGTGATGCCGGCTGCACCTGGGCGGCGCCTGACGTCCCGTCCCACGTCCGCGGCCCGGGCATCCTGAACCGCGTGCGCGAAGGAAACGCCCTGCTGGCGAGGTTCCGCGCATGAGCGATCAGCCGGCACCGACCCTGGCGGAAGCGCTGGCCAGCGGCCAGACCATCACGCACACGGCCCATCCGTTCGGCCCGCCGCCCGAACCGCCCCCAGGCGATCCCCCGCCGCCGACTTCGGCGGAGTTCGAGCAAGCCCGCTTGAGCCGGGATGCAGATTTTGTCCGCCGCCTGACGTCCGGGGACCGCTTCGCTCAACACGAATGGGATGCGGTCGGGCGGAAGGTGCACGCGGAAGTGAAGGCCCGCGACAGCGTGGCGGCCGCCGCAGCACCGCAGCAGGGCGCGCTGAGCGCGGACACCATGGAAGCGCACCGCGAAGCGTGCCAGGTGCTCAATCGCCATGGCGTGGCCGGCTGGCAGGACGCCATGACGGCGGCGCTGGCGGCCGCGACCGGCGGCCGTGGAATGCCGACCTATGCCACGAGCGAACGCGACGACGCGGACGCGACAGCCTTCCTGCACAGCCTGCCCCCCGCGGACCTGGAGGCGCTGAAGCGCGCATCCGGCGCCCTGGGCGTGCACCGGCATCCCGGCTTCATCGCGGCACTGGCTCACGCCCAACGCACCCGCCCCGTTAACCGAAAGGCCCGCTGATGCGCGTCCCCCTGAGCATGCCGGTTGAGTTCCATGCCTTGCGCAAGTCCCCTGAAGTTGGGTCCGACCTGCTGCTGACGGCCTTCTGTCCGCTCCTGCCGGAGCGGAACCAGGTCATCAACTGCACCGAACCGGCGGGCCTGTTTCACGTCCTGGACGTTCGCTTTCGCGTCCCGTCCTTCGCGATCGAGGTGCGCGGCTACTTCGACCCGGCGGAGCCTGCGGCGTGACCGCGGCGGCCGCCTGGCAGTTGGACAGCGCCGCCAAGGCGTTCACGCCGCGCGGCCGCGATGAAGGCGAGGGACCCTATTGGTCCCGGATTGCCGACGCCATGAGCCTCAAGGGCTTTTCGTCCGTCCTGATCGAAGCCGCCCGGGCCCGCGCCCAGGCGGCACAACAGCTGGGCTGAACGATGCCCGCCGCCACAGGCCTGGACCAGCTGGCCGGGATGCTTCGCGCGTTCGGCTACAGCCTGGCCGCCATGCCCGATCCAGTCCGCAAGGATGCCGTGCGCCTGGCCCGCAGCTGCGATGTCGACGTGGTGTCCCGCCCCCACCCATGCCGGCCGCCTGCGCCGCCGGCCGTTCCCTCGAACACGAAGGGCTGAACCATGCGGTCCACGCTCGAAAGCCTGCGCCAGGTGCTGGCGCCCAACCTGCCCGAAGGGGATGGCTGGCGGCTTGTTGCTCAGCACTGCGAGGAGTACGCGGCGCACCGCTTCGCCCCCGTCCAGCGCCGCGCCTTCGCGGATCATTCGCCCCCGGCGGACGATCCCGCGGCGGAGCTCCGCGCCATGGCGGCCGCGTGCCTTGAACTGGCTGCAGCCTCTGACTTGGCGGCCGGCGCCACGGTGCACTGAGCATGCCCCGCATTCCGCAATACGACCAGGGCGCGCCCGGCCGTATCCTGCCGTCCGGAACGATCCCGGGCGGCGCCAGCGCGTCGGACTTTGCAGCGCCTGCAGCGGCATTCGACCAGTTCAGCCGGGCCTTCGACGTGGTGGGCGCGGCGGCGCTCGACGCCGAGGACCGGCGGACGCGGCAGAACCTGGAAGACAAGCGCCAGCGTGACGCGATCATGGAGCGCGCGGCGAATGAAGACGCGGCGGTTAGGGCCGCGCAGGTCCGTTCGAGCGCACAAATCAACCTGACGCAGGCGCTGGCGGAGATGCAGGACGCGGCCGCCCCCGGCGCGTCCGGCTTCGTCGACAAGGCGCGCGACACGTTCGAGCGCTATCGGGAACGGGCGCTGAACGCGATCGACAGCCCCAAGGCCCGGCGCCTGGCGGAAGTCGACTTCGCCCAGCTGGCGCCAACCTTCCTTGGCCAGGCCCTGGACTTCGAGGCGAAGGCCCGCGGCGCCCTGCGCACCCAAGCAGTCGCGGACCTGGCGCTGAGCTCAGCCAATGTGATCGCGGCCAATCCCGATGCCTATGAGGCGGAGCGCGCCCGCGTCCGGGAACTGATCGAAGGCATGGGCGTGCCCCCCACGGCCCTGCCCGCGGTCCTGGCGGACGTGGACAGCACCCTTGCCCAGGCGGCGGCCGAAGGCGTGAAGCGCATCAGCCCCGAGGCGCTGCAAGCCGCGATCGGCGGCCAGCTGGACGGGAACAGCCTGCCTGCCAACTTCGCCAGCTACCGCGCCGCCGTGATCGCAACGGAAAGCGGCGGCCAGGTCGACGCGGCCAACCCCAACAGTTCCGCCCGCGGGCGATTTCAGTTCATCGCGCGGACCTGGAACGGCCTGGCGGCGCAATACCCTGACTTGGCCCTGACGCCAGAACAGCGCACGGGCACCGATCCGGCCAGCCTGGCCGCCCAGGATCGCGCCTTTGACCGCTTCACGATCGACAACGCAAAGGCGCTGCAGGCCGCCGGCTTCGCGCCCACACAGCGGAACCTGTATAGCGCGCACCTGCTGGGCGCGGGCGGCGCCACGCGCATGCTGTCCGCCCTGGCGGCCACGCCTGACGCACCCGCCACGGCCCACGCGGACCCGGACGCCGTGGCCAGCAACCGCGCCGCCTTCTATGTCGACGGCCGGCCGCGCACCGTGGCGGAGTTCTACGCATTCACCACGCGGAAGATCCCGGCGGAAGCGTCGTTCGTCCTGGACCCGTCCGGCATCCCCGATCGTACCGGCTTCAGCTTCCTGGATCGGCTGACGCCGCAGCAGCGAACCGCGCTCTACAATGCGGCCAATGAGCAGCTGAACCGCAACCGGGCGCTGGCCCGGGCGGAGCTTGAGCCACGCTTGCGCGATGCGTCCGCCGCGCTGCTGGCCACGGGCGCCTATGCCGGCGCCATGCCCGGCCCCGACGACTTCCTCGCGGCATACGGCCCGACGGCTGGGCCCGCCGAATGGCGTGCGTTCGAGGCAACACGCCAAGTGGGCGCCCAGGTCGCCCAGGTCCGCACCCTCACGCCCGACGCTCAGGCCGCCCTGCTGGCGCAGGCGAAGCCGACGGACACGGCGGCGCCGGGCTTCGCGGAACGGCAGAAGGCCTATGAGACGTTGGCCCAGGCGGTTGCAGCCAATCGCCAGGCCCGCGCCGCCGATCCCGTGGCCTATGTCGCCAGCGTCTTCCCCGACGTGCGGGAAGCCTGGGCGGCCGTCCAGGGCGCAGCGCCCGACGCCCAGCCGCAGGCAACGGCCCAGGCGATCAGCCGGACTTGGGCGGCGCAAGCCCAGATCGGCATTCCGGAAGCCCTGCGCGGCGCCCTGACGAAGGACCGCGCGGAACTGGCGGCCAAGGCCTTCAACGAAGGACCCGGCACGCCTGACGAGCGCGCCAAGGCGCTGGCCGCAACCGTCTTCAGCACGTCGGATCGTGCCCAGCAGCAGGCCGTTTTCCGCCAGCTTGTGGGCACCGGCGTGCCCGCCGTGACCGAAGGCGCGTTGGAAGCCCTGGCGCGCGGCGATGCCGGCGCCGCTCAGCGCCTGTTCCGCGCCGCCACGCTGAACCCGGCGGACGTGCCGGACAGCGCGACCTACACGGACGCGGACATCAAGGCCCGCATCCTGAGCGACGTTCTCACACCTGGCACACTGGCCGATGCCGTGTACGGCCTGAGCCTGGGCGCCGCCGGGAACGATCAGCGCGTGGCCCGTGATACCGCGCTTATGACGGCGGCAATCAAGCTGGAACTCGCCAAGGGGCGGGACCTGGACGAAGCAACCGCTCAGGCGACGCGCGACCTGCACGGCAATCTGACCTTGTACGATCGCAATGGCGCGCTGCTGGCGATCCCCGCCGGAGCCGACGAAGCGGCCTTGGACACCGGCCTTGAAGCCCTGCGCGATCAGGTGCGCGACGCCATGGGCGGCTTTGTCCCGGCGGAGCTCAGCGCGGGCACGGATGCCGAACGGGCAGGCGCCCGGATCCGGCGCCGCGACGCGCTGCGCCTGATCGATGACCTTGCGGAAAACGGCGTCTGGCGAAACGTCAACGGCGGTTTCGGCCTGCTGCAGCCGGCAACGGGCCTGCTGGCCGCCGGGACGGACGGGAAGCCGATTGTCTTCACGATGGAGCAGGTGCGCCGCGCCGCCGCCCAGGCCGCCGAAGCGGAAGCCGCAGCGCCGGCCGATCCCGCGGCGACGTCCTACAGCCTGCCCGGCGGCCGCACGATGGACCTGGGCGCGCCGCCCATGCCGCTCGCCCCATGAGTGACCTGTTCAGCTTCCGGCCGGAGCCGACGGGCAACGCCTTCAGCGTCCAAACCTTCGGACAGGCGGCCGCAGATCAGACCATGGGCGCCCTTGAGGTGATCGGGTCCGAGTTCCGCGCCGGCTACCGGGAAAGCCTTGGCCTGGGCACCGTGCTGCGCAGCGCGGAAGCCGCCCGCGGCGGCGCGCCGCTGTCAGAGGACGAATACAAGCGGTCGGAGTGGTACCGGCCCGCCATCCCATATGACCGGCGCATGACGGCCGATCGCGCCGCGGCGCTGGCCGCGATGCACGATGACCGCGAATACCACGCCTACCTGCTGGAGAAGACGCCCAGCTTCGCGGTTGGGACGGCGGCCTATGTCGCTGGCCAGGCGCTGGACCCGATCAACTATGTCCCGATCCTTGGACCCGCCGCACGGGCCGCAGCGGCGGCGCGCTTTGGCGTGATCGGCGGCCGGGCGATCGTGGCCAGCGCGGATGCGGCCCTGAACACGGCTCTTGCCTTTGGCGTGACCGCCCCGGCCCGCCAGCGCCTGGGCGATGACGTGTCGTGGCAGGCCTTCCTTGCGGACACGGCCGGCGCCGCCCTGATCGGCGCAGCGTTCGGCGGCCTGTCCGGCGCTGTGGAGCGCTGGCGCACAAGCCCGGACATCGCCACGCTTCCCCATGCCGAGGCGGCTGGCCGGGCGCTGGACGAAGCTGTGGGCGCGTTGGCGATGGGGCGGGACGTTGCCCTGTCCCCCGACACCGTGGCCGCCGTGCGCGCCTTCTCAGGGGACCCCATCATTCGTGATCGGCTCATGAGTGGCACCGCTATTGCGCGCGTGCTGGACGAAGCCGGCGCGCCGCGCCTCGCCCTGCCCGACGGCCTGACCTTCGAGGCGGCCGCGATCGGCGACCGGGCCCGCCTGGAGCGGCCGGACCTGGCCCGCGCCCTGGACGATGCCCAGGCGGCGCAGGACGCGCTTGCGGCCCGCGTCGGCGCCCAGCGCGCCGCCCTGGACAGCAGGACGGAAGCCGACGCCCTGGAGACGATCGACGCCGCGTCCGCCGAACGCGTGCGCGCGATCGATGCCGAGTTGAGCCGCACCATTCCCGCGGCCCGCCGGGAACGCCTGCAGGCGGAGCGCGCCACGATCATCAGCGCATTCCCGAACCTGGCGCAGCGCGCCCGGGAACTGGCGATCAAGCCGGAAAAGCAGCTGAAGGCGGAGGAACGCCGCTTGCGCGAGGCGCGCCAGGCCCGCAACCGCGCGGCACGCGCCTATGAGGAAGCCGCGTCCGGGATCATCGCCAGGGATGCGGCCCTGCGCCGGGCGGTTGAAGCCCAGGCGCCGGCCAGCCTGTTCGATTTCCAGGCCGTGCGCCAGGCCGCCCCGGAGCGCCTGGACGCGACGCCGCTTCCGGCGCGCCAGCCTGACCCGGCCGTGGCCGCCGTCCGCGCCCAGGACACGCCGCACGCGCCGGAACCGGCCGCCCGTTTCCGCCAGGTCGCGGGCTTCGATGATCCGGCTTGGCAACCGGAACAGGACGTGGCCGCGATCGAAGGCGAAGGGCGGTTGAGCGACGCCATGCGGGCGGAGCTGGCGGCCTATGAGCTCGAAGCCCAGCGGATCGAAGCCGAAGCCGCCGCAATCGACGCCATGGCCCTGTGCGCCACGGGGTAACAGGTCCTAGCAAAGGGTAACACGATGGACGCGCAAGCCTGCATCGCGGCCGGGCTGGCCGCTTCCGATGGCAAGTTGACTGAGGGCGAGTTGCGCCAGGTCCTGGACGGGATGGAGACGCGCCGCAAGGCGCTGGCCGCCGAGGGCAACCTTGCGGGCCTGAATGAGACCCTGCGCGCCCGACTGGCGGAAGATGCCGAGTGGAAGCGGACGCAGGCCGCCATCCTGCGCCGGCAAGCGGCACAGAATGCCGTCGTGCGGGACCGGCGCAGCGCCCACATGGCGGAGCTTGTGGGCCAAGGCCTGAGCCGCCCGGACGCGCTGCTTGCGATGATCCAGGGGACACAGCAGGGCGTGCGCCAGGGGCGGTACAGCGCCGCCGCGACCGTCCAGGCATGGGACAACCGCCTTGTAGGCGGGATGATCGCTGAGGCGTTCGAGCGGGATCCGGCGCTGCTGGCCATGGTCGATGATCCGGCGTTCAACCGCGACGTGATCCGGGAGCTTCACGAGCTCAAGGAAGGCGGCCAGCCGGGCGCCTCGCAGAACCGCCAGGCGAAGGCGCTGGCGGAAGCCCTGGCCCCTTGGTTCGAGGCATCGCGGATCGAAGCCAACCGGCGCGGCGCCTTCATCGCCAAGATGGAGGGATGGAGCCCGCAAAGCCACGATGCCACGAAGCTGATAAAGGCAGGGGAAGCCGCCTGGCTGTCCCGCATCATGCCGCTGCTGGACGTGCGCAAGACCTTCGGCGATGCCGACGCCAATCGCGTGCGCGAGATCCTCAGCGACATCTACTTGACCGTGACGACGGGCCTGGACAACGGCCTGACGCCCGGCCGCACGGGCAATTTCGCGGCCCCGTCCAGTCTGGGCAAGACGCTGAGCCAGGCCCGGGAACTGCACTTCCGGGACGCTGAGGCGCAATGGTCCTACCTGCAGGACTTCGGCCGCGGCGGGATCTTCTACGCGGCGATCGAACATCAGCACCGCATGGCCAGCGCCATTGGCCGGATGGAGTTCTTTGGCCCCAACCCGGAAGTGATGTTCCGCAGCATCGCGGCGGAAGCGCAGCAGGCGATCCGGAATGACGCCAGCCTGTCCCCGGCGCAGCGGGAACGCCAGGTCCGCCGGCTGGACCTGCGCAGCGATAGCGTGGTGGCGCAGTCCTTCCGGGAGCTTGAAGGCTTCACGCGCGGCGCCGGGAACGTGACGGCCGCCCGGGTCGCGGGAGGTGTCCGCAATCTGTCGCTGCTGGCCAAGTTCGGCGGCGCGATCCTGTCCGCCGTGCCCACGGATCCACTCATCAGCGCGGCCGCCGGCGCCTTCCGCGGGTCCGGCTTCACGCGCACGCTGGCCCGCCAGGTCGCGGGCCTGCTGGACGGCCGGCCGAAGGCGGAACAGCGTCGGCTCACGTTCCTGCTGGGCGAAGGCTATCAGGGCCTGATCGAACACATTGCGGGAAGCGTCTATGCGCTGGACGGGCCGCTAGGCTACCTGTCGGGCCTGACGAACAAGCTGTTCAAGTGGCAAGGGGCCGTTTGGTGGGATGACGTTCTGCGCGGCTCCAATGCCCGCATGGTGGCGGCGGAGCTGGGCGACCACGCGGCCAGGACGTGGCAGTTCATGCCGGCCCGCTTCCGCCATGTCCTGGAGGTGAACGGCATCACGGCCGACAAGTGGGAGGTGCTGCGCCAAGCCCGGACGTCGATCGAGGGCCGCACGTACCTGACCTATGACGCGGTGGCGGACCTGCCTGACGATGCCGTTGCGCCGCTGATCGCGGGCCGGCTGGCGGCCGTGGCGGAGACGATCAAGGGGAAGGACCGGGATGCGCGCTTGGCGGATACGCGGGCCCGCCTGATCGATGAAGCCCGCCGCGGCCTGGCCCTGGACGTTCAGCGCTTCGTGGCGGACGAAGTGAATTTCTCCCACCTGCGGCCGGACGTGGCCACGCGCCGTCTGACTTTGGGCGGGACGCAGGGCGGGACCATATCGGGGGAGCTCCGCCGGTTTCTGGCCAGCGGCAAAGGCTTCACGATCAGCTTCACGCAACGCGCGATCGGCCGCGCCTTGTTCGGGCACAGCGGCGCCACCAAGGGCGCCCGCCTTGTCGCGGGCGTGCCGCACCTGGGCAAGCTGATCGCGGCCATGGCGGTTGGCGGCTACGCGGCCATGACGCTGAAGGACCTTGTGAAGGGAAGATGGCCGCCGCGGGACATCTCGGACCCGGCCGTGATCGCTGCAGCGATCCAGCAGGGCGGCGGCCTGGGGATCTATGGGGACTTCCTGTTCAGCGAAGCCAGCCGCACGGGGTCGACGCTGCTGGGCGTGATCGGCGGGCCGTCGATCGGGACAGCCGAGGAACTGCACCGGGCCTATATCGAGGCGCGGGACGGCAACCCGAAGCCGCTGCGCATGCTGAACGCCGCGATCAACAACACGCCCTTCCTGAACCTGTGGTACCTGCGGCCGGCGCTGGACGTGCTGGTATTGAACAGCCTGCGCGAGGCGGCCGGCCCCGGCTACCTGCGCCGCCAGGAACGCACCATCCGCAAGGAATACGGGCAGGAGTTCTATCTGCCGCGCGAAGCTTTTTGATCCTTGGCAAATTCGCGCATCAGCTTCCTAAGGCTCCGAAGCGCAGGGCTGTTTCCGAATCGCCGTGTGCCGCAAGCTGTCCTAGCATAGGCGTCTCGCACAGGCCGTGTGGGATCAAGGCCCGTTGGGTCGAAATAGACTGTGATTGAAGACCTCGGTTCGAGGCGCTGAGGTAGCCGAGTTCTATCAAGTGTCGTGTGATCGATTACGGCGGCCCTTTCTGTGGCCCACCATCCAGAAAGTCGGAAACCAACTTCATCGATCGTTACAGGAAATACGCTGAAGTTTATGACTTCGATGCAGAACATTTGTGATTGACCGTCGAGACTGTACGCAAATTTCGGCGTGACCTTCAGTCTGACCTTCCTTTGGCTGATCGAAGCCCATGTATTCATGACGCCTAGGACGGCGCCTAGGACAGCGATAGCGAATAGGACGACATCCTTCAGAATAGCGAAATCTACGTTGGGCATATCACAACATGGTGAGAAAAACTCACCACCTATGGTGCATTCTGGATCGACCTATAACACGCCACAAAAGTAAGGTCTAACATCCGCCCGCGTTCGGCTCACTCTGACGGCATCCCATCCGGATAACAGAGGAACCGACAATGACCAATATCGACACCTTGGAAGCCCAGGCCCGGGCCGGGGACCTGGACGCCTGGCGCCGCTGGCTGACCGCAATCGCTGAGAGCGGGCGGAGCCTGGACGATAACGACCTAGTGGACCTGCTGAGCGACGTGGAGAGCGCCGTTGGCGAGGCGCACATTGAGCGTGTGGCGGCGGAACAACCCTTCGTCGCCTTCCTGGTCGCCAATGCCGGCGGCCACACGCTTTCCCGACCGGAAGACATGGTGGCCGACTACCTCAGGCGCCGTCTGGACCTGCGGCCGGACGTGCGGGCCTTCCTGGAATTGGACGCATCCCACCCCTGGCCGGGGGAAGGGTATATGCACAAGGCTTGACGCGTGAAAAAAATCGCACAATGATATGCATACACGGAAAACGACCCGAGGTTATGCATACCATGCCCCGCGTTACGCTTTACGTGCCCGATGACCTGAAGGCACGCATGGACGATGTCGGAGAAGCGGCAAACTGGTCCGCCATCGCTCAGCGTGCCTTCAGGGAAACGGTTCTCACCCTGGCTACAAGGAAAGATCCGAACATGACCAATGTGATTGAACGCCTGCGCGCCAGCAAGGCCCGCGCGACCACTGAAGCATTTGAAGCCGGCCAAGCATGCGGCCGGCGGTGGGCTGAGACGACAGCGGAGTTTGAAGAGCTTGAAGCTTTCGAGCCTTATTCAGAGATCGAATGGGAATGGGAGGGCGGCTTGGAAACGCTCCAAAAGCTGATCGATCCTGACGGCGACATGCACGCGTCCGAATGGCGCGACTTCTGGGAAAAGCACGGCAACGGCCGATCGGAACCAAACGACGCTTTCGCCAACGGCTTCATGGCCGGCGCCGGCGCTTTGTTCGTCGAGGTAGCTGACGAGCTCTAGGCAGCTTGGGTAACGCGCCCGGGTAACGCCCAAGCCGGGCCGCAGCGCCGTTTGTTACCCCAGGCGCTACCCCGGACAAAAGGAAAGGCCGCCCTTGCGAGGCGGCCTTTTCACTTTTCAGCGGCTAAGCTGTTGATTTCGAAGGGTGGCGGGGTGGTGGAGCCAGGCGGAATCGAACCGCCGACCTCTTGAATGCCATTCAAGCGCTCTCCCAACTGAGCTATGGCCCCGGAAGTGCACCCTTCGTCCCCGATGAACCTTGGGGGATTTCTCCCCCCTTGGGCTCGGGGCGCGAACCATATGCGCGCCCGAACCGGGGTTCAACAGGAAAAATTCACGCCCTTGAAATTTCCTGCCGGCCCTGGAAAACCGCGATCCTCAGCGGTCGTCGTCGTCGACGCCGGTGTCGACGACGTCGTCCAGGTCGTCATCCAGATCGGTTTCCTCGATCAGGGTATCGTCGTCGTCCGTGTCGAGCAGATCGTCGTCGGCGTCCTCGACATCATCGACCTCGTCGGCGCCGTCCTCGGCGTCGTCGCTGTCGTCATCGTCGTCGGCCTTCTCGATCGCGTCGACCTCGTCGATCTCCTCGACCTCGTCCTCGACGCCCTCGTCCTCTTCGTCCGAGGCGTCCTCGTCCGCCTCGTCCTCGGGGATCTCGTCGTCCTCGTCCCCGGTGCGCACCTTGGCCGCGCTCTTGGCGCGGCTGGGGCGGGTCTCGGGACGCGCGCGGCGGACCTTGGCCGCGGCCTCGGGCTCGAACACCGCACCGCATTTGGGGCAGATGATCGGGTCGCGCCGCATGTCATAGAATGCCGCGCTGCAGGTCAGGCACCGCCTCTTGGTGCCCCATTCGGGCTTGGCCACGTGCAGTTGACCCGTAGCTGATCAGATGAGGGCGGGGTTCTGCCACGCGTCCGGCGGCCCTGTCAAAAGCAAAATCACCATGCTAAGCACCGCCGCCAGCAGATCCTTGTCCAGAACCGGCGTGTCCACGTGTCCCATTCCCCTGCGCCCCCAGACGTTCCAGGCCGCCTGACGGCCGCCGCGGGCCGCCCGCTGGAGGGTCGGATCACCGTCCCCGGCGACAAGTCGATTTCGCACCGTGCCCTGATGCTGGCGGCCCTGGCGGTCGGCCGCACCGGGGTCGAGGGCCTGCTGGAGGGGGAGGACGTGCTGCGCACCGCCGCCGCCATGCGGGCGCTGGGCGCCCGGGTGGAACGGCTGGGCCCCGGCACCTGGCAGGTCGATGGCGTCGGCCTGGGCGGCCTGGCCGAGCCTGAGGACGTGCTCGACATGGGGAATGCGGGCACCGGCTCGCGCCTGCTGATGGGCATCCTGGCGGGCCATGACCTGACCGCCTTCCTGACCGGCGACGCCTCGCTGCGGCGTCGCCCGATGAACCGGGTGATGGCGCCGCTGGCCCAGATGGGTGCCACCTTTGCCGCCCGCTCCGGCGGGCGCCTGCCGCTGATGGTGCAGGGCGCAAGCCCGCCCATGCCGATCACCTACCGCCTGCCCGTCGCCTCCGCCCAGGTGAAGTCGGCGGTCCTGTTCGCGGGGCTTTCAGCCCCCGGCACCACGACCGTGATCGAGCCCGAGCCGACGCGCGACCATTCCGAGCGCATGCTGCGCCATTTCGGGGCCCGCATCGCGGTGGAGGACCGGACCGACGGTCGCCACGTCGTCCTGACCGGGCAGCCCGAACTGGTGGCGGGCGACCTGGTCGTGCCGGGCGATCCGTCGTCCGCCGCGTTCCCCGTCGTCGCGGCCCTGCTGGTGCCGGGGTCCGAGGTGACGGTGGCCCGCGTCGGGACCAACGACCTGCGCTGCGGCCTCTACACCACCTTGCGCGAGATGGGCGCCGACCTGGCCTTTGTCGATCCGCGCGAGGAGGGGGGCGAGCCCATCGCCGACCTGGTCGTCCGCGCCAGCCGCCTGAAGGGCGTGGAGGTGCCGCCGGACCGCGCGCCCGCCATGATCGACGAATACCCTGTCCTGGCCGTCGCCGCCGCCTTTGCGGAAGGGACCACCGTGATGCGCGGCCTGGGCGAGCTGAAGGTCAAGGAAAGCGACCGCCTGGCCGCCACCGCCCGCGGCCTGGTCGCCTGCGGGGTGAAGGTGGAGGTGGGCGACGACTGGCTCATCGTGCACGGCCAGGAACGGGTGCCCGGCGGCGCCCTGGTCGAGACAGAGATGGATCACCGCATCGCCATGGCGTTCCTGGTCATGGGCCTGGCCGCCCAGCAGCCGGTCGCCATCGACGACGACGCCATGATCGCCACCAGCTTTCCCGCCTTCACCGACCTGATGCGCGGCCTGGGCGCCGACCTGCGCCGGGTGTGAGGACCCAGCCGATGCCGGAGGCCCGCCGGATGGTGATCGCGGTCGACGGTCCGGCCGCATCGGGCAAGGGCACGCTGGCCCGCCGCCTGGCGCAGGCGCTGGGCTTTGCCTATCTCGACACGGGCAAGCTCTATCGCGCCGTGGCCTTTGCCCTGATGCGCGACGGGGCGGCGATCGAGCCGGCCGCCGCCGCAGCCGCCGCCCGGGCGCTCAACCCCGCCCTGCTCGCAGCACCCGACCTGCTGGACGAGGCGGTGGGCGAGATGGCCAGCCGCGTCGCGGCCATGCCGGAGGTGCGCGCCGCCCTGCTCGCCTTCCAGCAGGACTTCGCGGCCCGCCCGCCGCCGCCGGCCCGCGGCGCCGTGCTCGACGGGCGCGACATCGGCACTGTTGTCTGCCCCGACGCGGCGGTGAAGCTGTTCGTCACCGCCAGCCTGGATGCCCGCGCCCGGCGCCGCTTCGCCGAACTGGCGGCGCGCGGCGGTGCTGTCACCCTGGAGGGGATCCGGGCAGACCTGGCCCGGCGCGACGCCCGCGACAGCGGCCGTGCGGCGGCGCCGCTGGCCCTGGCGGACGGCGCGCACTTGCTCGATACGACCGATCTCGGTATAGAAGAGGCCTTCGCTGCCGCGAAGGCCCTTATCCCCAGGGAATAGGATCCCGCACCGTCACCCCCGCCAAGGCGGGATGGGACGGGTGCGTTTTTTCGCATTCGTGAAGACCGCCGGATGCAACCGGTAGGCCCGCATCGTCGATCAGGAGTGTGCATGAGCCGTACAGCCGAACTGCCCGATACCCGCGAATCCTTTGCCGCCATGCTGGACGAAGCCTTCGGCTCCGCCAACTCGCTCGAAGGCACCGTCGTCGAGGGCACCGTCATTGCCATCGAGAACGACATGGCCGTGATCGACGTGGGCCTGAAGGCCGAGGGCCGGGTGGCGCTGAAGGAATTCTCGGTCGGCGGTGGCCGCTCGGAGCTTCAGATCGGCGACCTGGTCGAGGTGTTCCTGGACCGTCTTGAGAACGCCAATGGCGAAGCGGTGCTGAGCCGCGAGAAGGCCCGCCGGGAAGAGGCGTGGTCCGTCCTGGAGCGCGCGTTCGAGAACAACCAGCGCGTCGAAGGCGTGATCTTCGGCCGGGTCAAGGGCGGCTTTACCGTCGACCTGTCGGGCGCCGTGGCGTTCCTTCCGGGCAGCCAGGTGGACGTGCGTCCGGTGCGTGACATCACCCCCCTGCTCAACGTGCCGCAGCCCTTCCAGATCCTGAAGATGGACCGCCGCCGCGGCAACATCGTCGTCTCGCGCCGTGCGGTGCTTGAGGAGACGCGCGCCGAGGCCCGCTCCGAACTGGTCGCCAACCTGAAGGAAGGCCAGATCCTGGACGGCGTGGTGAAGAACATCACCGACTACGGCGCGTTCGTGGACCTGGGCGGCGTCGACGGCCTGCTGCACGTGACCGACATCGCGTGGCGCCGCGTCAATCATCCGTCCGAGGCCCTGAACATCGGCCAGACGGTGCGCGTGCAGGTCATCCGCGTGAACCCGGAGACGCAGCGCATCTCGCTCGGCATGAAGCAGCTGCTGGCCGATCCCTGGGACGGCGTCTCGGCCAAGTACCCGGTCGGCGTCAAGTTCCATGGCCGCGTGACCAACATCACCGACTACGGCGCGTTCGTCGAGCTGGAGCCGGGCGTCGAGGGCCTGGTCCACGTCTCCGAGATGAGCTGGACCAAGAAGAACGTCCACCCGGGCAAGATCGTCTCGACCAGCCAGGAGGTCGAGGTGATGGTGCTGGAAGTCGACGCCAACAAGCGTCGCATCAGCCTGGGCCTGAAGCAGTGCCTGGACAATCCGTGGCAGGCCTTCTCCGTCACCCATCCGCCCGAGACGATCGTCGAAGGCGAGATCAAGAACATCACCGAGTTCGGCCTGTTCGTGGGCCTGGACGCCGGCGTGGACGGCATGGTCCACCTGTCGGACCTCGACTGGCACCGCCCTGGCGAGGAAGCGATCCAGGAGTTCAAGAAGGGCGACGTGGTCAAGGCCATGGTTCTCGACGTCGACGTCGAGAAGGAGCGCATCAGCCTGGGCATCAAGCAGCTGGGCAGCGATCCGTTCGCCAAGGTTGCCGACATGAAGAAGGGCGACACCGTCACCTGCACCGTCACGCAGATCACGGAGTCGGGGATCGAGGTGCAGGTCGGCGAGGAAGGGGCCAAGGGCTTCATCCGCAAGGGCGACCTGGCCCGCGACCGGCAGGACCAGCGGCCCGAGCGCTTCGCGGTGGGCGACAAGATCGACGCCCGCGTCACCAACGTGGACCGTGCGACCCGTCGCATCAGCCTGTCGATCAAGGCGCGCGAGATCGCCGACGAGAAGGAAGCGGTCGCGACCTATGGCTCGTCCGACTCGGGCGCCAGCCTGGGCGACATCCTGGGTGCCGCCATGCGTAAGGCCCGCGAGGGCCAGGACCGCGAGTAGTCGCGGTCCGGCGGGCCGGCCGCTGCTGACGGGATCGGGTCATGGCCTTTGATGCCGATGCGGCGCTGGAACGGCGCCGCCTCCGGCGCAGTCGCGGCCGCTGGCGCCTTCTGGCGGTGGCGGCCGTCGGCCTCGCGCTGGTCGCAGGCAGTGCCCGCCTCGTCGGTGGCTCCGACCACATTGCCCGGATCAAGGTCGAAGGCCTGATCACGGACGATGCGAAGCTGGTCAAGGCGATCACCGACGTGGCCGACGATCCGACGGCCAAGGCGCTGATCCTGCAGATCGACTCCGGCGGCGGCACGACCGTCGGGGGCGAGGTGCTGTTCAACGCCGTGCGGACGGTGGCCGCCGAGAAGCCCGTGGTCAGCCTGATCGGGGGCACCGGTGCCTCCGCCGCCTACCTGATCGCGATCGCCGGCGACCACGTGCTGGTGCGCGAAACCTCGATCACCGGCTCGATCGGCGTGCTGTTCCAGCAGCCCGACGTGCACGAGTTGCTGGCCGGCCTGGGCATCGAGATGCGGGAGGTGAAGTCTTCGCCCCTCAAGGCGGCGCCCTCGCCCTTCCAGCCCTGGGACCCGGCGGCGGAAGCGGTGCTGCGCGGCCTGATCGACGACACCTATGGCTGGTTCCGGGCCAAGGTCGCCGACCGCCGCAAGCTTGACGGCGCCAGGCTGGACCAGCTGGCCAATGGCCAGATCTTCACCGGCCGCCAGGCCGTCGCCAATGGCCTGGTCGATGCGATCGGCGGCGAGGACGAGGCCAAGGCCTGGCTGGAGGCCGAGCGCGACCTGCCGGCCGACCTGCCCGTGCGCTCCGCCGACCCTAAGCAGGACACCGTCGACTGGCTTAGCGCGGTGGGTGCGGCGTCGATCCAGAAAGCTGTTTTGGACGAATGGCTTACGCTTGACGGACTGCGTTCGGTTTGGCAGCGTTGACGACCAATCCCGGTGGGGGGTCGTCTGGGTCATGATCAAGTCGGAACTCGTCGCAAGGCTGGCGGCTGCCCATCCCCATTTGCTGCAGCGCGATGCCGAGCGCATCGTCTCCACCGTCTTTGACGAGATCAGCGAGGCACTGGCCCGCGGCGACCGGGTCGAGTTGCGCGGCTTCGGCGCCTTTTCGGTCAAGCGTCGCCCCGCCCGCACCGGCCGCAATCCCCGCACCGGCGATTCGGTCGAGGTTTCGGAAAAGGCCGTGCCCTTCTTCAAGACGGGCAAGGAACTGCGCCAGAAGCTGAACGTGGGCGACGACATGACCGACGACGGCGACGGCAATGGCGAGGATTGAGCGCGCATGCGCATCCTGACCTGGTTCATCGTGCCGCCCGCGATCGTCGCGGGCATCGTGCTGGCGATCGCCAACCGCACACCCACCACCTTCAGCATCGACCCCTTCGCGCCTGGCAGTGCCGCCTGGTCCGTGACGGTGCCGCTCTACCTGATCATTTTCGGCGCGGTCCTGGTCGGCATCGTGCTTGGCGGCACGGCCTCCCTCTTCGCCCGGGCGCGCGCCAATGCCCATGCCCGCGACGCCCGCATCAAGGCCCAGGTCCTGCAACGCGAACTGAACCGGGCCGCGCCGCCGGCCGCGGCCCCCACGACCCTGCCCGCCGTGCGCACCTGACCCCCGTCGGACCTGCTGGTTTCCTGCGCCCGGACGTCTATAAAGACCGCGTGTCCACAGGGCGGCCCGTCGGCGCAGGTCCTGGACAGCCATATTCCCGCTCGTCCCCGCGAAAGCGGGGATCCAGGGCCCAGGGCATCGGTCCATGCTGCCCCTGGCTTCCCGCTCCTGCGGGGACGAGCGGTAGCAAGAGCAACAGGCCGTGGTCATGGTCGATGTGAAGATCTGCGGGCTCAACGACGCCGCTTCGGTCCGGGCTGCCGTCCAGGGTGGCGCCCGCTGGCTGGGCTTCGTCTTCTATCCGCCCTCGCCCCGCGCCGTGACCCCGGCCCAGGTGGCCGGCCTGCTGGGCGAGGTGCCGACGGGGATCACGCCGGTGGCCCTGACCGTTGATGCCAGCGATGCCGAACTCGACGCGATCCTGGAGCACGCGCCCGTGACCCTGCTGCAGCTCCACGGCCGCGAGACGCCGGAGCGCGTGGCGGCGGTGAAGGCCCGCTTCGGCCTGCCGGTGATGAAGGCGGTGCATATTGGCGATGCGGCGGACGTCGCCGCCGCTGCCGCCTATGACGGCGTGGCCGACATGCTGCTGCTGGATGCGAAGCCGCCCAAGGGGGCAACACTTCCGGGGGGCAATGGCACGGCGTTCGACTGGCCGCTGCTGGCCGATGCGCCTTTTGCCCGGCCCTGGCTGCTGGCCGGCGGCCTGCATGCGGGCAATCTGGCCCAGGCGGTTGCCGAAAGCGGCGCGCACGCTGTTGACGTCTCGTCCGGCATCGAACATGAACCGGGTCGCAAGGACCCGCAGAAGATCGCAGACTTCCTGGCCCTGGCCCGCACGCTGGCGCGTGACGCAGGGGCGCCGACGTGATGGGCAATGACCTGATGGACCGACCGAATTCCTTCCGCTCCGGCCCCGACGAGGGCGGCCGCTTCGGGCTCTATGGCGGGCGTTTCGTGGCCGAGACGCTGATGCCGCTGATCCTGGACCTTGAGCAGGCCTATACCGCGGCCCGCAATGACCCCAGCTATTTCAACATGCTGGACGAATTCCACCGCGACTATATCGGCCGGCCCAGCCCGATGTACTTCGCCGAACGCCTGACCCAGCATTTCGGCGGCGCCAAGATCTACTTCAAGCGCGACGAGCTGAACCACACGGGCAGCCACAAGATCAACAATTGCATGGGCCAGATCCTGCTGGCCCTGCGCATGGGCAAGAAGCGGATCATCGCCGAGACGGGCGCCGGCCAGCACGGCGTGGCGACGGCGACGGTGGCGGCGCGCTTCGGCCTGCCCTGCACGGTCTACATGGGCGCCGTCGATATCGACCGCCAGGCGCCCAATGTCTTCCGCATGAAGCTGCTGGGGGCCGAGGTCGTGCCCGTCACCTCCGGCAGCCGCACGCTGAAGGATGCGATGAACGAGGCCCTGCGCGACTGGGTCACGCGCGTCGACGAGACGTTCTACATCATCGGCACGGTCGCAGGTCCCCACCCCTATCCCGCCATGGTGCGCGACTTCCAGTCGATCATCGGGCGCGAGGCCCGGGCCCAGATGCTGGAGCGGGAAGGCCGCCTGCCCGACGCGCTGGTGGCGGCGATCGGGGGCGGCTCCAATGCCATGGGCCTGTTCCATCCCTTCCTGGACGACACGTCCGTGCAGATCTATGGGGTGGAGGCCGCAGGTCGCGGCATCGACACGGGCGAGCATGCCGCCTCGCTCAGCGCCGGCCAGCCGGGCGTGCTGCACGGCAACCGGACCTATCTGCTTCAGGACGAGGACGGGCAGATCAAGGACGCGCACTCCATATCGGCCGGCCTCGACTATCCCGGGATCGGCCCGGAACATGCCTGGCTCAATGATATCGGCCGCGTGAAATACGTCTCCGCCACCGATCAGGAGGCGCTGGACGCGTTCCAGCTGTGCTGCCAGCTGGAAGGCATCATCCCCGCGCTGGAGCCGTCGCACGCCCTGGCCCAAGTCGCCAAGATGGCGCCGGCCATGGACCGCGACCAGATCATCGTCATGAATCTGTGCGGCCGCGGCGACAAGGACGTCTTCACCGTCGCCCATGCGCTGGGGGTGAAGCTGTGAGCCGCATCGCCGCGCGCTTCGCGAAGCTGAAGCAGGAAGGCCGCGCCGGCCTGGTTACCTTCGTCATGTCGGGCGATCCGACGCCCGCGGATTCGACCGCGCTGGTCAACGGCCTGGCCCGCGCGGGCGCCGACCTGATCGAGCTCGGCATGCCCTTCACCGATCCCATGGCCGACGGCCCGGCGATCCAGGCGGCGGGCCTGCGCGCGCTGAAGGCCGGCGCCACGCTGCGCAAGACGCTGGACCAGGTCCGCGCCTTCCGTGTGGTGGACCAGGACACGCCCATCGTGCTCATGGGCTACTACAACCCGATCTACCGTTATGGGACCGAGGCCTTCGTGGCCGCCGCGCGGGAAGCTGGGGTGGACGGCCTGATCGTCGTCGACCTGCCGCCGGAGGAGGATGCCGAGCTGTGCCTGCCGGCGCGTGCCGGGGGCCTGGACTTCATCCGCCTAGCGACGCCGACGACGGATGACAAGCGCCTGCCCACGGTGCTGCGGAACACGTCCGGGTTCATCTACTATGTCTCGATCACCGGCATCACCGGCTCCGGCAGCGCGGACGCGGACAGCGTGGCCGCGGCGGTGGGCCGGCTGAAGGCGCATACCGACCTGCCCGTCGCCGTCGGCTTCGGGATCAAGACGCCGGACCAGGCGCGCGCGACCGCGGCGCATGCCGACGCCGCCGTGGTGGGCAGCGCCCTGATCGACCATATCGCCGCCAATCTGGGTCCGGATGGCGGCGCCACGCCCGCCATGACGGAGGCCGCCTGGGCCTTTGTCCGGTCGCTGGCCGAAGGCGTGCGGGCGTCACGAAAGGGTTGAGTTCATGGCGAATTGGCTGACCGACTATGTCCGTCCGGGCATCCGCTCCCTGTTCGGCAGGAAGGAAACGCCGGACAACCTGTGGACCAAGTGCCCGTCCTGCGGGCAGATGATCTTCCACCGTGAGTACAAGGACGCCCTGTTCGTGTGCGAGGCCTGCGGCCATCATGGCCTGGTCCAGGCGCGCGACCGCCTGGCCCAGCTGCTGGACGCCGGCTATACCGTGCTGCCCGTGCCGGCCGTCGCCGCCGATCCCCTGAAGTTCCGCGACGAGAAGAAATACGTCGACCGCCTGAAGGAGGCGCGGACCAAGACCCAGCTGGACGATGCCGTGCTGACCGGCAGCGGCACGATGGACGGGCAGCCCGCCGTCGTTTCGGTCCAGAGCTTCGCCTTCATGGGCGGCTCCATGGGCATGGCGGTGGGCGAAAGCCTGGTCGGGGCAGCGCAGGAGGCGATCCAGCGCAAGGCCCCGCTGATCGTGCTGACTGCCTCGGGCGGCGCGCGCATGCAGGAAGGCACGCTGTCGCTGATGCAGATGCCCCGCACCACCGTCGCCGTCGAGATGGTGAAGGAGGCGGGCCTGCCCTACATCGTCGTCCTGACCAACCCGACCACGGGCGGTGTCACGGCGTCCTTCGCCATGCTGGGCGACGTCCACCTGGCCGAGCCCAAGGCCCTGATCGGCTTCTCTGGCGCACGCGTGATCGAGCAGACGATCCGCGAGCGCCTGCCCGAGGGCTTCCAGCGGGCGGAGTTCCTGAACGAGCATGGCATGGTCGACCAGGTGGTGCACCGCCATGACCTGAAGCCGACGCTGGTCCGCCTGATCCGCCTGCTGATGCGTCAGGGCCCGACCGACCTGATGATCGTGCCCGAGGCGGACCCCGTCCCCGAACCCGCCGCCCCGGCGAGTTGAGGCCCGGCGGCGCGCCTTGGTCGTTTGGCGTCCCTTCCCCCCTCGCGGGGGAAGGCTAGGATGGGGGCCTCGACGCGCCGCTTGACCTGGACCGTCTGCGCTGGCGTCGACGCCCCCACCCAGCCCTCCCCCGCGGGGGGAGGGAATTCATTGCAGTCTGATCTGAGAGTCCGCCGCCCGTGACCCTCGCCACCGAACCCGCGACGTCGCGCACCAGCGACCATGTCCTGCAGCGGCTCAGCCTGCTGCATCCGAAGCTGATCGACCTCTCGCTTGGGCGGATGGAGCGCCTGCTGGCGGCCCTGGGCCATCCGGAGCGCCGCCTGCCGCCCGTGGTCCACGTTGCCGGGACCAATGGCAAGGGCTCGGTCGTTGCCACGCTGCGCGCCATGGCCGAGGCGGCGGGCCAGCGCGTCCACGTCTACACCTCCCCCCACCTCGTGCGCTTTCACGAGCGCATCCGCCTGGCGGGCACGCTGATCGACGAGACCGCCCTGGCCGCCCTGCTGGACGAGGTGGAGGCCGCCAATGCGGGCGAGCCCATCACCTTCTTCGAGGTGACGACCGCAGCCGCGTTCCTGGCGTACTCCCGCGTGCCGGCCGACCTGCTGCTGCTTGAAGTGGGGCTGGGCGGGCGCCTGGACGCGACCAACGTGGTCGAGCGGCCGGCGGCCTGCATCATCACCTCGGTCTCGATCGACCATGCGGAGTTCCTGGGACCCGATGCCCGCTCCATCGCGTCCGAGAAGGCCGGCATCGCGCGGCCCGGCGTGCCCCTGGTCGTGGCGCCGCAGGCCTTTCCCGAGGCCCTGGCCACCATCCTGGCGCACGCGGACGCCGTCGGCGCACCCGCCTTCGTCGCCGATCGCGACTGGTCGGTCGCAGTGCGCGACGGCCGCCTCTGCTATCGGGACGCAAACGGCCTTGTCGACCTGCCGCAGCCCCGCCTGGTCGGCCGCCACCAGGTGGACAACGCTGGAACGGCCATTGCCTGCGCGCGCCACATTACCGCGCTGGGCCTCGACCAGGCCGCCCTGCGCGCCGGGCTGGAGCGGGTCGACTGGCCGGCGCGGATGCAGCGCCTGGACGGCGGCCGCTTGGCCGCGCTGCTGCCGCCGGGCTGCGCGCTGTGGCTGGACGGTGGCCACAACCCGGCCGCGGGCGAGGCCCTGGCCCAGGTCCTGCGCGGCCTGGAGGCCGGCCCCACGGCCATGGTGGTGGCGATGCTGGCGACCAAGGACGTCGCCGGTTTCCTGGCGCCCTTCGCGGCACTGGGCGACCTGGCCCCCCAGCTTGTCGCCATCGACCTGCCCGGCGACCACGCGACCACGCCGGCGGCGACCATCGCCGCCCACGCCACCGCCCTGGGCCTGGCCGCCACGACCGCCGCAGACCTTCCCGCCGCCCTGCGCGCAGCCGGCGCCCGGGCCGGCGCGGGCGGGCGCGTCCTCATCGCCGGGTCCCTCTATCTCGCCGGCCATGCCCTTGCCCTGAACGGCTGAGCGTCCGGTCCGGGCGGCAAGGGCGTCGCCCATCCCGCCGCCTTCGCGCCGCCTTGATCGTTCCCCTAGACTGTTCACCGGGCGACACCCGTCGCCGGTTCCGATTCGAGGGCGGCCCGCCACCCGTGACCCGCACGCGCGCCTTGCTGTTCCTGGCCCTCCTCCTGGCTGCGGTGCCCGCCGCGGCGGAGAGCCCGCGCGAGCGGCTGGTCCGCCTGGAGCAGGAGATCGCGGAGGCGCGCGCCGCGCGTCTGGCCCTGGGCCAAGAGCGCGCCCGCCTGGCGGTGGAGGAAGCCGCCCTGCGGGCCCGCCTGGTGGAGGCGGCCTCTGCCGTGCAGGCGCAGGAGGCGGCCGTCCTGGCGATCGAGGAGCGCCTGCGCGAGCTGGCGGAGGGCGAAGCGGTCAAGGCCTCGATCCTGGCGGCGCGCCATGCCGACCTGGCGGCGGCGCTGGCCGCCCTGCAGCGCCTGAGCCTGGAGCCGCCGGGCGAACTCCTGCTGCGCCCCCAACCCCCGGTCGACATCATGCGCAGCGCCCTGCTGCTGGGCGCTGTCGTGCCGGCCCTGCGCCAGGAGGCGACCGCCCTGGTGAGCGAGATGGCGGCCCTTGGTCGGCTGCGCGGCGAGATGGAACAGCGGCGCAGCGACCGGGCCGCGGCGCTGGACCGCCTGGCCCAGGAGCGGGCCCAGCTTGCGCGCCTGGTCGAGGGCAAGCAGGCCGAGGGGGCGAGCAGTGCTGCCGCCCTGGCCGAGGGCGATGCCCGGCTGGCCCGCCTGGCGCGCCAGGCCGACGACGTCCAGACCCTGCTGCGCGGGGCGGAGCGGCAGCGCGCCGCCCGTGCCGCGCAGGCCGCCGCCGAGATCCAGGCCCAGGCCGAGGCGGACAGCCGGCGCGAGAGCGAGGCAGCGCGCCTGGCCGCCCGCCTGGGCAGTCCGGCGCCGGCCCCCGCGGCGCAACCCACGGCCGTGCCGGCAGGGCCGGCGGCGCCGCCCTTCGACACCGCCCGCGGCCGCCTGGTGCGCCCGGTCCAGGGAACGCTCATCGCCCGCTTCGGCGATGCCGCGCCCGAAACGCTGGCGTCCAAGGGTTTGCGCTATCGCACCAGGCCGCGGGCCCAGGTCGTGGTACCCTGGGACGGCGAGGTGGTCTTTGCCGGCCCGTTCCGCGGCTATGGCCAACTCTTGATCGTCTCTCATGGCGATGGCTATCATTCCCTGCTTGCGGGCATGGACCAGATTGACGGTGCCGTCGGCCAGCATGTGGTCGCGGGTGAGCCGGTGGGTACGATGGGCGCCGACAGCGACACGGCCCCTACGCTCTATGTCGAACTGCGCCAGGGGGGTGAAGCGATCGACCCCCTGCCCTGGTTGTCGCGTTCTCAAGGGAAGGTTAGCGGCTGATGCGCATGCGTAACGTGGTGAAGCTGGCCGGCGCGATTGCCCTGCTGGCGCCTTCAGTGCTTGTTCCCGCGGCCCTGATGCCGGCCAGTGCCGTCGCGGCCAGCTCCGAAACCTATCGCCAGCTGAACCTGTTCGGCGACGTGTTCGAGCGCGTGCGCTCCGACTACGTCGAGGAGGTGCCCGACAACAAGATGATCGAGGCGGCGATCAACGGCATGCTGTCGTCGCTTGACCCGCATTCCAGCTACATGAACGCCAAGAACTACGGCGACATGCAGGTCCAGACCCGGGGCGAGTTCGGTGGCCTGGGGATCGAGGTCACGATGGAGAACGGCCTGGTCAAGGTCGTCACCCCCATCGACGACACGCCCGCCGCCCGCGCCGGGATCAAGACGGGCGACTTCATCGTGGCGCTGGACGGGACCCAGGTCATGGGCATGACCCTGTCGGAAGCCGTCGACAAGATGCGCGGCCCCGTCGATTCCAAGATCGTGCTGACCCTGGCCCGGCCGGGCGTGGAACAGCCCTTCGACGTCAGCCTGAACCGCGCCGTGATCCGCATCCGCTCGGTCCGCGCCCGTCGCGAGGGTGACGTGGCCTATGTCCGCATCACCTCGTTCAACGAGCAGACCGAATCCAACCTCGAACAGTCGCTCGATCGGCTGAGCAAGGAGATCGGCGCGGACAAGCTGCAGGGGCTGGTGCTCGACCTGCGCAACAATCCGGGCGGCCTGCTGGACCAGGCGGTGGCCGTGTCCGATGCGTTCCTGGACCAGGGGGAGATCGTCTCCACCCGCGGCCGCCATGCCGAGGACACCACCCGCTATTCCGCGCAGCGCGGCGAACTGCTGCCGGGCAAGCCCGTCATCGTCCTGATCAATGGCGGCTCGGCATCGGCGTCCGAGATCGTGGCCGGCGCGCTGCAGGATCATCGCCGGGCGACGATCCTGGGCACCCGCTCGTTCGGCAAGGGTTCGGTCCAGACGATCATCCCGATCCAGGGCCAGGGGGCCCTGCGCCTGACCACCGCGCGCTACTACACCCCGGCCGGCCGCTCGATCCAGGCCAAGGGCATCGACGCCGACATCGACGTGCGCCAGACCGAGGCGGAGGCCGAGACCACCGCCCCCAGCATGGTGCGCAGCGAAGCCAGCCTGCCCAACCACCTGCGGGGCGAGGGCGAGGGCGAGGAGCAGTCGGTGCCCCTGGCGGCCGAGGACATTCCCGAGGACCAGGCCAAGGACCGGCAACTGGCCTATGCGCTGGACCTGCTGCGCGGGGTCAACGTCACCGGCACCACCTCGAACTGAGGGCGATGCGCCCGAGCCAACGCCCCCGGGGACGCCGCCCCGCGGGCGCCCAGGGGGGAAGGGACGCCGATGGCCCGACGACCCGCGGCCAATAGCGCCGCGCGGCGGCGGGCGCAGGCCGATGCCGCGCGGCGAGACGCCCTGGGCGGCGAGCGCCGGGGCCTCAGCCCGCTGGTCCTGGCCAGCCTGGGCGTCCTTGCCGTGTTCGGCGCCCTCATCATCTGGCTGGCGTTGAGTGCCGAGCCCAACCGCGCGCCGGTCGCCGTCGTCACCCTGCCGCCGCTGGAAGGTGCTGCCCCCACGGCACCGGAACCGCTGCCCCTGGCGCCCGCCGCGCCGCCGCCCGACCATGGCACCCCGGCCGAGGGGCACGACGCACCCGCCACGGCCGACCATGGTGCGGCCGCCCCGGCCGGAGAATCGTCCCATGGAGAAGCGCCCCATGGAGAAGCGTTCCATGGAGAAGCGCCCCATGGGGAAGCTCCTCATGGCGAAGCACCTCATGGGCAGACGCCGCACGGAGAGGCGCCACCCGCTGATGCACCGCATGGCGAGGCTCCGCCGCCCGACGCGCATGGCGCGGCGGACGCTCATGGCGCCGCCGATGCCCATGGCGAGACGGCGGCCCATGCGCCGGCCGGCGGCCTTCCGGCACCGCCCGCCACCATGGTCCCGGCGCCCGATCCCGCTCTGGTCCAGGACGGTCCGGAGGGGCCCCTGCCCATCGTGGCGCCCGATGGCCGCGCCGCCTGGCACACCTATGCCCGCGCGCCAAAGGCAGCCCCCGGCACGCCGCGTGTCGCCATCATCGTCTCTGGCCTGGGCCTGAAGCAGTCGACGACCAACCAGGCGGTGCGCAACCTGCCCGCCGACGTGACGCTGGCCTATTCGCCCTATGCCCGGGGCCTGATGGACGGGGTGGCCGCCGCCCGTGCCGCGGGGCACGAGGTGCTGATCCAGGTGCCGATGGAACCGGCCGACTATCCCACCAACGATCCCGGGCCGCAGACCCTGCTGGTGCGCAACAGTGCCGCCACCAACACCCAGCGCCTGGAATGGTCGCTGGCGCGCGCCGTCGGCTATGTCGGCATCGTGCCGATGATGGGCTCGCGCATCCTGGGCGAGGAAAAGGCGATGGCCCCCATCGTCGACGTGCTCAAGGCCCGGGGCCTGCTGCTGGTCGACAGCCGCGCCACGCCCGGCAGCGTCGCCGCCAGCCTGGCGGCGGAAGCGCAGGTGCCGCGCGTCCTGGTCGACACGGTGATCGACCTGCGCACCTCGCGCAGCGCGATCGACGCCCGCCTGGCCGAACTGGAGCGCCAGGCCAAGAGCGCGGGGCTGGCCATCGGCCTTGCCAGCGACTATCCCGTGTCGCTGGAGCGGATCGCCGTCTGGGCCAATGACCTGGAGCGCCGGGGCATCGCCCTGGTCCCGGTCTCGGCCCTGGCCAACCAGCAGAAGATCGACTGACCATGCCCAAGCGCAACCCCGTAGACCGCGACATCGACAGCCTGCCCTACCGCCCCGGCGTCGGCCTGATGCTGCTCTCCGCGACCGACCACGTCTTCGTCGCCCGGCGCATCGACACCGCGGCGGAGGCCTGGCAGATGCCGCAGGGCGGTATCGACGAGGGCGAGGAACCGGCCGAAGCTGCCCTGCGCGAGCTGGAGGAGGAGATCGGCACGGCCAAGGCCCGCATCATCGCCGAAAGCCGCTCGTGGATCAGCTATGACCTGCCGCCGGCCCTGGTCCCGCGCGTCTGGGGCGGACGCTTCCGCG
Organism: Zavarzinia sp. CC-PAN008; assembly: GCF_051903925.1. Taxonomy (GTDB): domain Bacteria; phylum Pseudomonadota; class Alphaproteobacteria; order Zavarziniales; family Zavarziniaceae. The sequence continues at coordinate 904,569 of NZ_CP173678.1, forward strand.
GCCAGCGCCAGAAATGGTTCGCGCTGCGCTTCGAGGGCACCGACCGCGATATCGACATCGCCACCCGGCATCCTGAGTTCAATGCCTGGAAATGGGTGCCGATGGACGCGCTGGTCGACGTGATCGTGCCCTTCAAGCGCGACATCTACCGCCAGGTGGTGGAGGAATTCCGGCCCCTGCTGGCCAAGGGCGCACCGGAGCAGCGGCGTTGAGCGCAGACGGCGGCTGGGACCGGGAGACGCGCCCCCCGGTCCTGCTGATCCACGGCGCCTTCTGCGGGGGCTGGGCCTTCGACGGCTTTGCCGATCACCTGCGCGCACGCGGCTGGCGCTGCGCCGCGCCGACCTTGCGCTATCACGACGTGCCGCAGAAGGCGCCCTCCCCTCCCGGCCTGGGCCGCACGTCGCTGCGCGACTATGCCGACGACGTGGCGCAACTCGTCCACCGCCTGGACCGGCCGCCTATCCTCATCGGGCACTCCATGGGCGGCCTGGTCGCGCAGCTGGCGGCGATGCGGGTGGGCGTCGCGGGCCTGGTCCTGCTGGCACCTTCGCCCTCGTGGGGCATGATCCCCTCGACCGAGTTCGAGGTGGCGTCGGCCTTCGGCATGCTGGCGGCGGGCGCCTTCTGGCACCAGCCGGTCCAGCCGATGTTTCGCATCGCCGCCGAACATTCGCTGGACCGCCTGCCGCGCGACCAGCAGAAGGCGGTGTTCAGCCGCTTCGTCCCCGAATCGGGGCAGGCGATTTTCGAGATCATGTACTGGGCGCTGGACATGTCGCGCGCCGCCTTCGTCGATCCCGGCCGCATCAGCGCGCCCGTCCTGGCCATTGCGGGCGGGCGCGACCGCATCAACACCACCCGCACGGTGCGCCGCATCGCCCAGCGCTTCCGCAACGCCGCCGACTTCCAGGAATACCCGGACAACAGCCACTGGCTGCTGGGCGAGCCGGGCTATGACGAGATTGCCGAGGACGTGCACCGCTGGATGCTGACGCGCGTCGTGGTCTGAGCTCTTTTGCCGTGCCATGATCCGGCAGGCAGAGGGAGGTCTTGATGTCCCAGTTCGTCCGCTCGATCCGCTTCGACGCCAATGCCCGGCCAGAGGCGGGCAACCCGACCACCACCCGCACCTGGTACGACGATCCGACCGGCGCCTTCAGCGCGGGCTTCTGGTCATCTGAGCCCGGCCGCTCCTCCGTCGCCTATACCGAGGACGAATTCTGCATGATCCTGGAGGGGGAGGTCCGCCTCTCCGACGCCTCCGGCCATACCGAGACGTACAAGGCGGGCGACGGCTTCATCATCCCCGCCGGCTTCAAGGGGACGTGGGAGACGGTCCAGCCGGTGCGCAAGTTCTTCGTCATCCACCAGCCGCGCGCCACCGCCGCGGCCTGAACGCGGGATTCATCGCGCGCGATGCGTTATCCTCCCCCGACCGCTGCCGACAACAGGCAGCACGGGGGAGGAACCATGAAGCTCTACAATTCGCTGGGCCCCAATCCGCACGTCGTGCGCATGTTCGCGGCCGAGAAGGGCATCGCCCTGCCGCTGGAGGAGGTCGACGTGATGGGTGCGGCCCATCGCCAGCCACCCTATGCGACGCTCAACCCGATGATGCAGACCCCGGCGTTCGAGACGGACGACGGCCAGGTGATCTGCGAGATCACGGCGATCTGCGAGTATCTTGAGGAACTGCACCCGACCCCCGCCCTGATCGGTGCCACCCCAGGCGAGCGGGCCGAGACGCGCATGTGGTGCCGCCGCATCGACCTCAACATCATCGAGGGCCGCTCCCGCGCCTTCCGTGCCACCGGCGCGCGCGAGTTCTACAAGGACAAGATCAAGCTGCTCTCGGTCGAGGCGGCGCAGGAGCTTTTCGCCCTGGTCGAGGACCGCGTGCTGTGGCTGGACGGCCAGCTGGCAGGCAAGACGTATGTCTGCGGCGACCGCTATTCGCTGGCCGACATCATCCTCTACTGCTTCATGACCTTCGGCGCGCCGGCGGGCGGCAGCCATGTGCCGCCCGCGGCCAGGAACCTGCACGCCCTGGTCGAACGCATCCGCCCCCGCGCCGCCACGGCGGCGTGAAGGTGCACACCTGACCGCTCATCCCCGCGAAAGCGGGGATCCAGAGCAACATGGATCTGCGCTTGGGGCCCCTGGATCCCCGCTTTCGCGGGGATGAGTGGGATATCCTCGAAACGCTCCACTCCCTTACCTACCAGCGCAGGCGCAGGCCGGCAAAAATGGCGCGGCCGGTGCCCGGCTCGAACAGGGCGGAGTTCGCATTGGCGATGCCGGTCGTGCTGGCGCTGGCAATGTACGTCTGGTCGGTCACGTTGCGGGCATCCAGGTAGACCGAGATGGGCCCCCCGTCGTCGAAACCCGCCTTGAAACCCAGCAGGCCATAGGGGCTGGTCGACACGGTGTTGGCGTTGTCGACGTAGTACGCCTCCGGCACCCATTCCAGGTTCGGGCCGAAATAGAACCCGGACGGATGGTGGTAGACGACCTCTGCCCGGATGTAGTGGCGCGGGGCACCGGGCAATTCGTTGTCGGCCCAGGTGACGTCATCGTCGAAATAGAAGTCGCTGAAGGTATAGGCGAGGTTGAGGCTGAGATCATCACCGCCCTCACCCGGCAGCAGCAGGCCGCGCCAGAAGGTCCAGCTGCCGCCGATCTCCAGGCCCTGGTGGATCGTCTCATCGGCATTGGTCACGGCGAAATTCCCGCCGCCCAGGTCGAAGAACAGGAATTCGTCCTCGATCATGGCGCGATAGGCCGCCACCTCCCAGCGCAGGTCGGTCACCTCTCCCCGTGTGCCAATCTCCACCGTCAGCGCCCGCTGCGCGTCCGTATCGGCCAACGCCAGATTGGTGAAGTTCAGTTCGCCAAAGGTTGGCGGCTCGGCGCTGGACGAGACATTGGCAAAGACCTGCCACTCGGGCCGTACCTGCCAGATCACGCCTGCCTTGGGGTTCAGCAACTGATAGTCCAGGAACCCCGTGGTGTCCGGGCCACCGGGGATCAGGTCGCGCCGTGATCGGTCGGCATAGAGGTATTGCAGGCCCAGGATCGCGGTCACGCCCGGCACAATCTCCAGCGCATTCTCGGCATAGACGGTGACGTCCCACGACCGGTCGGTCGAGGCAGACAGCAGCGCCCCCTTGATAGCGCCGGGCAGGTTCACGTACTGCTCATTGTCGATCCACCCGCCATGGACGTTGACGCCCAGGATGAAGCGGTTGTCACGTCCGAACAGCGTGTCCTCGTGCGTCACCCGCCCGAAGCCGCCATAGTCGTGATAGGTGTAATCCAGGTATTGAAAGATGGGGTGCTGTAGCTCCTTCTCGACGGCAAAGCCGCCAAACTCCAGGCGCAGCGTATCCAGGTCGATCGTGGTCTTGCTCGCCAGGCGCCAGGATTGGATGTTGCGCTGGTAATGCTGGCGGACATTGCCCGTGGCCGCATCCTTGGGGTTTTCCAACGCGCTTGAACGGGTCACCGCCCCCGGGATTTCCTGCTCGATGTCGGCGCTGCCAAAATAGATGCGGGTTTCGACAGCGTCGCTGAAGCGATAGCCGAAATTGCCGGCCACGCGCTGCGATTCGGCCTCGGAATGATCGCGAAAGCCGTCGGTCGCCTGCCACGAGCCGGTGATGTAACCGTCGAACTGGCCCCACACGCCACCGGTGCTGGCCTGTGCCCGGCGGAAATCAAAGCTGCCATAGTCCAGGCGCCCGTCGAACAGGCGCGCATCGTAGCCGCTTGGCGTGACCAGGTTGACGACACCCCCCAGCGTCCGCCCGCCAAAGCGCAAGCCATTGGCGCCCTTCAACACCTCGACATAGCGATAGGCGGTGGGGTCGATCTCCTGAAAGTCGGCGCTGCCGTCGGACGTATTGAACGGGATGCCGTCCTGGAACAGCTCGATCCCGCGCAGGTGGAAATTGCGCGACAGGCCCGAGCCGCGGATCGACAGGCGCGTATCCTCGCCCCACTTGGGCTGGGCGAAGACGCCGGGCGTGTAGTCCAGGATGTCCTTCAGCGTCGTCGCCTGGGTGTTGCGATAGACGCTGTCAGGGATCACGTGCACGGCGCCCGGGATCTGGCGCGCCTGGTCCTCCGCCGCCTCTGTGGAGGGTGTGGTGATTGAGCCGAATGGCGCCTCCACCGTCAGGGGCGGCAATTGCAGCGTGGCGTCGGCGGCGGGAGTCGGCTCACCCGACTGGGCCAGCGCGACGCCGGTCAGGCAGGTGGTGGCAAGAAGCATCGGGGCAAGGCAGGCGGTGGCGTGCGCCACGGCAGCAGGCAAACGGAACATGGGAGATCTCTCGTGCGACAAGGCAGCAGGGCGCGCCACGCACGGGACGGCGTCCCGCGCAGGGCGCTGGATGGCTGGCGTCAGACGAGGAGGTGCGGCGGCGCGCGAGCGCCCAGCGGGGGGCCGCGTACCGGCGGCCGCAGGACAAGGACATGGCCGGCGGCGGCACGCACCTGCGCCCGCGGATGGACGAGCTGCAGCACCGGCAGCGCGGGCAGGATGACGTCGACCGCCCCCGCCAGGCCGAATGGGCAGTGCAGTGCACCCGCCTCGACCGGGTGGTCGCCCTCGTCCGGGATCACCGAGCCGTCGGCGGCAAGGGTCAACGTGCGCGCGCCGTCGGCGCTACAGAGCACGACCTGAAGCCGGCCGTCCTGCAACGCCGCCAGGTCCGGCATGAAGCCCGGCGGTACCAGGATGCGCAGAACGACGAACAGCAGCGCAACCTGCGCCGCCCATCGGCGTGCCATCGTCCGTCCAGCCCCCATGGTCCGGGTTTAGCGGGGGCCGCACGCCCTGGCCAGCCGCAACATGTCCCGCCAGCTGCGGTCAGCGGTCGCGCCGCCGCCTTGCACCGCGCGCCATCCGCATCCTACCGTTCGCCCAACGACAAGGCGGGAGGGGCCGATGGCAGGACAATACTTCGAGGAGCTGGAGGTGGGCCGTCACTTCGTGCACGAGATCCGGCGCACGGTCACGGATGCCGACAACATCTGGTTCTCGGCCATGACCTACAACCCGGCGCAGCTGCACATCGACCACGCCTATGCGGCGACGACGGAATTTGGCAAACCCTTGATGAACAGCCTGTTCACGCTTGGCCTGCTGGTCGGCCTGACGGTGCAGGACACGACGCTGGGCACCACGATCGGCAATCTGGGCTTTGACAGCGTGACCTTCCCCAAGCCCGTCTTTGCCGGCGACACGCTGCGGGCCGAGACGGTCGTCGTCGCAGCACGCGCGAGTGCCTCCCGCCCGACACAGGGCATCGTCACGTTCGAGCATCGCTGCCTGAACCAGCGGGACGAGGTGGTGGCGATCTGCCGCCGCAACGCCCTGATGATGAAGCGTCCCGCCTGACCATGGCTGCGCAGACTCAATCCCAGACTGGCCCGACCGGCGAATCCGAGCATCTGGCCGCGATCCGCGAAGGCGTCCGCGCCACCGTCACCCGCTTCGGCGACGACTACTGGCTTGCGCGCGATGAGGATGGCGAGTTCCCCCACGCCTTCCACCAGGCCATGGCGGAAGGCGGCTGGCTGGGCATCACCATGCCGGAGGCCTATGGCGGCGCTGGCCTTGGCGTGGCCGAGGCCGCCGTGATGATGCACGAGGTCGCCAGCCATGGCGGCGGCATGGCCGCGGCGTCCAGCGTGCACGTCAACCTGTTCGGCCCGCACCCCATCGTCATCCACGGGACGGAGGCGCAGAAGGCGCGCTGGCTGCCCCGCCTGATCGCAGGGGAGGATCGCTGCTGCTTCGGCTTCACCGAGCCCGATGCCGGCCTCAATTCCACCGCGATCAAGACCTTCGCGCAGAAGGTGCCGGGCGGCTATGTCGTGACTGGGCAGAAGGTCTGGACCTCGACCGCGCAGGTTGCCAACAAGATCATGCTGCTGACGCGGACGACGCGGCTTGAGGATGCGCGCAAGTCGACCGACGGCATCACCATCTTCTACACCGACCTTGACCGGACCAAGGTGGAGGTGCGGCGCATCCCCAAGATGGGGCGCAAGGCGGTCGATTCGAACGCCGTGTTCATCGACGGCCTGTTCGTGCCCGAAGAGGACCGCGTGGGCGAGGAGGGGCGCGGCTTCTCCTACATCCTCGACAGCCTCAACCCGGAGCGCATCCTGATCGCGATGGAGGCGATCGGCATCGGCCAGGACGCGCTGCGCCGGGCGATCCAGTACGCGCGGGAGCGGGTGGTGTTCGGCCGCCCCATCGGCCAGAACCAGGCGATCCAGCACCCGTTGGCGGAACGCTGGATGTACCTGGAATCCGCCCACCTGATGGCGACGCGCGCGGCCCAGCTCTATGACTCGGGCTACCCCTGCGGGGCGGAGGCCAACAGCGCCAAGTTCCTGGGCGCGCGCGCCGGCCACGATGCCTGCCTCCAGGCGGTGATGACCCATGGCGGCTATGGCTATGCCAAGGAATACCATGTGGAGCGCCTGCTCCGAGAAGTCCTCATCACCCGCATCGCGCCCATCACGGAGCAGCTGATCCTCTCCTTCGTCGCCGAAAAGGTCCTCGACCTGCCCAAGTCGTACTGAATGCGTGAACGTTGCACCGGATGCTTCGAGACGCCCCTCCGGGGCTCCTCAGCATGACGCCGTTGGTTTGTTCGGCTTCTCCCCAACAGGCGTCATCCTGAGGAGGCCGAAGGCCGTCTCGAAGGATGCTGGCGCAGCGTCGCCGCCTGCCCGTTGCTCGACGGGCGCGCCTCCGCCTACGATCCGGCACGATCAGGGGAGCCGGGGCATGGCGGAGGACAGGGCAGACACGCGCACGCGGACCGTCATCCCGCAAGCCATCGTCCGCCCGCCGACCGCAGCAGCCGAGGATGAAGCGGCCGCGTTCCTGGCCCGCCACCCGGAGGTGGAGGGGATCGACATCGTCCTGGTCGACGCCAACGGCATTGGCCGGGGCAAGACGATCCGCGCCCACGAACTGGCCGCCCTCTATCGCCAGGGGCGCTTCCTGCCGGGCTCGATCCTGGGCCTCGACATTGCGGGCGAGGATGTGCACGAGACGGGGCTGGTCTGGGACGATGGCGATGCCGACCGTGTCGCCTGGCCCATTCCCGGCACCCTGGTGCCGCAGGCGTGGACCAACCCCCGCCGCGCCCAGGTCCAGCTGGCCCTCCACGAACTGGACGGCAGCCCCTCGCCCGCCGACCCGCGCCACGCCCTGCTGGCCCAGGATGCCCGGCTGAAGGCGATGGGCCTGACCCCCGTCGGCGCGTTCGAGATCGAATTCTACCTGCTCGACCGCCAGCGGGGGGCCGATGGCCGCCCCCGTGCCGCGGCCCTGCCCCTGACGGGGGAGCAGCCGCAGACGACCCAGGTCTACCAGCTGGAACCGCTCGACCGGCTGGAGCCGTTCGTTGCCGACGTCTACCGCGCGGCCGCCGCCCAGGACCTGCCGCTCGAGACACTGATCTCGGAATATGCCGTGGGGCAGTACGAACTGACCCTGCACCACCATGCCGACATTGCCCGCGCGGCAGACGACCTGGTGGCGATGAAGCGGCTGCTGCGGGGGGTCGCCGCCCGCCACGGCATGATAGCCTGCTTCATGGCCAAGCCCTTTGCCGACCGGGTCGGCTCCGGCATGCACCTGCATGCCAGCCTGAACGACCCCGACGGCAGCAACGTGTTTGCCGATGCGCCCGATGGATCGTTGAGCCCGTTGCTGCTGGACGCCATTGCCGGCCTGCTCGACACGCTGGGCCAGGGCATGCTCGTGGCGGCCCCCCACCACAATTCCTGGCGCCGCTTTGCGTCGCAAAGCTATGCGCCGACGCATGCCACCTGGGGCATCAACAACCGCAGCGTCGCGGTGCGCGTGCCGGCCTCCGGCGGGGCGGCCCGCCACCTGGAACACCGCATGGCCGGGATCGACGCCAATCCCTACCTGGTGGGCGCCACGGTCCTGGCCGGCATGGCCCACGGCATTGCCGGCCGCCTGGACCCCGGCGCGGCCGTCACCGGCAACGCCTATGACGCACCCGCCGGCGAGGGCGACGTCCCCGCGCCAGCCTCGTGGGCCGAGGCGATCGCCGCGGCCGCCCGCTCCGACTTTCTGGCAGAAGCGCTTGGCCTCCGCATGCGCGACGTCCTGGTGGCCCTGAAGCGCGCCGAACACGCCCGCTTCGCCCGCGCCGTCAGCGAACTCGACTACGCCCTCTATCTGGAGACGGTCTAGAGGAAGGACCAGAGCGGTGGGCGGGCGGGGGCGGTGCGCCAGCGATCGAGCGTTCCGGCGCGCAGGGCGACCAGCGAGGCCTGGGCGATCAGCGCGGCCTTGGCCCCGGTGCTGACCGAGACGCGCTCGTCCCACGCGGCCGGGCCGCGGCGCGCCACTTCCACGCCGATCTGGCGATAGACGCCGCGGGCCGTGGCGATCGCCCAGGCCGAGCGCAGGCCCAGGCTGCGCAGGCCCCAGCGTGCGGAATCGTAGTAGGGCTCCGCCGCGGCAAGCAGGCGGGCGGTGGCGGCGGCCAAAGCGGGGCGGTGGCGGGCGTCGGCGACCGCGTCGCGCGGCACGCCGGCTTCGTCCAGCCAGCGGCCGGGCAGGTAGACGCGGCCGGCGCGCGCGTCCTCGACCACGTCGCGGGCAATGTTGGTCAGCTGGAAGCCCAGGCCCAGGTCCTGGGCCCGGCGCAGGACCTCGGCCGTGCGCACGCCCATGATCCGCGCCATCATCACGCCGACCACGCCGGCGACATGGAAGGCGTAGTCGAGCGTATCCTCCAGCGTCTCGAACCGGCGGCCGTCGACGTCCATGGCAAAGCCGTCGAGCAGGGTGAGCGCGTCCGCCAGGGGGATCTCGTGGCGGCGGCCGACCTGCTGCAGTGCGCGGAACGCGGGATCGGCCACCGCGCCGCCCGACAGGGCCGCGACCGTGCTGGCGCGCAGCCGCGCCAGCCGTTCCTGGGCCAGGGCGACCTCAACCCCCACCGGGCCGTGGCCCAGGACCTGGCCGTCTATCTCGTCGTCGCAGTGCCGGCACCAGGAATAGAGCATCCAGCAATCGTCGCGGATGTCGGCCGGGAACAGGCGCGAGGCGGCGGCAAAGCTCTTGGACCCCTTCTGGATCGCCACCCGGCTGGATTCGACGACGCCGTCCGTCATGCGGCAATTCCCGCATCCGCCAGGATCAGGCCGGCCGTCGCCTTGGCCGACCCGATCACGCCGGGCACGCCGGCGCCGGGATGCGTGCCCGCCCCCACGAAGTACAGGTTGGGGATGCGATCGTCGCGATTGTGGACGCGGAACCAGGCGCTTTGGGTCAGGAGCGGCTCCAGCGAGAAGGCGGAGCCGTGATGGGCGTTCAGCTGGTCGCGAAAGTCGACGGGCGAGAAGGTCCGCACCGTCACCAGGTCGTCCATCAGGCCGGGAATGCACCGTTCCTGGAGATAGGACAGGATGCGGTCGCGATAGCGCGGCGCCTCCACCGACCAGTCGATATCGGCCACACCCAGATGGGGCACCGGGGCCAGGACATAGAAGGCATCGCAGCCCGGTGGCGCCAGGCTGGGATCGGTGCGCGTCGGCGCGTGGAGATAGAGCGAGAAGTCGCCGGGCAGGTCGGGTCCGCGAAAGATCTCGGCGATCAGTTCGCGATAGCGCGGCCCGAACAGGACGGTGTGGTGGCGCACCTCGGGATGCTGCCGCTTCAAGCCGAAATAGATGACGAACAACGACATGGAATGGCGCCGGGCGCCCAGCTTCCGCCCCTGCTGCGCGCCGCGTGGAGCGTGGCCCAGCAGCCGGGAATAGGTGTGCACCACGTCCGCGTTGCTGGCGACCAGGTCGAACGCCTGGGCGCGGCCCTGCGCGACGACCCCCCGGGCCCGGCCGGCACCATCCAGCTCGATCCGCTCGACCGGGCTCGACAGCTGGACCTCCCCGCCCAGGTCGCGGAGCAGGCGGATCATGCCCTCGATCAGGGCGCCGGTGCCGCCCTTGGGGAACCACACGCCCCAGCGCCGCTCCAGCGCATGGATCAGGGCATAGATCGACGAGGTGGCGAAGGGATTGCCGCCGACCAGCAGGGAATGGAAGCTGAAGGCTTGGCGCAGGTGTTCGTCGCGGATGAATCCCGCGACCTTCGCATGGACGGAGCGCCAGCTTTGCAGCTGCACCAGCTTGGGCGCCACGCGCACCATGCTGGCAAAGTCCAGGAACGGCACGGCGCCCAGCTTGACATAGCCCTCCTGCAGCAGCGCCTCGGAATAGGCCAGGAAACGGCGATAGCCGGCGACATCGGGCGGCGACAGGGCGGCGATCTGGCGGTCCAGCGCGTCCTGGTCGTTCACATAGTCGAAGACGACGCCATCCTCCCAGCACAGGCGGTAGAACGGCGACACCGGAAGAAGCGTGACATAGTCGGCCAGCCGCCGCCCGCTCAGCGCGAACAGCTCCTCCAGCGCGGAGGGATCGGTGATGACCGTGGGCCCACCATCGAAGGTGAAGCCGGCGTCCTGGTAGACATAGGCGCGGCCGCCCGGCTTGTCCCGGGCTTCGAACACGGTGGTGGCGATGCCTGCGGATTGCAGGCGGATCGCCAGGGCCAGGCCGCCGAAGCCGGACCCGATGACGGCTGCCTTCATGCCCAAACCTTCATGCCTGAACCTTCATCGACGGCGCCTTGTTCTCGAAGATGCAGGTCAGCGCGGGGAAGAACGGCACCGGCGGCTTGCCCGTGATCAGGCGCAGCTTGTCGGCCAGCGTCAGGCGACAGGCGTAGAAGCGCTCGATCAGCGGCTCTGGCAGGCCGTAGAAGCGCTCCATGACCTTGTAGCGCAGGCCCGGCACGCCGGCGCGGAACAGCATCCGGTTCAACAGGCGGAAGAACCCGCGGTCGCCCCAGTTGGCCCGCGACACGCCCTCCACCGCTGCGGACAGCGCCTCCGGCGTCAGCACCGGCAGGGCACAGACCAGGTCGGCCAGCCGGACCGCGTCGGGCACGGAATAGCCGGTCGTGGGGTGGAACAGGGCGGCGCGCAGGCCGACCCGCGGCACGCCCCCGCGCGCCGCCCAGAACGCGTCGATGTCGCCCTCCAGTGCTATGGGCAGGACGCCATCCTCCTCCCGCACCACCTCGGCCACCTGCCAGCCCTGGGCCGCGACATAGTCGAGCACGTCCTGGCGCAGGCGGCCGCGGTCCAGCATGGCGCCGTCGGAATAGCGCGTGTCCTCGACCAGCACGCTGTCCGCGCTCAGCGGCAGGACATAGAAGAAGCGATAGCCGTCGAGCTGCGCCACGGTCGCGTCCATGATGATCGGCTGCGAGAGGCCGTGCGGCTGGGCCAGGCGCAGTTCCAGGCCCACGAACTTCTGGAAACCCAGGACCAGCTCGGGCGCTGGCTCGGGCCCGCGGCCGTCCACGACGGCGCGCGCGGCCAGGCGGCGCCCGTCGGCCAGGTCGACGCCCGTACGGCTCAGGCCACGTACGGCACTGCCCGCCACCAGCCGGTCGCCGAGGCGGGCACGGACCACGGCGTCGAAGCGCGTGGCGGTGATGCTGGCATAGCCGGTCGACAGCACCCGCCGCCGCCCGGGAAAGCGGACCTGATAGCCGTTCCAGCGATGCGCGACCAGCGGCCCGATCCAGGCACGCTGGGCCGGCGACAGGTCGCTTTCGAAGAAGGACCAGGTGTGCGCACCCCCCAAGCACGGCTGCTGCTCGACCACGGCCAGGCGGATGTCCGGCCGCTGCTCCAGAAGGCGCAGGGCGATCAGGCCATTGGCAAGGCCGCCACCGGCCAGGATCAGGTCCAGGGCAGGCCCGGCATCGGGCACGTCAGGGGTCACGACCCGGCGTCAGTCTTGGGCAAGGGCATGGACAAGAGCATGAACGGGGGCATGGCTGGGGAGAAGGGCATCGGCGATCCGCATCGGCACTCCCAGCGTAGCCCTATCGCAGGTTAAATTCACGCCGGTCCCCGGGGAGTGTCCAATCGCAATGTCCCAGGTCGTACGAGGTCAGGCCGCGATCGGATTGACCCTGGCGGGCGCCATCCTGGCCGCCTGGATCGCGCTGCACGTCCTGGGCGTGTATGGCGGGGTGCTGCACCGCGCGCCCTGGCCGGTGCTGGTCCTGATGCTGGCCGCGCAGACCTGGCTTTCGGTCGGGCTGTTCATCGTGGCCCACGATGCCATGCACGGCTCGCTGGCGCCGGGATCGCCGCGGCTGAACCGTGCCATTGGCAGCCTGTGCCTGCTGCTTTATGCCGGTTTTCCGTTCCGCCCCCTGGCCCAGGCGCACATGGACCACCACCGTGCGCCGGGCACGGCGGAGGATCCCGATTTCCACGTCGCCGCACCGACGCGCTTCCTGCCCTGGTTCCTGGCGTTCTTCCGGCGCTATTTCGGCTGGCGCGAGTTCGCGGTGATGAGCTTCCTTGCCAGTTTCGCGCTGTTCGTCCTGCGCGCGCCGCTGCCCGACCTGTTGCTGTTCTGGGCGGTGCCGGCCTGGGCGTCCGCGGCGCAACTGTTCTACTACGGGACATACCTGCCGCATCGCCGGGGCGGCGTGGCCTTTGCCGACCGGCACAATGCGCGATCCAGCGCGCGCGGCTCGCTGCACGCGCTGCTCACCTGCTTCAACTTCGGGCATCACCGCGAGCATCACCAGATGCCGGGCGTTCCGTGGTGGCGGCTGGACGGGGTGGCGCGGCGCCTGCGCACCGCTGCGGACGACGAGCGGGCGGCGCAGGCTCAGTCGCTGTGATGGTCCTGGGCCGCCGCCAGGTGCGGGGGCATCGCCCGGGCGTCGCGCCGGGCGTCGCGCTCGCCACCGATCACCGTCGCCAGCATCGCCACGATGTCGCGCGTGCGATAGGGCTTGGGCACGAAGGCCGCACGTTCCGGCAGATCGGTCGGGCCCAGCATGCGATGGCCGGACGTGACGATCAGCGCCACGGGCGGCCAGCGGTCGCGCACGATATGGGCCAAGCGCACGCCGTCGATCGATCCGGGCATGCGCACGTCGGCAAAAACGGCGCGCACCTCGGGATGCTGTTCAAGCAGGGCCAGGGCATCGTCGGCATTGTCGGCCTCCAGCGTGCGATAGCCGGCTTCCTCCATGGCATCGACGATATCCAGGCGAATCAGGCCTTCATCCTCGACCACCAGCACGACCGGTTCTTCACGCATGGGATGCACCATCCTGGACCTGGGCCCGCGGCGCGCATGGGAATGCATGCGTGCCTGGGGCCAATCTTCCCACCAATAACGGCGCGGGATCGATCTGGTTGCCTCCGCCGCCACGAATACGCGGCAGACCTGCGTCACGTGTGACGGCGGGCAACTTTCGCATCCCCGCCGTATTCCTGTTCAGAGCTTGAACGGAAACGGATGCACCCCCGCATGACCGATGCGCAGCGGCCTTCAGACCTGGACATGCAGGCGCCTGGCGCCGGTTCGGACCCCGGCGGTCCGGGCCAGCCGGCGCTGGACGATGTCCTGGCCCTGGCCCGCCTGATCTGCGCGGCGGCGTCGGCCGAGTTGCAACTGCATGGCGCGGCCCCTGAGCCCGGTCCGGACCAGGGTGCCGGCTTCCACGCCGCCGCGGCCCTGCCGGGACCCGACGGGGAAGCGCTGGGCGTGCTGAGGGTCAGCGACCGCCAGCCCCGGCCGCAGGGCCTGAGCCCGGCGCAGGCGGACGGACTGAAGGCGCTGGCGCGGCTTGCCGCGGCCCAGCTGCCGCGCGCGCCCACGCCGGCGGAGAGCCGTCCCGACGGCCTGGATGCCGAGGCGCTGCGCGAGCGCCTGGCCCAGAAGGCGGGCCGCACGGGGACGTTCGAGCTCGACCTCGACACCGACCTGGTGCACCCGTCGCCCACCTTCCTTCAGTTGTTCGGCCTGCCCCCGACCGACGGGGTCCCGGCGACGGAGGTGCAGCGCCTGATCGTGCCGGACGACAGCCATATCCCGTCCAACACCGCCACGCGGCACCAGGGGGTGGCGGCGCTGAACGTCGAATACCGCATCCGGCGGGCCGATGACGGCGCCCTGCGCTGGATCGCCAGGCGCGCAGAATTCCTGCACGACGCGCAGGGCCGGCCGGTCAAGCTCTATGGCGTCGTCCAGGACGTCACCGAGCGCAAGCTGGCGGAGCTGCGGACCCAGGCGCTGGCGCAACTGGGCGCACAGGTGCGCGACGCCGGCAGCCTGGACGCCGTTGCCGCCCTGGCCGCCCGCATCCTGGGCGAGACGCTGGGCGCTGCCCGCGCCGGCTATGCCGCGATCGACACGGCCCGCGGCGCGTATCGCGTCCTCGCGGACTGGGTCGGGCCCGCGGCGCCCCAGGGCACGGTGTCGGTCAAGGGCGATCATCCCATCGCCGACTACACCGCCTCGACCGCGCGGCTGCTTGAGCATCGGCCGCTGGTGGTCGACGACCTGGCGGCGCACCCGGATCTTGCGGCGGATGTGGCGGGGTTCAGCACGATCGGCACGCGGGCGATGATCGTGGTGCCCGTGATCGAGCGCGGCGCGCTGGTCGGCTCAACCTATGTCCATGACGCGCAGCCGCGCGCCTGGACGGCGGAGGACGTGCGCTTTGCCGCCGCGGTCGCGGACCGCCTGCATGCCGGCATCGCCAAGCTGCGCGCGGAGGACGAGCAGCGCATCCTGAACGAGGAACTGAGCCACCGGCTGAAGAATACGGTCGCCATCGTCCAGGCGCTGGCGACGCAGACGCTGAAAACGGTCACCGACCGGGCGCCGGTGCAGGCGTTCCTGGGTCGGCTGGTTGCCCTCAGCCGGGCCCATGACGTCCTGGTGCAGCAGCACTGGCTGGCCGCGGACATCCGCGCGGTGGCGCGCGGCGTCATCAGCATCCAGTCCGACGAAGGGCGCTTCACGCTGGTCGGCCCGGACCTGCGCCTGACCTCCAAGGCCGCGCTGTCGGTCGCCATGCTGCTGCACGAGCTGGCGACCAACGCCACCAAGCATGGTGCCCTCTCGGTCGAGAGCGGGCATGTCAGGATCAGCTGGCAGGCGATCGAGCGCGCGGGCGAGGTTCAGTTCCGCCTGGACTGGGAGGAGTCGGGCGGGCCGCCGGCCCGCTTCCCGACGCGCCAGGGCTTCGGCTTCCGCCTGATCCAGATGGGCCTCTCCGGCAGCGGCAATACCGAGATCCACTATGGCGACACGGGCCTGCGCGCCGGCTTCGTCTCGCCCTGGTCGGCGGTGGTGGAGCCGTGAGGCGGTTCAGCTCAGCAGGCTGAGGGCGACCAGCGCACTCGACGCCAGGCTGCCATTGACCGAGGTGTTGCCGCCGCCGGCATCGGCCAAGGCCAGATAGCGCTGGATGAACTTGTCCGCGAACGGCGTCACCTCGTTCAGGGTGCCGGGCGCCGTCTGTTCGGCGGAGATGTCCTTCTGCAGGCGGGTCTGCTCCGCCTCCAGCTCGCCCCGGTTCGTCGCTAGCGCGCCCGAGATGTCGGAAACCTTGAGCCAGGCGGTCGTCAGGCGACCGCGCAGGTTGGTGTTGGTCAGGCCGCTCCACCCCGCGCCGATCTCGGCGCTGGCGCCGTCCAGCGTCGCCTTCAGGCTGGACAGCAGGTCGGAATGGGCACGCAGCGTCGCGCTGCCGGGCCCGTCCGCCAGGTCGACCTTGGCGTCGGTCGCGGCGGGGTCCAGGACGTTGATCCCGCCCGATCCCGCGGCCTCGATCATCGCCTTGAGGCCGGAGACATAGAGCTTGATCTGGGACTGGACCTTGCCGCGCGAGTCCAGGTTCTCGGCGCCCGAGAGCACCGAGCCGATGCGCGAGATGTCGGAGCGCGTGGCGCTGAGGGCCGTGCCCACGGCCCCGTTGACCAGGTCGACCAGCGATTGCGCGTCCGCCGCGTTCGTCAGGTCCTTGCCCGCCAGCTGCTGCAACGTGGCGGCCAGGTCCCGCCCAACAAGGCTCGTCGTGATGTCGCCGTTGGTCGCATCCTCCTTGATGCGATAGGTGAAGGTGCCCGTGCCCGAGAGCAGGTTGTCGCCGCCACCGGCACCCGCGTCGGCGACGGCCTTCTGCATGGTGGCGATGCGCTCGCCATAGGCGGCCTGCAGGCGGGCCTTGGTCTCGGCCGATGCGGCCGGGTCGGCTGCCTGGCGGGCCAGCGACTTCAGCTCCGCCACCATCGACGTGATGGTCGTCAGGGCGGTGCCCGCGCGGTCCACCGCCTCCCGCCCCGTGGCGATTCCGCCCAGGTCCAGGTTGGTTTCCCACGACGGCACGCCCGCCACCTTGGACTGAACCTGGCCCTGCTGCTGCAGCACCTTCTCCCGGACGGGGTCCAGCGCCCGCTTCGCGGTGATCAGCTGGGCCTCGGTCCCGCGCAGCGCAGCCTGCAGGCTGGCCTCGTCGGTGGCGCCCTGGATGACCGCGTTGGCGGCATTGAGGGCCGTCAGGATGTCGGGCTGGTTGACGTCCGTGACGCTGACCTTCGTCCCCTGGGGGTCCAGGGTCAGGGTGACGGTGTCCAGCGTGCCCGAGGGGGGGTTGTTGAGGACCGTCTGGCCGTTATAGGTGCCGTAGCCCGCCTCGCCCATGCGGGTCGTCAGCTGGCTGATGGCGGCCGCGAAGTCGGCCTTGATCTGCGCCACGCGCTGCGCCGTGACGGGGATGTCCTTGCCGTCCTTGTCCTTGGCGGCGATTTCCCGGCCGGCCAGGGTCAGCAGCGAATTCAGGGTGTTGATGGTGCCGCTCTGCTCGTTGAGCGCGGATGCCGCGGCCCCCAGCTGGCCCTGCAGGCCGATCAGGTCGTCGACGACGGCCGGATCGCCGCGCTTCTCCGGCGGCACGATCGCCAGGACCTTGGAGAGGTTGTCATAGGAGTCGATCAGCGACTTCAGCTTGTCGCCGATCGTGTCGACCGTCGCCTGCGCCTGGTTCGACGCCGCGATATAGGCGCCGGTCGTCGCCAGCTTCTCGTTCAGGACCTGGGCCCTGGTCGGGCCCTTGTTCTCGACCGTGAACTGCGAGACGTCGAGCCGGGCATTGATGTAGTCGACCTGGCGTGCGACCGACTGGTTGACGATCTGCACCGGCACGTTCAGCACGGCGGTGACGACATTGCGGGCGCTGCCGCTGCCCAGGACGTCCAGCGCCGTCTGCATCGACCCCGACTGCTGGCGGAAGGCCAGCGCCTGCTGCAGGGCGGGGCTCTGCTCGCGCAGCTTGGCGTCGTACTTGGCACCGGTATAGCGGGTGGCCAGTTCGCTCACGAACTCGCCGCTCTGCAGCTTGGCCACGCCGGACTTGGCGAAATCGAAAGCCTCGGCCAGGGCCTTCAGGCGGGAGTCGCCCGTCTTGGCCACCGTCGAATCCTCCGCCGCCGGATCTTCCTTCAGCGCCCGCCGGGCAAAACCCAGGTCGGTCGCGTCGCCACCCAGGCCGAAGGCCTGCATGGCGAAGTCCATCAGCTTGCGATCGTTCAGGAAGTCGTCGACCGTCTCGACCCGGGAGAGGCGCGACTTGAAGTCCTCGATCCCCTTGGTCACCTGGGCGCTGGATGCGAACTTCGCATACTGCTCCGGCGCCGACTTGATCAGCTGCTTGTACAGCGCCAATGACGACACCGAGCTCATGACACCTCCGGCCGGTCGCGGGCACGCACTCCTGCGTCAGCGACCCCTGGCGCACCCGGGCGGAGCGCGCCCAGGGCTGTTGGAACAGATCAGCCTCGCACGAAATGCCTCAACGAGTCGTTAAGGCGCACCGTCACGCGCCGACGCCTAGGACCGGAACAGCGACAGGATGACCTGCGGCGCCGAATTGGCGATGGAGAGGGCCTGCACGCCCAGCTGCTGCTTGATCTGAAGTGCCTGCAGCTTGGCCGATTCCTCGGCCAGGTCGGCATCAATCAGGTTCGAGATCGAGTGCGTCACGGCGTCGATCAGCGACTTGGTGAAGGCGTTCTGCGCCTCCAGCGAGCGGGCATTGGCGCCCAGGTTGCCCAGGCGGGAGGCGGTCGTGCCCAGAGCCGAGCGGACCATGGTGACGGCAGCGCTGGCGCCGGCGGCGGTATCGTTCGGGCCGATCGACGCCGGCAGGCCGATCGCGGTCGGGGTCAGCGTCCGGGCCGTCACGGTGATCGAATCCCCGTTGGTGTTGACGATCACGTTGATCGTCGCGGCCGAGGTGCCGATCAGGTTCTGCCCGTTGAACTGGGCGTTGTTGACGATGTTGAAGATCTGCGCGTAGAGCGCCTGGTAGTCGGTATTGATGGCGGCGCGCTGCGCGGTGGTCAGGGTCTGGTCCTGGGCCTGGACCGTCTTCTTCATCATCTCGTTGACGATGGAGGTGATCTGCTTGCCGGCGTCCAGCGCCACGCCCACGATCGACTCGCCGTTCGAAATCGCCGTGCGCACCGAAGTGAAGCCCGAGACTTCACCCTTCTGCAGCTCTGAAATCGCATAGATGGCGGCATCGTCCTTCGCCGTCGACACCTTCTGCCCGGTATTGATACGCGTCTGGGTCTGTTCCAACGACCTGTTCGTAACGTTCAGGTTCTGGAGCGCGATCGCGGCAGAGTAGTTGTTGTTGACGGTGAGAACCATGGAAGTCGCCCTTCTTGCGTTTGTCCGACCTCGCCTTCACGAGGTACCCGCAGGACTGACAGCAAGCAGCGTGCCAACGACTCACCAGACCTGAAATGCAAGCGAATTCAACATGTTGATGGTACTGGGCAGATTCTTCCGCGCGGCAGGTTAAGTTGGTTAAGCGATTCCTGCCGCCTGTCCCCGGGAGATTCCTGCCGGGTGGCCCGGGCGGCACGGCCCCTCAGTGCACCAGGCGCAAGCCGGCATCGGGGGTGCCGGTCACCCGGATTCCCGCAAGCGCCGGCAGGTCGGGCGATGCCGCACTGAGGACGAGCCCGGCGGCGCGCAGGTGACGGGCCAGGACCCCGGCCGGAGCCATGGCCAGCCGCGCGGCCGCCGGCGCCATCCAGCCCAGCAGCACGCGCCAGGCGGCCGCATCGTCCCCCGCCTGGAGCCGCTCAAGCAGGCGGACCCAGCGCCACTCGTCCTCTCCCACCGCGCGGCAGTGCAGGCAGCGGACATCCAGGGGCCGCGAGGCCGCGGCCAGCAGGCGACAGGTCGCGGCAAAGGCCTGCATCGCCTCCGCGTCCAGGCCAGCCGCCTGGAAGCCCGCGCGCCAGCCTTGGGGCGCACCCGGCGGCAGGGGTTCGTCCGGTCGCGACCACAGGCGCAGGACCACGATCGCGAACCAGTCGGGCGTATCCAGCGCCAGGACCCGCGGGTCCGGCGGGCAGGGCGGGTGGGTGTCCATGGCCTCTCCTCTTCACACAACCCCGCCAGCCTGGCCTGCTGCACATGATTATGCAAGTCATTCGCATAAGAAGAGAGAAGCTCGTTCACTGTCATGCAGGCGGCCTGATCGCGGTCGGGCGGCCACCGGCGACGAACCCGCTGGGGGAGAGCGCTCAGTCGGAGGCCACCTTGGCGCAACGGCACACGCTGCGCATGACCTTCTCGAACTGGAATGCTGCACCGTCCCCGCCGGGCAGGTCGTCCTCGCCAGCTTGGTTCGGATCGGGATGATGGTTGTTGAAGAACGCAATGATCCTGAAGCCGCATTTGTTCACGTAGAAATGGATATTCCGCTTCTCAAAGTACGGCGTATGCGTTTGCCAGGTGATCGTCTCGGGGTACATCTTCTCGATCTCGAACCAGGCCTTGAGACCGATGCCGCGACCGTGCTCGCCCACTTTCACAAAGAACAGGTCGAGCGCGTTGTGATGCGTTTCCGTGTCGATGCTCAAGACGGCACCGCCAACTTTCCGGCCGTCGCGCAGAATGTGCAGCACGACGGACCTTGGGGCACGAATTGCGCCATCGAGGACGTCGTCCGCGGGGATCGGTCCGTCCGGCAGCGATCCGAACTCTTCGATGACAGCTATCGCGAAGGCGTCCTGCAGGTCCCGCTTGAAGTCGGCAATGTCGTCGGGTTCTACGGGGGCGAGGGTGATGCACTCCGTGCTCATGGCGCGCCTCAGCGTGCCGGACAGGTGCCGGGGGGGCGGGCGCAGTAGTCGCCGGGGGCGAGCCAGACGCGGGTCTGGTTCACACGGATCTGCACCCAGGCGCCCTGGCAGCCCTTGACCTCATAGGCCTTGTCCGAGGGGACAAAGGTTGCGACGCCGCCTTGCGGATTGGGCAGGGCGCGGCCGGGCACGCTGCGCTGCGCGGTGGGGGCGGTCGACACGGCGAGGCGCGGCGCCTGGATCCAGCCCATGCCGCGGAACTCCTCGTTCTCGCCGGCGCGGGCGCCGTCGATATGGACCCAGCCGTCGCGATAGCCCACCAGCTTGACCACGGCCAGGTCGGGCTGGGTGGCGATCGTGCCTTCGATCCGGGCGCGATCGCCCGGCCGGGCGCGCACCACCAGGCCTTCCGGCGCGTCGTCCACGATCATCGCGCGCACCTGGCAGGTGATGTCGTCCTGGGCTCCCGGCGCCTGGGCGACGGCCGAACCGGCAAGCAGCGCCAGGCAGATGCCGAGGGCTGCGGACCTCACCGCCAGATCGCCTTGCCGGTGCCGGGCAGGCGCAGGTCCTTCCACATGCGATCCACCTTGTCGACCACGGCCTGGTCCATGCGGATCTGGCGGCCCCATTCGCGGTGGGTCTCCGGCGGCAGCTTGTTCGTGGCGTCCAGCCCGACCTTGCCGCCCAGCCCGCTCTCGGGTGAAGCGAAGTCCAGGTAGTCGATGGGCGTGTTCTCGACCATGGTGATGTCGCGCACCGGGTCCATGCGGGTGGAGATCGCCCACATGACGTCCTTCCAGTCGCGGGCATTCACGTCATGGTCCACGACGATCACGAACTTCGTGTACATGAACTGCCGCAGGTACGACCACACGCCCATCATCACGCGCTTGGCATGGCCCGGATAGGCCTTCTTCATCGATACGACGGCGATGCGATAGGAACAGCCTTCGGGCGGCAGCCAGAAGTCGGTGATT
Source organism: Zavarzinia sp. CC-PAN008 (assembly GCF_051903925.1). GTDB lineage: Bacteria > Pseudomonadota > Alphaproteobacteria > Zavarziniales > Zavarziniaceae. The sequence continues at coordinate 925,618 of NZ_CP173678.1, forward strand.
TCCGGGAACTGCTGGATGATGAGGGGGACAAAGACCTCGTTCAGCGCCTCGCCCAGGACGCTGGGCTCGTCCGGCGGCCGGCCGGTGAAGGTCGACAGGTAGATCGGCTCGCGCCGCATGGTGACGGCGCTGACGGTGAAGACGGGGAATGGCTCCACCGAGTTGTAGTAGCCGGTATGGTCGCCATAAGGTCCCTCGTCCCCGTAATCGTCGAGGGAGACATGCCCCTCCAGCACGATTTCGGCCTGGGCCGGCACCTTCAGCGGCACGGTCAGGCAGTCGGCCAGTTCGACCTTGGCGTTCCGCAACAGGCCTGCGAACTGGTACTCCGACAGGGTGTCCGGGACCGGCGTCACCGCCGCCAGGATGGTGCCCGGATCGGCCCCCAGGACCACGGCGACGGGCAGCGGCTCGCGCTTCTCAAGGCCCCAGCGGCGATGATGCTGGGCCCCGCCGCGATGCTTCAGCCAGCGCATCAGCGTGGTGTTTCGCCCCGTCACCTGCATGCGGTAGATGCCGAGGTTGAAGCTGTCCTCTTTCGAGCCCGACGGCCCCTTGGTCACGACCAGCGGCCAGGTGATCAGCGGCGCCGGCTCCCCCGGCCAGCAGGTCTGGATGGGCAGCGCGTTGAGGTCGATGTCGTCACCCTTCAGCACCACTTCCTGGCAGGGCGGGCGGCCCACCGTCCTGGGCTTCATCGCCATGACGGTGCGCAGCAAAGGCAGCATGTCCAGCGCCTCGCGCCAGCCGCCGGGCGGTTCGGGCTGGCGCAGGAAGGCCAGCGTCTCGCCCACCTCGCGCAGCTGCGACGGCTCCCGGTCCATGCCCCAGGCGACGCGCTCGACCGTGCCGAACAGGTTGACCAGGACGGGGATCGTCGACCGCGTGCCGTCCGCCTTGACCGGGTTCTCGAACAGGACGGCTGGGCCGCCCTCGGCCAGCAGCCGGGTCTGGATCTCGGTCATTTCAAGGACGGTCGAGACCGGCTTGTCCACGCGGACCAGCCGGCCCTTGTCCTCCAGCCGGCTCATGAAGTCGCGCAAGCTGCGATAGGCCATCGGGTCTCCTCAGGCGGGACGGGTCAGCGTGACCGGCCCATTGGCGCCGGGCTCATACGGGCTTCACCAGCGCGCCGATCACCAGGGCCGCCAGGACCAGCCAGCCCACTGCGACATTGGAACGGAAGGTCATCAGGCAATGCTCCGGCTCGTCCAGGCGGACCAGCATGGCTTGCCAGAACAGATGGATGAAGGCCGGGCCCAGCGCCAGCACGTACCAGAAGCCCAGGCCCGCCGTCAGGCCGGCCAGGCCCAGCAGGACCCAGGTAACGCCATAGATCGCGAACAGGAACGGCCGCGTGCCGGACCCCAGGGCGAGGGCCGAGGACTTGACCCCGACAATGGCGTCGTCCGCCTTGTCCTGGTGGGCATAGATCGTGTCATAGCCCAGCGTCCAGGTGATCCCCGCCGCATAGAGCAGCACAGCCGGCAGGCCAAGATCGCCGGTGACGGCCGACCAGCCGACCAGGGCACCCCAATTGAATGCCAGGCCCAGCACCACCTGCGGCCAATAGGTGATCCGCTTCATGAAGGGATAGGCGGCGACGATCACCAGGGAGGAGGCCGCCAGCGCGATCGTGAATGTGTTGAAGCACAGCAGGACGGCCAGGCCCACGGCCAGCTGCAGTCCCAGGAAGGCCAGCGCCCCCCGCAGCGTGACCGCACCCGACGGCAGCGGCCGGCCGCGCGTCCGGGCGACGGCCGCGTCGATGTCGCGATCGACGATGTCGTTGATCGTGCAGCCGGCCCCCCGCATCGCAACCGCCCCGATGGCGAAGAGCGCCACATGCAGGGGGTTGGGCAGGCGCGCCGTCCAGTGGTCACCCGCCTGCGCCAGGGCGCCGGCAACCAGGGCCGCCGACCACAGGCAGGGGAACAGCAGCAGCCAGGTGCCGATGGGACGGTCGAACCGGGCCAGGCGCAGATAAGGCTTGACCCAGCCCGGCGCATGGTCGACCCAGCTGTTGTGGATGCGATCGGCAGGCAGGCTCATGCCGCAGAGCCTTAAGGGAGGGACGGGCCGCACTCAAGCCCCGCAAGGGCCGCAGGGATGAGCGGACCGCGCCTATGCGTGCCCGACGACCTGGCAGCCGGACTGGTGGTCGCGCCGACCGCCCCCCAGGCGCACTACCTGACCCGCGTCCTTCGGCTTGAGGCGGGGGCGCCCTTGCGCCTGTTCAATGGCCGCGACGGAGAATGGCGGGCAGCCGTGTCCGGCAGTGCCCGCCATCCGGTGCTGGAAGTTCAGGCGCAGCTGCGGCCCCAGGCGCCGGAGCCGGGGCCCGCCCTGTGGTTCGCCCCGCTGAAGGGCCAGCGGCTGGAGCTGCTGGCGGAGAAGGCGACCGAACTGGGCGCATCGGCCCTGGTCCCCGTCCTGACCGAGCGCACGGCGATCCCGAAGCTGAACGCGGAGCGCCTGCGCGCCAACGCTGCCGAGGCCGCGGAGCAGTGCGAGCGCCTGACCCTGCCCCGGATCGACCCGCCGCGCCCATTGGGCGAAGCCGTGGCCGCGCGGCCACCGGACACGATCCTGCTGTTCTGCGACGAGAGCGGCGGCGCCCCCCTGGCCCAGGTGGCAGGCGCCCACGCGACCGCCGACCTGGCCATCCTGATCGGGCCGGAGGGTGGCTTCAGCGCGCGCGAGCGGGCCCTGCTGGCGGAACTGCCGGGCGTTGCCCGCGTCAGCCTGGGTCCCAACATCCTGCGGGCGGAGACGGCCGCGCTGGCGGCGCTGGCGATCCTGCACGGGCTGCGGGTCGCCTGACCAGCCCGCGCCAACCTGTTGTCCCGTTCTGTTGCCCTGTCCTGTTGCCTTGGGCGTTGCGTAGGAGAATCCGCCATGCCGACCCGTCGTCCCGCCGCCGCACGCGTTCTTGCCGCGGCCCTGCTGGCCCTCTCGGCCCTTGGCAATGCCCCCGCCAGGGCCGATGAGGCACAGGCTACGGCCGCCCTGCGCGCGGCGTTCGCCCAATTGCCCGATGCGGCGTTCCACAGGAACGATGCGGAACAGGCCTGGTTCGTCGACATGCAGCCGATCGCCCAGGCCTCAGGCGAAGCACGGACCGAGGCGGTCCGCCGCATGGTCCTGGGCAGCTCCCTGCCGCCGCTCGACGCGCTGCGCATGGTGGGTCCGGACGCATGGGCCGCGGCGGGCGCGCCGCCACTGTCCGACATCCGCCATGTCGCAGGCTTTGGCCAGCCACCGATTCCGGTGACCGTCTGGACGATGCGCGACGCCGCCGCCGCCGCAGCCGTTCTTGATGGGCTGGAAGACGGCGACTTCGAGCCGGTACCCGGGCGGGCCGGGATGCTGAGTAATGGCGCGCCGATGGAGGTGAACCTCACGCGGCGTCAGCCGGCCAGTCCGTGGCGGGGGCTCCTGGGCCGGTCCTATTTCGTGGCCGCGAACGGGGCGGCCATCATCCAGGCGCCCGGGCCCGAGCCCGTGGCCGCCCTTCTCGACCTGGGCGAGCCTGCGCGCCTGACCAGCAATGTCCTGGTCACGGCGGCGCTGGACGGCCTGGACACCGCGGCGGCCGGGGCAGAGATCCGGCAGGCAATGCTGGTCTCTCCCACGATCGGCACGGGCGGGCTGGATCCTGCCGCCATGCTGGGTGCCGGGGGCGACATGGACACCCTGCGCGCGAAGCTGGAAGCCGCCCAGGCAAAGGCCGCGCGCGGCGTCCCGCCCTTCTTCTCGGGCCTTGTCGCGGACGTTCAGACGGGCCCGCATCCCGGCATGGCGGTGTCCCTGGTCTATGCCGACTGTGCCACGGCGGAACAGGCCGCCGCGCGCCTGGCGGAGGCCTGGACCGAGGCGTTCGCCACGATCACGCCCGGCACGGCCAAGGTCGCGACAGCGCCCAGCGGCACACTGTGCGCCGCCGCCGTCACGATCACTGCACAGGATGCGTCGGGGAACAGCAACCCCCTGTTCCTGCGCGTCTATGACGGCCACGTCTCCCGCCAGGCCAACATCTTCCAGATCGCCAGCACGGCAAACTAGCCGCCCGGAATGACGATCAAGCCGGCGGCTCAGGGTCGCCGGGCGATGCCGACCAGGGCCTCGGCCGGGATCTCGACGCGACCGGCATGGTCGGCCTTCATCCGCGCGCGCAATGCCTCCGCCAGGCGCTGCCGGTCCTCCGCCGACAGCGCGGCATAGACCGGCGACTGGCGGAACATCAGCGTGGCGTTGTCCACGGCCCAGTCCGCCGATGGCGCGTGCCAGCTGCCGTGGATCCGGGTGACCGCCACTTCGACCAGCCCCACCGCGCCCAGCTCCGCCGCAAGGCCGTCCGGCGTGATCAGGATCTGCATGCCGGGCGGCGGCACCGGCCGCTGGATCTGCGGGAACAGGTCGCGCAGCACCTCGCCCAGGATGGGGGCGGGACCTGCCCCATCGCTGCGCGTCCACACCGCAAGGCAGGCCGTGCCGCCGGGGCGCAGGACGCGCGCCATTTCGGCCAGACCCTTGCGGAAGTCCGGGAACATCATGACGCCGAAGATCGAGAACGCGGCGTCGAACCCGCCGTCAGGCAGGTCCAGCGCCTGCCCGTCCATCACCCGCGCGGCGCAGCCCAGCGCATCCAGTCCCGCAAGGCGCAGGCGCTGGTCCAGGTGGGCGACCATGCCCGCGGAGAAGTCGACGGCCAGCACCGACGCCCCGGCCTGTGCCGCCGGCATGGTCAGCGCGCCCGTGCCCGCGGCCACGTCCAGGATGCGCTGCCCAGGCCGGCCACCGCCCGCCAGGGCCAGGGCCTGGACCGCGTACTGGGCGGTGAAGGGCTCCGCCAGGCTGGCATAGTCGGCGACGCTGGCGTCCCAGGTGGCGGCCCGCTGGACCGGCATCGGCTCCGTAGCCCTTGTCATCCCGCGCCCCGCTCAACGAATGTTATCATGTAACATCATCGCTGAGCGGGAGGGTGCCTGCAAGCCGGAGCGACGGCGGAGCCGCCGCGCCGATCCTCAGCTGGCCTTGGCGCGCTGTTCCGCCAGGGTGGGGAAGTCGGTATAGCCCCGCGCGCCCCCCGCGTAGTAGCTCTTCAGCGGGGCCTCGGTCAGGGGCGCATTCAGGCGCAGGCGCTCCACCAGGTCCGGATTGCCGATGAAGGCGCGGCCGAACGCGACCAGGTCGCCCCAGTTCTGCGCCCGCGCCTGCAGCGCCAGGTCGCGGTCATAGAGGTTGTTGACGATCACCGTGTTGCGGAACAGGCGGCGCAGCTTCTGCAGTTCGAAGCTGGGTTCCGCTTCGCGCGAATTGCCGGTGTCGCCCTCCACCAGGTCCAGCCAGCCAATGTTGAGGTCGTTCATCCGCTCCACGAAATGGGTGAACAGCGGCTCAGGGTTCGAGTCCCAGGCATTGTAGGCGTGGCCGATGGGGCAGATGCGGACCGCGACACGCGCCGGCTCCCACGTCTCCAGGATGGCCTGCAGCACTTCGACCGGCAGGCGGACGCGGTTCTCGACCGAGCCGCCATAGGCATCCGTCCGCCTGTTCGTCATGTCGCGCAAGAAGGCGTCGATCAGGTAGGAATGGGCGGCGTGCAGTTCCACGCCGTCGAAGCCGGCCGCCTTGGCCCGGGCGGCCGCGTCGCGGTACCAGCCGATCACTGTCGGAATCTCGTCGAGGGCGAGCGCCCGTGCGGTCTCGTAGGGGACCATGCCCTGTTCGGTCCAGACCTTGCCCTCCTGCTGCTTCTCGGACGGCGCCACCGGCAGGCCGCCATCCGCGCTGAGCGAGGAATGGCTGAGGCGCCCGGCATGCCAGAGCTGGCAGAAGATCTTCCCGCCGGCCGCATGGACCGCGTCCGTCACCTGGCGCCAGCCCGGCACCTGGGCGTCGTCCCACAGTCCGGGCAGATAGGGGCCACCGCGCCCGCCGGGGACCACGGCCGTCGCCTCGGTAATCAGCAGGCCGGCCGAGGCACGCTGGCTGTAGTAGAGCGCCTGAAGGTCACCGACGCGGCCCTGCATGTCGGCGCGCGCCCGGGTAGTGGGGGAGAAGACGATGCGGTTGGCCAGGGCCAGGCCCTGGAACGTGGCAGGCTGGAACAGATCGCTCTCGGACACTTGGGCGGGCCTCCCGGTTCGCTGTCGACGTGCAGCAGGGGCCGGCCTTACAGGCCGCGGGACGATCCGTCAAACGAGGCTGCGGGGCTACCGCGGAACCGGTGCTGCGGCGGGACCTGCGCCCACATCCTTCGAGACGGGCCTTGCGGCCCTCCTCAGGATGACGAACGTTGTAATTCTTTTGGCAAAAAACAACGGAATCATGCTGAGGAGGCCCGAAGGGCCGTCTCGAAGCATCAGGTGTAACGGTGGCGCCTACTCAGGAATAGATCTCGAACAGGCCGGCGCCGCCCTGGCCGCCGCCGATGCACATCGTGACCACGCCCCACTTGGCCTTGCGCCGCCGCCCCTCGAGCAGGATGTGGCCGGCGAGCCTGGCACCCGTCATGCCGAAGGGATGGCCGATCGCGATCGAGCCACCGTTGACGTTGTACTTCTCAGGATCGATGCCCAGCTTGTCGCGCGAATAGAGGCACTGGCTGGCAAAGGCCTCGTTCAGCTCCCACAGGTCGATGTCGTCGACCGTCAGGCCGTGGCGCTTCAGCAGCTTGGGCACCGCAAAGACGGGGCCGATACCCATCTCGTCCGGCTCGCACCCCGCCGCGGCCCAGGCCACGAAGCGGCCCAGCGGCTCGATATTGCGGCGCTCTGCCTCCTTGGCCTCCATCAGGACCACGGCGGCGGCACCGTCGGATAGCTGGCTGGCATTGCCGGCGGTGATGTACTTGCCCGGCCCCTTGACCGGCTGCAGCTTGGCCAGCCCCTCCAGCGTCGTGTCGGGGCGATTGCACTCGTCCTTGGTCACGACGTAGTCGACGACGCTCTCCTGCCCCGTCGCCTTGTCCACCGTCTTCATCCTGGTCTTCATCGGCACGATCTCGTCCTTGAACAGACCGGCCTGCTGGGCTGCCGCCATGCGGCGCTGCGATTCCAGCGAATATTCGTCCTGGTACTCGCGGCTGACCTTGTAGCGCTCGGCCACGATGTCGGCCGTGTCGATCATCGCCATGAAGATGTCGGGCGCGATCTTCAGCAGCTCAGGATCGACCGACTCGCTGGGCACGCCGCCGCCGGGGATGGAGATGCTCTCGACGCCGCCCGCCACGACGCAGTCGGCGCCATCGCTGCGGATGTGGTTGGCCGCCATTGCGATCGTCTGCAGGCCCGACGAGCAGAAGCGGTTGACCGAGACGCCGGCCGTCGTCACCGGCAGGCCGGCCAGCAGGCCCGCCAGGCGGCCGATATTGGGTGCCGCGTGCGCGTTGTTGCCCAGATAGCAGTCCTCGACGAAGTCGGCCTCGACCCCGGAGCGCTCAACCGCATGCTTGATCGCATGGGCGGCCATCGACATGGGGGGTGTGATGTTGAACCCGCCGCGGCCGGACTTGGCGAGTCCGGTCCGGGCATAGGACACGATGACGGCTTCCCGCATGGTCGATTCCTCCGACGCCGGGCAGCGCGCGGGACGCAACGTCCCCGACCCCTGCCCCGCTTTTGCGATGTCTTTCGTCATACAGCGTGCAAAGCCGAGCCCTGCGCCGTCAAGCACCCCGCCCGGCTGGGCAGCCATGGCATCGCGGCGGCTTGACCCTGCGCAATGCGGCTGGGCGGCCGGACATCCAGGCTGGCCGCATGAACACCCTGCCCCCGCCAGACCTTCACCCTACGCTGGTCGAACTCGCCCGGCGCCCGGTGCCACGCTACACCTCCTATCCGACCGCGCCGCAGTTCTCGGCCGAGGTCACGCCGGCACGGCATGCCGCCTGGCTGGACGAGGTGGGGCAGGCGGGGCAGGCAATCTCCCTCTACCTGCATGTGCCGTTCTGCCGGGCCCTATGCCACTATTGCGGCTGTGCGACCCAGGCGGTGCGGCGCGACGCCCCCGTGCGGACCTATGTCGAGGGGCTGCACCAGGAGATCGCGCTGCTGGCGGCGCGGCTGGGGCGCGTGGAGGTCGCGCACCTGCACTGGGGCGGTGGCACGCCCAACATCCTGCCGCCCGACTGCTTCGCTGGCCTGATGGAGGACCTGGCGCAGCGCTTCCGCCTGCGGCCGGACATGGAGCACGCGATCGAACTGGACCCGCGCCACCTGACGGCGGAGGGCGCGCGCCACCTGGCGGCCCATGGCGTCACCCGGGCGAGCCTGGGCGTCCAGACCCTGGACCCCCTCGTCCAGGAGGCGATCGGCAGGGTGCAGCCCCTGGCCGTGGTGCGGGCGGCGTTCGACCATCTGCGCGACGCGGGGATCGCTGCGATCAATGCCGACCTGATGTATGGCCTGCCCCGCCAGACGCTGGACGCGGTCGAGGCCACGGCGACCGCCCTGGCGGCGCTGGAGCCCAGCCGGCTGGCCATTTTCGGCTATGCGCACGTGCCCTGGATGCGGCCGCACCAGGGGCTGATGCCCCAGGCGGCCCTGCCGGACGCGGCGGAACGGCTGCGCCAGGCGGCGATGGCCCGCGCGGTGATCGAGGATGCGGGCTATCGCGAGATCGGCATCGACCATTTCGCCCGCGCGGACGACCCCCTGGCCCTGGCGCAGGCCAGTGGTCACCTGCGCCGCAATTTCCAGGGCTATACCGACGACGATGCGACGACCCTGATCGGCATCGGCGCCACCGCGATCAGCCGCACGCCCCGCGGCTTCGCCCAGAACACCGCCGACACGCCCGCGTGGCGCCGCGCCGTTGCCGCGGGACAGCTGCCCGTGGTGCGCGGCAAGGCCTTCGACGGCGACGACCGGCTGCGGGCAGAGGTGATCGAGAGCCTGCTCTGCACCTTCGACGCGGACCTGGCGGCCATAGCCGGGCGGCATGGCGCGACTGCGGCCTGCTTCGCCGACGACCTGGTCCGCCTCGACCCGCTGGTCGCGGCCGGCTGGGTCGCCCGGACGGAGGCCCGCGTGACGATCCGCAGCCACCGCCACGAACTGGCCCGCCTGGTCGCCGCCGCCTTCGACGCCTATCTGGGGCAGCAGGGGCGCCACGCCGCCGCCGTGTGACCCCTTCAGGCTCGCGAGGCCTGCCATTCGCGATGGAGGATGAGGAGGCCGCTGGCGACGATCATCGCGGCACCCAGCAGCACCAGTGCATCGGGTCTGTCGCCCCAGACCACGAAGCCGAAGATGAAGGCCCAGGCCAGGCCCGTGAACTCGATGGGTGCGATCACCGATGCCGGCGCCCGGCGAAAGGCCTCGAAGAACAGGAACTGGGCACAGCCCCAGCTCAGCGCCATGCCCAGGAACAGGCCGGCATCGACCAGGTCCGGCGTCCGCCAGACCAGGGGCTGGACCGGCCCGAACAGGATGACGAAGCCCAGGCATCCGGCCAGGATCTGCAGGCTGCTGGTGGTGTGCGGCCCGATCCGGCGCACGATGATGACGCAGAAGGCAAAGACCACGGCAGCCCCCACCGCCATCGCGACCGGGAACAGCGCGCCGCCCATGCCAGGGCGGCAGGCTACAAGGACGCCGGCAAAGCCCAGGCCCACGGGGATCCAGCCTGATCCCGTCACCTTCTCCCCCAGCAGAGGGATCGCCAGGACCACGACCAGGACAGGCGCCGAGAAGTAGAGCGTGACGGCCTCGCCCAGCGGCAGTTCGCGCATGGCCGTGAAGAACATCAGCCAGGCGATCACCATCAGGATGGTGTACAGGCCAAGCTCGCGCCGCACCGGCGAATGCGCCAGCTGGCGCAGCATGGCCGGGCCCTTGAGCGCCAGCAGGGCCAGCGCGATGACGGCGGCACGGACGAACAGCAACTGGACGGGCGAATAGCGCTCGACCAGCCATTTCACCAGCGCGTCCTGCATCGGATAGAAGAAGAACGCGACGAAGCACAGCAGCACGCCGGCCAGGACCTGGCGGCGGGCGTGGCTGCGCTCGGTGACAGACGGCTCGCTCTCAGTCGCTGTGGCCATGGGGGGCTCCGGCAGGGCGCCCCGGCGGAGGCGAGGATCCAGCCCTACACCACCCAGACGCCCGCCATCAATCCACGACCCTTTTGCCTTCGCTTTGAGCCCGGCCCAGCCCAACCCTGCCCGGTGGCGGGTGGGCCGGTCGACCGGCGCCGGCTAGCCGGCCATGTTGAAGACCACGAGCTTGTTGCCGTCGAGGTCGCGGAAATAGGCGCCATAGAAGCCCTGGCCGCGGTCGCCGGGCTTGCCCTCGCATACGGCGCCCTTGGCGATCGCGGTGGCATAGGCCTTGTCGACGGCCGCCTGCGACGCGGCGGGGAACCCCATCATCGTGCCATTGCCGGATGTCGCGGCCTGACCATCATAGGGGGTGCACACGACGAACATGCCGGGACCGCCGGACTGATAGGCCTGCATGCGGTCGGTCCCCCAACTGCGCTTGCCACCAAGGTCACCCAGGACCGCATCATAGAAGTCCAGGGCACGCGCCATGTCGTTGGTGCCGACGGTGGTGTATCCAATCATGTCCCACTCCCCTTCTCGTCATGCCGCGACCCGCAGATCATCGACCCTGTCATCGGAACGACGGGGTGCCATGTGATCAATTCAATCGGGCAAAGGTTGTTGTCTGTCATTGCCATGTACAACGGCACACGACTGTAAAATGGGCGGACGGCCTGTCAACCGCATTCTTGTGCCGGTGGCCCGGCCTGCGGCACCCTGCGCCAAGGGCCGCGGCAGGGGGTTCGCGGTCGCATGACGGGGCTGCCGTGCTGTACTGGACGCCTGCCTGGGTCCTGCCGGTCTTCGTCGCCGGCTGCCTGGCCGCGATGATCGACAACCGCGCCGCATTCCTGGCGGGCCGGGGGCAGGCGCTGCATGACAGCAACCCGGTGCGCCGGTCACTGGGCGTCATCGTTCTGCCGTTCGAGGCGGCCATCCTGCTGCACGGCCTGGGCGCCCTGCGCTGGTGGCTGGTCGTGCTGGTCCTGGCGGGCACCGGGGTCGCCGCCCTCCTGCTCCTGCGCGGCCGCATGGCCCAGGCCGCGGCCCGCCTGGGCCGGCCGGCGCTTGTGGCGGTGGTGGTCGCCTGTGCCCTGGCGCTGTGGCTGGGCTACGTTCCCGACATCTGAAGCAGGACCTGCATTCGACCGCGCGCAACGCCCGTCAGGCTGCGTTACCTGGCCGAAACACAATGCCCCGACTTCGCCTCAATTCGGCCAATTGCCGGCCGCATTGCACCATCATCTTCCTTGGCGTTGGCCGAGTATGGGTCCGGCCAATGCGGTGGCGGGAAAACCCCAGCCCCCCAGCCCCTTCCCGCCACCGCGCTCCCCCAGGCTCCCCTCCTGACCGGCCGGACCCGCCAACACCCCCTGCCCCACGTGCCATGCGCCCCTGCCTGCGGCGATGCGGACGGCTTGCCATCCGCGTGCGGAACCCCGATATTGCGGGCGGGAGGTTGGCGACGGACGGACTCCTCGCCAACTCGGTCAGGTCCGGAAGGAAGCAGCCGTAACGAGACCGGTTCGGGTCGCGCGTCCAGCCTCCCACCCCGCCATGCCGGGGACATGCACGCCCCCGTGATGCGCACCACAGGTGACCATCGGGCCGGGGTCGATGCCAACCGCCAACAGCCCAGACCCAGGGGCCCAGCCGGAACGCAGGACCCGTGACCGACGCGCCTTCAGCCCCCGGTCCGACGGACGAACCCGGCCTTCCCCTGCCCGCGCTCGACCTGGGCGTGCCCGCGCCCGCCGCGCAGGCGACGCCCTATCGCGTCCTGGCGCGCAAGTATCGCCCCTCGACCTTCGCCGAACTGATCGGGCAGGAGCCGATGGTCCGCACCCTGTCCAACGCGATCGCGGCGGGGCGCCTGGCGCAGGGCTTCATGCTGACGGGCGTGCGCGGCGTGGGCAAGACGACCACGGCCCGCATCATCGCCCGCGGCCTGAACTGCATCGGCCCCGACGGCACCGGCGGGCCCACGGTCGAGCCGTGCGGCGTGTGCGTGCATTGCGTGGCGATCGCCGAATCGCGCCATGTCGACGTGCTGGAGCAGGACGCCGCCAGCCACACGGGCGTGGGCGACATGCGCGAACTGATCGACGGCGTGCGCTATGCGCCCAATTCCGCGCGGTTCAAGGTGCACATCATCGACGAGGTGCACATGCTGTCGACGGCGGCGTTCAACGCGCTGCTGAAGACGCTGGAGGAGCCGCCGCCGCATGTGAAGTTCATCATGGCGACGACCGAGATCCGCAAGGTGCCGGTCACCGTCCTGTCGCGTTGCCAGCGCTTCGACCTGCGCCGCATCGAGACGGGGCGCCTGATGCAGCACCTGGGCCGCATCTGCGCGGCGGAGGGCGTGCAGGCGACCAGCGGCGCGCTGGCCCTGATCGCCCGGGCCGCCGAAGGTTCGGTCCGCGACAGCCTCTCCCTCCTGGACCAGGCGATCGCCCATGCGGGCGGCACCGTTGCCGAGGAGCCGGTACGCGAGATGCTGGGCCTGGCGGACCGGGACCGCATCTTCGACCTGTTCCAGCACGTCATGGCCGGCCGCATGGCCGAGGCATTGGCGGAGCTGCGCAGCCAGTACGACGCCGGCGCGGAGCCGCTGGTCGTGCTGGAGGACCTGCTGGAGACGACCCATTGGCTGAGCCGTCTGAAGGCCGTGCCCGACGCCGGGGAGGACGCGACCACGACCGAGCTGGAGCGCAGCCGGGGCGAGGCGCTGGCGGCACAGCTGGACCTGGCGACGCTCAGCCGGGTGTGGCAGATGCTGCTGAAGGGCCTGAACGAGGCACGCAACGCGCCGTCCGCCCTGTCCGCGGCCGAAATGGTGCTGATCCGCCTGTGCCATGCGGCCGACCTGCCCAACCCGGCTGACCTGATCCGCGAGCTGACTGGCGGGCCGGGGGGCGCCCCGTACCGGCCACCCCCGGCCGGCGGGGGCGGCGGGAGCGGGGGCGGGGCGCGCGCCTCGAACGTGGTGGCGCTGCGGCCGCGCGATGTGGTGGCCGAGCCCCAGGCCCTGCCCGACCCGGAGGATTTCGCAGCCGTCGTCCGCCTGGTCGGCGACCGC